>NZ_JACJIT010000008.1:0-368385 GCF_014138475.1 Agrobacterium sp. RC10-4-1
GATTTATTTAGAACGAAAGACTTCGTCGCCAGCAGCGCCGCCGCCCTCGTTCAGTGAGCGGACTTATAAGAGAACCCCACCGAACAAGTCAACAGGCCAAATTCGAAAAACTCAGAAAATTCGACAAGCATCTGAATTTAATATGTTATTTCGGTTTCCTGGGAATGCCGGCCGACGGGCCCCTGTTAAACGCAGCGATTTTGCACAGGAGAAGATCCCGAAGGCCCGCAAGAACCGGGGCGTGCCTTCTTTTGGCCCGGTTCCTCACTAATTGGTTTGTCAACGAAGCGTTAACATGGGGCATGCCTGCGCATATCCTATAAAGCGCGCTGCAAACCTTTAGCCATGGTGTCGATGGATTTGACTCGCGGCTTTGAAAGTTGCACATCTTCGCCTGAAGTTTCTGGAGAGCGCATGACCGACGGGGCACAGCCAGTATGACTGCGGATCGCAACGTGATCCGGTCGCTAGGCACGGAACCGCCAATTCTGGCGGAAGGGCGACGTGCACCCGATCGCCGCGAAATTTCGCTTCGATGGCTTTCCGGCACGTTCCTCACTGGTATTACCTCTTCCATATTGATGGGTGTGGCCCTGTTCGCCGCTCTCGACGGACGTCAGCAGCTTGCCATCCCCGCCGAAGCCTTCGCCAAGGCGGATATGGGCAACAACGTGACGGAGGCAGCCCGTCGCGGCACGCGCCTCGTGGCACCGAATATTGCCGCGCGACCGTCCGACCGCTCGATCATGGAAGTCTCGACGGTCATCAACGAAGGCGACAAGGAAGTGGTCCGAAAGGTGCCATTCTCCCACGTGAAAATTCCGCTTGCGGCAAATTACGCCAAGCAGGACGACTATCCAGCCTTCGATCCCCTTAATATCTTCGCCAGCAATGACGACAAGGACGCGTCGGCACCTGCACCGAGCAGGACGGGAACGATTTACGGTTCCGAGGTCGAATCCGAAGTCAGCCTGAAGACCGTTGCCTTTCCCGTGCAGCATTCCAAATTCCCCTTCGCCGGCTCGCTGAGCTTCGATGAGGTGGAGGAAGCCGTGCGTTCCAACGGCTCGATCCTGACGGACGGCAACGAACAGCTTGCCGCGCTTTATTACATCGATCCACGCCGTTTCGATAATGACGAAGGCGACGTCGACATCACCGCCGGCCTGGCCGCCCGCGTCGTCGAACAGAACATGTCGGTCTCGACACCACAATCGGCCTCCGTTCCCGTCAAGGAATATGCCGATGACGTGATCCCTGCCCGCCAGACCGAAACCATCGAGGCCGCGCTTTTCGGCGCAGGTTATTCGAAGGCACAGTCTTCGGAGATTGCCGGCCTGCTGGCACCGCAAATCCAGTCGAACAATGTGGAAAGCGGCGATGTGCTGCGCGTCGGCATCCTTCAGGAAGACGAGAAAAGCGATATCGTGCGCGTGAGCCTTTACCGCAAGGGCCGCCACATGGTCACCATGGCCGTCGATGACCGCAAGCGCTTCATCAAGGCCAGCGAACCACCGAAACTGGACGCGGTGGCGACCGCCTTTGACAGCACACCCGCACCTGCGGCGGGGCGCGATCTGCCAAGCGTCTATGACGGGGTGTACCGCGCCGCGCTTGCTTACGGCATGAACCAGGGCATGGTCTCGCAGTTGATCAAGCTTCTGGCCAGCAGCGTCGATTTCCAGGCGCAGCTCAAGCCCGCGGACACGCTCGAAGCCTTCTTCTCCGTGGAAGATGCGGATGGCAAGGCGACGGACAAGTCGGAGCTGCTCTATGTCAATGCCAAGTTCGGCGACAACGAGACACGCTTTTACCGGTTCCAGAATCCGGAAGACAACAGCATCGATTATTTCGATGAAAACGGCAAAAGCATCCGGCAGTTCCTGTTGCGCAACCCGGTTCCAAACGGCCGCATGACCTCCGGTTTCGGGATGCGCCGCCATCCCGTGCTGAAATTCAGCCGCATGCATACGGGAACAGACTGGGCCGCCGCCCGGGGCACGCCGATTATCGCAACGGGTAACGGCACTGTCGAGAAGGCCGGATGGGCTTCCGGTTACGGCAACCAGACCCTGATCCGCCATGCCAATGGCTATGTCTCTTCCTATAACCACCAGAGCGCGATCGCCAAGGGGGTCACCGAGGGGGCAAAGGTCCGGCAGGGTCAGGTCATCGGCTATGTGGGGTCGACCGGTCTTTCGACCGGCGCGCATCTGCACTACGAGCTGATCGTCAACGGCACCAAGGTGGACGCGATGAAGGTGCGTCTGCCGGGCGGCAAGTCGCTTTCCGGCGAGGCGCTGGCGCGTTTCTCCGACGAGAGAAAACGCATCGACAATCTGCTGAATATCGAAGAAAAGTCCAATCAGGTGGCAAGCCGCTGATCGGCAGCGGATTTCAGATCAACAGGGTCCGCTTATAGGAAAAGGGCCCCGTTTCCGGAGCCCTTTTTTTATGCAGCGTCGGCGGCCTCAGTGTCGGCCTCGGCTTTTGGCGGCTTGACCTTGAACAGCAGCCGGTCGGTTCCAGAGGTCACCTTCACCCGCGAACCATCGGGGATTTCCCCGCCAAGGATCATTTCCGCAAGCCTGTCCTGAACCGCCTTCTGGATCACCCGCTTCAGCGGACGAGCGCCATAGGCGGGATCGTAGCCTTTGTTGGCAAGCCAGTTACGGGCATCCTCATCCAGTTCGAGCGAAATCTTGCGATCTCCCAGCAGCGAAACGAGCCGCTTCAACTGGATTTCCACGATGGCACCCATCTCGTCCCGCCGCAGGCGATGGAAGAGGATGATATCATCGATACGATTGAGGAACTCCGGCCGGAAATGCGACCGGACACGCTCCATCACCAGTTCGCGAACCGAATCCACGTCGTCATTGTCACCCATCTGCGTCATGAATTCCGAACCGAGGTTCGAGGTCATGATGATGATGGTGTTCTTGAAATCGACGGTGCGGCCCTGGCCATCCGTCAGGCGGCCATCATCCAGCACCTGCAGCAGGACGTTGAAGACATCCGGATGCGCTTTTTCGATCTCGTCGAACAGCACGACCTGATAAGGCCGGCGGCGAACCGCTTCCGTGAGCGCCCCGCCCTCCTCGTAACCGACATAGCCGGGAGGCGCACCGATGAGCCGGGCAACGGAGTGTTTCTCCATATATTCCGACATGTCGAGGCGAACCATCGCGGTTTCGTCGTCGAACAGGAAGCGGGCCAGCGACTTGGTCAGCTCGGTCTTGCCCACGCCCGTCGGGCCGAGGAAGATGAACGAACCGATCGGCCGGTTGGGATCCTGCAGGCCGGCACGCGAACGGCGAACCGCCTTGGACACGGCCTGAACGGCCTCACCCTGCCCGACAACGGACTTGGCAAGTTCGTCTTCCATGCGCAACAGCTTTTCGCGCTGGCCTTCGAGCATCTTGTCAACCGGAATGCCGGTCCAGCGGGAAACGACATGCGCGATGTTGTCCGCCGTCACCACTTCCTGAACCATCGAGCCGGCACCGCTGCTGTCCCGCGCTTCCGCCGCAGCCAGTTCCTTTTCGATCCCCGGAATGATGCCGTAGGTCAATTCACCGGCGCGCTGGAACTGACCGTTGCGCTGCGCGATCGCCAGTTCGTTGCGGGCTTCGTCCAGCCGTTTCTTGAGATCGGCGGCGTGGCCGAGCTTCTGCTTTTCCGCCTGCCAGCGGGCCGTCAGCGCATCGGCCTTCTCTTCCGTATCCGCCAGTTCACCCTCGAGCTTCTTGAGCCGGTCGACAGAAGACTGGTCCGTCTCCTGCTTCAGGGCTTCGCGCTCGATCTTGAGCTGGATGATGCGGCGATCCAGTTCGTCCAGTTCTTCCGGCTTGGAATCCACCTGCATGCGAAGACGCGACGCGGCTTCGTCCATCAGGTCGATTGCCTTATCCGGCAGGAAACGGTCGGTGATATAGCGATTGGAAAGCGTCGCAGCCGCAACCAGGGCCGAATCCGAGATACGGACCTTGTGGTGCTGTTCGTATTTTTCCTTCAACCCGCGCAGGATCGAGATCGTGTCCTCAACGGTCGGTTCATCCACCAGCACGGGCTGGAAACGGCGGGCAAGGGCCGGATCCTTCTCCACATGCTTGCGATATTCGTCGAGCGTGGTGGCGCCAACGCAGTGCAGCTCACCGCGGGCAAGCGCGGGCTTCAGCAGATTGGAGGCATCCATCGCCCCATCCGCCTTACCGGCGCCGACCAGTGTATGCATTTCGTCGATGAAGAGGATGATGCCGCCATTTTCAGACTGCACCTCGTTGAGGACAGCCTTCAGGCGCTCTTCGAACTCACCGCGATATTTCGCACCTGCGATCAGCGCGCCCATATCGAGCGCCATCAGCTTCTTGTCTTTGAGGCTTTCGGGCACATCGCCATTGACGATGCGCAGGGCGAGGCCTTCGGCAATCGCCGTCTTACCGACGCCAGGTTCACCGATCAGCACGGGATTGTTCTTTGTACGGCGAGACAGCACCTGAATGGTACGGCGAATTTCATCGTCGCGGCCAATAACAGGGTCCAGCTTGCCTTCGCGGGCCTCTTCCGTCAGGTCGCGCGCGAACTTCTTCAGCGCGTCAAAGCCCTGTTCGGCATTGGCGCTGTCAGCCGTGCGGCCCTTGCGGATATCATTGATGACCTGATTGAGCGCCTGCGCCGTCACGCCGGCCTTCTTCAGGGAAGCCGAAGTGGAAGCAGAGCTTTCAATCGCAAGCGCCTGCAGAAGACGCTCGACGGTCACGAAACTATCGCCAGCCTTTTTGGCCAGGTCTTCGGCGGTGGAAAACACCTTTGCAAGGGGAGCCGTCAGCGAAAGGCCGCCATTGCCACCGGATACCTTCGGTAATTTTGCCAGTGCGGCATCATTGGCAAGACGCGCTTCTTTCGCGTCGCCGCCAGCCCGCTCGATCAGCGATGCCGCCATACCCTGCTCGTCATCGAGCAGCACCTTGAGAACATGCTCGGGCGAAAACTGCTGATGGTTTTCGGCCAGCGCAAAGGTCTGCGCCGATTGCAGAAAACCGCGAACGCGCTCGGAGTATTTTTCAATATTCATAGTCGAACCTCCATAGACCGGCCCGCCCGCTTTCGGCACGGCTCCGGGTGTTAGGGTTGGGGCTCCCTCAAAAGGCAAGCCCCGCTACGACAGCCGTGTTTAAGGATTTCACGATCGCCGCCTCTCGATGGTCGGTCGCCAGCAGTGTCGGCAACCTTCCATCCTGCTCGAATATGGGAGGCATTTTCATCGGTTTAAAGGGGAAGAAATCCGGCCGTCGAGAAATTTTCCCAGGAAGTTGACGGGCGTCAGCTTCACCCTGCTAGCCATGCCGGCGCGCGCAGTCATAGAGCTTGGCGCGCCAAAATAAAAAAACTCCGGCGAGCCGGAGTTTTTCAGTCTGGGGCATGTCTGCCTTCGCTGTTTATTCCGCGGCGTTTTCAAGCGTGGCGGGAGCGGCCCCTTCACCGGCTCCTGCATCTTCACCTTCGGCACCTTCGGCAGCCGCAGTGCGACGTGGACGGCGCTGGCGCGGACCGGTCGCCCGGCGCGTCTTCGGTGCGCGTTCGGCTGGAGCTTCCGCCTGCTGCTGTTCCTCTTCGACGGCCACCTCCATCGGCGTACCCTCGATGACGGGCTGCGGCGCCTGACTGGCGTCATAAACCGGAGGCTGCTGGTCTGTGCTCACCTGCTGGCGTGGCTGACGCTCCTGCCGCTCACGGCGGTCGGGACGTTCACGGCGCTCCTGGCGCTGCTCGTTCCGTTCGGCGCGCTCCTGGCGTTCGGGCTGCTGCGCGCGCTCGGCCTGTTCGGCCTGATGCTGCGGTGCAATGGCGCCTTCGTCACCATCGTTCACATCCATCTCGTCGGCGTCGGCGGCGTTATACTCGCCGCGGTCGTCGCGCTGGAAGCGTTCCTGCATCTGCGCCTGAGCCGACGCGATGATGCGGTTATAATGTTCAGCGTGCTGCAGATAGTTTTCAGCCATCACGCGGTCGCCGGAACTCTGTGCGTCGCGCGCCAGAGCCGCGTATTTTTCCGCTATGTGCTGGGCTGTGCCACGGATTTTAACATCGGGGCCGGAACTGTCATAAGTCCTGGTCAGCGGGTTACCGCCCTTGCGGTTGAAGTTGTTGTTACCGCCACCATTATTATTGTTGTTGTTTCCACGCCCCCGGCCGCGCTTGTTTTGCTGTCCTGGCCTCATCAATTGCTCACCTGAATTCTGTTTTGCTGATAATCTGGTTGTTTTCATGCAATTCCGGGCGGAAAACCGCTGGAAATTTTTCCTGAAATTGCTCCATCACGCGCCCTGCCGAGATACCTCCGGACAAGACCTCGCGTAAGACGACCGGTCGCGCAAATGCTGCACCGAGCCGTCTGCGAACAAAGTTTACTGATTCACATGCCGGAAACGCCCAGCCTTTCAGGGCTCTTTAAAGAACCCGCTTCGGGACTGACCCATACCCTGACGAATCTCAGTTCGTCCTCAGCCACCCGGCATGTGGCCGCAAACTATCCCGCTTCCCGCGGAAATCCAAGCCTTTTCTTTTGCTGTGCAAAATATCCTTGCAAAAAATTCCGCAGACATATCGCCGTCAACTATCTCCGGAAGGTCAAAACTCTATCATTACCGCCATAATCCTTGACGGCGTCCAGAAGAGAGAAGCCGTGGGAAGAAAATATAGCGGAAACATCAAGCCTTTGATCGAAACCGATCTCCACACCGACAATCCCGTTTTCCACAAGAAAGCGGCCTGCTTCGGCAGCGATGAGGCGGTACGGTGCAAGGCCGTCCTGACCTCCATCCAGCGCCGCCAGAGGATCATGATGACGAACCTCTCGGTCAAGCGTTGCGACGATATCGCTTCTTATATAAGGCGGATTCGACACAATTATGTCAAAGCGGCCAGAGATTTTTTCGAACCAGTCGCTTTGCACGGGTTCGAAACGACCGCCGAGATCATTTCGGAATGCGTTTCTCGAGGCTGTCTCCAGCGCGTCGGCGGAGATATCGCTGCCAACACCGGTCGCCTCCGGGCATTCCTTCAAAAGCGCGAGACAGATCGCCCCCGTGCCTGTGCCCAGATCGAGAATACGCGCGCTGCCCCTGGCTGAAACGGCAGCCTTCAAGGCAGGCAGCAGCGTGTCTACCAGAACCTCCGTATCAGGGCGCGGCTCGAGCGTTTCCCTCGACAAAAGAAGATCCAGGCCATGAAACTCCCGATGGCCCAGGATGCGGTGAACAGGCTCGCCGGCGGCGCGTCTTTCGATCATCGCATCAATTCGGGCTTGCTCCTCGGTCGTGAGCGACCGGTCCGGCTTCATCACGAAGTCGGTCAACGAAAAACCGACGACTTCGGCAATCAGGAGACGCGCATCGAGAAGTGGATCGGCGATCCCCGCCGCCCGCAGCCGCTTGCGGGCCGCGGCAAGTTCACTTGCGACAGTGGCCCCGGCCGGCGCGCTCAATGCTGCTCGCCGAGTTGCGCCAGCTGCCCCGCCTGATAATCGGCGATCAGCGCATCCACGAGCTCATCAATCTCGCCTTCGATCATCCGGTCCAGCTTGTAGAGCGTGAGATTGATACGGTGATCGGTGACACGGCCCTGAGGAAAATTATAGGTGCGGATGCGCTCGGAGCGGTCGCCAGAGCCCACCTGGCTCTTGCGGTCGGCCGAACGTTCACTGTCCACCTTCTGGCGCTCAATATCGTAAAGTCGTGAACGAAGAACCTGCATGGCTTTGGCGCGGTTCTGATGCTGCGATTTCTCCGAGCTCGTCACGATCAGCCCTGTCGGCAAATGGGTGATGCGAACGGCGGAATCGGTGGTGTTGACGTGCTGGCCGCCGGCGCCCGACGCACGCATCGTATCGATGCGGATATCTTCCGGGCGGATTTCGATATCGATTTCTTCCGCTTCCGGTAGCACCGCGACGGTGGCCGCAGACGTGTGGATGCGGCCGCTTGCTTCCGTTTCCGGCACGCGCTGCACCCGGTGAACGCCGGACTCGAATTTCAGCTTGGAGAACACCCCTCGCCCACTGATCGTGGCGATGATTTCCTTATAACCGCCGGCTTCACCCTCGCTTGCAGAGAGCACTTCCACCTTCCAGCCCTTGGAAGCAGCAAAACGCTCATACATGCGGAACAGATCGCCGGCAAACAGTGCCGCCTCGGAACCGCCGGTCCCGGCGCGTATTTCGAGGATCGCACTTTTTTCGTCCGCAGCATCCTTCGGCAGCAGCAGGACCTGCATGTCCTTCTCGAGCTCTTCGATACGGCTCTCGATCTCCGGAAGCTCCATTTCCGCCAGTTCGCGCATATCCTTGTCGGTCGTCTTGTCGGCAAGCAGCGCTTCGAGATCGGCGGCCTCAGAGATCGCCTTCTCGTATTCGCGAATTTTCTTCACCACCGGCTCGAGCTCGGAATATTCCGAAGCGAGCTTCACATAGACATCCGCAGCAGGCCCGGCCGACATACGCGCTTCGATCTCGCCGAAACGTCTTTCCAACTCGCGCATTTTTTCGACGGGAAGCTTCGCCACCAGTCACTCCAATTATGAAACAGTTCTTTTTAAATGGGAATGGAATGCGTCGCCGCAAAGCGTAACAACACCTCGCGCGCGCTTTCCAGCGAATTATGATCATCCAGCGCCGCATTCAACTCTTCGGCAAGACTTGCGGCATCGAGCCCGAGCAGCATGGCCTTCACGGGGCCGATCGCCGTCGGCGACATGGAAATCGAACGGAATCCAAGTCCGATAAGAGCCATTGCCGAAAGTGGCTTGCTCGCCATTTCACCGCACAGCGTAACCGAAGTCTGATGCCTTTCGCCCGCCCGCACGATATCGCGAAGCATGCGCAGGAACGGCTTGCCGAGATTGTCGAAGCGATCCGAAACACGGGCGTTGCCGCGATCCACAGCCATCGAGAACTGGAAGAGATCATTCGAACCCACGGAGACGAAATCCACCTCCTGCATCAGCTCATCGAGCTGCCACATCAGCGCCGGCACCTCCAGCATGGCGCCGAACTGCAGCTTTTTCGGCAGCGCATGGCTGAATTTCGAAAGATGCTGTACCTCCTTCTGCAGCAGGTCGCGTGCAGCGCGGATTTCGGACACTTCCGTCACCATCGGCAACATCATGCGCAGTTCGGCACCGGAAGCAGCGCGCAGAAGCGCGCGCATCTGCGTGCGCATCAGCCCCGGCCGGTCGAGCGACAGGCGAATCGCCCGCCAGCCAAGCGCCGGATTTTCCTCCTCCTGGCCGCGCATATATGAAACGACCTTGTCGCCGCCAATATCGAGCGTGCGGAAGGTAACGCTCTTGCCCTTCGCCTGCCGCAGGACGGAGCGGTAGAAGGCCTCCTGTTCCTCACCCTTCGGCATGTTGGAAGCGATCATGAATTGCAGCTCGGTACGGAACAGTCCAATGCCATCGGCACCCGATTCATCCAGCTGCGGCAGATCCACCAAAAGACCAGCATTCATCTTGAGGTTGACCTTCTGGCCATCTTTGGTGATCGGTTCGACATTGCGAAGTGCGCGGAACTGCTCCTGCCGGCGGGCACGCAGACGCACTTTTTCCTCATAGGCGCGTTGCAGATCCGACATCGGACGCAAATGCACCTGGCCGTCATCGCCATCGATGATGATGGGATCGTTGTTTTCGGCAAGCGCGACAATGCCCGTCGCCTGCCCGATAACCGGAATGCCCATGGCGCGGGCCACGATGACGACATGGCTGGTCACCGCGCCATCTTCCAGCACCAGACCACGCAGTTTTTCGCGCGGATAATCCAGGAGTTCGGCCGCCCCCATGGCGCGGGCCAGCACGATGGCATCGAGCGGGAAATCCTGCTCCGGACCACGACCGCCAAAACCGATGAGCTGCCGAAGCAGCCGGTTGGCGAGATCGTCGAAATCATGCATGCGTTCGCGCAGATAAGGATCGGTGAGACGCATCATACGCGCCTTGGTATCGCTCTGCACCTTTTCGACCGCCGCTTCCGCCGTCAGGCCGTTGCGGATCGCTTCTTCCATGCGTCGCACCCAGCCCTGATCGTGGGCGAACATGCGGTAGGTCTCGAGAACCTCGCGGTGCTCGCCTTCGGTCGGTACGTCACGGCGCTGCAGCATGTCATCGATGGAGAGCCGCAGCGAGCCGATAGCATCGGCAAGGCGACGGATTTCCGTATCCGCATCTTCGTTCAGCAGGTTGGTAACGACAATGCGCGGATCGTGCAGCACCACATGGCCAAGACCGATGCCTTCGCCATAGGCGTCGCCGTCGATGGAGACGGCACGCGTCAGGTCCAGCTCGACACCGGGGCGTGTGATCTTCTTCAACTCGCCGCTCGCCACTATTTCAGCGATAAGCATCGCGGTTGTCTCGAGCGCTTCAATTTCATCCTCCCGGTACGTTCGGCTGGCCTTGTTCTGGACCACAAGAACGCCAAGAGTGCGACCGGAGCGCAAAATTGGCACGCCGAGGAAGGAATGATAAATTTCCTCACCGGTTTCAGGAAGATAGCGGAATGCGGGATGCGCCTGCGCATCGGAAAGATTGAGCGGTTGGGCGGAAGCGGCAATGGTGCCGACAAGACCCTGCCCCATTTTCAGCTGCGCAAGATGCACGGCATCCTTGTTGAGACCTTCCGTCGCATAAAGCTCAAGCACGCTGTCGGAACGCAGCACATAGACCGAGCAAACCTCCGCCACCATGTTGCCGGCGATCTGACGGACGATCTGGTCAAGGCGGTCCTGCGGTTCAAGGTGCTCCGCCATCATTTCGCGCAGCCGCTTGAGCAGGACGCGCGGACCTGCGGAAAGGTCTCTCATCGCGTTTGCTCCCCGACGCTTCCGATCCGAATGTCATAATATTCGGGAATCAAAACGTCATTTAAAAATTTATAGCGCGAGAAGCGCGTCCCGCAAGGGACACGCTTTCATGAAACGCCACATCGGAAGAACGCAACTCCGAAGAATCGGAGCATCGGGAACCGATGTCTCGGCTTAGCTCTTATCGAGGCCGTAAGCAGAATGCAAAGTGCGAACCGCAAGTTCGGCATAGGCGCCATCGATCAGGATCGAAATCTTGATCTCCGACGTGGTGATCGCCTTGATGTTGATGTTCTTCTCGGCCAGTGCCTTGAACGCGCTGGCGGCAACGCCCGCGTGGCTGCGCATGCCAATGCCGATAACCGAAACCTTGGCGAGGCCGGTTTCGTTCTGGGCAACGTCGAAGCCGATCTGGGCCTTGTTGTCATCGAGAACCTTAAGCGCCTTGGCAACGTCGCCCGAAGGAACAGTAAAGGTCATGTCGGTGCGCGAACCGTCTTCGGAAATGTTCTGCACGATCATGTCGACATTGATGTGCGCTTCCGCCAGAGGCCCGAAGATCGCGGCGGAGACGCCCGGACGGTCGGCCACGCGGCGCAGCGAGATCTGTGCTTCATCCTTGGCATAGGCGATGCCGGTTACGACTTCCTGTTCCACGATTTCATCCTCGTCACAAATCAAAGTACCGGGCGGGTTGATGAGGTCGCCCATGCCCGGCGCATCGGGATCCTCGAAACTGGAGCGAACGAAGGTGCGCACCTTGTGTACCATGGCAAGCTCGACCGAGCGGACCTGCAGGACCTTGGCACCGAGCGACGCCATTTCGAGCATTTCCTCGAAGGCGATCTTTTTCATGCGGCGAGCCTTGGGCTCGATGCGCGGATCGGTCGTGTAGACGCCATCGACATCCGTATAGATGTCGCAACGATCCGCCTTCACGGCAGCGGCAATGGCAACGGCCGAGGTGTCGGAGCCGCCGCGGCCAAGCGTTGCAATGCGGTTATCGGGACCGATGCCCTGGAAGCCGGCAACAACGGCAACCTGGCCCTCGCCCATGCGCTTGACGATATCGGAACCGTCAATCTCGAGAATGCGGGCGGCGCCATGCGCATTATCGGTGCGGATCGGGATCTGCCAGCCCTGCCAGGAGCGCGCATTGATGCCCATGGATTGCAGCGTGATCGCCAGAAGACCTGACGTCACCTGCTCGCCGGATGCGACAACCGCGTCATATTCGCGCGCATCATAAAAGGAGGCGGCATTGCTCCCCGTAATCTTTGCTGCGTTCTGCACCCAGTCAACCAGTTCGTTGGTTTTACCGGACATGGCGGAAACGACCACGGCCACTTCATGGCCGGCATCCACTTCGCGTTTCACATGCCGGGCGACATTGTGAATGCGTTCGAGGTTCGCGACGGACGTGCCGCCGAATTTCATGACAATGCGAGCCATAGCCTTGACCAGTACCATCCCATTTTCCCGCCGGCTCTTTCACAAGACGGACGGACAAGAACAAACCCAGTCGGCTCTTCCTGACAAAGAGCCTCAAGTTGCGGGTCTCTTAGCGAAAAGGCGGGGGCCACGCAATGCCGTTTATGAACCATGCGGTACGCCTTTTTCGGGAGCGTGAACATGCAACAATGGCGGACTGACGCGCCGGCGGGATAAAGCACCCGCAAAAGAGCGTACCGCCGTGCACTGTACAAATCGGCCCATTCGCAGTATGAGCGCGGCAATGCAACCGGCCAGCTGGCCGAAATGGCCTGTATCGGCTGCCCCGGAGACTTTAGGATCTATTGGTTTCGGGCGGATGCGGGCAGCTTCATATCCGAAAGACGGTAGATGACAGACACCCAGGGTATCGCCCCGGCGATCGCGCAGGCGTTGGAAAAACGCGGCTATAAAGATTTGACCCCCGTGCAGCAGGCCATGCTTGCGCCGGAACTTGCCGACAAGGACGCGCTGGTTTCCGCGCAGACCGGTTCCGGCAAGACCGTTGCCTTCGGCATCGCGCTTGCGACCACGCTGCTGCGTGACAACACCCGTTTCGGCCAGGCCGCTGCCCCTCTGGCGCTTGCCATCGCCCCCACACGCGAACTGGCCATGCAGGTCAAGCGCGAGCTAGAATGGCTTTACGAATTTGCCGGTGTCTCCATCGCCTCCTGCGTCGGCGGCATGGATATCCGCAATGAGCGCCGGGCGCTGGAGCGCGGTGCTCATATCGTCGTCGGCACGCCCGGCCGTCTCTGCGACCACATCAAGCGCAATGCACTCGATCTCTCATCGATCCGCGCTGTCGTGCTCGACGAAGCCGACGAAATGCTCGACCTCGGCTTCCGTGAAGATCTGGAATTCATTCTGGAGGAATCGCCCGAAGATCGCCGCACGCTGATGTTCTCGGCCACCGTGCCGCGCAGCATCGCCAAGCTGGCCGAAAGCTACCAGAAGAACGCCGTGCGCATCGCCACCGCTTCCGAACAGAAGCAGCATGTGGATATCGAATATCGCGCGCTTCTGGTTTCGCCTTCCGATCGCGAGAACGCCATCATCAATGCGCTGCGCTTTTACGAAGCCCGCAACGCCATCGTGTTCTGCTCCACCCGCGCCGCGGTGAACCACCTGACGGCCCGCCTGAACAATCGTGGCTTCTCCGTCGTGGCTCTCTCCGGCGAACTGACGCAGAACGAGCGTACACATGCCCTGCAGGCCATGCGTGACGGCCGCGCCCGCGTTTGCGTGGCGACAGACGTTGCCGCCCGCGGCATCGACCTGCCCGGCCTCGAACTCGTCATCCATGCCGACCTGCCGACCAATTCCGAAACACTTCTGCACCGCTCGGGCCGCACCGGCCGCGCCGGTCAGAAGGGCGTCAGCGCCATCGTGGTACCGGTCAGCCAGCGCCGCAAGGCCGAGCGCCTGCTCGAAGGCGCCAAGGTCAGTGCCGCATGGGTACACCCACCCTCCGTTGAAGAGATCGTCGAGCGCGACGGCGCCCGGCTTCTGGCCGATCCTACGCTCAGCGAAGCAGTGGCGGATGACGAACGCGATTTCGTGACCAAGCTGCTGGAACAGCATGGCGCGGAAAAAGTCGCCGCGGCCTTCGTGCGCCTTTATCATGCGGGACGTTCGGCACCGGAAGACATTTTTGAAGTCGCGCTTGATAACACCCGCAAGCCGCGCCGCGACAGTTTCGAAACGGTCGAAAACAACGCTCCGCGCCGCGACAGGTCCGACTTCTCCGACAGCGCCTGGTTCTCGCTGTCCGTTGGCCGCAAGCAGAGCGCCGAGCCGCGCTGGCTTATCCCGATGCTGTGCCGTTTCGGCAAGATCACCCGCCAGGATATCGGCGCCATCCGCATGCAGCAAACGGAGACCTTCGTGGAACTGGCAGCCGATGCCGTCGACCGTTTCACTTCCGCCATCGGCAAGGACATGACACTGGAAAAGGGCATTCGCCTCAAGGCGCTTGAGGGCAAACCCGAGATGACTGGCGGCTTCCGCGAAGACACGCGGCCGGCCAAGGCCCAGCGGAAGTTCAGCAAGTCCGACAACGCGAGCGCCCCCCGCGATGATCGCAAGGGCGAAGACAAGCCCTGGAAAAAGAAAAAGCCCTTTGGCGACAAGCCGAAATATGATGGCAAGAAGGACAAGCCATTCGAAAAGCGTGGGCCAAAGCCGACAAAGGGCTGAGGACGCCCTTCGTTTTTAGCTCTTGCAAGAAAATGAGTCCCTTTTTGTGGGACTCAAGCCGGTCGACGACCTCCTCCGTCATGCCGGACCTGATCCGGCATCCAGCCACGACGCGTCTGCGTCGTGAGAAGACCCTTTTGCGATCAAAGACTTGATCGCGCTAGACCCCGGATCAAGTCCGGGGTGACGGAGTGGGGATGCGAAAACTTTGCAATCGATTCAGGTCGACAGATTCAACAAAAAGCCCCGCTCTCGCGGGGCTTTTATTTTGTCTCAATTCTCAAAACGCCTGTGCTCAGAATTCCAGCGCGCGGTCGCCGTTTTCGTCCTTGATGCGGTTCGGAAGACCGATCTTGTTCAGAAGGTTCAGGAACGGCTTCGGTGGCAGTTCTTCAACGTTTGCCATCTGCTTCACATCCCATTCGCCTGTCGCTATCAACATGGCGGCAGCAACCGGCGGAACGCCAGCTGTGTAGGAAATGCCCTGCGAGCCGACTTCTTCATAGGCTTCCTTATGGTCAGCCACGTTGTAGATGAAGACTTCGCGTTCCTTGCCGTCCTTGATACCCTTGACGATATCACCAATGCAGGTCTTGCCGACATAATCGGGCGCCAGCGAAGACGGATCGGGCAGCACGGCCTTGACCACCTTCAGCGGCACGACTTCCAGACCTTCAGCCGTCTTGACCGGCTTTTCGGAGAGCAGCCCGAGGTTCTTCAGCACGGTGAAGACATTGATATAGTGATCGCCGAACCCCATCCAGAAGCGGACATCGGCGCCGTCCATGTTCTTGGACAGCGAATGCACTTCGTCATGGCCGGTCATATAGGCCTTCTGCTTGCCGACGACAGGCAGATCGAATTCCTGGCCGACTTCGAACATCTGGTTGGTCTGCCACTGGCCATTCTGCCAGGAATAGACGACCCCGGTGAACTCACGGAAGTTGATTTCCGGATCGAAGTTGGTGGAGAACCAGCGGCCATGGCTGCCGGCATTGATGTCGACGATATCGACCGAGGTGACCTTGTCGAAATACTCATCCTTGGCAAGACGCGCATAGGCGTTGACGACACCCGGGTCAAAACCGACACCGAGAATGGCAGTAATGCCCTTCTCCTTGCATTCTTCAGCACGCTTCCACTCGTAGTTTCCATACCACGGCGGCGTCTCGCAGATCTTGGTGGGATCCTCGTGGATCGCCGTATCCATATAGGCAACACCCGTGTCCATGCAGGCACGAAGAACGGACATGTTGACGAAAGCCGAACCGACATTGATGACGATCTGTACGCCGGTCTTGTTGATCAAGGCTTTCGTCGCCTCGATATCCATCGCGTCAAGCGCATGGGCCTCAAGTTTCACATCTGTCTTGAGGCTCTTCTTTTCGCGTACGGACTCGACAATCTTGCGGCACTTTTCCAAAGTCCGTGACGCAATATGAATGTCTCCCAATACATCGCTGTTCTGGGCGCATTTATGCGCCACGACCTGTGCTACGCCACCGGCGCCGATGATCAGAACGTTCTTCTTCATTTCAGGTGATGCCTCCTTTTCCCCGCAGGGATGAGCTTCGTTGGATGTTGAAACAGGGTTTAAGACAGGCTTTGCTCGAAATCGGCAAAGTCGAATTCACGGACGGCGCGAACCGAGCCGTCGAGTTCCTTGATGGCGATCGTCGGCATCTTCACGCCGTTGAACCAGTTTTTCTTGACCATGGTGTAACCGGCTGCGTCCTGGAAGGAGATGCGGTCACCCACTTTCAGCTCGTTGTCGAAACGGAAATCGCCGAAAATATCGCCGGCGAGGCAGGACTTGCCGCAAACCATATAGGGATGTTCGCCCTCGTTCGGCGATACCTTGGCGCTCTCACGATAGATCAGAAGATCGAGCATGTGCGCTTCGATGGAGCTGTCGACGATAGCGAGGTTCTTGCCGTTGAACAGCGTGTCGAGAACCGTCACTTCGAGCGTCGTGCTCTTCGTGATCGAGGCTTCGCCCGGCTCGAGATACACCTGCACACCGTATTTTTCTGAGAAGGCACGCAGACGGTCGCAGAACTGGTCGAGCGGGTAATCGTCGCCAGTGAAATGAATGCCGCCGCCGAGGCTGACCCATTCGGCACGCGACAGCAGCGATCCGAATTTTTCCTCGATCTGCGTCAGCATGCGGTCGAACAGGGCAAAATCGCTGTTTTCGCAGTTATTGTGGATCATGAAACCGGAAATGCAATCCATGACCTTGTCGACCTTGGCGACATCCCATTCGCCAAGGCGGCTGAACGGACGTGCGGGATCTGCAAGATCGAAGCTCGATGAACTGACCTGCGGATTGAGGCGCAGACCGCGCGTGATGCCGGATGCCTTGTCGGCAAAGCGCTCCAGCTGGCCGATGGAATTGAAGATAATCTTGTCGGCATTCGCAATCACCTCGTCGATCTCGTAATCGGCATAGGCAACGGAGTAGGCATGGGTTTCACCGCCGAATTTCTCGCGGCCAAGACGGACTTCATAAAGCGAGGAGGAAGTGGTGCCATCCATATATTGCGACATGAAGTCGAACACCGACCAGGTGGCGAAGCATTTCAACGCCAACAGCGCCTTGGCACCGGATTTTTCCCGCACATAGGCAATCTTCTCCATGTTGCGAAGAAGTTTTGTCTTGTCGATGAGGTAATATGGCGTCTGCAGCATCTCGTTTCACATATTGATTGAAGTCAAGGTCGGTCTTGGATGATGGGCCTTATATGATGCTTGTTACAGGAAAACAAATGTCCGGGGACTAATTCCTTAAAAATGAGGCGCATCGAGCGGGACGAAGAAAAGACATGACGTTGCGGAACCAAGTCGGTGTCGCTGCGTTTCAATCACGGACAGGCGGGTAGTTTCTGCCGCCGTAATGAAAGTCAAGCGGCGTCAGTCATGGACATGTCGCCATCTCCATCAACGATGTTCAAGAAGGACTTCACTCATGGCAAGCGTGCGTAGCAGCGTTAATGACAAGATCCAGCAATCCCTCGAAAGCGGTGATGCAGCCGATGTGGCCGCGCAGCTCGCCCAGCTTCGCGAAGATCTGGCAAATCTTGCCAAGAGCGTGAAGGCGCTTGGCGTCGGTGCTTCGCATGAGCTGAAAGCTCAGGCCGCGCGTGTTGCGGACGATGCCATCTCCGCATCGAGCGACATGGCGGATACCGTGCGCAACGAGATTTCAACGCTGAATGACAATCTGACGGACCAGGTCCAGCGAAACCCGCTCCAGTCGCTCGGCATTGCGGTCGGCGTCGGTTTCGTTCTTGCCCTCCTGACACGTCGATAAGCTCATGCTTGAGGCATTGCTGGTCTATCTGGGGGAGACCCAGCGTGAAGGGCGTGTCGTCACGAGACGACTGCGCTCTGTCATCATATTATCGGTGCTGGCGGGAATATTTTTCCTGATAGCCTTCGTGGCGGCGGTTGTAGCCGGATCGATTTACCTCGCCCGGCACGTCGGCGCAGGCCCTGCAGCGCTGGTCGTCGCCGGATCCGCGTTTCTGCTTGGAGTTATCATGCTTGTGGCACTCGCCATCCTGAAGCGTCCAAGGGTCTATGCAACAAGGCCGGTCACGCCGCTCGCTGCCGCAGCGCCGCTCACGGCGGCGCCGCTTGCTCTTCAGTCGTTGCTTTCACTCGCGATACAGGCGCGCCCCTATGCGACACTTGCCGTCGCCGTCGCAGCCGGGTTTCTCGCCACGAGAGCAGGTACAAAAAAGACCAAGTAACTTCTTGGCTCGCCAGCGACACCAACCGCGCATCCGGCCCATGGATGCGCGGTTTTTTTTATGTTACCCGCGAAGGATAGATTGGTTGATGGCGCACTGCGTCACGCCGCCCTTATTTAAACAAAGTAACATACAGTCTCGGCGTATCCGTAATTTTTTGAAAGGCAATTGATGAAGAAGAAAGTCCTTGTCGTCGGTGGTGCCGGCTATATCGGTTCGCACACGTGCCTTCTCCTCTCTGAAAGAGGGTATGAACCCGTCGTTTTTGACAATCTCTCCAACGGGCATGAGGAATTCGTCCGCTGGGGGCCTTTCGAACAGGGCGATATTCGCGACCGGGCGCGGCTGGACGAAGTCTTCGCCAAACACCGGCCGGAGGCGGTTCTGCATTTCGCGGCACTGATCGAGGTCGGTGAATCGGTCAAGCAGCCCGTGGCTTTCTATGACAACAACGTCATCGGCTCGCTCAACCTGCTTTCGTCCGCCATCGATGCCGGTGTCAATGCCTTCGTATTCTCCTCCACCTGCGCCACCTATGGTCTGCCGGAACAGGTCCCGATCGACGAAACGCACCGGCAGGCGCCGATCAACCCCTATGGCCGCACCAAATGGGTGGTCGAGCAGGCGCTGAAGGATTACAGCGCCTATAAGGGGCTACGCTCGGTAATGCTGCGCTACTTCAATGCCGCAGGAGCTGATTTCGAAGGCCGCATCGGCGAATGGCACAAACCGGAAACCCATGCGATCCCGCTGGCCATCGAGGCCGCACTCGGCCGGCGTCAGGGTTTCAAGGTATTCGGCACGGATTACGACACGCGCGATGGAACCTGCGTGCGCGACTACATCCACATTCTCGATCTCGCCGACGCCCATGTGCGTGCAGTGGATTATCTGCTGGCGGGCGGGGAAACCGTGGAACTCAACCTCGGCACCGGCACGGGCACCACGGTCAAAGAATTGCTGGCAGCGATTTCGGAAGTCTCCGGTCGGCCCTTCCCCGTCGAATATGCCGGGCGTCGGGATGGCGATTCGACAACACTGGTGGCAAATAACGAAAAGGCGAAAGAGGTTCTGGGCTGGGAACCGCGCTATTCTCTTTCCGATATCATCAAATCCGCCTGGGCATGGCATTCGTCGCGGAACGCGGGTGAATAAACCAAAAAGACACCGGCCGATGGCCGGTGTCTCCCGCGGGACGGCGGATGGCGCCTGTTCCCGCTCCTGCCTCCCAGGTATGGGATTTACGGCTTTGTCGCCGAAGTGGTGGTGCTGTCGGGTGCCGCCGGGGTTGCCGCGTTCTGCTCGCTGGTCTTCTGCTCCAGCGTCTTGAATTCCGGCGCTGCCTTCAGCGTTTCCGCGGTTTCGGTCGTCGTCAGGCGAATGGTGCCGTCTTGCGCGTTGCGCGTCATCGTCACCTTGTCCATAGGAACGGCCACGTCCTTGGCGCCGATACCCAGGAAGCCGCCAACACCGATCACCGCTGCAACCAGACCCCCGTCCTGTTCCATGATGAGGTTCGTCACATTGCCGATGCTCTCATCGGCCGCTGTATAGACAGACTTGCCGATATAGTCGTTGGCGCTGATTTGCGTTTCGCCCTGCTCCGTCAGATAGGCTCCGCCGGTGGTCGTGGCTGCGCTGTCATTGGCCGAGGGTGCTGCAGGAGCCATGGGCGTCGCTGGCGGCGTCGCCGGTTCAGTCTGTGCGCTGGGATTTGCCGGCGCGGGCTGCGTCGTGCCCTGAGCGATGGCAAGCGGCGCGAAAGCCGTCGTGCCCATGAGGGCGGCGGTGACGAGGATCGTAAGTTTCTTTGCCATTTCGTACCTTCCTTTCATCGTTCTCAACTGGCCGGCGGAAACATTTTTCCGCTCTTCGACCGGTTCGACTGGCAAACGGCATGGTTGTCCAAATAGTTCCGATTTTTTCAATCACGGCTTTGGGAGATGTCGTGAACCACAACAACCAAAGGTAAGAAATCAGCCATTGCCAATGGGGTATGGCGCGGTATTATCCATGTCGTAACAAAGGGATAAATGCCGGAGTTTTTATATGCCTCGACCCGGCAACAGACTGAAGAACATGATCTCGGCTTTGCGTCGGCGTAGCGCGAATTTTTTCCCGACCGCCTCCATCGGCACCTATCTGGTGGTGATGGCGACCGTTATCACTTTGCCGCTGATCCTTTTCGTCGGCTACTTGATGCTCCGCCTGGAAGCGGAAAAACGCGACGACCTGCAGCGCGAGACGATCGAGGATGTACGGGTCGTCAGCCGCAACATCGATCGCCGTCTGCAGGAAATCGCCACCTCGCTTAATCTGCTGTCGCAATTTCCCGAACTCGAGAGCGGCAATCTCGCCGCCTTTCAGGGACGCGTAGCAGACAGCCTGAAACGGGAGGGTCTTTATGCCATTCTTGCCACCAAGGATGGCCAGCAGCATCTCAACACCCGTGTGCCCTTCGGCAAGCCTCTCGGCAAGGTGCCGGCCGAGGCCGATCTCGCCAAAGCGATAGAATCCCGCCGTATAACGGTATCGAACATTTTTTTCGGCTCAACCAGCAAGGAATGGGTGTTCAACGTTACCATGCCGCTCGATCCGGAACTCGGGTCTGCCGGAGACGCCCTCATCCTGACGCAGAATGCCAGTGACCTGAGCCGGCTCATCTCCACCGAGAACCTGCCGCGAAACTGGGCGGTCGCTATCATCGACGGCACCAATCGTGTCGTTGTATCCACCGCTCCTGACGAGGCGGCGATTGGCAAACCGTTCGTCACCCCGGCCATACTCTCCGAAATGCAGGCCTTCAGCGGCAATTTTTTCGACGGCAAGGGCAATCTTTACGCCTATGCGCAATTGCCTGGCTGGCAGTGGAAAACCGTCATGTGGGGGCCGCTTGCCGCAAGTCAGGCTGCGCTGGTCGATACCTGGCGGCAGATGATGATCGGCAGCCTGGTACTCGTTTTGATTGCTATAGGAGGCGCCTATCTGGTGGGGCGGCAATTGCGCAGCTCGATCCGCGACCTGACCCTCATGGCCGAGCGCATTGGTGAAGGTGAGATCGTCGCGCCGGTGGACACCAAGATAAAAGAGGCCAATCAGGTGGCCATCGCGCTTTCAAACGCCTCCTTCGACAGAAGCCAGTCAGAAGAAAGGCTGCAATTGCTGCTGCATGAGCTGGTGCACCGCTCCAAGAACATTCTCACGCTTGTTCAGGCGATGATACGGCAACTGGGCCGCGAGAATAAAAGCATTCCGGAATTCCAGAAAGAGGTGGACCATCGCCTGCGCGGCCTCGGCATGTCGATCCGGGCCTTGGCGGAAGTTCAGTGGCAGGGCTTGCCAATCCGGAAACTGATCGAGACCCACCTCGATGTTTTTGGCACGGTGGCAGAGCGTTTTGTTCTGGCGGGAGACGATTTCATGCTCTCGCCCGAGGCCGCGCAGAATTTTGGCCTCGTCGTGCATGAGCTTACCACAAATTCCATAAAATACGGCGCTTTGTCCGCTCCCTCAGGCAAAATTACTGTCCGTTGGAAACCGGTTGAAAAAGACGGGCGGCAGATGCTTCATCTTGTATGGACCGAAACGGGTGGCCCCCCGGCGCAGGAGCCCAGCCGCAAGGGTTTCGGGACTACGGTCATCAAGAGGCACGCGGAAGGCGCTTTCGGGGGGAATGTGACAACGGAATATCGTGAAAGCGGTTTCGAATGGGCGCTGGAGGCGCCGATGCGTTACTTCACGCCCAAACGATCCGATCAGGCGGGCTCCCACTAACTAATCGGACCCGCAAAAGTGACTATAATTCGTGAGCCGCAAAAAATATACATTTTGCTGGAACCGAATCTCGCCAAGTGTGTTTTTAATGCAGGCCAAGCAATTCCCCCGTCCCCGCCTGAAGCTTGGCCCAGTATAAACGGGTTTCGCCCCTGAAAACCCGTCTTTGAAATAGCACGGCTCTCTCTGAGCCGTGCTTTTTTAATGTCTTCTGTAGTGAAAGGCGGCCGAGACGGCCGTCCGGCCGCGTGCGTCTCTTACATATCTGCGACGTCGCCCGAGGGGAATTTCAACCGATAAACAATGCGCTCCGGAGTAAGCTCATATTCGGCACTTCCTCCCAGAGCGGAGGGAACCACCTTTTCCAGCACGACGCTGCCAAAACTGCCGCGCCTTGCCTCCACGGGTTCCTTCGACGGCGTCATCGGCTCGTTCCATTCGACTATATAGAACTCCCCCTCCTGCCGGCATTGCAGGGATATTGGCGGGTGATAGGCGAGATTGCCACTGTGGCTGACAGTGTTGACAACAAGTTCGTGAAAGGCGAGCCCGATATAGAGCGCGCCGTTCGGATTGAGCAGCAGGTTCTCGCCTTCCATATGGATGAGGTTCGGATATTCAGGCACATAGAGATCGAATTGCTGGCGCAGCAGCTCGAATATACGTGCCCCCCGCCAATCGGAATCGGTGATGAGATCCTGGCTTTGGGCAAGCGCATGCAGGCGCCCCCGGAATTTGCGCAGGAAATCGTCCTTGGTGAGACTGAAACGGGCCGTCTGGCCCGCAAGGCTCTGGATGATCGCCAGCAAATTCTTGGAACGGTGACTGACTTCGCGCAGCAACGAACGCAGAAGTTGCTCGCGTCGCCGTTCCGCCGTCACTTCCCGGATGGTGGTTTTCATCACCATCTGGTTCATCTGATTCAAAGTTGAGTGCACGTGGAACTGGAAGACTCGATCATTGCCCGCTCCCACTTCCAGCATGCCGCGACTGCCCGCCGCGCCCATGTCTTTCTTGAGCTCGGCCAACCGCCCGGACAAATCCTTCCCGAACAGATTTTCATCAGTTGGAGGGGATTCAGCCGGCAGCTTCCAGACATCCGGAAGATTGGCCACGAATATGTAGTCACGGTTGCGGTCCTGGAGCATGACTGTCTCACCCGAATCGAGCAAGGCAAGGACGAGCGAATCGTGAAGTTCGCTTTCGTCCCTCTCCGCGTTATGCCACGCCAGCCGATGCAAATTCATCTCCTTGCAGAAAGTCGCGGGGCAGCCCCACGACCGTAACCGCCAACGCCCGGGCACCACAGAGGTTCCCGGTCAGCGTGCGGTTTCGGCAAAATCTCACGCCGCTACGCGCGAGCTTTCGTTGAAAAACAGGGCCTGGCTGATGAGTGCTTTCACCATGTCCGGGTTGAAGGGCTTCGTTACGAGGAATGTCGGCTCGGGCCGTTCACCCGTCAAAAGACGCTCCGGGAAAGCCGTGATGAAGATTACTGGAAGGGTGGTCATCTGAAGGATGTCCTTCATCGCATCGAGACCGGAGCTGCCGTCGGCGAGCTGGATGTCGGCCAGGATCATCTTCGGCTGGGTACGATGGAAAAGATCGAGCGCTTCCGTGTGCGTGCGGGCGATGCCCGTCACACGATGGCCGAGATCGGTGACCATCTGTTCGATATCCATGGCGATCAGCGGTTCATCCTCGATGATCATGATATCGGTCGCCACCTGTCGGGCGATTTCAGACGCTGCCTCGTCGATGAGCTTACCAACCTGGTCTTCGGATACCCGCAGAACCTCCGCCGTCTCCGACGGCGAGAACTCCTCGACGGTTGTCAGGAGGAAAGCCTGGCGGGCAAGTGGCGGCACGGCGGACAAATTGGCGGAAGCGCGTTTTTCCCATCCAGACAGGTTTTCGTCGGCCTTAATATTGATCGTGACGGAACTAAAGATCGATACGAACAATTGATAGAGCGAAACACGATCGCTGCTTGTCTGCGGAAAGATGCTGATGTCGGCGATCAGCGCTTCGAGTGTAGCCGCAACATAGGCATCGCCCGTTGATTGTGAGCCGCAAACGGCACGCGCGAACCTGCGCAGATATGGCAGGTGCGGTGCGATGCGTGTAGAAACTGACATGGAATTCTCCCCTTTCATGCGGTCTGCAACGCAAACCCAAGATAGCAACGTGCACATCGCAAAAAAAGTTCCGAACCACCGGAACTATTTTTTTCGCCGTGCATTCTTTGCCATGACAAAAAAGGAATACCGGACGTTATGAGCATATTTCAATCGGACCAAGATCAGCCGGATAATCCGGCCGCCCCCCAGGTCCCGCACTCAGGGCGGGCGGTGATTTCCCGTAAGCTCAGGGAGCTTTATGATGCCGTTCAAGACGAAGGCATCCCTGACAAATTCCTCGACCTTCTCGAAAAACTCGATGAAGCGGAAAGCAGAGCCAAAATCAAGGCTTTGGAGGAATGATGGCGAAAGAGCCGGAGCAGACAGAATACAACTTCAAGCGCGAGATGCTGGCAGCACTGCCCAACCTTCGCGCCTTCGCAATTTCGCTGATCCGTTCGAGGGACCGGGCCGACGACCTCGTGCAGGACACGATCATGAAGGCCTGGGCGAAACAGGACAGTTATCAACCCGGCACCAATATGCGCGCCTGGCTGGTAACGATTCTGCGCAACGAGTTTTACAGCCAGATCCGCAAATCCGGCCGCGAGGTGCAGGACACGGATGGTGTCTATACGTCCCGCATGTCGGTCCCACCGGAACAGCATGGCTCGGTGGACCTTCAGGATTTCCGCGCAGCGCTCGCGAAATTGCCCGACGACCAGCGTGAAGCCATACTGCTGATTGGCGCTTCCGGCTTCGCCTATGAAGAGGCGGCGGAAATCTGCGGATGCCCTGTGGGCACGATCAAGAGCCGCGTCAGCCGTGCAAGGTTGCGACTGCAGGAACTGCTGGGCATCGAGAATGAAAACGAGTTCGGTCCCGACGCGCAGATGACAGCCGTCACCGCCGCTGCAACGGCGCGCTGAGAGGACTGGACGCAGAAGGTAACGAACGGGCAGACGCGAGTCTGCCCGTTTTTTCGTCTTCTTTTTAGATGCCGGTTTCCTTGACGGACTGCATGACCACAAAGGTCGACGTGTTAGCGACAGACGGCAGGCTCGAGATTTTTTCGCCCAATACTCTTCTGTATTTGCGTATGTCGCTGGTGCGGACCTTCAGGAGATAATCGAAGGCGCCGGCGATCATGTGGCACTCTTCTACTTCCTTGATCTTGCGTACCGCAGTGTTGAACTCCTCCAGTGCCTTTTCCCGTGTGTCGGACAGCTTGACCTCGGCAAAGGCGATATGGTCGACGCCGAGTTTCTGCGGATTGAGCATGGCGCGGAAGCCGAGAATATAGCCCTCATCCACCAGTCGCTTCAGCCGCGTCTGGCAGGGTGTCTTGGAAAGACCTACCTTTTTCGACAGCTGCAGCACGGACATGCGCCCATCCTCGCTGAGCGCCTCGAGAATCTTGAGGTCGAAGTCATCCAAACCGTCTGTTTTCTGACTATTTGCCATTCATTTTCACGCCAAATTGGGACAATAAAAGTTCGTATTGCCTGTTTTATGCTAAAAATAAGGCCATAGCAATTTTCGCGGCAATGATATTGTGAGCGTAAGGATGACGAGCGGCGGGCTGAGGACACGCTGCCGCCGGCAGTCTGTCTTCAACAGCGTTTTCAGGATTTTCAGAATGGCCGATGGTGCAAGCAACGCCGGTGTAGTGACGAGTGGTATTTTCCAGAATTTTGCGCCGCCGGTGCGTGAGCAGACCCTGCTGCGCAAGGCGATCACTGCCGCCTATCGCCGTACCGAAGAAGAATGCATGGCGCCGTTGATCGAGGCGGCGACGATGACGGCAGAACAGGCGAAAGCCATTCGCGAGACCGCTCGCAAACTGATCGAAGCATTGCGCGCCAAGACCAAGGGCACCGGCGTCGAAGGGCTGGTCCAGGAATATTCGCTCTCCAGCCACGAGGGTGTTGCCTTGATGTGCCTCGCCGAGGCACTGCTGCGCATCCCCGACACTGCCACCCGCGATGCGCTGATCCGCGACAAGATCGCTCGCGGCGACTGGAAATCCCATATTGGCGGCGGCCGCTCGCTCTTCGTCAATGCGGCCACCTGGGGTCTCGTCATCACCGGCAAGCTTACCTCGACGGTGAACGATAGCGGCCTCTCGGCGGCGCTGACCAAGTTGATCGCCCGGGCTGGCGAACCCGTCATCCGCCGCGGCGTCGATATGGCGATGCGCATGATGGGCGAGCAGTTCGTGACCGGCGAGACGATTGGGGAAGCGATCAAGCGTTCCAGGCCGCTGGAAGAACAGGGCTTTCAGTACTCCTACGACATGCTGGGCGAAGCCGCGACCACCGCAAAGGATGCGGAGCGTTATTACAAGGATTATGAAAACGCCATCCACGCCATCGGCAAGGCCTCTGCCGGGCGCGGTATCTATGGCGGTCCGGGCATTTCCATCAAGCTTTCAGCGCTGCACCCACGTTATGCGCGCGCGCAGGCCGAACGCGTCATGGCAGAGCTTCTGCCCCGCGTGAGATCACTGATGCTGCTTAGCAAAAAATACGATATCGGCCTGAATATCGACGCTGAAGAAGCGGACCGGCTGGAATTGTCGCTTGATCTTCTGGAAGAACTGGCGCTGGACAAGGACCTTGCCGGATGGAACGGCCTCGGTTTCGTGGTGCAGGCCTATGGCCGCCGCTGCCCGTTCGTTCTGGATTACATTATCGACCTTGCCCGCCGTTCGAACCGCCGCATCATGGTGCGTCTTGTCAAGGGCGCCTACTGGGACGCCGAAATCAAGCGCGCGCAGGTGGAGGGGCTGGAAGACTTCCCGGTCTTTACCCGCAAGGTGCACACCGATGTCTCCTACATTGCCTGCGCCCGCAAGCTGCTCGCCGCGCGCGATGTGATATTCCCGCAATTTGCGACCCATAATGCGCAGTCCATGGCGACGATCTATCATCTTGCCGGTCCAGACTTCAAACTTGGCGACTACGAGTTCCAGTGCCTGCATGGCATGGGCGAACCGCTTTACAGCGAGGTTGTCGGCAAGAGGAAGCTCGACCGGCCGTGCCGCTTCTACGCCCCGGTCGGCACCCATGAAACGTTGCTGGCCTACCTCGTCCGCCGCTTGCTGGAGAACGGTGCCAACTCCTCTTTCGTCAACCGCATTGCCGACCCCGCGGTGCCGGTGGATTCCCTGCTGGAAGACCCGGTCGCCGTCGTCAAGGCCCATAACGTTCCCGGCGCACGTCACGACCGCATCGCCGCCCCTGCCGACCTGTTCGGGCCGCAACGTAAAAATTCCGCCGGCCTGGATCTCTCCAGCGAAACGACACTCGCTGCTCTCGACAAGGTCCTGAAGGCGGGGGCATCGGCCGAGTGGAAAGCGGCCGCGCCGCAAGCGGGCGGCGCAACGCGGCCGGTTCTCAACCCGGGCGACCACAATGATATCGTCGGATACGTCACCGAACCGACTGAAGCTGATGTGGAAGCGGCCATGCAGCGCGCGGCGTCCTCGAACTGGCCGTCCACCCCTGTGGAAGAGCGCGCCGCCTGCCTGGAGCGCGCCGCCGACGCCATGCAGGCCGAAATGCCCGATCTGCTCGGCCTTGTCATGCGCGAGGCGGGAAAATCCATGCCGAACGCCATTGCCGAGGTGCGCGAGGCCATCGACTTCCTACGTTATTACGCAGCGGAAGCGCGCAGGAATTTCACGGCCGGCGAAACGCCGCTCGGCCCGGTCGTCTGCATCAGCCCGTGGAACTTCCCGCTCGCCATCTTCATCGGTCAGGTGACGGCGGCGCTGGTTGCCGGCAATCCGGTTCTGGCAAAGCCCGCCGAAGAAACGCCGCTTATCGCCGCCCAGGGCGTGCGCCTGCTGCATGAGGCGGGCGTTCCGCAAGACGCTGTGCAGCTTCTGCCGGGCGACGGCAAGACGGGTGCCGCACTTGTTGGCTCACCCCTTACAGCCGGCGTGATGTTTACGGGCTCGACGGAAGTGGCGCGGCTCATTCAGGGCCAGCTTGCCGGCCGGGTTCTCGCCAATGGCCAGCCGGTGCCGCTGATTGCCGAAACCGGCGGCCAGAACGCCATGATCGTCGATTCCTCTGCTCTTGCCGAACAGGTCGTCGCCGATGTCATTGCTTCCGCCTTCGACAGTGCCGGTCAGCGCTGCTCGGCGCTGCGCATTCTCTGCCTGCAGGAAGATGTTGCGGACCGCACACTGACCATGCTGAAAGGCGCGCTGCATGAGCTGCGCATCGGCCGCACCGATCGACTCTCGGTTGATGTCGGCCCGGTCATCACCGCCGAGGCCAAGGGAATCATCGAAAAACACATCGAGGACATGCGTTCGCTCGGTCACCGCATCGAGCAGATCACACTTGCGGGCGAAACCGGCAAGGGCACGTTCGTGCCGCCGACCATCATCGAGATGAAGTCCCTTGCGGATCTGAAACGCGAAGTTTTTGGTCCGGTGCTGCACGTCATCCGCTTCAAGCGCGACAATCTCGACCGGCTGATCGACGAGATCAACGCTACCGGCTATGGCCTGACCTTCGGCCTGCATACCCGCCTCGACGATACGATCCAGCACGTTCTGTCGCGCGTCGCGGCTGGCAATCTTTATGTGAACCGCAACATCATCGGCGCGGTGGTTGGCGTGCAGCCCTTCGGCGGGCGCGGCCTTTCCGGCACCGGTCCCAAGGCGGGCGGGCCGCTCTATCTCGGCCGCATGACGCAGACCGCCCCGAAGATCGACCGCATCGCCAGCCAGCAGGATCAGGCCGCCGTCGATCTCGCACGCTGGCTTGACGAAAACGGTGAGACGGTCGCAGCGGAAGCCGCAAGGCAGGCCGCGGCGCTTTCCGGCCTTGGCTTCGAGACAGAACTGGCAGGCCCTGTCGGTGAGAGAAATGTCTATGCGCTGCATCCGCGCGGAAAGGTTTTGCTGGTCCCGGCAACCGAACAGGGGCTTTACCGCCAGCTCGCGGCAGCGCTTGCGACTGGAAATGCGGTTGTCATTGACAACGCGTCGGGGCTTGAAAAGTCGATCTATGGCTTGCCGGCAACCGTCACCTCACGCATCGTCTGGGCGGATGACTGGGCAAAGTCAGGCCCCTTTGCCGGTGCGCTGGTTGAAGGCGATGCGGAGCGTGTGATTGAGATCAACAGGAAAATCTCGGCTCTTTCCGGTCCGCTGGTTCTCGTTCAGGCCGCTACCACGGAAGCGCTTTCCGGGGAAAGCCAGCCCTATACGCTGGACTGGCTGGTGGAAGAGGTCTCCGTCAGCGTCAACACCACCGCCGCTGGCGGCAATGCCAGCCTGATGAGCATTGGCTAAAACATGGGGCGGCAGGGTCTTGGCCCTGCCGCGACACCCATTATTACCCTGTAACCTCTCCCCGGCCGAAGAGCTGGTTCAGAACCTGCTCTTCCAGTCTCGCAAACTCCGCCGTGCCATGGCGGCGCGGACGTGGCAGCTTCACATCGAGGTCGAGTGCGATGCGGCCCTCATCGATGACGACGATGCGATCGGCGAGCGCCACGGCCTCGGAAACATCATGCGTGACGAGCACGGCGGTGAATTTCTGCTTGCGCCAGATGCGCTCCAGCAAAAGCTGCATTTCGATGCGCGTGAGCGCGTCGAGCGCGCCGAGCGGCTCATCCAGCGCCAGGATCTGCGGATGGGCGACGAGCGCCCGCGCCAGCGCAACACGCTGCTTCTGGCCGCCGGAAAGCACATAGGGCCACTCACCCGCCCGGTCCCTCAGGCCCACCTCATCAAGGATGGCAAGCGCCTGTTCCTGCGCCGCCTCGCCCCTGGCGATGCCGGTCAACCCCACGGAAACGTTATTCGCGATACGCTCCCACGGCAGAAGACGCGGCTCCTGAAACATCATGCGGGTGCGGCTTGAGGCATCCTTAGAGACGGTTCCGGTCGTCGGCGTGTCGAGGCCGGCCAGAATACGCAAAAGCGTACTCTTGCCACAGCCGCTTTTGCCGATAATGGCCAGAAACTCGCCTTCCCGCACATCGAGATCAATGCCACGCAGAACCGGCTTGTCGCCGAAGCTCTTCGTGACGTTGCGGAAGCTGAAGGCAACCTTAGCTTCGGTCGATTTCGGGCCGGGTTCGATCTTTGCCTCCGCTCCTGGCGGCGGGGATGGCTGGGCATCAGGGCGTCTCAACGTCGTCACATTACCGGTCGACATGGGTTACCTCAGACTTTCTTGAAGGCTGGATGCCATTGCAGGAAGATGCTTTCGAGGAAGCGGGCAAAACTGTCGGCCAGCTTGCCGAGAAGCGCATAGATAAGGATCGACAGCACGACGACGTCGATCAGCAGGAACTCGCGCGCCTGCATGGCCATGTAGCCAAGGCCCGACGAGGAGGAAATGGTTTCCGCCACGATCAGTGTCAGCCACATGATGCCCAGCGCATAACGCAATCCGGTGAAAATGGCGGGCAGTGCACCGGGTAAAATGACCCGCCGGAACAGCGTGAAGGGCGACATGCCGTAGGTACGGCCCATTTCCACCAGTTGCGGATCGACGCCCTGGATGCCGAGCAGCGTGTTGATGTAGATCGGGAAAAATACGCCGAGCGCGACCAGAAAGAGCTTCGCTTCCTCATCGATGCCGAACCACAGGATGACGAGCGGAATGAGCGCCAGATGCGGAATGTTGCGGACCATCTGCAGCGTCGTATCGGTGAAACTGCGGGAGAACTTCGACAGACCGTTCGCCAGCCCGAAGATGAAGCCGATGGAGCCGCCGATGGCGAAACCGACGAGTGCGCGGGCGGAACTGACACCGATATTGGCGAGGAGCTCCCCCGAGAGCAGAAGCCGCCAGAAGGCTTCGGCGACTGCGGAGGGGGCGGGCAGCACATTGGCGGAAATCACCCCCGCGCGCGCCGCCACCTCCCATCCTGCAAGGATGAGTGCGGGAAGCAGCCAGCCGATGATGCCGCCGAACTCGATGCGCTTACTGCTGCTCACGGCATGTCCCTCCGGCTCAGTTGGTGGCGCCCGACCAGACGGCATCCTTGATGCTGATCTGTTTCGGGATCAGGCCGAGACGATAAAAGCGATCCGCCGTTTCCTGCTGGCTGGCGATGATCTTGTCATCGATCTTGGTAATGCCGAATTCCGAACGGTTCGCGGCAAGCGTCTGTGCCTCCAGCGGCACGCCCGTCACCTCATGCAGCGCCGCAGCGACCTTGTCGCGATTGGCGGCGGACCACTTCGCAGCCTCACCGAGCGCATCGATCGTCGTGTTGATGGTGTCGCCATGCGATTTGGCGTAGTCGCGATTGGCGAGGAAATAGGTGCTTACAGCAAGCACATCGCTGGTGCGGGCCAGCGTCACCGGCTTGTATCGGGTTTCGGCAATCGCATAGAAAGGATCCCAGACGGCCCAGGCGTCGATCTTGTCGCTAGCGAAGGCTGCCGCGGCATCAGCAGGACTGAGATAGGTCACCTCGATATCGCTGAATTTCAGGCCATTCTTTTCCAGAGCCGCAACGAGCAGGTTATGTGCACTGGTGCCTTTGCCGACGCCAACCTTCTTGCCCTTCAGATCGGCAACCGACTTGATGCCGCTTTCGGGTTTGGTGAAGATCGCCTCGCCCTTACCGTTCGAGGGAAGCGCCGCCACATAAACGATGGCCGAACCCGCTGCCTGGCCGAAGATCGGCGGCGCATCACCCGTCCAGCCGACATTGATGGAGCCGACATTCAGGGCTTCCACCAGCGGCGGGCCTGCGGTGAATTCGACCCATGAAACCTTCACGCCCTTGGCTTCAAGCGCCTTTTCGATGACACCCTGCTGGCGGGCGATAACAGGCAGTCCGGTTTTCTGATAACCGATCTTCAACTCTTCCGCCGCCCCTGCCTGCAGCGGCAGGACGGAGAATGCGGCGACGGCAAAAAGGCTGGCGGAAAGCGCGCGTCGGGTGATGGCTGGCATTTCATCTCCTTATCACCAGCCCCTCTGGCCGGATCACGATATGGAGCAATGCTATGGTTTTCCATTAAAACGATAGAGAGACGATAATTCAATATCGGCAATGTTGCGGGAATAAAATTTCGCGCAACCACATGTTTTCCGCAAATCATCGCGGAGGCCCTTGTCAGACCCATCGAACAGAAATGCCGGCGCGGAGGAAGCCGCACCGGCATGATGGATCAATTTCTCTTCCGACAACGCGATCGAAAAGTCGATTACTCGATATCGAAGGAAACCCCCTGCGCCAGCGGTAGCGCCTTGGAGTAGTTGATCGTGTTGGTGGCGCGGCGCATATACGCCTTCCACGCATCCGAACCGGATTCACGGCCGCCGCCAGTTTCCTTCTCACCGCCGAAGGCACCGCCGATTTCCGCACCCGACGTGCCGATATTGACGTTGGCGATACCGCAATCGGAGCCTTCCGACGACAGGAAACGTTCCGATTCCTGTATGTCGCGGGTGAAAATCGACGACGAAAGACCGGCTGCGACGGCGTTGTGCGCTTCAATCGCCTGATCGAGATCGCTGTACTTCATGACGTACAGGATCGGGGCGAAAGTCTCTTCCAGAACGGGGCCAACCTGCTTCGGCATTTCGACCAGCGCCGGTTTCACATAATAGGCATCTGCCGCACCCGTATCCACGCGCCCGCCCCCATTCACCACGCCGCCAGCCGCCTTGGCCGCTTCGAGGGCTTTCTGCATGGCCTCGAATGCCGCCTTGTCGACCAGCGGGCCTACGAGTGCGGAGGTTTCCAGCGGGTTGCCGACGGAGACGGAAGCATAGGCCTTTTTCAGGCGTGGCACGAGTTCATCATAAACGCTGTCATGCACGAAAAGGCGGCGAAGCGTGGTGCAGCGCTGGCCGGCCGTGCCCATCGCACCGAAGGCGATGGCGCGCAACGCCATATCGAGATCGGCGGAGGGGCAGACGATGCCGGCATTGTTGCCACCGAGTTCAAGAATGGCACGGGCGAAGCGTTTCGCCAGACGCGGCCCGACATCACGGCCCATGCGGGTGGAGCCGGTGGCCGAAACCAGCGGCACCTTGGGATTATCCACCAATGCCTCGCCGACCGCGCGATCGCCGATCAGCAGTTGGGACAGACCTTCCGGCGCGTCGCCGAAGCGGGCGGCAGCGCGTTCGAAAATGCCCTGAACGGCAAGCGCCGTCAGCGGCGTCTTTTCGGACGGCTTCCAGACGACCGAATTACCGCAGACGAGGGCAAGTGCGGCATTCCACGACCAGACGGCGACGGGGAAGTTGAAGGCGGAGATGACGCCGACGACGCCGAGCGGATGCCAGGTTTCCATCATCCGGTGGCCGGGGCGTTCGGTGGCGATGGTGAGGCCATAAAGCTGGCGGGAAAGACCGACCGCGAAATCGCAGATATCGATCATCTCCTGCACTTCGCCGAGACCTTCGGACGGGATTTTGCCCGCTTCCAGCGATACGAGACGGCCGAGATCGGCCTTGAAAGCGCGCAGTTCTTCGCCAAGCAGCCGGATCAGCTCACCACGGCGCGGCGCGGGAACATTACGCCATGCCTTGAAGGCAGCGTCCGCCCTGTCGATCACGGCCGCTACGCCCTCGACCGAAACGGTCTTCAGACTTGCAATTCGCTCGCCTGTCACCGGGCTGAAAGAGGCCATGTCGCCACCAGTGTAGAGATCGCGGGCAACGCCCATCCTCTCGAGCAGGGCGGCGGCTTCCTGTTTCACGTCGAGCTTCGTGGTTGCATCCATATCAATTGTCCTTTTGGCTGAGAGGGAGGAAGGCCGCCTTGATACGGCGCTTTCAACTCCCGTCGCTCTTCTTTCCCCGGAATTCGTTATATGTTCTGGGAACTCGCTCCGTCAAACTTGGCAAAACCCCGTTCCATTCTTTCCCGTAATCATATATGGGCATTATGACCCTTTTCCAATGAGGAAATCGGGTAAGTTGATGCGAGAATGGAATGGATCCGCGTAGAAGACTGGTCCCTGACATCGTCACCCTGCAGGCGTTCGAATGCGCCGCACGGCATGGCAATTTTACCCGCGCTGCCGAAGAACTCAACCTCACGCAGAGCGCTGTCAGCCGACAGATCGGCGAACTCGAAGCGCAGACGGGGATGCAGCTTTTCGAGCGTATCCGCAGACGGGTGGTCCTTTCAGAGGCGGGGCGCAAATTCCTGCCCGATGTGCGGCGCCTGTTGCAGCAATCCGAGCAGCTGATGGTGCGTGCGGTTTCGGCGGGAACATCGCATGCATCGCTGTCCGTCGCGACGCTGCCGACCTTCGGCAGCCGCTGGCTGATGCCGCGCCTGCACCGCTTCATCGACGCCAACCCGGATATGACGATCACAATCGGCTCGCGCTCCCATCCCTTCGATTTCGACGAGGAGGGCTTCGATCTGGCCATTCACTACGGCCAGCCGGTCTGGGCACATGGCACCTGCACATTCCTGTGCGATGAGGTGATCGTACCCGTCGCCAGCCCTGCCCTGCTGCGCCATGCGGCGGTGACGCGGCCTGAAGACCTGACGCGGCAGCCATTGCTGCACGTCACCACGCGCCCGAAACTGTGGACGGAGTGGCTGGAAATGAACGGGGTGATGGCCGAAAATGCCTATCAGGGCAGCCGTTTCGACCAGTTCTCCATGATCATCGAAGCCGCCGCGAGCGGTATCGGTTTCGCCCTTCTGCCGAAATACCTCATCGAGGCCGAACTTTCCTCCGGCCGCCTCGAAATCGTTTTCGATATGCCGTTGCAGACCGACAAGAGCTATTATGTCGCCCTGCCGGAAGGGCGGCAGGACAACGCGCTCGCCCGTGCCTTTCAGGCCTGGCTGCTGGATCAGGTCGGCAAGCCGTTATAGCTGTGCGCATTAGAGGCGATTGCGGAAAAACGGGTTCCAGCGCACCGTGCCGAGCCTGACCTTTTCGCGGATCATTGTCAGCAGCCCGGATGCGGCGATGACGGCAAGCCCGAGTACCGCAATGGCGTCAGGATATTCGTGGAAGAAGACCATGCCCATCGCGACTGCCCAGAGGATTTGCGAATAATGCGAAGGGGCTATCTGGCTTGCCGGTGCAATGCGGGTTGCCACCAGAAGCGTGATCTGCCCCGTCGCCGTGCAAAGCCCGATAAAGGCAAAGGCCAGCAGCTGGTGCAGGTTGGGCATGACAAAATCGGGAATGGAGGCAATGCCGTTGAAGGTGAGGCCGTAGACCAGCAGCACACCCATGATCGAGGTGCGCTTTTCCTTGCCCGCAAGCGAGCGCAAAAGCACGATGGTCATGGCCGCCAGGAAGGCGACGCCGATTGCGGCGATATGCCCAAGTTCCAGCGTCTTGAAACCTGGCCGCACGACAAGGATAACGCCCACGATGCCCGCCAGAACCGCAGCCCAGCGCCATGGGCCGATATTCTCCTTCAGCACGACGGCGGAAAGGACGGTTACGAAGAGCGGTGACAGGAAGATCAGCGCATAGGCTTCCGCCAGCGGAATGGTGGTGAAGGCATAGATACCGAAAATACCCGCGAACAGGCCGGAAATGGCGCGACCGTGCACCGCGAACGGCCGGCTCATGCGCCAGAACTCACGCCACCTTTCCTCGCGCGGTTTGCTGAAGAAGATGAAGATGCCGGAGAACAGGATGCTGAAAAAGCCGATTTCGAAAACGCTGATCTGCGATCCAAGCGACTTGATGGTGGCATCGCCCATGGAAAAGGTCGCGTAGGCGAACAGACCGAGCAGAAAACCCTTTTGCATTTAAACGTCCCCGAAAATCGACCGCAACGCAAAGCTTCTCCCAGCCGCGTGGAACGCGGCCCGGACGCCCCCACTCCGGGGGACAGACAGTCTGGCAGATTTTGATCCTCTCCCTATGGCTAGACCCGGCTACCTATGAGTGCAAGCCGGAAAAATCGTAAAATGATCCGATTGAACGCGACCAGTGCAAATGGCTGCAAGGTGCGGCAAATTTGTCCCGTCACCGCCATCACATCCCCGTCATGGAAAGACGTTAGCCGGTGTTGATCGCGGCGCTTGGCGGCGGGCATGAAGGCGGCTAAATATTATCCTGCGATTTTCACCCGATGATTTCCCCGGCTGATATTGCTGCGTTACCATGGCCTCGCTAACCGAAAGGAAAAAGAATGCGGATTGTGATGATCGGTTCGGGTTATGTCGGCCTTGTGTCCGGCGCGTGTTTTGCAGATTTCGGCCATGACGTGGTTTGCGTCGACAAGATGCCGGAAAAGATCGAAGCCTTGAAAAATGGCCATATCCCGATCTTCGAGCCGGGTCTGGAGACCATCGTCGCCAACAATGCCAAAGCCGGGCGGTTGAGCTTCACCACCGATCTCTCCGCCGCCGTTGCCAAGGCCGACGTGGTCTTCATCGCGGTCGGCACGCCTTCACGGCGCGGGGACGGCCATGCCGATCTCGGTTATGTCTATGCAGCGGCAAAGGAAATTGCCCATGCGCTGGATGGTTTTACCGTAATCGTCACCAAATCCACCGTTCCCGTCGGCACCGGCGACGAAGTGGAACGAATTATCCATGAGGAAAACCCCTCGGCCGATTTCGCCGTGGTTTCCAACCCGGAATTTCTGCGCGAAGGTGCGGCGATAGAGGATTTCAAGCGGCCGGACCGTATCGTCGTCGGCCTGTCGGATGAACGTGCCCGGCCGGTCATGACCGAGGTTTACCGTCCGCTCTATCTCAACCAGTCGCCGCTGCTCTTCACCACAAGACGCGCTTCCGAACTCATCAAATACGCCGCCAACGCCTTTCTGGCCATGAAGATCACCTTCATCAACGAAATGGCCGATCTGTGCGAAAAGGTTGGCGCCAATGTGCAGGATGTCTCGCGCGGTATTGGCCTCGATGGCCGTATCGGCCCGAAATTCCTGCATGCCGGCCCCGGTTATGGCGGCTCCTGTTTTCCGAAGGATACGCTGGCGCTCGCCAAGACCGCGCAGGATTATGATGCGCCGGTGCGGCTGATCGAAACCACCATCGCCATCAACGACAACCGCAAGCGCGCCATGGGCCGCAAGGTCATCAACGCCGTGGGTGGTGACGTGCGCGGCAAGAAGATCGCCGTGCTCGGCCTCACCTTCAAGCCGAATACCGACGACATGCGCGACAGCCCGGCGATCGCCATCATCCAGACCCTGCAGGATGGCGGCGCGAAGGTGGTGGGTTACGATCCGGAAGGCATGGCGAATGCCCGCCATCTGATGGAAGACATCGATTACGCAACCGGGCCTTATGAGGCTGCGGAAGGCGCCGACGCGGTGGTCATCGTGACGGAGTGGAACCAGTTCCGCGCCCTCGACCTGCCGCGCCTCAAGGCGATCATGAAAAGCCCGGTGCTGGTGGATTTACGCAATATTTACCGCACCGACGAAGTCGCCGCCCATGGCTTCATCTATGCCGCCGTCGGTCGCCCGCAGGAAGGCGGGTCGGATAACGACGCTTGAAGGCGCCGCCATCGCAGTTTCATCAAAAGGTTTTCTGCGTTTCGGTTTAACCGCAGACGCACCAATGGATTCGGGAAATCATCATGCGTTATCTGGTCACCGGCACAGCAGGCTTTATCGGCTTTTACGTCGCCAAGCGTCTGCTCGATGCTGGTCATTTCGTCACCGGCTTCGACGGCATGACGAAATATTACGATGTCAGCCTCAAGGAAAAGCGTCACGCCATTCTTTCCCGCTCCAACGGCTTCCGGGCGGAGATCGGCATGCTCGAGGATAAGGATGCGCTGAATCGCGCGGCCGACGCCGCCGAGCCTGAAATCATCATTCATCTCGCCGCCCAGGCGGGTGTGCGTTACAGCCTTGAAAATCCCCGCGCCTATGTCGATTCCAATCTCCTTGGCTCGTTCAACATGCTGGAGCTTGCCAGAAGCCTTGATGTCAAGCACCTGATGCTGGCATCGACCTCCTCCATCTACGGCGCCAATGAGAAAATCCCGTTTGCGGAAAGCGACAAGGCCGATGAGCCGATGACGCTTTACGCCGCCACCAAGAAGTCGATGGAACTGATGGCGCACAGTTATGCCCATCTGCACAAGCTGCCCACCACCGCCTTTCGTTTCTTTACAGTCTACGGTCCTTGGGGGCGGCCGGACATGGCACCGATCAAATTCGTCGACGCCATCTCGAACGGCCGCCCGATCGATATCTACGGTCAAGGCAAAATGAGCCGCGACTTCACCTATATCGACGACCTGGTGGAGGGCATCGTCCGACTGAGCGCGGTCATCCCTTCCGAGGAAAACCGCGTCACACAAGAAGGCGTCACCGACACGCTCTCCCACCATGCACCGTTCCGCGTGGTCAATATTGGCGGCGGCCAGCCGGTGGAATTGATGCATTTCGTCGAGACGGTCGAAAAAGCGGTTGGGAAACCGGCGGTCCGCAACATGCTGCCGATGCAGCAGGGTGACGTTCCCCGCACTTTCGCCTCGCCCGATCTTTTGAGAGCCCTTACCGGCTACGTGCCTCAGACGTCGGTCGAAGAGGGCATCAAGGCCCTCGTCGCCTGGTATCGGCAGATGCAATCCTCCTCGCTGCAGGAATAACTACAGCGTTGCCAGCAGGCGATTGGAGATGGTGCCGCCGGACGCGCTCTGCATGGCGATCTTGGTTTCCACTGCCTCTATGATCGTGTCGCTGAAATCCATATCCGTGAGGTCGCGGATATTGGAAAGTCCGCCCGGCGAAAACACGTTCACCTCCAGTATCTTGTCACCGACGATATCAAGTCCGACAAGGAACATGCCGTCCTCCACCAGCTTCGGCCGCACCATTTCGGCAAGCGCCACGATGTCGTCTGTCACCTTCACGGCCTCCGCCGTACCGCGGGCGTGGATGTTGGAACGCAGATCGCCTTTTGCAGGCACACGGCGAAGGGCGGCATATTTGCCGTCGCGCATCAGCGGCCGGCCATTCATCATGAAGAAGCGGATATCGCCGTCCTTAGCAGCCGGCAGATAGGCCTGCGCGATCAGATAACCCTCGAGGCTGACGGCTTCGAAAATCTGGTTGAGATTGGTTTCCTTGCTGGAGCCGATCTTGAAGACGTTCTTGCCGCCGGAGCCCTGCAGCGGCTTGACGATGACGCCTTTTGGATGGGCATCGGCGAAGGCTCGGATTTCATCCACATTGCGCGAAATAATCGTGGTCGGGCGGACGATTTCGGGAAAGCTCTGGAAATAGAGCTTGTTCTGCGCCAGCGCCAGACCTTCGGGATCGTTCAGTACGACGACACCGCGCTGTTCGGCGAGCCGACCGAACAGGATGCCGGCATGGACCGCCCAGGGCCGTGTGGTCTGGTCGAGCGAGGGATCGTTGCGCAGCATCAGAGCATCGACCTCCTCGACATCCATGGTCCGCCGTTCCAGCGTCTTGTCCTGAAGAGCAGCATGAAACGCTTCGGATTTCTTGTATTTCGCCTTCGGCAGCACCGTGGCATGGATCGTCAGGCTGTCATCCGAACGCAGGGTAAAGTCACCCGGCGTCAGATAGATAACCTCATGGCCGCGATTGAGCGCCGCCATGGCCAGCAGGCCGGTTGCAAAATTCGGCCCCTCGGTTTCAATCGAATTGACGAAAAATGCGATACGCATGAAGCCCCTCCTATAATGTCGCGAGTTCGGCAATGGATATTCCCGCCCGGATTTTTTCCAGACGCTCGTTGGCCCTGGCCGGCAGCAGGAATGCGGGCCTGACGCCTGGCGGGCGCAAAAGGCCGCGCAGGGCAAGCTCCTGCATGACCGGGAAATGCTGGGCGGCGATCTTGCCCATCCAGAACGGATCGAGCGCACCGCCCTTGCGCAGATGGTCCAGCACCTCCGCCAGCCCGCGCAAATAGATCGCGTCCTTCGAGAGGCCGCCGCCGCGATAGATGCGCAACGTCATGTTGAAGGCGCCAGCCTCATCAAAACCATGGTCGCGGGTCATGAGCCGGAACGTCTCCACAAAGCTGGCGCCATCCAGCATGGCGGCACAGCCGACGACGCGGGCCGCAATCAGCCGCAGGCGCTCGCGCGTCATTCCGCCAGCCAGATGCTCCGCGAGCACCGCCAGCCCTTCCTGCACGCCCTCATAGCCGGAGAGGCCGGTGCGAAAGAGCCTGAGCCCCTGAAACGACCCATTGAAATAGGTGAGGAGATGCACGCCGATCTCATGCGACAGGAGCGCTTCGACACGGCGCTGTTCCATAACGGTGTGCCGGGAAATCAGAAGTTTCTCGCCCGTCACCATCAGACCCGGCGGCAGGTCGTCGCGGATTTCCACCCGTGCCTTGAAGCCCGGCTCCTCGGCCAAGTAGGACTCGACCATCTCGCGCGACTTCCGTGCGACGGCGTAACAATCTACCATCGCGATTTCGCCGCCCTCCTCACGGCGGGGACAATCCTCCAGCACCCGCAGCGCCAGCGTCAGCAGCGCAGGTTCGACGGCGCCATAGAGGGCGCGGGAAAAATCCGTGAAAGTGCGCCGGTGCAGATTGGCCAGCATCGTCAGTTGCAGATCGATCTCCTGCTGTTTCTCCCGATAGAGATGGTAAAGCACCGGATCTTCCAGATGATCGAAAACCACCGAATAGAGCTTTCGCTTCTGCTCCTCGACATCGACGCCCAACGGCCGGTAGAGAAGACGCGGCGCGAACTGGAAGCTGCCGTCCCGAAATTCCTCGAAGGCCCGGCGGGCATTGATTGGCGTGACGGAGAGAAGGAAATCGAAGGACGATACGATATCGTCGATGGACCTGTCTGCGCGCCTGACCGCATCGACGAAGGCCTTGCGGCCGAGCGCCCTGTGGCTGGTCACCTTGAGCGCGTCCATCCCTGCAGAGAATGACGAGAAGGCTTGCAGGCCCGCGTCGAAAAGATCGGCGATCATCGTCTCGCGCAGGCCCGGATAATCGGCACCGGATTCCGGCTGTCTATAGATCGGCGCGAAACGAACACTGATACAGGGAAAGTCCAGTCCTGCATTCTGAAACCGGAGGATCGGGTCGCCTTCCGGCTCGGGCCGGGTGATGCGCGGTGTACGAAACCGCACCTCGGCGTCACACACAGCCTTGATGAATACCCGACGGGCCTTTTGTGTTTCCGGTTCGGCTGTCGCCGAGACGGAGACCTCATAATGCGGTAAGAAGGGTGAATCGTCGGCAAGCAGGATGTCGTGCTCCAACTCACCGATATCGAGCACGATGAAGGCGCCGAAACGCTCCCGCATGGCCGTACCCACGGCCTCGATCAACGGCGCGGCCTCCTGAACGGTCGAAGCAATGAGATAGGAAGCGTGAGCGGCGGCAATGTCGCGCGCGGCAAGATCTTTCGTGCCGCCGGTCAGATGCAGGCACAGGAAAGGTAGTGGCCGGTCGATATGAAGCCGGCCGTCTTTGCCGATATCGCGACGTATTGCCTTGCCTGCCTGGAGGCAGGATGTCACGTCATCCACCAGCTCGGCAGTGGGAGAAGGGACATCACGGGCGGCAGAAACATTCATCGCCGCGACCTCAGACATTCCTCGACAACGGGCTGAAGTGCCGTGATCATGTCCCGTATTTCCGACACTACGCGCCTGTCCGGCTTTCCTGTCCATTCGTCCATAAAGAATTTCTTGAACTCGATAGCGATGGCACAGCCGTTTTCCGCGAAACGCTCGTGGATGAAACGGGTCTGTTCCCCCTTGCCCTGAAACGCCACGTTCTCGCGGACATCAAGACGGCGTCCGGCAATGGTCGCTGAAGCGAAATGATGACCGACGGCGCTGACGATATCGTTCCAGCGGCTGCGGTCCATGGAAAAGGTGCCGATATTGATATCGGGTGCTTCCGCAGGCGTGGTCGGCGGCGCAGCCGGACCCTGCCGGCGATGGTTGTAGGTGTGCACGTCGAGCACGACAAAAGCGCCGTGCCGCCGTTCGAGCGCGGCCAGCGTATTTTCCAGCATCGCGTAATAATCCGCGTGGAAATCCAGAGATTGCCGGACCGCTGCCGGCGCAGGCTCCTGTTTCCATACCTCAAGCCCCCAGGATTGTTCCGGCTTCAGATAGATGGCCTGATCGGCGGCGCGGTTGAGGTCGATTTCGAAACGTGAGTGGTGCACAATGATGCGGTTGGTCAATCCCGCAATCATGTCGCCAGTGAACGGATCTTCCTCTCTCAGGCGTTGGTCGCCCGAAAGCGCCATCAGCCCTGCTATATCGGGCCGTATGCGGTGGCCGTCATGGATGGCCGTGCCGATAACCGGCGAATTGCCAAACCCGATCGTCCAGAAGCCCGTATTTTCATCCTTGCCGTCGCTGTGTCTGGCTACCATGCTGCCTCCCCTGCATCAGAAGTAGAACAGCACAAGCGGCCCGTTTGTTCCGGCAAAAATTGCGCGCGATTTATTGGGCCGCAGCACGCATGCGCCGTCAAAAAACTGCGGAACCATACCGGAAAGCTCACGTTGTTCTGGCAGGAGGGCCGCCGTGTCAAACGGACATGATGGCGCTGAAGAACATCGGGGTTTTTCCGTTTTCTCCCGGTGGCCAACGAAACGGCAGTCGAGCTTCTTACCCATCCGGCGTCCCTCCGTTCCCGATTCCACACACTAGGAGCCGCGACATGGAAAAAACCGAAACGCGCAAACTTGCGGAAGAATATCTGCGGCTCGGCGGCACGCGTCAGGTGATGATCGACGACAACAAGACATTTGTGCGCCAATGGGAGCACGAACCAGCTGCAGCCGAGACATTCTGGCAGACGCACATCGAACCGCTCGACGCGGAACGCCGCAAGGACGTGGAATTTTTCCTCCCCTCCGTGAATTCGGACAAGGAAGATTGAACCCAAAGGAGACAGATATGACTGCTATTAACGCCGCAAAAATCCTTATCCTGGCAACCGACGGCTATGAACGCTCGGAGCTCAGGGTGCCCTACGATCAGCTCAAGGCCAAAGGCGCGGATGTAAAGATCGCCTCTATCAAGGAAGGAGAGATCAAAAGCTGGGATGAAAAGGACTGGGGCGACAGTATTGCCGTCGATCTCCTCGCGAAAAGCGTTCGCCCGGATGATTTCGATGCGCTGGTGCTTCCCGGCGGCCAGATCAATCCGGACGTGCTGCGCCATGACGAAGACGCCATGCGGGTGGTCCGCGATTTTCTGAAATCCGGCAAGGTGGTAGCGGCCATCTGCCACGCGCCCTGGCTTCTGGTCGAAGCCGACGCCCTTCGTGGCCGTGACGCCACATCCTATTGGTCGATCAAGACCGACCTGAAAAACGCCGGCGCCAACTGGAAGGATGAAAAGGTGGTTACCGACAAGGGGATCATCACCTCCCGCAGCCCCGATGACCTTGATGCCTTTGTGGCCAAGATCGTCGAAGAGGTGGAGGAAGGTCGCCACGAGCGCCGTGCCGCCTGATAAGCTCCGCATTCCTTTGTGCCGCCGGCTTCCGGCGGCACTTTTTTTGGGAGGAAGTCATGAAAAGCAGATTGCTGGCGAGCGCCGCCGAACGTACCTTCATTCTCGTGATCGAGCCGGAAGAAGAGGCATTCGACGCGATCCGCCGCTTTGCGCCGACCGAAAACATCAACGCGGCGTCGGTGACGGCGATCGGTGCCTTCTCCACCGCGACGCTTGCGTTTTTCGACCTTTTATCGCGAGAATACAAAGAAATACCCGTGACGGAACAGAGCGAGGCCCTGAGCCTGCTCGGCGATATTACCCTTGACGAAAACGATACGCCGAACCCGCACCTGCATGTCGTTCTGGGCTTTGCCGATGGCTCGACCAGGGGCGGGCACTTTCTGAAAGGCGTGGTACGACCGACACTGGAGGTGGTTATCCGCGAAACACCCGCAGAACTGCGACGCAGCTATATCAGTGACTTCGGCATAGCCCTCATCGACCCCGCGAAATAATCCCGCGGAACCGGAAAAACGCCATTGCGTTATCTCTTCACACGGGGGATGGCATGGCGGCGACAATCGATGGGGACGGTGAAGGCGACGACGAGGTCAGACAGTTTCTGACAGGTCTGGCGCGAGGAACGGCGGGCGCATTGCTGTTTGCCCTGCCCATGCTGATGACCATGGAGATGTGGTTTCTGGGCCTTTACATCAGCCCATGGCGGCTCCTGCTGCTTTGCGTCCTCAACCTGCCGCTCCTCCTACTTCTCGCCCGTCGGATCGGGTTCGAGAATATTCACTCCTGGAGCCAGGCGGCGCGAGACGCAATAACCGCCTACGGGCTGGGCGTCGCGGTGAGCGCGGCCGCACTTCTGCTGTTCGGTGTCCTCAACGACCAGATCACCGCCTCCAACATCGTCACAAAGGTTGCGTTACAATCCGTTCCCGCGAGCATAGGCGCCCTGCTTGGCCGCAGCCAGCTTGGACAGCATTCCGATGAGCAGGATGAAGAGAAAGGCGAATATTCGGGCGAGACCGGATATCTGCACGAGCTTTTCATGATGGTGGTGGGTGCGCTCTTTCTGAACCTCAACGTCGCGCCGACGGAAGAAATGATCCTCATCGCCTATAAGGTGACCCCCTATCACATTCTCGCCCTGTGCCTGCTGTCGATCGCCATCATGCATGGTTTCGTCTACGCGCTTCATTTCAAGGGCTCGCATCGGCTCCACGAGGGACAGAAATGGTGGCAATCCTTCATCCGCTTCACCCTGCCGGGCTACGTCATCGCCATCGGCATCAGCATCTACACGCTCTGGACTTTCGAACGCCTCGACCACACCTCCCTGTCGCAGATATTGAATGCCGCAGTCATTCTCGGCGTTCCCGCCTCGATCGGCGCCGCCTCGGCCCGGCTGATCCTGTGAGGACATCATGACAATCTCCAAGGATGGAAAACACACGGAAAGTTCCGATCCGCACTGGATCGAATGGGTCACGGGCGCCATCTGCACCCTGCTCGTCGCCGCCATGCTCGGCTGGATCCTATACGACATCTATCGCTACGAACCGGACGACGCCCGCTTCGAGATCGCCGTGACAGACGTTAACGGTGAGCCGGGGCAATATCGGGTGAAATTCGATATCCGCAATCTCTCCATGACGACGGCGGCGCAGGTGCAGGTGCGCGGAGATCTGCAGCAGGACGGCGGCACGCAGGAAAGCGCGGACGTGACATTCGATTACGTTGCCTCGGAATCGCGCGACAGCGGAACGCTTTTCTTCCGCAACGATCCCGCAGGCGGGAGGCTTATCATCAACGTCGCCGGCTATACCGAACCGTGACAGTTTTCAGGACCATTTCATGACCGCATCAGACCTGACGAAGGAACGCGACCTCAGGGAGTCAACCCCGCTCTGGGCCGATACGCCGCGGATCGGTGTCAGAAGCGGCAAGACGCCGAAAGACAACCACTACGACACAATCGTTGTCGGGACCGGTATCAGCGGCGCGCTGGTGGCCCACTCGCTGCATCGCCCGGGACGATCCATGCTGATCGTTGACCGACGCGAACCCGTCAAAGGCAGCAGCATGGCGAGCACCGCAATGATACAGCACGAGATCGACACGCCGCTGACGAAACTCCGGACGATGATCGGCAGGGAGGCCGCAGACAGGGCTTGGCAGCGCTCGGCGCGCGCGGTTCTTCGTCTGGAGGAAATCGTCACCTCGCTCAATATTTCCTGCGGCATGAGACGAAAACAGGCACTGTACCTCGCCGGTGACGACATGGGTTCGCGCGCTCTGAAGGCAGAGGCGGATGCCCGCGCAGAAGCCGGCATCGAGGCTGAGTTTCTCGGCGCCGCGCAACTGAGAGAGCATTATGGGTTGGAACGGACCGCCGCCATCGTCAGCGACATATCGGCCTCCGCCAATCCCGCCCAGTTGACAGCGGGTCTGCTGCGCCATACCGCGAGCGCTGGAGCGGAAATCGTCGCTCCTCTGGAAATCACCGATCTCAGAAACGTTGGCGACGAAGTAATCGTCGCCACTGCCAACGGGAAAATCCTCTCCGCCGGCAACATCGTATTTTGCACCGGGTATGAGTTCTTGAAAGCCCTTGAAAGCCCGACGCACCGGATCATTTCCACCTGGGCGCTGGCCAGCAGAAAAGGGCTGGATCTGCCGGACTGGCTGCAAAGCCACATCGTATGGGAGGCGGCAGACCCCTATCTCTATCTGCGAACCGACCGTGAGGGACGAGTGATTGCCGGCGGCGAGGACGAGGAAAATCCTGTCTCCTATCAGTCGAAGAGCAAGCTGGCGGGCAAGACACGAACGATCCGCCGCAAGATTGAAAAACTGCTGGGCGTGGATATCGGTGAACCCGATTATCGCTGGGCGGGAGCCTTTGGTACGACCACCACGGGCCTGCCGCTGATCGGCCTCGTTCCGGGCATGAAGAATGTCTATGCGGTGATGGGGTTCGGCGGCAACGGCATCACTTTCAGCCAGATCGCCGCCGAAATCGTGGCCGCCGCCATCAATGGCGGTACCGACCCCGACGCCGATCTTTTTAACTTCCGCTGATGCCGTTCATTCATCCTTGATACCGGTTACCACCTGGATACGGCGAAGCGTCCACAATACGACGATGCCCATTGCTGCGGCGAGCAGAGCGAGCGGCCACATGCCGAGACCGGCCGAGAGGCCGATCGCCGCCGAAAGCCACATGCTTGCGCCCGTCGTCAGCCCCTTGACGTCGCCCTTGGTGTAAACGACCACACCTGCGGCGAGAAAGGCGATACCGGCGGTTACGGCTTCCACCAGTCGGATGGGATCGAGCCGGGCTGCCTCATGCCCTTCCGCCATCGTTTCCATCATATGGATGGTGATGACGCAGAAAGTGACGGCGGCAAGGCCGATGAGCATATTGGTGCGCAGACCAGCGGTGTTTTTGTGGAATTCGCGCTCCAGACCGATCAGGCCGCACAGGATGACCGCGCCGAACACGCGCACCACCAGCACCTCGAACGGAATGGAAATATTCATGGAAAATTCTTCTGCAAGGCTTTGGGGCACTGTCGCGTCTCCTCCCGGAAATTTCTCCACACTAAGTTCGAAAAGGCGCGATGGTTCCGCACAGCAATATAAACGTTGCGTACAACCGAACCGGAACCATAGGAGCAGCTGAAAGTTTGTTTCCCGTGCGCATGAGCGCACATCGTGCATTTCCACTTCATGGGAGAAGGACCAATGGCCGAGAAGAAACTCGACGACCTGTTTTACGACACGCTGAAGGACATCTACTACGCCGAAAGGCAGATCCTGAAAGCCCTGCCGAAAATGGCGCGGGCGGCGACCGACCCGAAGCTGAAGCAGGCTTTCGAAAAGCACAAGGAAGAAACGCAGGGCCACGTAGAGCGCCTGCAGGAAGTATTCGAGATCATTGGCAAGCGCGCCCAGGGCAAGACCTGCGAAGCCATCCAGGGCATTATCGCCGAGGGCGAGGAAATCATGGAGGATTTCAAGGGCACCGCCGCCCTCGACGCCGGTCTCGTCTCATCCGCCCAGGCGGTCGAACACTATGAAATCGCCCGCTACGGCACGCTGAAGGCCTGGGCGGAAAAGCTCGGCCATACCAAGGCGGTATCGCTGCTCGATGCCACTCTTAAGGAAGAGTCGAAGACCGACGACGCGCTGACCGCGCTTGCCAAGACTTCGGTGAACGCCGCGGCCGAGAAGAAGGCCGCCTGACGCCATCCGCATCGGCTCAAAGAAAAACCGGAATGGTCAGCCATTCCGGTTTTTTTTTGTCGTCGTAGCCTGAAGGTTACGGCAGGGTGTAGGCGATGACGTAGTCGCCCGGTTTGGTCCCGACGGAACCGTGACCGCCCGCAACCATCACCACATATTGCTTGCCGTTTTCCAGTGCATAGGTCATCGGCGTTGCCTGACCGCCAGCGGGCAGGCGCGCTTCCCAGAGCTGCTTGCCGGTGGTGAGGTCATAGGCCCGCAGATAATTATCCACTGCGGCACCCAGGAAGGCTACGCCGCCCTTGGTGATCATCGGTCCGCCAATTCCCGGCACGCCCACCTTGAAGGGGAGCGGCAGCGGGGTCATGTCATAGACCGTCCCGTTCTTGTGCTTGTAGGCCACATCCCCGGTGCGCAGGTCCGCGCCGGCGACATAACCCCACGGCGGCGCCTGGCAGGGAATCTGCAGCGGGCCGAGGAACGGTCCCATGAAAACGCCATAGGGCGCACCGTCATTACGGTTCAGACCCTGCTCGCTGCCCTTTTCGTCCTGACCCTTGGGCGGAATCTGATCGCGCGGGACGAGCTGGGAGGTGAAGGCGAGATAGGTCGGCATACCGAACATGACCTGCCTTTCAGGATCCACAGCCACACTGCCCCAGTTGAAGGTGCCGAAATTGCCGGGATAGATGATCGAGCCGGTCAGTGACGGCGGGGTGTAGCGGCCTTTGTAGTTCAGCTGGTGGAAGCGGATGCGGCAGGCGAGCTGGTCGAACATGGAGACGCCCCACATGTCCTTTTCCTGCAATGGCTCCGGCTTGAACGAGAGGGCCGTTGTCGGCTGCGTCGGCGAGGTGAAGTCCTCGGGGATCGCACCGCCCGGGGCTGGCTCCTCCGTGATCGGCAGAAGCGGCTCGCCGGTGCGCCGGTCAAGAACGTAGATATCCCCCTGCTTCGTTGGCCCGACGAGCGCAGGAACGGTCTGACCATCCTTGGTTATGTCGAGCAACACCGGCTGGGCCGGCACATCCATGTCCCAGAGATCGTGATGAACCGTCTGGCGCACCCAGCGATCCTTGCCCGTATTGATATCGAGCGCGACGATGGAGGAAGAATATTTCTCCACATTCTCGCTGCGGCCCATGCCGAGCTGGTCCGGAACCTGATTACCGAGCGGGACATAAACGAGCCCGAGGCCTTCGTCATAACTGAAGACGGACCAGCTGTTCGGCGAGTTGGTCGTGTAGGTCTCACCGGCCGCAATCGGCTCGGTCTTTTGCGGGTTCCCGGAATCCCAGTTCCAGATGAGCGCACCGCTGTTCACATCGAAAGCGCGGATCACGCCGGACTGTTCCTGCGTGGAGTAATTGTCATTCACCGCGCCGCCGATGATGATCTTGCCCGCAGCAATCACGGGCGGCGATGTCGAATAATAATAGCCGGCGGGATTATATTTCATGCCCTGCTCGAGATGCAGCACACCCTGATCGGCAAAGGAGGTGCAAACCTGGCCGGTGGCGGCATCGAGCGCGATCAACCGTGCATCCGACGTGGGCAGATAGACCCGCTCGGCGCAGGCCGTTCCCGGCGCGGCACCCGGTTCGGCATAATAGGACACGCCGCGGCACGTCTGGTGCTGGCGATCCGGATTGAGGCCGACATTCGGATCGTATTTCCATTTTTCCTTGCCTGTCGCGGCATCGATGGCGATGGCCCAATTATGCGGCGTGCAGATGAAAAGCGTATTGCCGATCTTGAGCGGCGTCACCTGATAGGTGGTTTCGCCCACATCGTCCGGCAGCTTCACGTCGCCGGTCTGGTAACGCCACGCCTCCTTCAATTGCGAAACATTGTCGACATTGACCTGGGTCAGCGGCGAATAACGCTGCCCATAGGGCGTGCGGCCATATTGATGCCAGTCACCATCAGGCACGTTGCCGCCATAGGCCGGCGTCGCGGACGCCGTTTCCTGCGGCAAGGACCCTGGCTGATCATGCGGGTCCTGTGCCATCGAATATCCGGCAACGGCGATGGAAGCGAGAACGGAAAGCGCCAGCGGCCATGCATTCGGCCCATAGCTTAGCCCCGTCGGGCTTGCAAAACCGAGTGGCTTCCTCACCCAGGGCACCAGGAGCCAGAGGCCTATCACAATAATAAAACCGCCGCGCGGGCCAAGCTGCCACCAGTCAAAACCGACTTCCCAGACGGCCCACGCAAGTGTTGCGACAATGAACACGGCATAGACGTGAAGTGCTGCGCGATTGCGCTTGAAGAGCAGAACGGCCGTCAACAGAAAGGCCAGTCCGGAAAGCACATAATAAAAACTGCCCCCAAGCATCACAAGCTGGGAGCCGAAACCGAACAGCGCAAGGCCGATGAGCGTGAGAAAAACTGCAGTGACGGTGACTGCCATGAATGAAACCCCCGATTCCTGTCACTTTGTGTGAAATGAAATCGGGAGCAATATGGTTCCATTCAAACGCCACGAAAAATCATGGCATCTGCGTCACGGGTTCTGCGGCGCCCCCGTGGAGTCCTGCGGGGAAGGGTTTCGCTCCGTTGAAGCCGGCGGCGAAGCACGGCCGTTCGCGGGATTGTTGTCGAAGCTTTCCGAACCCGAGGGCTGCTGCGGGACGGGGGCGTTCTCCGTCTGCGGATTTTGCGGCAGGTTCTCGTCCGGTTCGAAAACCGCGTATTCCACGACAGCCCAGACCACCAGCGCTAACAACACGCTGACGATCAGAATGACAAGAACCGGACGTCCTGTCGATCCTTGCCGTGCCCGTGTGGCCGTCTCCTTTTTCGGAGCATCCCGACCGTCGAGATAGCTGGTATTTTCTCTGGCCATGTCTTTCACTCCCTAAACTCTGTCAATCTAATCCACAGGGAGAGGTTTTGTTCCCGCGAGGGGCCGGCGCATTCGACATGGCGCAATCTGGCTCTTACCGGAAGAGGGCGTCCGGGCCTCTCGGTTATTTCGCGGTCCAGCCGCCATCGATGGAAATGGTGGTGCCGGTGATGGAACGGGCCATATCGCCAGCGAGATAAAGTGCCATTTCGGCGATTTCCTCCGGCTGGATGAAGCGTCTTGTCGGCTGCGGCGCAAGCATCACCTTTTTCACCACATCTTCCTCACTCATGCCGTGTACCCTCGCCTGATCCGCGACCTGTGCGGCCACAAGCGGGGTCCAGACATAGCCGGGGCAGATGGCGTTACAGGTGATGCCGAGTTCGGCAACCTCCAGCGCAACGCTTTTCGTAAGTCCCACCACCGCATGTTTGGTTGCCACATAGGGCGCCTTGAAGGGAGACGCGCGCAAACCATGCGCGGAAGCGATGTTGACGATGCGGCCCCAGCCTCTTTCCTTCATGCCCGGCAAAGCAGCGCGGATGGTGTGAAAGGCGCTGTCGAGAGAAATGGCAACGATGCGGGAAAAATCCGCGAAGTCGAACTCATCGATCGGCGCGACCTTCTGAATGCCGGCATTGTTGACGAGGACATCGACATGGCCGAATTCCGCAATGACCTTTTCAGGCAGATGCGCGCTTTCTTCATAGTTCGCGAGGTTGGCGGAGAAATAGGCCGGCCTTTGCCGCGCCACTTTCCCTACAGCCTCCAGCGCCTGCGTCGCCTCCTCCACCGTTTCTATGCCATGCACAGCGACCAGATAGCCCGCCTCGGCGAAACGCCTGGCGATGGCAAGTCCGATGCCGCTGGTGGAACCGGTGACAAGCACGGTTTTCGGTTGATCCTCCATGGGCCTAGTCCTTCAGCTGCGGCAGGTTGCGGAAAAGTTCGAGCGCTTCGGGATTGGCGAGCGCATCGGCATTCTTCACCGGCCGACCATGGATGGTGTCGCGCACCGCGATTTCGGAAATCTTGCCGGAGCGTGTGCGTGGGATAGCGCTGACAGCAATGATCCTTGCCGGCACATGCCGCGGCGTCGCCCCCGAACGGATGCGGCTGCGGATGGTCTTTTCCAGCTCTTCCGTCAAGGCAGCACCACCCTTCATGCGCAGGAAGAGGATGACCCGCTGGTCCCCGTCGATATCCTGCCCAACGGCAATGGCCTCCTCTACTTCGGGCACGGTTTCCACCTGCCGGTAGATTTCCGCAGTCCCGATGCGCACCCCACCTGGATTAAGCGTCGTGTCCGAGCGTCCATGGATCACATAACCGCCGGAGGGCCGCAGTTCGGCGAAATCGCCATGCGCCCAGACGCCGGGGAAACGATCGAAGTAGGCGGCCTGATAGCGCGAACCATCCTCATCGCCCCAGAATTTCACCGGCATGGACAGATGCGCATTCCGGCAGACGAGTTCACCGGGGACGCCGCGAACGGAACGGCCCTCATCGTCAAGCGTATCGATATCCATGCCGAGCATCGCGCCCTGCAATTCACCGCGATGAACCGGCTGTAGGGGATTGCCGCCGAGGAAACAGGCGCAGATGTCAGTGCCGCCGGAAATGGAGGCGAGATGCACATCCGCCTTCCAGTCGCGATAGATATAATCGAAGGATTGCGGGATGAGCGGCGAACCAGTGGAGAGAATTGTTCGCAGCGATGAAAGATCATGGCTTTCCCGCGGTTTCAGTCCCGCCTTCAGGCATGCATCGATAAATTTCGCAGACGTGCCGAACGTGGCGATCCCTTCGGCGTCGATGAGATCGATCAGCCGGCCGGGCGTCGGATAGCCGGGATTGCCATCATAGGTGACGAGGGTGGTACCGAGCGCGAGACCGGAGACCTGCCAGTTCCACATCATCCAGCCGCAGGTGGTGAAATAGAAAAAGCGCTCACCCTCCTTGATATCGCATTGCAGTTTCAGCTCCTTCATGTGCTGAAGAAGCAGGCCGCCGCCGGAATGGGTGATGCATTTCGGCTTGCCTGTCGTGCCGGAGGAATAAAGGATCACCAGCGGCGCCTTGACGGGCAGACGGTTGAAGACAATCTCGCCCGCCGCATAAGGCGCAACGAAAGCCGCAAGCGTGACGCAGCCGAGATCAGTAAGGCTTTCGGGAACGGTTTCACCGATCAGAACGATCTTTTCAGGGGCCGCACTTTCCGCCACGGCGCGGATGGTCGGGCCGACGTCGATGCGTTTACCGGCATAACCATATTCCGGCACGGCGATGAGAACCTTGGGATCGATTTGGGAAAGGCGATCCGAGGCACCTGCCGGGCCGAAATCCGGAGAGCAGGACGACCAGATGGCACCGATTGCGCTTACCGCCAGATATCCCACGATCGCCTCGATATCATGGGTGACGATCGCGCCGACGCGGTCACCTTCCCGCACGCCAGCATGAACGAGCGCCTGCACCATGCGCGACACTTCGTCATAAAGCGCCTTTCGGCTTATCTCTCGCCGCGTACCATCGTCGCGATGGGCGATGATGGCCAACCGCTCATCGGTATCGCGCAGCAGGTTTTCGGCGTAATTCAACCGCGCGCCCGGATAAAATTCGGCCTCCCGCATCGTCGCGCCCGGCTTGAACGCGACATCGCCGCGCGTGCCGATAATGCCGAGCTCGTCCCACAGCCCGATGTAAAACTCTTCTGGCGCGTCGATGGACCAGCGCAGCAGGCCGGCATAATCATCGGCGGCCTGCCCGTGTATCTTTGCGGTTCTTGTCGCGAAGGCGAAGAGCGCCGAGCGCTTCACCCTCTCTTCCGGCGGCACCCACAGAATGTCAGATGGCGCGGCTGCTGTCATGCTCTGCTCCCGCGCAGCATCTCAACGATGGCGGAAAAATCACGCCCGCCCTGCCCGTCGTCAACGAAGCTCTCATAAAGCGCTGCCGCAGCAGCACCGAGCGGTGTGGAGGCGTCAGCACCATTGGCCGCCTCCTGAGAAAGCTTCAGGTCCTTGAGCATCAAGGCTGCGGCAAATCCGGGCTGGTAATCCTTGTTGGCGGGTGATGTCGGCACCGGACCCGGCACCGGGCAATAAGTGGTGAGCGACCAGCATTGCCCGGAAGATGTGGAGGCGACATCGAACAGCGCCTGGTGCGAAAGCCCGAGTTTTTCGCCGAGCACAAAAGCCTCGGAAACCGCGATCATGGAAATGCCGAGGATCATGTTGTTGCAGATCTTGGCCGCCTGCCCGTTGCCGCCCTTGCCGCAATGCACGATCTTTTTGCCCATGGCTTCCAGCAGCGGCTTCGCCGCCGAAAAAGCCTCCGCCTCACCACCGCACATGAAGGTCAGGGTGCCGGCGGCCGCACCGCCCGTGCCGCCGGAAACGGGGGCGTCGACCGAAGAGCAGCCGGCGGAAGCGGCCAGTTCATGCGCCTTCAATGCGCTTGCCATATCCACGGTCGAGCAGTCGATAAGGAGCGTTCCGGCAGAGATTTTACTAGTCAGATCGTCATAGGCCGAAACGACATGTTCGCCCTTGGGCAGCATGGTGACGACCACATCAGCCGCGTTGACTGCTTCGGCAGAATTCGCGGCAACCGGAATGCCCGCCTCCTTTGCCGCTGCACGGCAGGCTTCGGCAAGATCGTATCCCCTGACGGCATATCCCGCCTTGACGAGATTGGCGGCCATCGGCAGGCCCATATGTCCCAGCCCCAGAAAAGCGATGGTCTTCATCGGTAGGTTCCTTTCAGCGATTATCCGCAAGGATCATGTCGGCGGCCTTTTCGGCAATCATGATCGTCGGCGAATTGGTATTTCCGGATGTAATGCGCGGCATCACCGAGGCATCGGCGACGCGCAGCCCGGCGAGCCGGCGGAACTTCAGGCGCGCATCAACGACACTTTCCATATCCGACCCCATGCGCAGCGTGCCGACAGGGTGGAAGATGGTGGTGCCGATATCACCTGCCGCCTTGGCAAGATCATTGTCGTTTTCAAAGGCGGGGCCGGGCCGGTATTCCTCCGGCCTGAAGCGGGAAAAGGCCGGCTGGGCGACGATGCGGCGCGTCAGCCGCATGGCATCTATGGCCACCTTCCGGTCGCCTTCGGTGGAAAGATAGTTCGGGCGGATTTCCGGTTGCATGGCGAAATCCGGTCCTTTCACATGCACTGAGCCACGGCTTTCCGGCCGCAGATTGCAGACGCTTGCCGTTATGGCGGGAAAAGTGTGAACCGGATCCCCGAACTTGTCGAGCGAAACCGGCTGCACATGATATTCCAGATCAGCGGTTTCCTTTTCCGGCGAAGAGCGGGTGAAGACACCGAGCTGGCTCGGCGCCATGGACATCGGCCCGGAGCGCGTCAGCGCATATTCCAGGCCGATCCGCGCCTTGCCGAAGAGCGACGAGGCCCGCTCATTGAGCGTCAGAACACCGGAGACCTTGTAGACCATGCGCAGCTGCAGATGGTCCTGCAGGTTCTCGCCCACACCCTGGACCTCCGCCACCGTATCGATACCGGCAGCCTGCAACACATCCCCACGGCCGACCCCGGAAAGCTCCAGAACATGCGGCGAGCCGATTGCGCCGGCGGACAGCACGGTTTCGCGCCGCGCCCGCATTTTTTTCAGGACGCCGTCATGATGGAATTCGACACCCGTCACCCGGTCTTCTTCGATGATGAGCCGTTTGACATGGGCCTTGGTCAAAACGGTGAGGTTCTTGCGGCCAAGCACCGGTTTCAGGAATGCTTTCGCCGTGTTCCAGCGCCAGCCCGCCCGCTGGTTGACATCGAAATAACCGGCCCCTTCATTGTCTCCGCGGTTGAAATCGTCAGTCGCGGGAATACCCGCTTCTCCTGCCGCCTTCTGGAAGGCATCAAGCACATCCCAGCGCACGCGGGCCTTTTCCACACGCCACTCGCCCCCGCTGGAATGCAGGTCACTCTTGCCGCGATAAAAATCTTCAGACTTCAGGAAATAGGGCAGGATGTCGTTCCAGCCCCAGCCTTCGCAGCCAAGCTGCCGCCAGACGTCATAGTCCCGCGCCTGCCCGCGCATGTAGATCATGCCGTTGATGGAGGAGCAGCCGCCCAGCACCTTGCCGCGCGGATAGATCAGCGCGCGTCCATTCAGGCCAGGCTCTTCCGCCGTCTTGAAACACCAGTCCGTGCGTGGATTGTTGATGCAATAGAGATAACCGACCGGAATATGGATCCAGTGGTAGTTGTCGTTGCCGCCCGCTTCCAGAAGCAGCACGCGGTTGTTCGGGTCTTTCGAAAGGCGGTTGGCGAGAACGCATCCGGCGCTCCCCGCTCCGATGACGATATAGTCATATTCGCCCATTCTCTTCTCCACACGCCATCCTTGCCGCGTCGTCCCGAACGCGGGGAGGCTTTTCAGGTTTTTCAAATTGGCTAGCTGCGGTGCTGAAAGCCGAGTTTCCGCCCCAGCCGGGAAGCATAAAATTCACCGATCAGACCGCGACGGAACACCAGAACGCAGGCCATGAAGACGAGGCCGGTGATGATGGTGACCGGGAAGTCCGAGGTCGCGAGATAGTTCTGCAGGGTCACGACAAGGCCCGCGCCGAAAATCGGGCCGATCATGGTGCCGATGCCGCCGAGCAGCGTCATCAGGATCACTTCACCGGACATCTGCCATGTCACGTCGGTCAGCGTCGCGAATTGGAACACCAGCGCCTTCAGCCCGCCAGCAAGCCCGGCGAGCGCCGCCGACATGACGAAGGCGCCGAGCTTGTAGCGCTGCACGCTATAACCGAGCGAAATGGCGCGTTGCTCGTTTTCACGGATCGACTTCAGGATCATGCCGAACGGCGAATTGACGAAACGCCAGATGACCAGCAGCGCCAACACGAAGGCGGCAAGCACCGTGTAATAGATATTGAGCGGACCATTGAGATCGAGAATACCGAAGAGATGGCCGCGCGGCACGCCCTGCAGGCCGTCCTCTCCATGAGTGAACGGCGCTTGCAGGCAGAAGAAATAGAACATCTGCGACAAGGCGAGCGTGATCATGGCGAAATAGATGCCCTGGCGGCGAATGGCGAAAAAGCCGATGACGAGGCCGAGAAGAGCTGCCCCCGCCATGCCGATGACAAGGCCGATTTCCGGTGTGACACCCCATTCCTTCACCGAATAGGCGGTGAAATAGGCAGCGCCGCCAAAGAATGCCGCATGGCCGAAGGAAAGCAGCCCGGTATAACCGATCAGCAGATTGAAGGCGCAGGCAAAGAGCGCAAAGCAGAGAAGCTTCATCAGGAAGATCGGATAAACGAACATCGGCGCGGCGATGAGAATGGCAAGCCCGGCCAGAATGAGCACCGTCTTGATGGTTGCTGCCGTCGTCGATACTTCCGTCCGCGGCATTGCGCCGGCTGTCGGGCTATGGGTGGCTTTGGACATATCAGGCGTCCTTTCCGAAAAGTCCGGCGGGGCGGATGAGCAGCACAAAGGCCATGATGACGAAGATGACGATATTGGAGGCCTCAGGGTAGAACACCTTGGTGAGGCCCTCGGCGATACCGAGCATGTAGCCGGTGACGATGGCGCCCATGATCGAGCCCATGCCGCCGACGACCACCACCGCAAAGACGACGATGATGAGGTTTGTGCCCATCAGCGGCGAGACCTGATAGATGGGGGCGGCGAGAACGCCGGTGAAACCCGCAAGGCCGGCGCCGAGCGCGTAGGTGAGCGTCAACAGAACAGGCACATTGATGCCGAAAGCCTGCACAAGGGTCGGGTTTTCCGTCGCGGCGCGCAGATAGGAGCCAAGACGCGTCTTTTCGATCAAGGCCCAGGTGGCGATGCACACAATCAGCGAGATCACGACGACGAAGGCGCGGTAGTTCGGCAGGAACATGAAGCCGAGATTGGTGCCGCCTGCGAGTTCGCGCGGCACCGAATAGGGTTGGCCCGCCGCGCCGTAAAGCCACCGGAACGTGCCTTCCACCACCAGCGCCAGGCCGAACGTGAAGAGCAGACCATAGAGTGGATCGAGATCATAAAGCCGCGACAGAAGGAAACGTTCGATGATCGCCCCAAACAGCGCGACAACGAGCGGCGTGACGATGAGCGCCACCCAGAAATTGATGCCGAAATATTGCAGGCCGAGAAAGGCGACGAAAGCGCCGAGCATATATTGCGCGCCATGGGCAAAATTGATGACGCGCAGCAGCCCGAAGATGACAGCAAGCCCAAGTGACAGCAGCGCATAGAATGAGCCGTTGATAAGGCCGACCAGCAATTGCCCGAGGAGCGCCTGAATTGGAACGCCGAAGATCATCGTCATGGTTAAACCCCCAGCACCTTGTTAAGCTCGCCCATGCGGGCGGAAAGCTCCCCCACCGGAAAATCGCCGACCATCTGGCCGTGGTCCATGAGGTAGAAGCGATCGGCGATACGGCTCGCAAACCGGAAATTCTGCTCCACCAGAACCACGGTCATGCCGCGGCTCTTCAGCTTCTGCAAAACCTCTCCAATGCGCTGTACGATGACGGGGGCAAGCCCTTCGGTCGGCTCATCCAGCAGCAGCACCTTGACGCCGGTGCGCAGGATGCGCGCCATGGCCAGCATCTGCTGCTCGCCGCCGGAGAGCTTCGTGCCGGAGCTGGTGCGGCGTTCGTAAAGATTGGGAAACAGCTCGTAGATTTCATCGAGCGTCATGCCGCCGGACGCGACGACGGGCGGCAGCTTCAGGTTTTCCTCAACACTCAGGGTCGCGAAGATGCCGCGCTCCTCCGGTACGAAACCGAGGCCGTATTTCGCCGTACGATGCAGCGGCACCGGCATAAGATCCTTGCCGCCGAGCTTGATGACGCCCTTGCGGTTGCGGATGATGCCCATGATGGTTCGCAACGTCGTGGTCTTGCCCACGCCATTGCGGCCGAGAATGGTGATGGTTTCGCCCTCGCCGACCGTCAGATCGACGCCGTGCAGCGCCTGGCTTTCGCCATACCAGGATTTCAGGTTGGAGACTTCGAGCATCGCCGCCATATCAAGCCTCCTCCGTGCCCATATAGGCCGTGCGCACGCGCGGATCGGCAGAAACCGTGGCATAATCGCCCTCAGCCAGAATTTCTCCACGCTGCAGAACACTAACGTGATGGCAGATATCGGCCACGACCTTCAGATTATGTTCGACCATCAACACCGCGCGGGTCTTTGCCACCTCACGAATAAGCTCGGCCACATGCGAGACATCTTCTCCACCCATGCCCGCCATCGGCTCGTCCAGCAGCAGAACTTTGGGATCAAGCGCCAGCGTAGTCGCGATTTCGAGAACCCGCTTGCGGCCGTAAGACAGATCGGCCGCAAGCGCGTGTTTTTCCCGCGTGAGGCCCACCATGGAGATCAGCTCCTCGGCGCGGGCATTCAGCCTGTCCAGCGAAGAGAGCGGCAGCCAGAACTGCGTTGCAAGGCTGTTGGGCCGCTGCAATGCCACCCGCACGTTTTCCAGAACCGTCAGATGCGGAAACACCGCCGATATCTGGAAAGACCTGACGAGGCCGAGACGCGCCACCTTGTCCGGTGGCGTCTTTGTTATATCCGTTCCCATGAAGGTGATCGCCCCGCCTGTCGGCTGGAGAAACTTGGTCAACAGGTTGAAAACCGTTGTCTTGCCGGCGCCGTTTGGGCCGATCAGCGCATGGACGCGGGCGTGATGCACGTCGAGATCGACGTTTTTCACGGCTGCGAATGCGCCGAAGGTCTTGGTGAGACCACGCGCCGAAAGAACGACGCGAGGTTCTGCCTGCCCGGCGGGGGCGGGAGCGATCGTCATGAAACTTTCCCCTTTATTGCGTCAGTCTTTTATTGCGTCACCAGCGGGCAACCGCTCTTTGCGGGGTCCATGAAGGATTCCTTGCCGGGGATGGTGGCGAGAACCTTGTAATAATCCCAGGGCTGCTTGCTTTCGTCAGGCTTCTTCACTTCCATGAGGTACATGTCGTGGATCATCCGACCATTGGCGGCCACATGGCCGTCCTTGGCGAAGACGTCGTTGACAGGCATTTCCTTCATGGCCTTGGCGACGGCGTCTGCATCGTCGGTGCCGGCCTTTTCGATCGCCTTCAGATAATGCAAGACAGCGGAATAGGTGCCGGTGTGAACCATGTTCGGCATGGCCCCGGTGCGTTCCTTGAAGCGCTCACCAAACTTGCGCGATTCATCGTCGCGGTCCCAATAAAAACCTTCCGTCAGTGTCAGCCCTTGAGCTGCCTCAAGGCCGAGGCCATGGACTTCTGCAAGCGTGAAGAGAAGCGCTGCAAGGCGCTGGCCACCTGCAACGATACCGAATTCCGCAGCCTGTTTGATGGCGTTGGAGGTGTCGAGACCGGCATTGGCAAGACCGATAACCTTCGCGCCCGAAGACTGAGCCTGCAGCAGGAAGGACGAATAGTCGGTGGTGGCGAGCGGATGGCGTACGGAGCCCAGCACCTTGCCGCCATTTGCCTTGACGAAATTGGACGTATTTTCTTCCAGCGAATAACCGAAGGCATAGTCGGCTGTCAGGAAGAACCAGCTGTCGCCGCCCTGTTTGACGAGTGCGCCACCGGTGCCGACAGCCAGCGAATAGGTGTCATAGGCCCAATGAAAACCATAAGGGCTGCACTGCTTGCCGGTCAGCTCGGTGGTGGCAGCACCGGTGTTGACGGTGATCTTCTTCTTGTCCTTCGAGAGTGCCTGCACGGCAAGGCCGACAGACGACGAGGTCAGTTCCATGATCGAATCGACCTGTTCGGTGTCGTACCATTGGCGGGCAATGTTGGAGGCGACATCCGCCTTGTTCTGGTGGTCAGCCGTTACCACTTCCACGGGCGCACCGAGCACCTTGCCGCCAAAATCCTCAACCGCCATCTTCGCGGCTTCATAGGAGTATTTGCCGCCGAAATTGGCGTAAACGCCGGACTGGTCGTTCAGGATACCGATCTTGACCTTGCCGTCCGAAATCTCGGCGGCATAAGCGGCGGTGCCGGCGGCCAGTGCCATGGCCGTGGATAAAACGATACTCTTGCGCATGACTTCTCCTCCCAGAGATGATTGCGAGCCTCAGATTGTCTGTGCAGCGGTGAACCGAAACCCTGCACATGAATGGCCGCACCGCCCTCCTCAAAGCGGCGCATCCTGAGCGTAGACTTCTCGAATTCGGCCGTTGACACAAGAGCGTGTCATCATCAAATTGCGAACAGGAACTGTTCATTTTTGAACAGAACTCTTGATGGGAGACAATTATGGCCACCCCTTTCACCTGGGACGACCTGCAATATTTCCTGGCCGTGGCCCGCACCGGCCAGCTCTCATCCGCCGCCAGAAGCCTGCGCACCAGCCACGCCACCGTCTCCCGTCATATCGACCGGCTGGAATTTTCGCTTAAAACCAAGCTCTTCGAGCGGAACCCGCGCGGTTATGAGCTGACGACGGTGGGGCGGCGACTGGTCGATACCGTCGAGCGCATAGAGGCAGAGGCTGAACGGCTGCAATCGGATATTTCCGAAAGCGGCAGCCTGCTGCGCGGCGTTGTGCGCCTGAGCGCTCCTGAAGGTTTTTCCAATTTTTTCTTCGTCGAGAGGCTGAAGGACTTCGCCGCCACCCATCCCCACATCATGGTGGAAATGGTGACGATCCAGCAGATCATGGCGCTTTCCCGAAAGGAGGCGGATGTGGCTGTCACGCTCGATCCGCCGAAGGCCGGTCCCTATATCAATGAACAGATCATCGATTACACGCTGCATATTTACGCCTCACGGTCCTATCTCGCCGGACAGCCGAAAATCACGAAGCGGGAAGACCTGCTCGACCACTTCTTCATCGGCTACGTGCAGGATCTGATCTTTTCACCCGGCCTCGATTACATGCGCGATGTGCTTCCGGGCCTGCGGCCAAATTTCCAGTCTTCGAGCATTTTTGCGCAACTGACCGCCACGCTTGGTGGCCGAGGGCTTTGCATCCTGCCGAATTTCATCGCCGCGCGCTTTCCGGATTTGCAGATGGTGCTTCCGGGTGAGGTCGAGCTGCGGCGAGGTTACTGGCTCACCAGCCATCAGGACTTTGCCAATGTGCCACGGGTGCGCTCCTTGATGGATTTCATCCTCACCACCGCGCGCGCCCACGAAAAGCTCTTTATTCTCAAGCGCGGCCTCATGGTCTGAAGTCGCGATCGTTCACATTTCGGCGACACCCTGTCTTCGTCTCGCAGGTTGGAGGATCTGCGCCGTTGCTTATATGAGGGACAACAACGATGTCGCTGCACTAGCGGACATCCTCCAAATCTGGAAGGTCATTATGAAAAAGATCGGATTCCTATCCTTCGGCCACTGGACGCCCTCCCCCCAGTCGCAGACCCGCTCGGCGGCCGATACGCTGCTGCAGTCGATAGACCTCGCCGTGGCCGCGGAAGAACTGGGGGCTGACGGCGCCTATTTCCGTGTGCACCATTTCGCCCGTCAGCTGGCCTCGCCCTTCCCGCTTCTGGCCGCCGTCGGCGCCCGCACGAAAAAGATCGAGATCGGCACCGGCGTCATCGATATGCGTTACGAAAACCCGTTCTACATGGTGGAGGACGCCGGTTCGGCCGACCTCATCGCCGGTGGTCGCCTGCAGCTCGGCATCAGCCGCGGCTCGCCGGAGCAGGTCATCGATGGCTGGCGTTATTTCGGTTATCGCCCGGCCGAGGGCCAGAGCGAAGAAGATATGGCGCGTCAGCACACCGAGGTCTTCCTCGAGCTTTTGAAGGGCGAAGGCTTTGCCGAGCCGAACCCGCGGCCGATGTTCCCCAACCCGCCGGGTCTTCTGCGGCTGGAGCCGCATTCCGAAGGCTTGCGCGAGCGCATCTGGTGGGGCTCGAGCTCCAATGCAACGGCAGTGTGGGCGGCAAAGCTGGGCATGAACCTGCAAAGCTCCACGCTGAAGACCGACGAAACCGGTGAGCCTTTCCACGTCCAGCAGGCGCAGCAGATCCGCACCTTCCGGGAAGCCTGGAAGGAGGCCGGACATGCCCGCGAACCGCGCGTCTCCGTCAGCCGCAGCATATTCGCGCTCGTCAATGATCGCGACCGCGCCTATTTCGGTTACGGCAACGAAGGCGACGACAAGATCGGCTATATCGACGACAAGACGCGTGCGATCTTCGGACGCAGCTATGCCGCCGAACCGGAAAAGCTGATCGAACAGCTGAAGGCCGACGAAGCCATCGCCGAAGCTGACACGCTGCTGCTGACCGTGCCGAACCAGTTGGGCGTCGATTACAACGCCCATGTGATCGAGACCATCCTGAAGCAGGTAGCGCCGGCGCTTGGCTGGCGCTAAATCTGGAAAAATCGTATCACCCACACGCCGTCACCCCGGACTTGATCCGGGGTCCAGCGCGATCAAGTCTCTGATCGCGAAAGAGTCTTGTCACGGCGTAGACGCGCCGTGGCTGTATGCCGGATCTAGTCCGGCATGACGGAGGACGTGCTTTCCCTCCGTTAAAATCCGGGCTGTATACCGCTGCTCTAGTTCAGCGCCTTGCCGTAACGCACGAAGCTTTCCGCCAGTGGTGTCGTGCTCGCACCCGGCTGCTCAGGCCGTTTGTAGACACCATCCTGCACCTGGATCGGTTCTTCGAAATGATCCTTGATCCACGGAATATATTCGAGAATGGTCGACGCCGGATGCCAGTAGCTTAGATGCACATGCACCTGGCTCATCTCGCCGGCATGCGGCACGACAGGCAGGCGATGGGCGAGTGCCAGATCGGCAACCTGGATATATTCGGTGACGCCGCCAAGCCGTGTTACATCCGGCTGGACATAAGCGACGGCGCCGGCATCGATGAAGGAACGGAACGCATCCACCGTATAAAGCTGCTCGCCGAGCGCAATCGGGATAGTGGTATTGCGCGCCAGTCGGGCATGGCTTGTCACATCGTCATACCACAGCGGCTCCTCGAACCAGTAGATGTCCAGATCCCTCGCTGCCGCACAGAAGCGCTGGCATGTGGGCAAATCCCATTTGCCGTTGCCATCGATGGCGATGCGGATGGATGAGCCGACGCGTTTGCGGACGGCAGCAAGCCGGGCGATATCGATATTCGGGTCGTCATGCCCGACCTTGATCTTCAACCGGGTGAAACCGTCTTCCTCCACCGCCCTTGAGCTGCCTGCAAGCAAATCGTCCAACGAGAAGGAAAGCCAGCCGATATCGGTATTATAAGCTTCCACTGCCGCCGTGCGTGCGCCGCCGAGATAGTGCCACAGCGGCACGCCTGCCTTTTTCGCTTTCAGGTCCCAGAGAGCCACATCGATCGCAGCTAACGCCAGATGGGTGATGCCGGCCCTGCCGACCCATTGGAGCGAGGGATAACGGGCGAGCTTCATCCAAAGCCGTGAATGCTCCGACGCATCCTCGCCGACGAGCAAGGGCGCGTAACAATCGCTGATGCAGGATGTGATCAGCCTGTCCGACGCCAGATGCGCATGGGTGCCGGTGAAACCATAGCCCTCGAGGCCGTCACAGGTGGTGATCTTTGCGCCGACAACACCCCAATGGGTGATGCTGTGGGTGGAATCGGAAATGGAGTCCGATGTCAGCGGCAGGTGCAGGATGAAGGGTTCGACGGCGGTAATTTTCATGATCGGTCATTCCTCGATGCTTGAACGCTTCTGGGGAGGAAAGGCGGAAGTCCCTTTCTGAGACACGCTTTGCCGACCGGGCGGGTGAAATCGCGTCATCTCCCGCATCCAATGGTTGCAGGAGTCAAACCGTCAGGGGATTGCCGAACCGCCCTCCTCCGGCAGCCGGCTTCCGATGGCAGATAGAGGTAACGGAAAAACGGATTTTGTAAAATAAAAAATTTTTTATTTTTAATATTCGATCATTGCCTGCTTAGCAAAGCTGGGCGATGATGTGGGCATGAACACACTCGTCAAAGTCACGCTCGCCGAACAGGCGCACCGGGAACTGCGCGCACGCATCGTCAGCGGCAAATTGCGCGGCGGCGAACGTCTGCTGCCAAATGAACTTGCCGCCGATCTCGGCATCAGCCCGACGCCGGTCAAGGAAGCCTGCCTGAAACTCGAGGCGGATGGGCTGGTGGTCAATTCGTCCCGGCGCGGGATGGTGGTGCGCGACTTCACGGTCGAGGATGTGGAGGAACTATACGCGGCCAGGATGCTGCTTGAAAAAGGTGCGGTGGAAGTGGCCTTCGATGCCGGGCAGCTGGACGGAACGCTGCACGTGGCACTGCTGGAAAGCCTCGACAAACACCGCGCCTTCGCCAAAGGCTCGACGCTGGATGAATTGTCGAAAGCGCTTTTTTACGACCGCAGTTTCCACGCGACCCTGGTCGCAGCGGCGCGCATTCCGGTCATTTCCGGTTCGCATGAGCGCATTCTAGACCAGACCCACACGGTCTTCGTCTCGATCCTCGGTGATTACGCCCGCTCGGTCGAGGAGCACCAGAATATTGCCGATGCCATTGCCGCCGGCAGCAAGGCCCAGATCATCGATGCGCTGTGGCGGCACCTGGAGCGCAGCCGCCAGAACACGCTGCGTCAGGTCCGATTGCTCAAAGAGGCCGGCGCCTGATCATTTAAAAGACAAGTGGAGGACTGCATGCGCGAAAACCCCGGGGTCGCAATTCGATCAGCGCGAGCCGAAACCATCTCATTCCACAGGGGGATTTTGTGCTGATGATGGACCGGCTTTCCGCTAGAACCCTGCCCCGCCTGCCGCACACGGTCACGACCCCTGCCTATGAGCGCATGAAAATCACGCCCGGCATCGTGCATCTCGGCGTCGGCGCCTTTCACCGGGCGCATCAGGCGGTTTTCATCGACGATTGCCTCAATCGCGGCGAAACAGGATGGGGCATCGTCGCCGCATCGCTGCGCAGCCCGGACACCCGCGACGCCATCGAACCGCAAGATAATCTCTACACCTTCTGCCTTCGCGATGGCCAAAGCGAGCGCCTGCGCATCGTCGGCTCGATTCTTGAAACCGTCGTCGCCCGGGAAAACCCGGAGCGACTGGTGGAGCGGATGGCCGACCCCCGCGTTCTCATCGCGGCCCTTACCGTGACGGAGAAGGGTTACCTGACCAATCTCGCCTCCCGCAGCCTGCTGCGCGACCATCCCGATATCGTCCACGATCTCGAAAACCCGGAGCGGCCGCGCTCGATCTTCGGCTTCATCCTTGCAGCGACCCGGCGCAGACGTGCCGAAGGCTCCCTGCCGCTGACGCTGCTGTCCTGCGACAACCTGCCCGCCAACGGCCACATGCTGCGAAAGCTGCTGCTGGAATTCGCGAGCCTTGCGGATCAGGAACTGGCCTCCTTCATCGAAGCCAATATTGCCTGCCCCTGCTCGATGGTGGACCGTATCGTTCCCGCCACCACGGATGCGGACCGGGATGCGATTTCGGCCACACTCGGCCTCAGCGATGCATGGCCGGTCGTTGCGGAACCTTATTTCCGTTTCGTCATCGAAGACCGTTTTCCCCATGGCAGGCCGGCGCTTGAGAAATCAGGCGTGGAATTCGTCGATGATGTCGAACCTTACGAGCATATGAAGCTGAGGATGCTGAACGGCTCCCACAGCGCCATCGCGGCCATCGGCCAGATTGCCGGCCTTGCGACGGTGGCCGATGCCTGGGCTGAAAAGACCGTGCGCGACTTCATCGACGTCTATTGGCGTGAGGTCGGACGGACGCTGGATCCTGCCGTCAATGGTTCTGAATTCGCAGCCGGCCTGCGGCAGCGTTTCGCCAATCCCTCATTGCAGCACAAGACCATGCAGATCGCCTCCGATGCGTCGCAGAAAGTGCCGCTGCGGATACTTTCACCACTACGAGAACTGCTGGCGGAAAAGGCTGAGTGCGGAGCGGTCATTTTTGCCGTCGCGCTGTGGATCAGGTCCTGCGCAGAGGAAGATGAAAAGGGGCAGCCGATCACCATTCTCGACCCCGCCTTCAGGGAGTGGGATGCGCCGGATCAACTGGCGATGGCTCCGGATGCGGTGGTCGACCGCTTCCTCGCTTTCAAACGCACCTTTGGCAGCGACCTGCCCGCCAACGAAACCTTTGTCCTAGCCCTGAAAGCCGCCTATCGCAACATTCGCGAGCAGGGCGCCCTGGCGGCAATTGGGCGTTTCCTGAAGTCCTGAAAAAAGAACAGGCCGGAAATCCGGCCTGCTCCCAACCTTTCGTCAACCGTCAGGCTGTCGCCGCCTGTCTCGCCGCCTTGCGGCGCTCCACGCGGGCGCGAATGGCATCGACATCCGTGATCGGGGTCGCGGCGAAGAGCTGACGGGTATAGGGGTGCTTCGGATCGGCGAAAAGTTCCTCGCGCGTGCCCTGCTCCACCGCCTCGCCCTTGGAAATGACCATCACGTCATCAGCAATGTAACGTACAACGGAAAGATCGTGGCTGACGAAGACATAGGTCAGTTCGAATTCCTCCTGCAGATCGCGCAGCAGGTTCAAGACCTGTGCCTGCACCGAAAGATCGAGTGCCGAGACCGGCTCGTCCAGCACCAGCAGCGCCGGGTTCAGCATCAGTGCACGCGCAATGGCGATGCGCTGGCGCTGGCCGCCGGAGAACATGTGCGGATAACGGTTGAAATGCTCAGGACCAAGGCCGACCTTGACCAGCATGGCTTCAGCCCGCTCGCGGCGCTCGGAAGCAGGAATTTTCGTGTTGATGATGAGTGGTTCCATCAGCACGTCACCCACCTTCTGGCGCGGATTGAGGCTGCCATAGGGGTTCTGGAACACCATCTGCACCTTGGAGCGCATTTCCGTGCCGGGACGGCGCCTGGCGATATCGACCGGCTGGCCATCGATCTTCAATTCACCGCCGGAAGCCGGATCGATGAGGGCAATGATGCGAGCCAGCGTCGACTTGCCCGAGCCGGATTCACCGACAATAGCGAGCGTCTTGCCGCGCTCGACGGCGAAATCGATGCCCTTCAGGGCCTGCACCATCCTCGCACCGCCGAACAGGCCGCCGGGAACGTGATAGTCGCGGGTAATGCCCTTGCCTTCAACCACGATACTCATCGAACGCCCTCCTTGCCGAAGAAATCGGAGACGGTGGGCAGACGGTCGCCGGTGGCATTTTCCGGCAGGGCCGAAAGCAATGCCTTGGTGTAGGGATGCTGCGGGGCTTCGAAGAGGCTCAGCACATCCGCCTCCTCCATCTTGCGGCCCTTATATTGCACGACGACACGATCGGCGGTCTCGGCAACCACGCCCATATCGTGGGTGATGAGGATCAGCGCCATGCCATATTCTTCCTGCAGCTTCATCAGCAGGTCGAGAATCTGCTTCTGTATCGTCACGTCGAGCGCAGTCGTCGGCTCGTCGGCGATCAGGAGACGCGGCTTGGAGGCGATCGCAATCGCGATCATCACGCGCTGGCACTGCCCGCCCGACATCTGGTGCGGATAGGCTTTGAGCTTGGATTCCGGATCGGGAATACCGACAGCACGGAATAGCTCCAGCGCGCGGGCGCGGGCGGCAGCGCCGCTCATGCCGAGATTGAGGCGAAGCACTTCCTCGATCTGGAAACCGACCGTGAAGGACGGATTAAGCGAGGCGACCGGCTCTTGGAAGATCATGGTGATCTCACGGCCGATCAGCTTGCGGCGCTCCTGCGGCGACATGGCCAGCAGATTGATGCCGTCAAAGACCATCTCATCGGCGGTAATCGTCGCCGTATCGGGTAGCAGGCCCATGACGGCGAGCATCGATACCGATTTGCCCGAACCGGATTCACCGACGATGGCCAGCACTTCGTGTTTGTCCACGGACACATCAATGCCGTCGACGGCGGTGAAGGCACCGGTGGCGGTGGCGAATTTCACCGTCAGGTTCTTGATTTTCAGCAGGCTCATATCTCAGCTCCGCTTCAGTTTGGGATCGAGCGCATCACGCAGCCCGTCACCCATCAGGTTGATGGCAAGCACCGAGATCAGGATCGTCAGGCCGGGAAGGGTAACAACCCACCAGGCGCGTAGAATGAACTCACGCGCTTCCGCCAGCATCGTGCCCCATTCGGAGGCAGGCGGCTGAGCGCCCATGCCGAGGAAGCCGAGTGCGGCCGCATCGAGAACCGCAGACGAGAACGAAAGCGTTGCCTGTACGATCAGTGGTGCAAGGCAGTTCGGCAGGATGGTCTTGAACATCAGCCGGAGATTGCCGGCACCGGCCACGCGCGCGGCCGTGACATATTCACGCCGAAGCTCGCTCATCACCGCCGCTCGCGTCAGACGCGCAAAATGCGGCTGATAGACGATGGCAATGGCGATCATCGCGTTGGTGAGCCCCGGCCCAAGGATCGCGACCAGCACCAGCGCCAGAAGCAGCGATGGGAACGCCAGGATGACGTCCATCACACGCATGATGACGGTATCGACCCAGCCGCCGAAGAAGCCTGCGATGAGACCGATGACAATGCCGCCAATGAGCGCGATGGAAACGACAACGATGCCGATGAACAGCGAATATTGCGCGCCGTATATCAGACGGGACAACATGTCACGCCCGACGGCGTCGGTGCCGAAGAAGAAGCCGGCACGGCCGCCTTCCTGCCAGACCGGCGGCACCAGCAGCGCATCACGATATTGCTGGGTTGGATCATGCGGTGCGATGAGCGGCGCAAAAACCGCGACCAGCACGAGGAGAATAAACACGGCAAGGCCGATGACGGCACCACGGTTCTGACGGAAATAGAACCAGAAATCGGCGATCATCCGGCGGCGGATGGCGGCGTCAGAAAGCCTGACGACCGGAGCTGTGGTCACATCGCTCATTTGTGACGGATCCTTGGATTGATGAGGCCGTAGGTCAGGTCGACGAGCAGGTTGACGATCATCACCAGACCCGCAATCAACAGCAGGCCGCTCTGCACGACCGGATAGTCGCGGCGCGAGATGGAATCAATCATCCACTTGCCGATACCCGGCCAGGAAAAGATGGTTTCGGTCAGGATGGCGCCAGCCATCAGCACGCCGATCTGCAGACCGATGGTGGTGATGACGGGGATCATGGCGTTGCGCAGCGCATGAATGCCGACGACACGGGAAGGCGACATGCCCTTGGCGCGGGCCGTGCGCACATAATCCTCGCCCAGAACCTCCAGCATGGCCGAGCGCGTCTGGCGCGCAATGACGGCAAGCGGAATGGTGGCAAGCACCACGGAGGGCAGGATGAGATGCGAAAAGGCCGAGGCGAAGGCGCCCTTCTGTCCCGAAATCAGGCTGTCGATCAGCATGAAACCGGTGACGGAGGGGAAGAAATACATCAGCGAGATGCGGCCCGAAACCGGCGTCCATTGCAGGATACCGGAGAACATGATGATGAGCAGCAGCCCCCACCAGAAGATCGGCATGGAAAAACCGACCAGAGCCGTCGTCATGGAAATCTGGTCGAACCAGGAACCACGTCTGATGGCGGCGATGACACCGACCGGCACGCCGATGAGCGTTGCGATGATGATGGCGACGAGACCAAGCTCGACCGTCGCGGGAAAGAGCGACAGGAACTCGGTGAGAACCGGCTTCTTGGTGACCAGCGAATTACCGAGATCGCCCTGAAGCAGCCGTCCCAGGAAATGAAGATATTGCTGCCACACGGGCTGGGCAAAGCCGAGCTGTTCGGCAAGCTGCGCATGCCGTTCGGGCGAAATGCCACGCTCGCCCGCCATCAGCAGCACGGGATCGCCCGGCAGGACGCGCACGAAGGCGAAGGCAACGATGGTGATCCCGAGGAAGGTCGGAACGAGATAGAGAAGTTTGCCGAGAATGAACCGGATCATGGCTTTTTCCTGAAAAGACGCGCGGAAGAACAGGGTTCTTCCGCGCGTCCGGTTGTTCGGGGATTACTCCGCGATGTCGACGTTTTCGAAGGTGAAGTCGCCAAGCGGGCTCATGGTGAAGCCGGAAACCTTGGCGGACATGGGAACGAACTGCGTGGAGTGCGCAAGCGTCGCCCACGGAGCCTGTTCCTTGAAGATCACCTGTGCCTGCTCATAAAGCTTGGTGCGCTCGGCAACGTCGGTGGTCTGCTTTGCCTTGGCCAAGAGGTCCGAGAACTCCTTGTTGCACCACTGTGCACGGTTCGCACCGCCTTCACCGGTTGCGGCGCAGGACAGGAGAACGCTAAGGAAGTTGTCCGGGTCACCGTTGTCGCCGGTCCAGCCGAGGATGACGGCACCGTCGCGCTTCGTTTCGGTGGACTTCTTGAGATATTCACCCCACTCGAAGGAGACGATCTCGGCCTTGACGCCGACCTTAGCAAAATCCGACTGGATCAGCTCGGCGGTACGACGGGCGTTCGGCATGTAAGGACGCTGCACCGGCATCGCCCAGATCTTCATCGACAGATCCTTGACGCCAGCGGCTTCGAGAGCCTTCTTGGCAGCTTCCGGATCGTAAGCATCGTCCTTGATGCTGTCGTTGTAGGACCACATTGTCGGCGGGATCGGGTTCTTGGCAACCTGGCCTGCACCCTGGAACACGGCGTCGATGATCGCCTGCTTGTTCATCGCCATGTTCAGCGCCTTGCGGACTTCAGGCTTGTCGAAAGGTGCAACGGTCGTGTTGTAGGCGAAGTAAGCGACGTTCAGGCCCGGCTGTTCATCGAGCTTGAGGTTCTTGTCGGCGCGGATGGTCGCGAGATCAGCCGGAGCGGGGTATGGCATCAGGTGGCATTCGCCAGCCTTCAGCTTCTGCAGGCGAACCGCGGCGTCAGGCGTGATCGCGAAGATCAGGTCGTCGATCTTCGGGGCTTCACCCCAGTAGTCGGCGTTCTTCTGGAAGCGGATGACCGCGTCCTTCTGATAGGCGACGAACTTGAACGGACCGGTGCCGATCGGCAGGTTGTTGAAGTCTTCCTTGGTGCCGGCCTTCTCAAGCGTATCGGCATATTCCTTCGACACGATGGAGGCGAAAGGCATGGCGATGTTGGCGAGGAACGGCGCTTCCGGGCGGGTCAGCACGAACTTGACCGTATAATCGTCGACCTTGACGATTTCCTTGATCAGGGACGGCATTTCCATGGAGTTGTAATATTCGTAGGTGATGCCTGCGATATACTGGTTCCACGGGTTCTTCGCGTCGCCTTGGCGGTTGTAGCTGAAGATCACGTCGTCAGCGTTGAATTCGCGGCTCGGCGTGAACTTGTCGTTGGAGTGCCACTTGACGCCCTTGCGCAGGTGGAAAGTGTACTCGAGACCATCCTTGGAAACGTCCCACTTTTCCGCAAGGCCCGGCTCTACTTCTGTCGTGCCCTTTTTGAACTCCGTCAGACGGTTGTAGACCGGATGCGCGGAAGCGTCGAAGGTGCCGCCGGCGGTGTAAGGCGACGGATCAAAGCCTTCCGGCGATGCCTCGGAGCAGTAAACGAAGGTCTTCGCCATGGCTGGCATGGCGGAAGTCATCGCAAGTGCAGAAGCGATAAGCAAACTGCGGGTCAGCATTTTCATCTGATGGTCCTTTCCCTCTTTTTCTGAGTTCCTGCGGCCCCCTCCAGGGGCCTACCTCTTCTGGTCAGCGGCGGCACGGGGATGCCCGTCTCGCCGTTCGGTCTTTGCCTCCCGACCAATTACCCGGCGACCGGCTGAAACAACCGGTCGAGGTTCGTTTCCGGTGGGCAGAACCAGCGCGGCCCTGCCTCCGTCATGTAAGCGATATCTTCGAGACGAACGCCGCATTCCCCATAAACGCACAGCATCGGCTCGATGGAAAAACACATGCCGGGCTCAAGCGCCGTGGCATTTCCTGCAACGATATAGGGTTCTTCGTGAATATCCAGCCCAAGCCCGTGACCCGTGCGGTGCGGCAGACCGGGAAGCTGATAATCCGGACCAAATCCGGCCGCCTTCAGACTGTCCCGGGCGGCCTTGTCCACCTCGAAACAGGCGGCGCCAACGCGGGCGGCAGCGAAGGCCGCGGCCTGTGCGTCACGTTCGGCATTCCAGATAAAACGCTGCCGTTCCGTTGGCTTGCCAAAGACATAGGTACGGGTGATATCGGAACGATAGCCATGAAGAATACCACCGAGGTCGACCAGTACCATGTCGCCCTGGTTCAGCGTCTGCGCATGGGGCACGCCATGCGGATAGGCCGTCGCCTCGCCGAACTGCACCGCCACAAAAAGCGGCTTCATGCCAAGGGCAATATGGGCGGCATTAACGAAATCCGCGACTTCCGTGGTGGAGATGCCGGGACGCAGGCCTTCGAACACGGCCTTCTGCACATTATAGCTCGCGTCCATCGCGGTCTGAATGAGGGCGATCTCCGCTGCAGACTTGACCTGCCGCTGGGCGACGATCAAGGGCTGAGCGGAAATGATGCGGCCTTCCAGACGCTGCATGAGCGCGGATGCGAAAACAAAGGGCGTGGCGGGATCGATGGCGACGAAGTGACCTGCACAGGCCAGCGCACCGATACGCCTTGCCATCAGGTCGAACGGGCTTTCATCCTCTTCCCAGGTGGCGACTGCGCCGGGGATACGGATCAGGGTCTGGAGTTTCGGTTCCTCGAAGGTCGGGCTTATATAGATCGGCTCGCCCTCGGCCGGCACCAGAGCACCGTGAATACGCTCGGAAAGGCCAAGCGACAGACCGGTATAATAAGTCAGCGACGACGAAGCGTCGAGCCAGACCGCCTTGATGTTCTGCTGGGTCATTCGCGCCTGCAGGCCACGCAACCGCAACCTGAGCTCGTCTTCAGCGATCGATGAAACCGCGATCGGCTGAAACTGCTTCAGCGCCTCTTGAAAGTCTGCCATTCTCTCCCCGCCGCCTTCGGGCGCACGGACACTGGCGTGCCGGCACCTCCCAAGCGTTCTTTTGCCCATGCTTAACCACAGGGGGAAGGCTAAGCAATGGGGCGGGAGGACGCACCGCCACAAAACTGTGCATATTTATCTAGACATAACGAAATCGTGATCGACGCGAGCCTGATTTCAGGAGTCGTTGCCTTGACGCGGAAATCAAAAATCCCCCGGAAATCCAAGGGAGAAACCGGCCCCTTATCCACGCGTCGCGTGCAGCCGGGAAACGGACGCCGATCCACCACGTAAAAAAGAGCCCAGAAAAGGAAAAAGCCTGCCGCGGGAGGAGGTGCGGCAGGCTTCAAACTTGATCGGTGATTGGGAGGAGGAGTACCACCGATCCACATCGAGCGACGCTGGGAGGAGGAGTGCGTCGCTTCGATGATTTGAATATAGCGGTATCTGTGATTTTTAACAGAGCAAGTCTCGCAATGCAGCATTGCATTTCTGCATAGCTCCGGAATGACTGCCCGGTTTTTCGGCACAACCTACCCTACCGCGGGACGTCAGCTCTCACGGTAGACCTGGAAACCGGCGAAGGACTGGTTGACTGGCATGAGCTCAAGACTGTTGATGTTGATATGTTTGGGCTGCGAGGCGACCCAATAGATGGTGTTGGCGATATCATCGGCCGTGATCGGATTGACGCCCTTGTAGAGATTGTCCGAAGCTTCCCGATTGCCCCCAGTGCGCACCAGCGTAAATTCCGTTTCGCACATGCCCGGTTCGATTGAGGTTACCCTGACGCCCTTGCCGTGCAGATCGGAGCGCAGACCAAGCGAAAACTGCCGCAGGAAGGCTTTGGTGCCGCCGTATACATTGCCGCCCGTATAGGGATAATGCGCAGCAACAGACGAAAGGTTGACGACGATACCTTTACGGTCGATCAGTGTCGGCAGGAGATGGTGGGTGATGTTCAGCAGACCGGTGATGTTGGTGTTCACCATGGTCTGCCAGTCCTTTAGCGGCACCTGCGGCGCGGGGGCCGTGCCCAGTGCCAGACCGGCATTGTTGACGAGGACATCGATGTCTCGGAAGCCCTCCGGCAAGGCGGCGAGCGCTTTTTCGGCCGCGTCCTCATCGGTGATGTCGAAGGCGGCGCCGTAGAAAGCCGATCCGAGTTCGGCCGCCAGTGCCTGCAGTCGTTCCGCCCGACGGCCCGTGCCGATGACCTTCCAGCCTTCTCTGATGAAGCGTCGGGCCGTAGCCTCTCCGAAGCCCGACGTCGCGCCGGTGATGAGGATGGTTCCGCTCATGATGATGCCTCCACTCTATTCGTTTTTTCAGGGTCAATCGGTGTCAGTAGTTTTTCCGCCGCCGCTGCAAGGCAACGCCGGTAGGCGGCGAGATCCGTATACAAGTCCTCATCGGAAACGTCGCCGACAATAACGTTGCCGCCCCGCCGCAAAATCCCGCCGTGCAGCATGAGATTGTCGACCATGTCGAAATTCTCGATCGACAACCCGTCCGGTCCGCGATACCGCCCTGTTTCATCCACGGTGACGACATTGCCGTAATGCGCCTTGATGCGGCTGAAGTGATTGGCCGCGACATTGGTGTAGGCGAACACCGGCTTGCCCAGCGCGCACATGAAGCCCAGCTCGTAGCTCGTTCCCGTGTCGGCGGCGATGCCGCGAAACGGTGTGAGATTGGCAATCACGGCATCCGCTTCAAGCATCATTCCTTCGTCGACTTCATTGATGTTGCAGCCATGACCGATCCTGGTATCCGCCGGCGGGATCTGCAGATCGCCCGGCGAAAGCGGGATGAAGCCGGCCTCCCGCGCCAGTGCTGCCTTGAGGTCGAGCATTTCGCGCGCATTCGGGAGGAACACTTCCGGTCCGGCGAGATAGATTTTCTTTGTCATTGGGAATTCATGCAATTTGTCAGGAAAAGATTTCCGACCCTAACCCGGGGACTTTCGCAAAGGCAAGTGCCAAGGGCGTGCGGCGTGGCGCGGCGGACCGACCGATAAAACGGTATCGTCCCGCTGGTCTTTCCGTTATAGCCGGAGCAGTAGACTGGAATTTCTGGAGCAGGACATGGCAGCACCCATCCGTTATCACGAAGGCGATATTTCCGCCGAAGATGCCGCGCGCTATACCGGCGCCATCGCCATCGATACGGAAACGCTGGGTCTGGTGCCGCGTCGCGACCGCCTCTGCGTCGTCCAGCTTTCGCCGGGCGACGGCACGGCAGACATCATCCGCATCGCCGCTGGGCAGAAAGAAGCGCCGAACCTCGTGCGCATGCTTGCCGATCCCGCCCACCAGAAGATCTTTCACTATGGCCGTTTCGATATCGCCGTGCTTTTTCATACGTTCGGTGTGACGACCACGCCTGTCTTCTGCACTAAGATCGCTTCACGGCTGACCCGCACCTATACGGACCGGCACGGGCTGAAGGACAACCTCAAGGAAATGCTTGAGGTCGATATTTCCAAGGCGCAGCAATCTTCGGACTGGGCAGCGCAAACGCTTTCCCCGGCGCAGCTCGAATATGCCGCTTCCGACGTTCTTTATCTGCATGCGCTGCGCGACAAGCTGACGGCGCGTCTCATTCGCGACGGCCGCCTTGATCATGCCGATGCCTGTTTCGCGTTTTTACCGACCCGTGCAAAGCTAGACCTGCTCGGCTGGGACGAAACCGACATTTTCGCCCATAGCTGAGCGTTTTCGCCTTCGTTTAAACACTGATTTACCAGACTTGCCTATTCTCGGCCGTAACTTTGGGCGGCCGGGGACTTTCCAGATGATTACTCCGCTACAACAGACGGCGGGCATTGCAGTGAGCGACCTCATGCGCTCGATGGTCGAATCCATCGAGGAACGCCAGCGCGAGGAGCAGGAAAAGGCCAACGGCACCAAGAAGGATGATGCGGTCAGAACGAACCCGCAGCCGGATGAAAGCCAGCGCGTCGCCAATGAGAAGATAAGCGCTTATCTCTTCGGTGCCATGAAGCCGGACCCGGATGCCTTCGCCTCGCTTGTTTCCCGCTTTTCCGCCGCCCTCGGCATCACGCAGGACGTGGATGAATCCAATTTTTCCTTTGCACAAAGGCTTCAGGATGCGCTGACCCTGACCCAGAGTTTCGAAAAAACCGATGCGCGGGGAAAAGCCACCACAATTTCCCTCGCCTCCTTCGGTGTTTCGCAGTTGCAGGTCGTCGATGTGCTGAACAACGGCGTCAACGCCAAAACCGATCCCATGGCGGCGCTTGCCGCCCGCATCGCCGAGCGTGCCGGCCTCACCGGAACGGAGGAGGATTTTGGCGCGCAGATGTCGGAGGCCATCATGGCCGCGCGGGCGACCTTGCCCATGAACATCAGTAAACTGGAGGAATCGACCGGTCTCGAGGAGCTCGGCATCTCAGCCAGCGCGATGATCGCCGCCATCGCCAATCCTTACGGAGATCAGGCGCGAGCGGTAAAAGATGCGCTCAATGACGAGGCACAAGGCACTCTCTTCATGACGAGGGAGACCCTGAAGGTCATCCAGCGTCTGGAAGACGTGGCAGATCCGAAGTCTAAGGAAGAATTGCAGGCCGAACGTGGCGAAAAGCGCATTGGCGAAATCAACGATGCGGAAGTGGCAGCCGAACGGGAAGAAGATATCCAGACCCGTGACGCACAGGGCAAGCTTGAGGACGTGCAGGAACTTCAGGACGTCGTGAAGGAGCACATTGACGCCTCCGCCGATGAGAAGGCGGATGGCGCAGCCGGCCAGGACCCCGCCGACATGTCATCGGAAATCGCCCTGATTTCCGTGCTCGCGGCGACGCCGGCGGAAGAGGCCCCACCTGCTGAAGGCGATAACGAGCCTGAGGGAGCGGATGCGGCCACCACGCCGGCCGATGCGGAAAACGAGGCGGAAAAGCTGCTTGATGCACAGGCCGCTGTCGAAGCTGCCGGAGCCGACATCTTGCCGATTTCGGTCGATGAAAACGGCCTTTATGCATTGCTGAAGAAAAAGGCGGCATGATTGCCGTCTGGAACTGTCACGTGAGCGAAACATGATGTGAGTTCAGACATGGTCGATATCTCAGGCGTGTCAGGCGGCGCCATTCACGATGCCGAACCGAACGCGGCCCAGGCCCTTCTTTCCATGGCGGCTCCGCCCCTCGCGCCGGAGGATGCCACCATCATTCCACTGGCTGGCGAAGAAGCGACTATCGCGCCCGCAGAAATCCAGCCGGAGCGAAGCTTTCCGAAAGCGAGCTGGCTGGATGCCATGCCGCCGGAGGCGCTGGAAGTCACGGTGAGCGAACCCGATCGTATCTCCTCCGTCAACTCGGACGACAACGGGCTTTATCGCATGTTCATAGGCGTTTCGCCCTGAGCCGGTCCGGCCGTGCGCAATCACTTGGTTAGCCAAATCTTAATATCTGCAGGCGAGGATTCGGCTTGATGATTCTGTGTGCGCTGAAAAGAGCGGCCTTCGAGCCTATGGTGCACATGGCGCTCCCGCATGAGCGGGCGAGATGACACCTGTATGCCAGCGGCGTGGCGATTTTCAACATTCGAGGCAGATGCGGATCACAGAGCCAATGGGGATTGGCGCTTTCGCAGCCGGCGCCGGCCACCGATAGAAACGGAGCGCAGCATGTTACCGCCTGTATCCAAAGTTTCCGCAGCCGATGCCACCTATGGAGCCTCGCTCGCGCCGGCGCAGCGCGCGCAGCCGAAAGGCGTCGTGCAGCCGCAACCAAGCGCTGCCCTTCCCGAACAGAGCGCCAGCCTTTTTTCACGGGCTGCAGTGGCCTCCCTCGCCGGCGAGTTCCATCTGGCCCGGAGCACCGCAGTCTTGGCGGAAACACTCGGCAAGCTGATGAACCTGCCGCGACGGGACGGCGAAGCCGTCGAAACCTATGTCGGGCGTCTGACGGAAGCCTTACGCGCCCTGCCGCCCGCGCAGCGTCTTGCGCTGGAACAGCAGATTGGCAAAGCACTGCAGGGTCTCAGCCTTTCGATGCTCGCGGAAATCCTGAAACAGCCGACGGGACCGGATGCGGCGCGGCTTGCGCTGCTGATCGAACTATCGCGTTACAGGGGGGCCGATCTGGCTGCGAGGGCGGTGGTCTCCTCCTATCAGCAGAATAATTCCGCCAGTCCGGCGCCCGCCCAGCCCAGGCAGCAGCCGACCGCCGCGAGCCCCAATGCGGAGTTCCGTTCCAATCCACCCGCGGCAGCGCAATTGCCGGGCTCCACGACAACCGGCCGTCTGTTGCCGCTGCTCACCGGCCCACTCGCCCTCAGCGGTGCGGCAATGAAGGCAACTCCCGCGGCGCTGACCGCGCAACCGGAAGGAGCCGTCCGGCATTCCGCCGCGCCAGTAGATGCGCCCGACCTGCCAGACCAGCCGACAAAACCGGAAGGCAGGACGGAAAACACGACGCGTCCGCTTCAGCCGCAGACGGGCAGCATGACAAAAGAAGCGCCGGCAGAGACCCGTCCAGGCAATTCGCCTCGCGCGCAAACCGGCGAAACACGCCCTGCCCTTCCGCATCGGGAGATGATGAAGACCGAGCAGAAAGACGTCCGCACCGCCTCACCATCAATCTTCGGCCCGCCTGCAACTGATGCAGAAAACGTGGCCAGTCTTGTGCTGGCCGCCACGGCCGACAAACTGCCGGCGAGAGCAAGCACGACGCAGCAGCCCCCCGCCATGCCGCAGGGCATCGAGCCGCCATCGCCGGAGGATCAGCCAACCGAAAAGTCGGGGCTGATGACGTCCGCTGCCCACCCAACAGGGGAAGAAGCGGAGACGGTGGCTCACCGGCCTGAAGCTCCCTACTCTTCGCGACTCCCGCTGGACACGGAAGCGAGAATGGCGATGATGGAGCAATCCGCCTCGCAATCGCTGATTGCCGCCGCTCTGGCAAAAGACGGCACGCCGCTGCCGCTCGTCGCTTATCCCCCTGCCGATGATGATTACGAATCAGAAGCGCCACCCCGGGGCGGCGGGCCTTTTTCCGACGATGAGGCGGAAAGCGAAAGCGGAGCGGAGTCTGAAAATTCCGGCGATGACGACGGCCTGGAAGAGCGCGTTGCCGCCAATGACGGGATCGACACGCAGGAACGTCCGACGGCGACGGCCGCCGACGACAGTGCGGAGAATTATTACCTCAAGATGAGCGGCGTCCTCTGAACGCCACATTGCCTGCTGGCCGATCGCCCAAGAAAAAACCCGCCGGAAAATTCCGGCGGGTTCTTCATTTCAACGATCTAGACGATTATTCGCCGCGGTTCTTCAGAGCCGCGCCGAGGATGTCGCCGAGCGAAGCGCCCGAGTCGGACGAACCGAACTGTGCGACGGCTTCCTTCTCTTCAGCGATTTCCAGAGCCTTGATCGAAAGCATGACCTTGCGGTCCTTCTTCGAGAAGTTGACGACGCGGGCGTCGACAACCTGGCCAACGGAGAAGCGCTCAGGGCGCTGCTCGTCACGGTCACGGGAAAGATCAGCGCGACGGATGAACGAGGTGAGGTCTTCGTGGTTGACGAGCTTCACTTCGATACCGCCATCGTTGACCGCGGTGACTTCAGCGGAAACGACTGCGTTCTTGCGCAGGTCGCCGGAAGAAGCGGCTTCGCCGACAGCGTCCTTGCCGAGCTGCTTGATGCCGAGCGAGATGCGTTCCTTCTCAACGTCAACGTCGAGAACGACAGCCTTAACGACGTCACCCTTGTTGTACTCTTCGATGACCTGCTCGCCCGGACGGTTCCAGTCGAGGTCCGACAGGTGAACCATGCCGTCGACATCGCCTTCGAGGCCAATGAACAGGCCGAATTCGGTCTTGTTCTTGACTTCGCCTTCGACTTCCGTGCCAGCCGGATGGCTGTAAGCGAATGCCTGCCACGGGTTTTCAAGCGTCTGCTTGAGACCGAGCGAGATACGGCGCTTGGACGGATCGACTTCGAGAACGACAACGTCAACTTCCTGGCTCGTGGACAGGATCTTGCCGGGGTGTACGTTCTTCTTGGTCCAGGACATTTCGGAAATGTGGATCAGGCCTTCGATGCCCGGCTCCAGTTCAACGAATGCACCGTAGTCGGTGATGTTCGTGACCGTACCGGAGATCTTCTTGCCAACCGGGTACTTGGCGGAGATGCCATCCCACGGATCCGACTCGAGCTGCTTCATGCCGAGCGAGATACGGTGGGTTTCCTGGTTGATGCGGATGATCTGAACCTTGACCTGCTGGCCAATGTTGAGGATTTCCGAAGGATGGTTGACGCGGCGCCATGCCATGTCGGTGACGTGCAGCAGACCGTCGATGCCGCCGAGGTCAACGAACGCACCGTAATCGGTGATGTTCTTGACGACGCCGTCAACAACCTGGCCTTCTTCGAGGTTCTGAACGATTTCAGAACGCTGCTCGGCACGCGACTCTTCGAGAACCGTACGACGCGAAACAACGATGTTGCCGCGACGCTTGTCCATCTTGAGGATTTCGAAGGGCTGCGGGTTGTGCATCAGCGGGGTAACGTCGCGGATCGGACGAATGTCGACCTGCGAACGCGGCAGGAACGCAACAGCGCCATCCAGATCGACGGTGAAACCACCCTTGACCTGGTTGAAGATGACGCCTTCGACGCGCTCACCAGCTTCGAACTTGGCTTCGAGCTTGACCCAGCTTTCTTCGCGGCGAGCCTTCTCGCGCGACAGAACGGCTTCGCCGAGAGCGTTTTCAATGCGCTCGACGTAAACTTCGACTTCGTCGCCGACCTTCAGCGTGCCGTCCTTGGACTTCGCGCCGAATTCCTTCAACGGTACGCGGCCTTCAACCTTGAGGCCGACGTCGACGATGGCAACGTCCTTCTCGATTGCCGTTACGATACCCTTGGCAACATAGCCTTCGGCAAGATCGTTGGAGGCAAAGGATTCTTCGAGAAGCGCTGCGAAATCTTCGCGCGTGGGGGTAGATACTGACATGAAATCTCCTGATTGCATCCGCGCAATGGCGAATACAAAAGCGCCGGTGGGCTAGTGTTGTTGATACCCGACCCCATGCCCGCCTTTTCAAAAGGCTTTCCGGCGCAAGGACATGTCTTCGGGCAATTCCTGACTAAACGCAGACGGCAGGAAGCCGTTCCGCGAAAAACCTATCTCTTCAGAGCGGCGTCGATGATCGTGCGCGCGGCCTGAAACGCCGCCTCTATACTCATTTCCGACGTATCTAGCAAGTGTGCGTCTTCCGCCGGCTTCAGCGGACTGTCGGCGCGGGCCATGTCGCGCTCGTCGCGTTTTTTCACCTCGGCGAAAATGGCATCATAATCCGCGGTGCCGCCATTGGCCAGAATCTCATCGTAGCGCCGGCGCGCCCGCACGTCGGCAGAGGCGGTGACATATAGCTTCACTGGCGCATCCGGGCATACTACCGTGCCGATATCGCGGCCATCGAGAACCGTACCCGGCTCCCTCAAGGCAAAACGCTGCTGCGCCATCACGAGCGCCCGCCTCACCGGCGTCATCACCGCAATCCTCGACGCGGCTTCGCCAATATCGTGCCGGGACAGGACGGAGCGGTCGAGCCCCGCAAGATCGACCTCCAGGGCGACCCTCTCCGCCACGGCCTCGTCATCCAGCGGCAGGCCCGCGTCCAGGAGCGCCCTCGCTGTCGCCCTGTAGGTCAGCCCGGTATCGAGATGATGAAAACCGTAGGCTTCCGCGATCTTTCGCGACAGGGTTCCCTTGCCCGCCGCAGCCGGCCCGTCTATGGCGATCGTGAAGGTCATTAAGCTTTCCGCCTGTGCATCTGTTATTCATATAATAGAGTGCGACACGCCTTACGATTTATATCAGCATTCCCGAACAGGGGTTGCGCCAAGGCAGGAGGCACCCGAAGTTTGTCTTTGACACGAAAGAGCGCAACGATTAAGGGGACCGGCTATAAATTTTACCGTCTATGCCGGTTTTACGGCGTACACACCGAAACTCATTCGACAATTTGAGGCTTAGACAGTGGCAAAAGCGGAACTTGGTACCAAGCGCACAGACCCCGATACCGGCAAGAAGTTCTACGATCTGAACCGCGATCCGGTCGTTTCTCCTTACACCGGCAAGTCCTGGCCGCTCTCCTTCTTCGAGGAAAGCACAGCTCAGGCAAAGCTCGAGCAGGCTGAAGAAGAGGATGTAGCGGAAGTCGATACCGAAAACACGGAAGTCGAACTCGTGTCGCTGGAAGATGCCGACGGCGACAACAGCGGCGACGATATCCCTGATCTCGGTGACGACGATGACGTTGAAATCGACGACGACGACGACACCTTCCTGGAAACCGACGACGAAGATGACGACGACGACATGTCCGGCATCATCGGCGTATCGGGCGACGACGAAGAAGCTTGATTTTATTTGATAATTCGGCCCGACGACAAAAAAATGACGCCGGGCCGTTTTTTATGCTTGCACTCGTCGGAAAGCCGCAGTAGTAAGCCGCCACCGAACGGAACAACAACCGCTTCGGTTCCCGGAACCGGAAGAAATGCCGGAACCCTTATGGGGCTATAGCTCAGCTGGGAGAGCGCTTGCATGGCATGCAAGAGGTCAGCGGTTCGATCCCGCTTAGCTCCACCAAATTTCCCAAGATAAAATTCATCACGTCAGTAAAATCTGAATTGTGCGACCTTCAGTCCCACCTCACGCGGCCATCTATCGCAATAACGCCCGCACATCCTGTCCGTTGATACGGCATTCCAGAGAACGGAGCGCGCCGCTCTCCCCCACCACGCGACATTCGATATATCTGCCGCGCAAACGGTTCTCCAGCGCTTTGAAGGCATTGAGGCCGCAGGCATAACGGCGGCCGTCCGGGGTGGTGCAGACACGGTTTCTCTCCACCTCCTCCACGCCTGCGAGGCGGAACTCCTCGTTTTTGAAGGTGAAGCGGCTGCTGGAGATGACGCGAAGGCGCTGGTCGGCATGCATCTTCAGCGGGAAGGGATCCGGCGGGGTCGGAACGCGCTCGTATTCCTGCCGGGTGGGGTCAACCCGTACGGGCGAGGTGGTCCACAGCTGTTCGGTGTTGGCCGCAAGTCCTGCCAAGGCGGAGGCAGTCTCGCCATTGACGAGCGAGGCAATACGCATGCCGGCTATGGCGACGCCTATGACCAGGGCGATCTGAAACAGCAAAATTGCGACCTGCCGGACCATGTCACCGCAACATCAAAAAAATGAACAAAATAAAATCGGCCTGACGTCCCCTTGCGAGAGGCCACGGCCGCCCATCACATCAATAGAAGCTTGCCTGCGCTGATATCCCTGACCGTGCCCATGGCCATAATCGGAAGCCGATCGCTGTCGAGGATCACGCGTCCTGTTGTCCGCAGCCAGCGAAAACCACCAGAGGTGAGCTGGATACGATATTCCTGATCGTAAAACACGCCGTTCGTCAGCGAATTATAGACCGCTTCAGCCACACGCGCCCGGGAGCCGCTTTCGATTTGTGCAATAAAATCCTCTACCGGGATACCGCGGGCGGCCTTTTCCGGACGAACCTCCCGCAGGCGCGCGGCCACGGCATCCAGATAAACCAGATTTTGCCCAATGTTCCAGGTGTAGTAACCCACAAGTGTCTCTTCGAGAGATATGTTCTTCAACATCGGCCTTCAACAGTCTGAGATGCTTGTGGCGGGTCTCTACCATAATGGACGATAAACGGCTAACCACAAGAATTCATTCTTTTGTCTGATATAGTATCTTTTTTGGCCGGTCGCTTATCGACAGGCCATTTCGGCCGCCATGTTGGCGAAGCGATCTTCCTGTGCCAAAGAAGGTTGACCTTGCCGCCACAGATCACAGGAGCCGCCGTGACCATCGGGCTTGCCCATGCCGAACTCATTGCCGTCGTCACCGCCATTACCGGAGATGAACCGCGCGTGATGACCGTTCGGGCGGGGGCGGCGCTTCCTTCGGGACCCTTCGAATTCGGTCACAGGACGCTTCAAAGCGGCTTGCGGGAATGGATTCACGAGCAGACGCATCATCCCGTCGGTTATCTCGAGCAGCTCTACACCTTCGCCGATCGCGACCGAAACAACGATATTCCGGGCGGCAGAACCATCTCCATCGGCTATCTGGGACTTGTCCGCGAACAGGAGGCGATGGACGGCAAACGTCCTTTCTGGCACGGGTGGTACGATTACTTCCCGTGGGAAGACCATCGCCAAGGACGCCCCGCGGTTCTCGCCAGCATCATCGAGAAGCTGCGGGCATGGGCGGATTCCGACCCATCTTGTAAAAACCAGCGCCACTTGCGGGCCGATTTTACCTTCGGCCTCGACGGCGGCGGCTGGAACGAGGAACTCACCCTTCAGCGCTATGAGCTGCTGTATGAGGCGGGGCTGGTTGAGGAAGCGCAGGCCGAACCCCGGATCAATTTCGGAAGGCCGATGTTCGCCGATCACCGCCGCATCCTCGCCACCGGAATTGCCCGGTTGAGGGCCAAAATCAAATACCGGCCGGTGGTATTCGAACTGATGGCCGATACCTTCACGCTGCTGCAATTGCAGCGTGCCGTCGAAGCGTTGGCCGGGCTGACGCTGCACAAGCAGAATTTTCGCCGGCTGATCGAACAGCAGCAACTGGTGGAAGAAACCGGCGACATGGCTACGGAAACCGGCGGACGACCGGCAAAGCTTTTCCGCTTCCGCCAGACCGTCCTCGATGAACGCGCCCTTTCCGGAACGAAACTGCCGCTCTCCCGCAATTGACATATGCTCATAATGAGAATATCTCTTCGTTCTAGATATACTCAAAACGAGCATAAATGGGAGAGCATCGTGAACGAGCAGATTTCCGCCGCAAGCCTTTACGACCGCGTCGCCCGCGTCATTCCCAAGGCCGAATGGATGGGTTTCCAGGACGATGTGGAGGCGATCCTTGAGTTGAAGCGCAAGCGTAATGCCGTCATCCTCGCCCATAATTACCAGACACCTGAAATATTCCACGGTGTCGCCGATATCGTCGGCGACAGCCTTGCCCTTGCCCGCAAGGCGATGGAGGTGGAGGCGGATGTCATCGTTCTCGCCGGCGTGCATTTCATGGCCGAGACGGCGAAGCTGCTCAATCCGGGAAAAACCGTGCTCATTCCTGATATGGCTGCCGGCTGTTCGCTTGCCGATTCCATCACGCCGGAGGATATCGCCCTCCTGAGAAAGGCCTATCCCGGCGTGCCTGTTGTGACCTATGTGAACACGTCCGCCGCAGTGAAGGCTGCGTCCGATATCTGCTGCACGTCGGGTAATGCCCGCCAGGTGGTGGAATCGCTCGGCGTGCCGCGCGTCTTGATGCTGCCGGATGAATATCTGGCGAAGAACGTGGCCATGGAAACCAATGTCGAACTGATCGCCTGGCGCGGCCATTGCGAAGTGCACGAGCTTTTCACCGCCGATGACATCAGGGAGCTGCGGGAAAGCCATCCCGGCGTGATCGTACTGGCGCATCCCGAATGTCCGCCTGAGGTTGTCGAGGCCGCGGATTTTTCCGGCTCTACCGCCGTGATGTCCGACTATGTCGGTCGTGAGCGCCCCGCCCGCGTGGTGCTTCTGACGGAGTGCTCGATGAGCGACAATGTCGCCGTGCATCACCCGGACGTCGAATTTATCCGCCCGTGCAATCTCTGCCCGCACATGAAACGCATCACGCTCGGAAATATCCGCACAGCCCTTGAGGAAAACCGCCACGAAGTGACTGTCGATCCGGCCATCGCCGCCGCCGCCCGTCGCGCGGTGGAAAGGATGCTGGAAGTATGAGCGAGCGCTTGCCGCAGCAGGACTGGACGGCCATCGTCGGCAGCGGCATTGCCGGCCTGATGGCGGCGCTGACACTTGCGCCGCAGCCCGTGCTGCTTCTGACACGTGGTGCGCTTGGCGGCGAAACGTCGAGCGCCTGGGCGCAGGGCGGCATTGCCGCAAGCCTCGGTCCCGATGACAGCGTCGCGCTGCATCTTGCCGATACGCTCGCCGCGGGAGACGGTCTCTGCGATGCGGAAATGGCCGCCGATATCGTTTCCGCCGCCCCTGCTGTCATCGAGGCGCTGGAGCAGGCCGGGGTGCGCTTCGACCGGGACGCCAATGGCAGGCCCGTCTTCGGGCTGGAGGCCGCCCACAGCCGAAGGCGCATCCTGCACGCCGAGGGCGACGGTTCGGGCGCGGCCATCGTCAGGGCTCTCGCCGCCGCCGTTCTGCGCACACCGTCGATCACGGTTCTTGAAGGCACCGAAGTGCGCCGGCTGCTGACACAGGACGGCGCGATCGCTGGCCTCGCCTGCGCCGGACCGAAAGGCGGCTTCGTTCTGCCGGCAACGCGGGTGGTTCTCGCCACCGGCGGCCTCGGCGGCCTCTACGAGGCCACGACCAATCCTTCCGGCAATTTCGGACAGGGCATCATGCTGGCCGCCCGCGCCGGCGCAATCCTTGCCGACATGGAATTCGTACAGTTCCATCCGACGGCACTGTCTTCAGCGCGGCGGCCGCTGGCGCTGGTCAGCGAGGCGGTGCGGGGCGAAGGCGCACTTCTCCTCAACGAAAGCGGTGAAAGGTTCATGGCCCCTGTTCCCGGCGCGGAACTCGCCTCCCGCGACGTCGTCGCACGCGCGATAGATCGTGAAATCCTGCGCGGCGGCAGGGTGTTTCTTGACGCCCGCAAGGCCCTTGGCTCCGGCTTTTCCGCCCGGTTTCCTGCAATCGACCTGCTCTGCCGGGAGGCTGGAATAGATCCGGCCCGTGAACTGGTCCCCGTCCGCCCTGCCGTGCACTATCATATGGGCGGCATTGCCACGGACGGCAGAGGGCGAAGTTCGGTGCCGGGCCTGTGGGTCGCCGGCGAGGCCGCCTGCACGGGGCTTCACGGCGCCAACCGGCTGGCCAGCAATTCCCTGCTGGAAGCTGCCGCAATGGGTATGCGTGCGGCACAGGATATCGCCACCCAGCCCTCGTTCGCACGGCCGAGTACCACCGCTTCTGCAACCCGCACGGTGGACCATCCTGCCGCCGATCCCGCCACCGTCCGCGCCATCATATCCCGACATCTCGGTATCGTCAGACATGCGGCGGGTCTAACCGAGGCGATCCGGGATTTACTGCCGCTCGTGGAGGCAAAGGGCCCGGCATCCGATCCCGCCCTCGTGGGTCTGGCGATCGCCGTTTTTGCCGCCTTGCGGACGGAATCGCGCGGAGCGCATTTCCGCGATGATTTTCCTGGGAAGGATGCGACGGCGACGAGGCGTCGCCTGAGCATGGCAGAGGTGATTGACCTTGCCCATGCCCTTTCCTCGACCAGCCCCTCCTCTTCCAGCTTCGCACGGACCGCCTGACATGACCCTTGCCCCCCTGCCCCGCCTCATCATCGAACCGCTGGTCCGTAACGCCCTTCTGGAAGACCTGGGCCTTGCTGGCGACGTCACTTCTACCGCCGTCATTCCCGCCGATCACCGGTCGGTCGTCGTCATGGCGGCACGCGAAGAGGGTGTCGTCGCCGGGCTTGATGCTGCGGAACTGGCCTTCCAGCTCGTGGACCCCGCCATCACGATAGAGCGGAACGTGCAGGATGGAGCTTCCGTCGCACCAGGCGACACCGTCGCAACGATCAGGGGGCCTTCACGCGGGCTTTTGACGGCGGAGCGTACGGCTTTGAATTTCCTCGGCCACCTGTCGGGCATCGCCTCCGTCACGGCTAAGATCGTCGCGGCCATCGCCGGGACCAATGCCTCGGTCGCTTGCACCCGCAAGACCACACCAGGCCTCCGGGCACTGGAAAAATACGCCGTGCGCGCCGGCGGCGGCATGAACCACCGTTTTGCACTCTATGACGCTGTTCTCATCAAGGACAACCACATCGCCGTGGCGGGCAGCGTGCGTGACGCGATCCGCCGTGCAAAAAAGGGTGTCGGCCATCTCGTCAAGATAGAAGTCGAGGTGGACACGCTTTCACAGTTGCGCGAGGCGATGGATGAAGGTGTCGATGCGGTTCTTCTCGACAATATGACGCCTGAACAGCTGCGCGAAGCGGTGAAAATCGTCGCCGGTCGTGCCATTACCGAAGCGTCCGGGCGCATCACTCCACAGACGGCTGCGGCCATCGCCGCCACGGGCGTCGACCTCATCTCCATCGGCTGGCTGACCCACAGCGCGCCGGTTCTGGATATCGGACTGGATTTCGAGAGCAAAAATTGAAGCCCACGCGACACGGAACAAATTTTCCGCGCCATCGTTATTATCCCGCCTGGGGTCGATTCAAGGCGGGGGGACGTGCGCACAAAGCGGGTCCATATGCCTTTTGACCTCTCTTAGAAAGGAAAGGCCTGTTATGGAAGACGCACAAGTTGGCTGGATTGCAGCAATCATCATTGGCGGCGTAGCTGGTTGGCTCGCCGAACAGTTCATGAAAAGCAATATGGGTGTTTTCATGAACATTATCCTTGGCATTGTCGGTGCCATCGTCGCCAATTTTCTTCTGGGACTGGTGGGCGTTTCGCTTGGCGGCTGGATTGGCTATCTCATTGCCGGTTTCATCGGCGCCTGCATTCTTATTGCCGTCGGGCGTGCATTTCGCCGCTAAGGGGAGGACAGAATGAGCTTTTTCGACAAGATCAAGAACGCCATTTTCGGCAAGGCGGAAGCCGCCCCACAGACTTCGGCTCCGGCCGGCACGCCGACGGGCACTGCCAGCACAACTGCAGCAGCCCCTGCCGCACCGGCGTCACCTGCACCGACAACGGCGGCACCGGCTTCTACCGGCAACGTCGATGTAGCGTCCATCCTTGATGCGGCGGTTAAGAAAAACGGCCAGAAGCTGGACTGGAAGCACTCCATCGTCGACCTTCTCAAGGCCCTCGACCTCGACAGCAGCCTGACCGCCCGAAAGGAACTCGCCAGCGAACTCGGTTACACCGGCGATACCTCGGATTCGGCCACCATGAACATCTGGCTGCACAAGGCCGTCATCAAGAAACTTTCCGAAAACGGCGGCAAGGTTCCGGCCGAACTTCTGGACTGAACCGATAAACGGAGGCCGCCATGGACGACTATTCCAGCTTGAGGGAGCAGATCGGTCGCGATCTCGACACCCTGCAGGGAACGGAGAACCCGAAATCGATCTTCGAAATCGCCGACGATTACCTTTTGGGAGATCCGGGTCTGAAGCGAACCATCGTCGAAGACATTATCAAGGAAGAAGCGGACAAGCGCGGTATTGCTATCCACTGAAGCAGCGCCTAGCGGGCACCGGCATTAAAAAAGGGGCGGCATCCGGTTTGGATGCCGTCCCTTTCGTGTCGCGCACATCGAGCCGCTATCTATCCAGCTTGGCTTCGGCCTTTTTCGCGTTTTCTTCCATCAACTCATACCACATCGCATTCATGACGGCGAAGATGGCGGCGAGAGGCAGGCCGAGCAGCCAGGCGAAGTACCACATGTTCGATCTCCTTCTTTCTTGATCAATAAGCATGACCGCTGTCATCGCGGATCGCCTTTTCATCCACCTTGCCCCACAGCACCCGATAGACCCACGAGGTGTAAGCGACGATGATCGGGATGAAGATGAGGGCGACGACCAGCATGATGAACAGCGTCATATGGCTGGAGGACGCGTCCCATACCGTCAGGCTCGATTTCGGATCGACCGAAGACGGAAGGATGAAAGGAAACATCGTGAGCCCCACCGTCGAGATGATGCCGAAGATTGCGAGCGAACTGGCAAGCAGCGCCATCACCTCCCGGCGCAGCGTCAACAACAGCAATGCGACGAGCGGAAAAACAAGGCCGAGGGCCGGCGCCAGCATCATCCATGGATGCGCTGCATAATTGGAGAACCAGACCCCGGTTGCAATCTCCACCGTCTTTGACAAGGGATTGGACGGTCCATCGGTCACGACTTCCGAGGTGAAGCGATAACCATCGATACCAAGCCACAGAAGAACGCCGCCAAGCGCGAAGAGAACGGTGGTGGCAGGTGCGGCGACGGAGCCGAAACTGCGGGCGCGGGCCGCCACCGGACCATCCGTTTTCAGTACCAGCCATGCGGCGCCATGCATGACCAGCATGGCGACGGATACAAGCCCGCAGAGAATGGCGTAGGGGTTCAGAAGTTCAAACAGCGTCGTCCCGTCATAGAAAATCCTGAGATCGTCATTGAGGTGGAAGGGAACACCCTGCAGTACGTTGCCGATCGCCACGCCGAAGATAAGCGAAGGTACGAAGCCGCCGATGAAGAGCGCCCAGTCCCAGCCGGTGCGCCATGCGGTACTCTCGCGCTTGGACCGATATTTGAAACCGACCGGCCGCAGGATCAGTGCAAACAGGGTGGCGAACATCGCCAGATAGAACCCCGAGAATGACACCGCATAAAGCGGCGGCCAGGCCGCGAAGATCGCTCCGCCACCGAGGATGAGCCAGACCTGATTACCCTCCCAGACCGGGCCGATGGAATTGATGACGACACGCCGCTCCACATCCGTTTTCGCCACGAAGGGCAACAGCGCGCCGGTGCCGAGATCGAAACCGCCGGTCACGGCAAAACCGATCAGCACCACGCCAAGCAGCAGCCACCAGATGATGCGGAGGATTTCGTAGTCGATGAGTTGGTGCAATATCATGATCGTTTACTCCGCAGCGACGAGTTTTTCAGGAACGAGCGGCGCTTCCGGCTGATGGTCCGGATCGGGGCCCTTGCGGATCGCTTTCAACATCAGGCCCATCTCGACGATGAACAGCACCGTGTAGATGGCGATGAAGCACAGGAGCGTGATGAGGACCGTGGACGCGCTGAGACTGGAGACCGCGGCTGCGGTCGGCAACACGCCCTCGATGATCCATGGCTGGCGGCCGAACTCGGCCACGACCCAGCCCATTTCCGCCGCGATCCAGGGCAGCGGAATGGCGAATACGGCCACCTTCAGCAGCAACGGGTAATGATCCAGCCGGCGGCGGGCCGAAAGATAGAAGAAGGTCGCGGTCAGAAGGATGAAGAACATGCCGAGACCAACCATGATGCGGAACGACCAGAAGAGCGTCGGCACATGCGGGATGGTATCCGCCGCCGCCTTGGCGATCTGCTCTTCGCTCGCCTGACGAGGATCGTCCACGTAGCGTTTCAGCAGCAGGGCGTAACCGAGCTCATGGCCGAGTTCCGCGAAGGTGCCGCGCACCTCTTCCGGCAATTCGGCGCCCTTGCCGGTGGCGCGAATCTGCATCAGGGCATCATAGGCCTTGATGCCGTCGCGGATGCGGGTTTTGGCCTGCTCCACGAGATCGTTGATACCGGGAATTTCCGTATCGAGCGAGCGCGTGCCGATGAGGCCCATGACCCACGGGATCTTCACGGCAAAATGTGTCTCGCGCGATTCCTGATCCGGAAAGCCGATGGCGGTGAACGGGGCCGGCGCAGGCTCCGTCTCCCACATGGCTTCGATGGAGGCGAGCTTCATCTTCTGGTGTTCGGTCGAAAGATAACCGCTTTCATCACCCAGCACGACGACGGACAGCGCGGACGCCAGGCCGAATGAGGCAGCTACCGTCATCGAGCGTTTGGCAAGATCGACATGGCGGCCTTTCAGCACATACCAGGCGGAAACGCCGAGCACGAAGATGGATGCCGTGACATAACCGGCGGAAACCGTGTGAACGAACTTCGCCTGCGCCACCGGGTTGAACAGGACTTCAAAGAAGTCAGTTACTTCCATGCGCATGGTCTGGGGATTGAAGGCGGAGCCCGTGGGGTTCTGCATCCAGCCATTGGCGATCAATATCCAAAGCGCTGAGAAATTGGAGCCGAGCGCCACACACCATGTCGCGACGAGATGGCCGAGCTTCGACAGTTTATCCCAGCCGAAAAAGAACAGACCGACGAAGGTGGCTTCCAGGAAGAAGGCCATCATGCCCTCGATCGCCAACGGCGCACCGAAGATATCGCCGACATAATGGCTGTAGTAACTCCAGTTCATACCGAACTGGAATTCCATGACGATGCCCGTGGAGACGCCCAGAACGAAATTGATACCGAACAGGGTGCCCCAGAATTTCGTCATCTGCCGCCAGATTGTGCGGCCGGTCATGACATAGACCGTTTCCATGATGGCGATCACCACCGACAGTCCGATCGTCAGGGGAACGAACAGAAAGTGATAGAGAGCCGTCACCGCAAATTGCAGGCGCGACAGCGCCACTATGTCGAGTTCCATGGTCTTATCCACCTTTTCCGGAAGGCCGGCCTTCCATTTGTAAGACGACGCCGGCTCTCAAAAAAATCTCAGTCCGGGCGCAATGTGTTCAGCACTACGCCGTATTCCGGAGTGCCGCTTTGACATTCATCAAATTGACGCCCCTCTTTCAGCACGACGATGCGGTCTGCGAATTCCGCCTCGCGGCGATTATGGGTGATGACCACGACGGTCCTGCCCTCCGCCGAGGCAAACAGGCGGGCAAGCACGTCGCGGGCGGTCTCGCCGTCCAGCCCTTCCGTCACCTCGTCGAGAAGCCAGAGGGGCTTGTCGGTGAGCAGGAAGCGGGCCAGCGCAAGCCGGCGCGACTGGCCGCCGGAAAGCCCCTGTCCCGCTTCGCCAAGCCTCGCCTCCAGTCGGCCCGGCATGGCCTTGACGTGTTCGGCAAGGCCCGCCGCCGTGAGGACGTCCCACAACTGGCTCTCGGTCGCGGCAGGATTTGCCAGCCTTAGATTGTCGGCGATGCTGTCGCGGAAGAGCTGGCTTCTCTGTGTCATAGGGCTGGACGGCAGCGCGCTGACCGTGCCTGCCGATGGCTGCAATTCGCCCGCCAGCAGCTGGATGAGGCTTGTCTTGCCCGCGCCGCTTGGACCGACGATCGCAAGCCTTTCTCCGGCGCAGATCTCAAGCTCGATACCCGTCAGCACTACGTTGCCTTCACGTTCGAGGCGCACGCCCTGAAGCTTGGCCGCAATGCCGCCAGCCGGCAGGGGCGGACAGTGCAACGCAGCTGCAGGCGCGAGCCGTGGTGCAATGCGGCGTGCGGAAAAAAGCGTTCGTCCCAGTTCCATCGCCCCACGGCGCAGCGCCGTGAACGGCTCCAGCGCCGCCAGACAGACCAGCAGGCCAAGCGCCGCGGCGGGCGCACCGAGCTTTTCCTGCTCCGCCAGCCAGGCCACGCCGAGAAGCGTCGCGCTCAAAAGTACCGCCGTTGCAACGCCGAAGGAAAACCCGGCATTCGTCTCGATGCGGTTCAAAGCTTCATCACAATCGAGCAGATAATCATCGGCCCGTTTCACCGCCTCGACCTGTGAGGCAAGCCGGCCGGCCACGAGCAGTTCCGCCTGCCCGCCGACAAGATCCGCCGCGCGAGCGCGTAGCGCCTCCAGACCGACCGCCCTGCGGCGCGAGAATTTCTCCGCCCGCAAAGCTGCACGCACCGCAATACCGAGGCCGGAAGCGACAAGAAACAATGCAGCCAGAAGACCGGCAAGCGGATCAATGAAAGCAAGCCCGATGCCCGTTGCGATCGCCGCAAGGGCCGCGACGGCCGCGGGAAGCAGCACACGCAGGTAGAGTGAATCCAGCGCATCGATATCCGCTGTCAGCCGGTTCAAAAGGCGCGCCGGCCTTGCCTGGAGATTTTTCGCCGCCTGCGGCGCGGCAAAACCGCGAAACAGCTTTTCCCGAAGTGCCACGAGGATGGAAAGCGTGGCCTCGTGGGTCGTCATGCGCTCACCATACCGCGCGGCGGTGCGGGCCAGCGCGAGAAGGCGAATGGCGGCTGAAGGTGCAAAAACGTCGAAAGCATAAGCTGTCGCCGGAAGCAGGCCGGCAATGGCGGTGGCCGTGATAAACCAGCCGGATATGCCAAGCAGACCGATGCCTGCCAGCACTGTAGTCGCCGCCAGAACCGCACCGGCCAGCAACATGCCGCTCCGTGCCGACCAGAAGAGGGCGATAACGGGTTTCAATATGGCGAAGCGCGACATCATGAGGGATCTCCCGATCTCACCGCCGCCATATCCACGACCCTGTCCATGCGCGCGGCCAGCACCGGATCGTGGGTCGCGACGATCAACGTCCTTCCCTTTGCCAGTTGCAGCAGGTTTTCCGTAACGAGTTCGGCCGTCTCGCGGTCGAGATGCGCTGTCGGCTCATCGGCCAGAATGAGCCGTGCGGCGGGGTCGGCGAAGGCACGGGCAATGGCGAGCCGCACCGCTTCACCGCCGGAAATGCCATGGCCGCCATCTCCCACCGGCAGATGCCCGCGGGAAGACGACAATTGATCGAGGCCGGTGCTTTCAAGCGCCATGTCAACCATGCTCCGCGTGACGCCGGCCCGGCCGAAGCGAATGTTCGCCTCAAGCGAGCCGGCTGTGAAAAACGGCTTCTGGCCAATCCACCCGATGGATTTGCGCAGTATGTCCGCCGTCTCATCTTCGAGTACGGTGCCGCCGATTTTTATCGTGCCGCCCTGTGCTTTGGCGAGCCCGGCAATAAGGGAGAGCACCGTGGATTTGCCGCAACCGGAGGGCCCGAGAAGTGCCACTGTTTCACCCGCCCGGACATTGAAATCGAAATTTCGAAGCACGGGCGATGCACCGGGATAGGCGAAGGTCAGGTCATGCAAATCCACGGTTGCCGGCGTCGCAGCTGTCACGTCCGGCGCGTCCTTGCCCGTGCCTGCAATAGCCGACCCACCCTTCGCCAGATTGTCGAGCGCGCCGAGCGCAGCCTCGCCGGCCGCCCGGTCGTGCCAGACGGCGGACAATTCCCGCAGAGGCTCGAAAAATGCCGGCGCGAGAAGCAAGATGAAAAGACCTTCGGCAAGCGTCAGTTTCTGACCCCACGCGCCGAAATCGAGAAAGCCGAGCAGATGGAAACCGATGTAAACGGCCGTCATGGCGACGCCGAGCGCCGCGAAAAGCTCAAGCACTGCCGATGAGAGAAAGGCGATCCTGAGCACCGCCATCGTTCTCTTCTTGAGATTCTGCGCATCGGCGCTCAGGCGTGTGGCCGTTAGATCGACCGCTTCCAGCGCCCGAATCGTTTCCAGCCCGCGCAGCCGGTCGAGCAGGAAGGCGTTCATATTGCCGGCCTCGGCAAGCTGCTTTTCACTGGCGGCCTTGGCCTGCCAGCCAATCAAAGCCATGAACAGCGGAATGGTCGGCATGGCAAGCAAAAGCACCAGCGCCGCGATCCAGCTGAACGGAAGGATGACGAGGGCATATGCCACGGGAACGATCGTTGCCTTCATCCTTGCCGGCTGAAAACGGGAAAGATAGGGCACCAGTGCCTCCGACGTTTCGGCGACGACAGCTGCCACCTCACCGGAAGCCGTTCGCGAGAGGTCGAGCGGGGAGACCCTGGCGAGGGCGTGGAGCGCTTCCAGCCGCCGCTGCGAAAGAGCCGCCCGCGCCATACGGAATGACATGCGCGCTGCGGTTTTTTCCAGAAGGGCCTTGAGGACACCGAGAAGAAAAATGGCGGCAGCCGGCGGCATGAGCGCCATCATTGGTGCACCATCTGCAATTTTTCCGACGGAAAAGGCAAGCAGACCCGCCTGTGGCAACCAGAACAGCGAAACGAGAACATGCAGCAGGGAAGCCGACCTTGCCGCCGCCGGTGCGTGCATTTTTTGCGGGGTGGCCGCTTTATCGGCGAGGGGCTTGCCGCCAGGAATGGAAAAGACCCGCCGCGCACCGAGCGACAGTGCAACCGGCGCGGAACAGCCGTCATCGCGGCTGACGGCCAAGGGAGGGGTCTGGGCTGACATGGTCATGATCGCCTTAGCCGTCCTTTTTCGCGACGCGGGGCCGACCAAGGGAAACGATCTTGTCCTTGGCCTCCAGAAGCTTGGTGACTTTGGAGCCGAGCGCCAGAAGAGAAGCCAGCCGTTCCGTCTCCAGCCTTTTCACATCGTCATACCAACCCGTCAGCTGCTCGATCAGCGTCTTCATCTCATCGATACGCCTCTGCGCATGACGCTCATCTTCGTTTTCCGGCGTTTCCATCAGGATTTCCCGAAGCACGCTGAGGGTCGGATCGATTTCGCGTTTCTTGCGCTCCTCAGCAAGCGTTCGCAGGATGTGCCAGACATCCTCAGGCGTCGTAAAAAAATCACGCCTGTCTCCGGGGAAGTGCTTGAGGATTGCCAGATTCCAGGCTTGCAGTTCCTTGAGGCTCATCGACACGTTGGACCGCGAAATGCCGAGCGCCTCCACAATATCGTCCGCGCAGAGCGGCTGTGGCGATATGTAAAGCAGAGCATAGACTTGGCCGACAGTGCGGTTGATGCCCCAGCGGCTGCCCATCTCACCGAAATGCAGCACGAAGGACTGAACGAGCGGGGAGAGATTGGAAGACATTTCTCTTCTTTCTGAATTTTCAGTAATTTCTGAAATTTCGATAACGCAAAAAACGACTGGCGGCAAATCACCTTTTTGACCTGCGTCAAAATGTGCAAATGGGCAGAGACGACGCTGGTATAGACGGTCCTGGGTGCAGTCCGGGCAAAATATGCGGCAGTCGCGTTGGGGGGTATGACAGGCTGGAGCATTTGCTGGCGTCCGTCACTTTCCCTCCGTCATTCCGGCCTTGAGCCGGAATCCAGCCAGCCCAAGTCCTCGGGCCGCAAGGCCTCTCTCGTCGCGCAGACGCGTGTCGGCTGGATTCCGGCTCAAGGCCGGAATGAAGTCCCCGAAGCAGTCGATGATATCGATAACATCTTTACGAGTCGCCACGGCCAAGAACCCGCCGAAAAAATGGGCGGCAAGATGACCCGCCGCCAATCGAAACGTCGGCGTATTCGCGCGTAGAAACCTTGCTTACGAAAAAGCGATCTGAACCTTCATGGCGCGGCTGCGGTCGGAAGCGAATTCGAAGGCCGAGATGGCATCGGCGAGATCAACGGTCTGGGTGATGAAAGGTTTGACATCAATCAGGCCCTTTTGCATCAATTCAACGCCGGTTGCGAATTCCTCATGGAAGCGGAAGGAACCGCGCAGATCGAGTTCCTTGGCGGTGATCGCCATCATCGGCAAGCTCATATCGCCGCCAAGGCCAAGCTGGACAATGATGCCGCGCGGGCGAAGCGCCGCGATACCGCCGGCAAGCGCCACGGCGGCGCCTGAGCATTCATAGAGAATATCGAAGGTTCCCTTGTTCGCACCGTAGGCGGCAAGCGCGTCGGGCTCGTCCTTGCTATTGATGACGCGATCCGCACCCGCCTCACGCGCCTTGCCAAGCGTGAAATCGGAAAGATCGGTGGCGACGATCTCAGCTGCACCGGCGCGGCGCGCGGCCAGAATGGAGAGGATACCGATCGGGCCGCAGCCCGTGACCAGCACACGTTTTCCCAGCATATCACCGGCGCGGCGGGTGGCGTGCAGCGTTACCGCCAGCGGTTCCGCCATGGCGGCCTCACCGGCGCTCAGGCCATCGGCCGGCACGCATTGCAGGGCATCGGCCACCAGGACCTCGCGGAAGGCGCCCTGAATATGCGGGAAAGGCATGGCGCTGCCATAAAACCGCATGTTCAGGCACTGGTTGTGCAGGCCTTCCTGGCAGAAGCGGCAGGTTCGGCACGGGCGGGATGGCGAAACCGCAACCAGACCGCCGATCTTCAGCCCATCGACGCCTTCGCCCAGTTCCTCAATGACGGCGGAGACCTCATGGCCCAGCACCATCGGTTCACGCAGCCGCACGGCGCCGAAACCGCCATGATTGTAATAGTGCAGATCACTGCCGCAGATTCCGCCCCTGGCCAGACGGAGCCGCACCTCACCCGGTCCCGGCTTTTCCTCCGGCCGGTCTTCGATGCGCACATCCTTTGCCCCGTGGGCGATAATCGCTTTCATGACAACTCCCGTTCAAGCGCGCGCCATTATGGCGCATAAAATTCTTCATCCCATTGCTGCCGCAAGATGCGCCTCGATGCACCTTGTCAGTTCGCCACCCGCCCGATACGTACCGAAAGCGGGCGCATCAGCCTTGACATCCGCCCTCAAACGGATGAATGTTATCGGTAACATATACTTTCAAGAATGCAATGTCGAGAGACTGGAGGAAACAGTGGGCCTTAATTTGTTCGATCTTTCCGGCCGCCGCGCCCTGATCACGGGTTCGTCCCAGGGCATCGGGTTGGCGCTGGCGCACGGGCTGGCGGAAGCAGGGGCGGAAGTGGTGCTGAACGGGCGCGATGAGGTGAAGCTGAAGGCGGCGGCAGCCAGCATCAAGGGTGCCAGAACGCTTGCCTTCGATGCTACCGATCACGGCGCGGTGCGCGAGGCGATCGACCGTTTCGAAGCGGAGGTCGGCGCCATCGATATCCTCGTCAACAATGCCGGTATGCAACACCGAACGCCGCTGGAGGATTTTCCGGCGGATGCCTTCGAGCGCCTGCTGCAAACCAACGTCGCCTCGGTGTTTCACGCCGGGCAGGCTGCCGCGCGCCACATGATCGGCCGCGGCCGTGGCAAGATCATCAACATTGCCAGCGTGCAGACCGCCCTTGCCCGCCCCGGCATCGCCCCCTACACCGCCACCAAGGGTGCCGTTGGCAACCTGACAAAAGGCATGGCGACGGACTGGGCCAAATATGGACTGCAGTGTAACGCCATTGCGCCCGGTTATTTCGACACCCCGCTCAACGCCGCCCTTGTTGCGGACGAGACCTTTTCGGCATGGCTTGAAAAGCGCACGCCGGCCGGTCGCTGGGGCAAGGTCGAAGAGCTCGTCGGCGCCTGCATTTTCCTGTCGTCCGATGCCTCATCCTTCGTGAACGGCCACATTCTCTACGTCGACGGCGGCATTACCGCTTCGCTTTGACACCCCAGGCCCCGATGGCCGGCTGCACCGCCATCCGGGCTTGAACGACGACACCACGACGCTTTGGGAGGAGGCCGTGATCACCATGACCGAGAAGAACAAAGTTGCACTGATCGGCGCAGGCGCCATGGGCGGGGCGATCGGGACACGGCTCATAGAGACCGGCAGTCAGCTGACGGTTTTCGATCTGGATGCGGAAAAGGTGGCGGCACTGACGAGCCTCGGCGCGCAGAGCGCGAGCACAGCGGCGGAAGCAGCGTCGATTTCCGATGTGGTCATTCTCAGCCTCAATTCGCCCAAAATCGTTCGCATCGCCGTCTTCGGCAAGGATGGCGTCGCGGCGGGGGCGAAGCCCGGCACGCTCATCATCGACATGTCTTCCATCGATCCGGAAGCCACAAAGGAACTGGCAGCCGATGCCACCGAAAAGGGCCTGCGCTGGGTGGACAGCCCGCTTTCGGGCGGCGCGCCCAAGGCGCTTGTCGGCCAACTGACGCTTATGGCGGGGGGCAGCGAAAAGGATGTGGCCGATGCGCATCGCGTGCTGCGACATGTGGCCAGCAATTACACCCATATGGGACCCTGCGGCGCAGGGCAGACCACGAAACTCATCAACCAGGTTCTGTGCGGTCTGAACTTCCTTGCTGTAGCGGAAGCGACGCAACTGGCGCTGGACGCCGGCGTCGATGCCGCAAAAATTCCGCAGGCACTGAGGGGCGGCCGCGCCGACAGCGTCATCCTGCAGGAGTACATGCCGCGTTACGTGGCCAGGGATTACCGCCGCACCGGCCGGATCGACAATATGGTGAAGGACCTGAACGGCGCGCAGGATCTCGCCCGACGCACCAACACGGCCATGCCGCTGACGGCTGTTTGCGCCGAGGTGCACCGGATGCTCACGGCAGCAGGGCTCGGTGGAGAGGACCAGGCAGCGCTTATGGAGTTTTTCAGCGGCGCAAAGCGAAGCTTTCCTGACTGATTGACCGGCAGACAGGGGATGGCAGGAGCCTGTTGATATAGTCCCTGCGAGCCATTGCGAAATTGTCCTTCAGCGAAGATGATCAGGCGAATCGGCACGGCAGTGGCCCCGATGACAGCAGACGCATGTATGCAAAGGACAATTTCCCGATGACCACCTCCGCGACAGGCACGGGAATTGCCAGTCTGACCGTTTCCGGAACCGGTTTCATTGCCGAAATCGCTTATCAAGGGGCGACGCTTCTGAGCTGGCGGCCGGTCTCTGCCGATGGCAGCGGAGGCGAAAATCTTGTCGACGGATATTCGACGCCCGCCGAAATGCAGTCCCAAAATGGCGTGAGGAATGGCATTCTCGCGCCCTTCTCCAACCGCATCCCGGATGGTCGGTTTAGTTTTGCCGGGCAGACGCACCGCATTGAGCCGGTGCTTGCCCATGAAGCCCTCGTCTTCCACGGATTTGCCAGAGCCCTGCCCTTCGTCCTCGCCCAGTCATCGGAGGAAAACGGCGCTCATACTCTCATCTTCCGTGCCGAAATATCGCCTGCGGATTTCAGCGGTTACCCTTACCGTCTCGCCATCGAAGTGGAATATCGCTTCGTCGGCCATGACGTTACCATCGACATACGCGGCATCAACCGCGACGACCGGCCCCTGCCCTTCGCCGCCGGCTGGCATCCCTATTTCCGCCTGCCCGGCACCACGTCTATCGACGACCTTCTCCTCACCCTGCCTTCGCGAACAGCAATTGAAACAAACGAGTATCTCATCCCCCTGCGAAACCCACAGGGCGGGTTAGTCAAACGGAACGACACCCTTTTTCTCCATACCCCGCTGGCCGGGCATGTGGTCGATGCCTGTTTCACCGATCTGATTGCTTCCGCGAACGGGCTTTACGAGACGAGGCTCGAAAACCCGCATGACGGTTCAAGCCTGACGGTCTGGCAGGAGCGTGGGCACATGCATGTCTTTACCGGGGATACGCTCGCACGCGACAGGCGGCGCTCCATCGCGCTCGAACCCGTGGAAACGCCGACCAACGCCTTCAACCAGGCGGAACTCGCGGATGCAATTACGCTGCAACCGGGCGAGACGCGAAGCTTCCGCTTTGGCGTCCGTTTCAAGGCAGCACGCTGATCACGGTTCGATAGCCCTCAGATATGCGTCGTCGGCAGCGAAGACGACAGTTTCACCGTCTCCATGGAGATATAGGCGGACATGTCGTAAAGCTGCACGCGGCGCAGAATCTGTTTGTAGACCGTGTCGTAATATTCGACATTCGGCAGGACGAGCTTCAGAATATAATCAAAATTGCCGGTGAGCCGGTGAACCTCGACGATTTCAGGGATGGTGCTGACTGCGGCATGGAACCGGTCCAGCCAGTCCTCCGCATGAAGGCCCGTTCTTACCAGCAGGAAAACCGTGGTCGGAAGATTGATCTTCCGCCGGTCGAGCAGCGCCATGGTGCCTGTCACATAACCTTCCGTTCGTAGCCGCGTGATGCGGCGCGAACAGGCCGATAGCGACAGGGAAACTTCCTCTGCGATATCGGCGAGCGGGGTTTCGGCATTTTCCTGGAGAATCGCAAGGATTCGGCGGTCACGGTCATCAATCATCAGTGAACAATGCACGGGTTAATGCAAGCGCGCAATAAATTTGCGACATCAGGACAGAAAGCGCGCCGAGTTTGCATCTAGGCCACGAAAACTGCGCAAAAACGCATGCCGTTTTCGTTGCGACGATGGCATTCTTATTTCAATCAAAGTTGAAAAGGGAACTATTATGAAACGGATCGGCCTGATCGGCGGCATGAGCTGGGAATCCACCGCAACCTATTACCGCATGATCAACGAGGCGGTTCGCGACAGCCGCGGCGGCCTGGTCTCGGCCGATATCGTCATGCATTCGCTCGATTTTTCCGAGGTCGTCGCCCTTCAGAAGGCAGACCGCTGGGATGAGGCCGGCGCGCTTCTGGGTGCAGCAGGCGCGCGCCTTGCCAATGCCGGCGCCGATTGTGTACTGATCTGCACCAATACCATGCATCTCGTTGCCGATACCGTTGCGAAAATGTCCGGCGTGGCGCTGATTGACATCATCGACGAGACCGCAGCCGCCCTGAAAACGGATGGACGCCGCAAGCCGCTGCTGCTCGCCACCCGCTACACGATGGAACACGGTTTCTACACGGACCGGATGCGCCGCCACGGCGTCGACGTGGTCGTGCCGGATGCCGAAGACAGGGCCGCCATCCACGACATCATCTTCGGTGAATTGTGCCAGGGCGAGATCAAGTCCTGCTCGCGTGACCGCTATCTTGCGGTCATCGAGAAGGCCCGCGCACTCGGCGTTGATTCCGTCATTCTCGGTTGCACCGAAATTTCCCTGCTGATCGATCCCGACGCCCTGCCGCTGCCGGGTTACGATTCGACCGCCATTCACGCGAAGGCCGCCGTCGGCTTTGCGCTCGGAGACAAGGCATTCGACAGAGCTGCATGAATGTGCCGCCTCTTTGCTTATTCCGGTAAACCGGTCTGGCTCGACAGCCTGCTGATCGAGCCGGAAGCCTCGCTGGTCAGCCAGTCCATGGCAGCAAGGGAAGCCAAGACCGTCGTCAATGGTGATGGTTGCGGCCTTGGCTGGTATGGCGAACGCGGAACGCCCGGCGTCTTTCGCGACACGCGGCCGGCCTGGTCAGACGCCAACCTCGCGGCACTTTGCCACCAGCTTCGGTCGGGCATGTTCATGGCGCATGTGCGATCTGCAACGTCGGGCGAAGTCTCGCGCGCCAATTGCCACCCCTTTGCGCATGGGAAATACCTTTTCATGCATAACGGCCAGATCGGTGGCTATGAGCAGATCAGGCGCGATATCGATTCCCTTATCCCCGATGACATCTATGCATCCCGACGCGGCACGGGCGATAGCGAAGCGATCTTCTTGATTGCCGCCGGCCATGGCCTTGAGGTGGACCCGGTCAATGCCATCTCTACCGCGCTGCGGCTTTGCCAGGAAAAGATGATGGCGGCAGGTGTCTCTTCCGCATTGCGATTCAGCGCCGTTCTGATGGATGGTGATTGCGTTCACGCCTTCCGCTGGTCAAGCGATGACAAGCCGCCGACACTTTACTGGCGCGGTCTGGACGAAGGCATTGCGTTGAGTTCGGAACCCTTTTCCTTCGATTGTGCTCCCTGGTGCGCCGTTCCACCAAATTCCAGCGTGACGATCCGCGCCGGAAAAATGACGACACAGGCTTTTTTCCTTCCGTAATCCCGGCTTTGCTGGCCGCATTTTCCCGGTTTCGCGGCGTCGCTTCCGTCGACCGGTGCGGCTGCCGCGATGCCTCGTTTATTTTCATTGAATTTTTGCAGCCGCGAAGGCTAGTGTGTGGTCCATGGCGTCGGATCGGAATAAGCACGATTTTCGGCTCGACGCGCAAAACGGAATATTAGAGCGAAACAGATTTCAGGACCGGTGAACCATTTAGAAGTGTTGCAGCCTCTCCCTTTCTTGCACGTTGCCCACCATCGCGACGACCGTGCAAACCCGTTCAGGAACGACCCGTAATGGGCCGGCAATACCTTCGGCGATCCTCGGAACGCAGAGTAAAAATTCTTATTTTTCATCACCCTAAGCCGTTCAACTTTCCGAAAAAATTGCTGTTGCCACACCTCCATATCGATGCATAAACTGGCATCAGCAAAGGCAACACGGATCGACCTCATCAGACCCTCTCCTCCCACCAAGGTGCTGACCGACCAATGATCAATAATCTCAACGCCGCCGATCTCCCCCGTCCCGCGCCGCGCAGTTCCAACCCGGAAATCATGGCGTCGGAAATCATCGAACGCCTCACCTACCGTATCGGCAAGGACGTCAAGGTTGCCAAGCCGCATGACTGGCTGACCGCAACCATTCTCGTCGTACGCGACCGCATCATCGACAAGTGGATGGAATCCACCCGCAAGGCCTATGCCAACAATTCCAAGCGCGTTTATTACCTGTCGCTCGAATTCCTGATCGGCCGCCTGATGCGCGACGCCATCTCCAATATCGGCCTGATGCATGAAATCCGCGACGCGCTGTCATCGCTCGGCGTCGATCTTGACGTCATCGCCGGGCTGGAGCCGGACGCAGCCCTTGGCAACGGCGGCCTTGGCCGTCTCGCCGCCTGTTTCATGGAATCCATGGCGACCGTTGATATCCCCGCCTATGGCTATGGCATCCGTTACGTGCATGGCCTCTTCCGCCAGCAGATGGCTGACGGATGGCAGGTGGAACTGCCGGAAACATGGCTTGCCCACGGTAACCCCTGGGAATTCGAACGCCGCGAAAGCTCCTATGAAATCGGCTTCGGCGGATCGGTGGAGACAATCGGCGGTTATGAAGATCCGCAGCGTTTCGTCTGGAAACCGGCCGAACGCGTCATCGCCATGGCCTATGACACGCCGGTCGTCGGCTGGCGCGGCACCCGCGTCAATACGCTCCGCCTTTGGTCGGCACAGCCGATCGATCCAATTCTGCTGGCTGCCTTCAACGCTGGCGACCACATCGGCGCGCTGCGTGAAAGCAACAAGGCGGAGAGCCTGACGCGGGTTCTTTATCCTGCTGACGCGACGCCTGCCGGTCAGGAACTGCGCCTGCGGCAGGAATTCTTCTTCTCCTCCGCCTCCTTGCAGGACATTCTGCGCCGCCATCTGCAGCAATATCCGGATTTTACTTCGCTGCCGGAAAAGGTCTCGATCCAGCTAAACGATACACATCCGGCCATATCCATTGCGGAGATGATGCGTCTTCTATGCGATGTGCACGGGCTGGAATTTGATGAGGCCTGGAAGATCACCCAGGGTACCTTCTCCTACACCAATCACACGCTGCTGCCGGAGGCGCTGGAAAGCTGGCCCGTGCCGCTGCTCGAACGTCTTCTGCCCCGGCACATGCAGATCGTCTACGCCATCAACGCAAATACGCTGCTCTTTGCCCGCAAGGAAAAGAAGATGGCGGATCAGCAGATCCGCTCCATCTCGCTCATCGATGAAGGCGGCGAGCGCCGCGTGCGCATGGGCAATCTCGCTTTCATCGGCTCTCATTCGATCAACGGCGTTTCTGCCCTCCATACCGAGCTGATGAAGGAGACGGTCTTTGCCGATCTCCACGGCCTCTATCCTGACCGTATCAACAACAAGACCAACGGCATCACACCGCGCCGCTGGCTGATGCAGTGCAATCCCGGCCTCACCAGCCTGCTTCGCGAAACGATCGGCGACGATTTCCTCGATGATGCGGAAAAGCTGACAGCGCTCGACCGTTTCGCCGACGATGCCGCGTTCCGCGAGAAATTCGCCGAGGTGAAGCGTCTGAACAAGGTGCGCCTTGCCAATACGGTGGCGCAGCGCATGGGCATTCGCGTCGATCCGTCGGCCATGTTCGACATCCAGATCAAACGTATCCATGAATATAAGCGCCAGCTTCTGAACCTCGTGGAAACCGTCGCGCTTTACGACCAGATTCGTTCTCACCCGGAACTGGATTGGGTTCCGCGCGTTAAGTTCTTTGCAGGCAAAGCGGCGCCGAGTTACCACAACGCGAAGCTGATCATTAAGCTTGCCAACGATATTGCCCGGGTCATCAACAACGATCCGGCCGTGCGCGGGCTTCTGAAAGTGGTATTTGTTCCGAACTATAACGTCTCGCTCGCGGAAATCATGGTACCCGCCGCCGATCTCTCCGAACAGATCTCGACGGCTGGCATGGAAGCCTCCGGCACCGGCAACATGAAATTCGCCCTCAACGGCGCACTGACCATCGGCACGCTCGATGGCGCCAACGTTGAAATGCGCGATCATGTCGGTGAAGACAACATCGTCATTTTTGGCATGACGGCCGATGAGGTGGCCAGAGCCCGTGCAGAGGGTCACAATCCCCGCGCGATCATCGAAGGATCGTCGGAACTGTCGCAGGCCCTTTCGTCCATCGCATCAGGCGTCTTCTCGCCGGATGACCGCTCACGATTCGCCGGCCTGATCGACGGTATTTACAACAGCGACTGGTTCATGGTTGCCGCCGATTTCGACGCCTATGCCGGTGCGCAGCGAGAAGTAGATGCGATCTGGAGTAATCCGGATAGCTGGTACGCCAAAACAGTGCGCAATACGGCGCGCATGGGCTGGTTCTCGTCCGACAGGACAATCCGCCAATATGCCACCGAGATCTGGAGAGCCTGATGAAAAAACCGCTCAATTCGGCCGACGAGAAAAAGACTGGCGACATCACGAAGGCTGAAATCGAGGCGATCAAGAGCGGTTTGCATTCCAATCCCTTTGCCCTTCTCGGCGTTCACGAAACGCCGGAAGGGTTTTCTGCCCGCTGTTTCATTCCGGGTGCCGAGGAGGTTTCCGTCCTGACGCTGGACGGAAATTTCGTGGGCGAATTGAAGCAGCTGGACCCGGACGGCTTTTTTGAAGGCCCGATCGATATTTCGAAACGCCAGCCGGTGCGTTACCGCGCCTGCCGCGACGATGCCGAATGGGCGGTGACAGACCCCTACAGCTTCGGCCCGGTTCTCGGCCCCATGGATGATTATTTCGTCCGGGAAGGATCGCATCTGCGGCTGTTCGACAAGATGGGCGCGCACCCGCTGAAGCTCGAAGGCGTTGAAGGTTTTCACTTCGCCGTCTGGGCGCCGAATGCGCGGCGCGTTTCCGTCGTCGGCGATTTCAACAATTGGGACGGCCGCCGGCATGTGATGCGTTTCCGCAAGGATACGGGCATCTGGGAAATCTTCGCGCCCGACGTCTATGCCGGCTGCGCCTACAAATTCGAGATTCTCGGTGCAAACGGCGAGCTGCTGCCGCTGAAGGCCGACCCCTATGCCCGCCGCGCAGAGTTGCGGCCGAAGAACGCTTCCGTCACTACGTCCGAACTGACGCAAAAATGGGAAGATCAGGCCCATAGGGAGCATTGGGCGCAGGTGGACCAGCGCCGCCAGCCGATCAGCATCTATGAAGTACATGCCGGCTCCTGGCAGCGTCGTGAGGACGGCACCTTCCTAAGTTGGGACGAGCTCGCCGCCCAGCTCATTCCCTATTGTACGGATATGGGCTTCACCCATATCGAGTTCCTGCCGATTACGGAACATCCCTATGACCCTTCCTGGGGTTATCAGACGACGGGTCTCTACGCCCCAAGCGCACGTTTTGGCGATCCCGAAGGGTTTGCCCGCTTCGTCAATGGCGCACACAAGGTTGGCATCGGCGTTTTGCTGGACTGGGTTCCCGCCCATTTTCCGACCGACGAACATGGACTTCGCTGGTTCGATGGCACCGCACTCTATGAGCACGCCGATCCGCGTCAGGGTTTCCATCCCGACTGGAACACGGCGATCTATAATTTCGGCCGCGTCGAGGTCATGTCCTACCTCATCAACAACGCGCTTTACTGGGCTGAAAAATTCCATCTCGACGGCCTGCGCGTCGATGCGGTCGCCTCGATGCTCTATCTCGATTATTCCCGCAAGGAAGGCGAGTGGATCCCGAACGAATATGGCGGGCGTGAAAATCTCGAATCCGTGCGCTTCCTGCAGAAGATGAATTCCCTCGTTTATGGCACCCATCCGGGCGTCATGACGATTGCCGAGGAATCCACCTCCTGGCCGAAAGTGTCGCAGCCCGTTCATGAGGGTGGCCTCGGTTTCGGTTTCAAGTGGAATATGGGCTTCATGCACGACACGCTGAGTTATTTCTCGCGGGAGCCTGTGCATCGCAAGTTCCATCATCAGGAACTGACCTTCGGCCTGCTTTACGCCTTCACTGAAAATTTCGTGCTGCCGCTGTCCCACGACGAGGTCGTGCATGGCAAGGGGTCGCTGATCGCCAAAATGTCCGGCGATGACTGGCAGAAATTCGCCAATCTCCGCTCCTATTACGGCTTCATGTGGGGTTATCCCGGCAAGAAGCTGCTGTTCATGGGTCAGGAATTTGCGCAGTGGAGCGAATGGAGCGAAAAGGGCGCGCTCGACTGGAACCTGCGCCAATATCCGATGCATGAGGGCATGCGCCGCCTCGTGCGTGATCTCAACCTCACCTACCGATCCAAAGCCGCCCTGCATGCCCGGGACTGCGAACCCGACGGCTTCCGCTGGCTTGTGGTCGATGATCACGAGAATTCCGTCTTCGCCTGGCTGCGCACGGCGCCCGGCGAAAAGCCGGTCGCGGTCATCTGCAACCTCACCCCGGTCTATCGGGAAAACTATTATGTGCCGCTGCCCCAGGCGGGGCGGTGGAGGGAGATTCTCAACACCGATGCCGAAATTTATGGCGGCAGCGGCAAGGGAAATGGCGGACGCGTTCAGGCGGTCGATGCCGGCGGCGATATCGGGGCGATGCTCGTCCTGCCGCCGCTCGCCACGATCATGCTCGAACCGGAAAACTGACAGACAGAGAGGGAGGACACCATGTCGGAAAAAAGAGTTCAGCCTTTGGCGCGTGATGCAATGGCCTATGTCCTCGCGGGCGGCAGAGGCAGCCGCCTGAAGGAACTGACGGACCGCCGGGCAAAACCCGCCGTTTATTTCGGCGGCAAGGCGCGCATCATCGATTTTGCGCTCTCCAACGCGCTTAATTCCGGCATTCGCCGCATCGGCGTCGCCACGCAATACAAGGCGCACTCCCTCATTCGGCACCTGCAGCGCGGCTGGGACTTCTTCCGCCCCGAACGTAATGAGAGCTTCGACATCCTGCCCGCCTCCCAGCGCGTTTCCGAAACGCAATGGTATGAGGGTACGGCAGACGCGGTTTACCAGAACATCGACATTATCGAGCCCTATGGGCCGGAATACATGGTCATCCTCGCCGGCGACCATATCTATAAAATGGACTACGAATACATGCTGCAGCAGCATGTCGATTCCGGTGCGGATGTGACGATCGGCTGCCTTGAAGTGCCGCGTATGGAAGCAACCGGCTTCGGCGTCATGCATGTGAATGAAAAAGACGAGATCATCGATTTCATTGAAAAGCCAGCCGATCCGCCCGGCATTCCCGGCAATGAGGGTTTTGCGCTCGCCTCCATGGGCATCTACGTCTTCCACACGAAATTCCTGATGGAAGCGCTGCGCCGCGACGCCGCAGACCCCACCTCCAGCCGCGATTTCGGCAAGGACATCATCCCCTATATCGTGAAACACGGCAAAGCCGTCGCCCACCGCTTCGCAGACTCCTGCGTGCGTTCGGATTTCGAGCATGGCCCCTACTGGCGGGACGTCGGCACCATCGACGCCTACTGGCAGGCCAATATCGACCTGACGGATGTGGTGCCTGACCTCGATATCTACGACAAATCCTGGCCGATCTGGACCTATGCGGAAATCACACCGCCGGCAAAATTCGTCCATGACGACGAGAACCGCCGTGGTTCGGCCGTGTCTTCGGTCGTTTCCGGTGACTGCATCATTTCGGGTGCGTCGCTCAACCGCAGCCTTCTGTTCACAGGCGTGCGCGCCAATTCATACTCCCGCCTTGAGAATGCCGTAGTACTGCCGAGTGTGAAGATCGGGCGTCATGCCCAGCTCAGCAATGTCGTCATCGACCATGGCGTGGTCATTCCGGAAGGACTGATTGTAGGAGAAGACCCAGAACTGGATGCCAAACGTTTCCGCCGTACCGAAAACGGCATCTGCCTTATCACCCAATCGATGATCGACAAGCTGGACCTGTAGCGCCGATGAATGTCCTTTCGGTTTCATCCGAAATCTACCCCCTGATCAAGACCGGAGGGCTCGCCGATGTTGCCGGCGCGCTCCCCATCGCGCTCGAAGCCTATGGCGTCAAGACGCGCACGCTGATACCCGGGTATCCGGCGGTGAAAGCTGCCGTGACGAACGCGGTGAAATGTTACGAATTCACCGACCTGCTGGGCGAAAAGGCCGATCTGCTCGAAGGCCGGCACGAGGGACTGGATCTCCTCATCCTCGATTCGCCCGCTTATTACGAGCGCTCCGGCGGGCCCTATCTCGACCAGACGGGCAAGGATTATCCCGACAACTGGAAGCGCTTTGCGGCGCTTTCGCTGGCGGCGGCCCGCATTGCAGCCGGCGAATTTCCCGACTGGCGGCCGGATCTCCTGCACGCTCATGACTGGCAGGCTGCCATGGCGCCAGTCTACATGCGTTATGCCGAAACGCCTGAAATTCCGAGCCTGCTCACCATTCACAACATTGCCTTCCAGGGGCAGTTCGGTGCCAACATCTTCAGCAAGCTTGGGCTACCAGCCCATGCTTTCGGCATGGAGGGCGTGGAATATTATAACGATGTGAGTTTCCTCAAGGGCGGGCTGCAGACGGCGACGGCGCTCAGCACCGTCAGTCCCTCCTATGCCGAGGAAATCCTCACCCCGCAATTCGGCATGGGCCTGCACGGCGTTATCGGCAGCCGAGCCCATGTGCTGCACGGCATCGTCAACGGCATCGACGCGGACGTCTGGAACCCGGCAACGGATCATCTGATCCATGACAATTATTCCGCCGCCAATCTCAGAAACCGGGCCCTGAACAAGAAGTCTGTCGCCGAACATTTTCGCATCGATGACGATGACAGCCCGCTGTTCTGCGTCATCTCCCGCCTCACCTGGCAGAAGGGCATCGACCTCATGGCCGAAGCCGTGGACGAGATCGTTTCCCTCGGCGGCCGCCTGGTGGTGCTGGGCGCGGGCGATGTGGCGCTGGAAGGTGCGCTCCTGGCGGCAGCATCCCGCCACCATGGTCGCGTCGGCGTTGCCATCGGTTACAACGAACCCCTGTCACATCTCATGCAGGCGGGCTGCGACGCGATCATCATCCCCTCGCGCTTCGAACCCTGCGGCCTCACCCAGCTTTATGCGTTGCGTTACGGCTGCATTCCGGTCGTCGCTCGCACCGGCGGCCTTGCAGACACGGTGATCGACGCCAACCATGCCGCCATCGCCAACAAGTCGGCGACCGGTGTGCAATTTTCCCCCGTCACGCTTGATGGACTCAAACAGGCGATCCGCCGGACCATCCGTTATTATCACGACCCGAAACTATGGACACAAATGCAGAAACTCGGGATGAAATCCGATGTTTCCTGGGAAAAGAGCGCCGGCCTTTACGCCGCGCTTTACAGCCAGCTTATTTCGAAAGGCCATTGAACCAATGATCAAGACTGTTCAGACGAAGCCCTATCAGGACCAGAAGCCGGGCACTTCAGGCCTGCGCAAGAAGGTGCCCGTCTTCGCCCAGGAAAATTACGCCGAGAACTTCATCCAGTCGATCTTCGACGCGCTTGAGGGCTTTGAAGGCCAGACGCTGGTGATCGGCGGCGATGGCCGTTACTACAACCGCGAAGTCATCCAGAAGGCAATCAAGATGGCCGCCGCTGCCGGCTTTGGCAAGGTTCTGGTCGGTCAGGGCGGCATTCTTTCCACGCCGGCCGCATCCAACATCATCCGCAAATACAAGGCCTTCGGCGGTATCGTGCTCTCCGCTAGCCACAATCCCGGCGGCCCCACCGAAGATTTCGGCATCAAATACAATATCGGCAATGGCGGTCCCGCCCCGGAAAAGATCACCGACGCGATCTACGCCCGTTCCAAGGTCATCGACAGCTACAAAATTTCAGACGCCGCCGATATCGACCTCGACAAGGTGGGCAGCTTCAAGGTGGACGATCTGACGGTCGAGGTGATCGATCCGGTCGCCGATTATGCCGCCCTGATGGAAGAGCTGTTCGATTTCGATGCCATCCGTGCCCTCATCGCCGGCGGCTTCAAGGTCGTGGTCGATTCCATGAGCGCCGTCACAGGCCCTTATGCCGTTGAGATCATCGAAAAGCGGCTTGGCGCTCCGAAGGGCTCGGTCCGCAATGCTACACCGCTCCCGGACTTCGGCGGCCATCACCCCGACCCTAATCTTGTCCACGCCAAGGAGCTTTATGACGATGTCATGAGCCCGGAAGGCCCCGATTTCGGCGCTGCTTCCGATGGCGACGGCGACCGCAACATGGTCGTCGGCAAGGGCATGTTCGTCACGCCATCAGACAGCCTGGCGATCATCGCCGCCAATGCCAGACTGGCGCCCGGTTACGCGGCAGGCATTTCCGGCATCGCCCGTTCCATGCCGACAAGTGCGGCAGCTGACCGTGTCGCCGAAAAGCTCGGCCTTGGCATGTACGAGACTCCAACCGGCTGGAAGTTCTTCGGCAACCTCATGGATGCCGGCAGGGTGACGATCTGCGGCGAAGAAAGCTTCGGCACAGGCTCCAATCATGTACGCGAGAAAGATGGTCTCTGGGCTGTGCTCTACTGGCTGAACATCGTCGCCGCCCGCAAGGAAAGCGTGAAGGACATCGTCACCAAGCACTGGGCCGAATATGGCCGCAATTATTACTCCCGCCACGACTATGAGGAAGTGGATTCGGACGCCGCCAACACGCTGGTGGCGACCCTGCGCGAAAAGCTCGCGACGCTTCCCGGCACCAGCTACGGCAATCTGAAGGTCGCCGCGGCAGATGATTTTGCCTATCACGATCCGGTCGATCAGTCCGTCAGCAAGAACCAGGGTATCCGCATCCTGTTCGAAGGCGGTTCGCGCATCGTGCTGCGCCTTTCCGGCACCGGTACGGCGGGCGCCACACTTCGTCTCTATGTCGAGCGTTACGAGCCGGACGCGGCGCGTCACGGCATCGAAACGCAGGAAGCGCTCGCCGACCTGATTGCCGTTGCCGATACGATCGCCGGCATCAAGGCCCATACGGGACGAAGCGCGCCGAGCGTTATCACGTAAGCTGGCTGCGGCGCTGCTTTCTCCTGAGAGCGCCGGGCACAATACGATGAGTTCACAAAGCAACTCGTTGGAGTGACACGTCCGCCACTCTGCTCGGCGTCATCCTCGGGCTTGCTCGAGGATGGCGGAGGAGGGTTTCCAACCCTCCTATTCTGCCGATACCTTTCAGAAGAGATATTATCTAGCGGAGACAGATAATGCAGACACCTTCCGTTTTCCCCAAAGGCGCGCTGCAGACGGAAAACGGAACGGAATTCACGGTCTATTCCCGGCACGCCTCCCAGATCGATCTTTGTCTTTTCGATACGGCCGGGGAAAAAGAGATGGCGCGCCTGCCAATGGTGCGCGGCGAAGGCGACATTCACGGATTGATCGTCTCCGACGCTGGTCCGGGTACGCGTTACGGCTTTCGCGCTCACGGTATTTATTCGCCCGAACATGGCCTGTGGTTCGATCCCGCAAAGTTGCTGCTCGACCCCTATGCCACGGAGATAGACCGTTCCTTCCGGCATGATCCAGCCCTTTTTGCCTTTGGTCAGGAAACGGGCCACATCGTGCCCAAGGCAATTCTTGCCAGCCATGAGCCGCTCAAGCGCCAACCCCCGCTTTTCACCGAAGGTGGGCTGATTTACGAACTTTCCGTGAAGTCCTTTTCACAGCTGCATCCCGAGGTGCCGGAAGACATCCGGGGCACCGTCGCCGCGCTCGCCCATCCCGCCATCCTCGCCCACCTGAAAAAAATCGGCGTCGACGCGGTGGAGCTGATGCCGATTACCGCGTGGATCGACGAGCGTCACCTGCCGCCTCTCGGCCTTTCCAATGCCTGGGGCTATAATCCCGTCGGCTTCATGGCGCTTGATCCGCGACTCTGTCCCGGTGGCGTGCGGGAACTGCGCGAGACGGTTGCAGCGCTGCATGCGCAGGGCATCGGCGTCATTCTCGATCTGGTCTTCAACCACACGGGTGAAAGCGATATTGAAGGATCGGTTCTGTCGCTGCGCGGGCTCGATAATCTCACCGCCTTTCGTCACCCGCCGGGCAAACCGGGGGTTCTGGTCAACGATACCGGCACCGGCAACACGGTCGCCTGCGACCATCCCTATATCCGCCAGCTCATCATCGATTCTCTCAGACATTTCGTTCTGAGTGCCGGCGTGGACGGTTTCCGCTTTGATCTGGCCCCAGTGCTCGGACGAACGGCCAATGGCTTCGAAATGGCAAGCGAAACGCTCTCGGCCATGCATTCGGACCCGGCGCTTTATGACCGCCTGCTAATCGCCGAACCGTGGGATATCGGCCCCGGCGGTTACCAGCTCGGCAATTTTCCGGAAAGCTTCCTCGAATGGAACGATCGCGCCCGCGATGACATGCGCCGGTTCTGGCGCGAGGACGCCGGCACGACCGGGGCGCTGGCCGATGCGCTTTCCGGTTCCTCGCCGATCTTTTCCCGCCATGGCCGCCAGAACACCCGCAGCGTCAATTTTCTCGCTGCCCATGACGGTTTCACCCTGTACGATCTCGTCAGCCACGAACATAAGCACAATGAGAAAAACGGCGAGAGCAATCGCGACGGCCACAATGACAACCATTCCTGGAACAATGGTTTTGAGGGACTGACAGACGATCCCGTCATTAGAGCCACGCGTATTGCAGATGTGAAGGCGCTGCTTTCCACGCTTTTCGTCACTCGCGGCGCCCTGATGCTCACGGCGGGCGACGAGGGCGGCCGCAGCCAGCAAGGCAACAACAACGCCTATTGCCAGGACAATGAGATAAGCTGGGTCGACTGGTCATCGCTTTCCCGCGAATTGATCGACCATACGGCCTTTCTCGCTTCATTGCGCAAACGTTTCGATGTGTTTTCGGGGACAGGCTTCTTCTCAGGCCATGGCGATGTGACATGGCTCGCCCCCGCCGGCGAGCCGATGACGACGGCAGACTGGGAAAGGCCAATTGCGCAGGCTTTTGCCATGGTGCTTTCCACCCTCGACCGGGAAACTGGTGCCGACGCTGAACTTGCCGTGCTGATAAACCGCAGCCGTGAGATCGTGCCTTTCACCCTGCCGGGCGATGGCTGGTCCGCCATCGGCACGGATTTCGGTAACCCCGCCTTCCTTCCAGCCCGTTCGGTGGTGTTTTATCTGCGCGGTTGATCCCGTCGCGTCACGAGCCGTATAAGTCGCGGGAGACAATGCGGACGAGGTAACATGACAAAAGAAATTGCGCTGGCCGAGATGAAAAACCACGTTGGCACAGAAATGGGCGTTTCCGACTGGATCACGGTAGACCAGACGATGATCGACAGCTTCGCAAAAGCAACACTGGATGACCAGTTCATCCACACAGACCCGGAACGCGCCAAAGCGGAAAGTCCCTTTGGCGGCACCATTGCACATGGGTTCCTGACGCTGTCTCTGCTTTCGGCCCTGAATTACGACGCCCTGCCGCGCATTCGCGAGCAGACCATGGGCATCAATTACGGCTTTGACGCCATTCGTTTCGTCGCTCCGGTCAAAAGCGGTGCTCGCGTGCGCGGCCGTTTCACCCTGGCTGAGACGCGCTTTCGCGGAGCCTCCATGCTGATGACCACCTACGATGTGACGGTGGAAATCGAAAACGAAAAAAAGCCGGCGCTAACCGCGCGCTGGACCACCATCAGCCAGTTTAATCCGGAGGACAGGCCGGAGGACGCCTGAAACCCACGAGGGAGAGACCGCATGCATGACGAAGCCGTGAGGAATGCGTTTCTCGTTCAGGCAAGAGCCTGCGACAGCCTCGGCTCTCCCTTCACGGCACGGCTTTGCCGCGCCATGGCAACAAGGCTCGACCGCCAGACAGAGGTCGGCGAGCGAATTTTGTCCTGGTCCGGCGATGTCGGCCCATCCGGAGATTCCGTACCGCTACGGCTGGCCGGCGCCCTGCATGCGCTTGCCATAGAGGAAAAGATCGCGCCGCTCGCCGATATTCCGCCGGAAAACGAAGAAGCGCTCTGGCAGGCATGTGCAAACGCCCTGCGTTTTCATTCCGCCTTCATCCTCGAAAGGTTGCAATCACCGCCGCAGACCAACGAGGTTCGCCGTTCTGCCGTTCTGCTGCCTGGCTTTCTTTCGATTGCGAAAATGACGGGCAAGCCGCTGGTGCTTTCCGAAGTCGGAGCCAGCGCTGGCCTCAACCTGCAATTTGACCGTTACCGATATCGCCTCGGCGATCTCGTCTGGGGTGAACAATCCGATGTTTTCCTGTCACCGGAGTGGCGCGGCGACACCCCCGCCCATGAGCGGATCGACGTTATCGAGCGCGCCGGCTGCGATATCAACCCACTCGATCCGTCATCCGCGGAAGATCGTCTGCGGCTGATGTCCTATGTCTGGGCCGACCAGACGGACAGGCTCGAACGAACGGCCGCCGCCCTGCGCATAGCGATGGAACACGCTCTGCATGTCGAGAAGGCCGACGCTGTCGACTGGCTGCAACGCCGCCTTGCCACGCAATATCCGGGCGCTGCCCATGTCATCTATCATTCCGTCGCATGGCAATATCTGCCCGATGACCTGAAACAGGCCGGCGAGACTGTGATTGCCGAGGCCGGCGCCCGCGCCACGCCGGACGCCCCGCTTGCCCGGCTGCAAATGGAAGCGGATGCGACGCCCGGCGGTGCTGCAATGACGCTTCAAATCTGGCCGGGCGGCGAAAAGCAGGAAATCGGCCGCGCCGATTTCCATGGGCGATGGGTGGAATGGCGGGGTTGGACAGAGAGTTAAACCGCCACGTCCTCAGCCGCCTCCTGCAGCAGCCCGCCGACATAGGTCGCGAATGAGCGCCAGCACTCCACCCGGAATGTGTCATCCCCCGTGCGCAGCAGGACCACTTCCGCCTTGCCGAAAATAGTGCGTGAGCAGCCACCTACCGGGAACCTTGCAAGAGAAAGGTCCTGCGGGCAGCCGGCATTGAGAGCTGCTTCCGCGCCAGCGCCGGAAACGATGATGGCGGTGTTGCGGTGGGAAATATCAGTTGCCGAAAACAGGCCGGAAACGCCGGCAAGCGCCACCATGAGATCGCTTTCGCCCTGATCGATCACCAGCCATTCATCCGGGCCGAGCCACAGAGCGGATCGCAGACCAGAGGTGACCGAGCTTTTCGGGCTGGTCGGCAGGGCAAGACCGAGCGCTTCGGACAGCGCCGGCACGGCGCTCTCGCGTGCCCGCAGCGAAAACCGCGAGGCAGAAGCCGCAGGCTTCAGCGATACAAAGGGCGAACCGCCGTGAAAATCCTCAAGCACGGATTTGCGTTTTGCGTGCAGCATATCAGCCATTGAGACGGGCTCCTTCCTTGTCGAGGAAGACCATGTCGGTCACTTCGACGGCAATGGTTTTATCGGCAAGCGGAATATAGAGCGTTTCGCCCATGCGCGCCCTGCCATCCGCCACCAAGGCGAAAGCAATGGAATGGCCGAGATTTTCCGACCAATAGGCTGAAGTGACGTGGCCGAGCATGGTCATTGGCTTTGGCTGGTTCGGATCGGCAACGATCTGACCGCCCTCGTCCGGAACGGTCAGCCGGTCCTTCGTCTTCAGGCCGACAAGCTGTTTGCGGCCGGAGCGCGTTAGATCGGGGCGTTTCAGACCGCGAATACCGACGAAATCCGTTTTCTTTTTGGAGACAGCCCAGGCAAGCCCGGCATCATCGGGCGTCACGGTGCCGTCCGTATCCTGCCCGACGATGATATAGCCCTTTTCGGCACGCAGGATATGCATTGTCTCGGTACCATAGAGGCAGCCGCCGACGGCTTCCGCCCTCTCCCGGATTGCAGACCAGACTGCTGCGCCGTAATCGGCAGGCACATTGATTTCGAAACCGAGTTCGCCGGTGAAGGAAACGCGGAAAAGCCGCGTCGGCACGCCGCAGAACTTGCCTTCCGCCACCGCCATATGCGGGAAGGCCTCCGGCGAAAGGTCGATACCCTCGACGAAAGGCGCGATAACCTCGCGCGCCTTCGGCCCCTGCACGGCAATCACGGCCCATTGTTCGGTTGCCGATGTCAGCCAGACATTGAGATCGGGGAATTCGGTCTGGAGATAGTCCTCCATGTGCTGGAGAACGCGCGGCGCGCCGCCCGTCGTCGTCGTCACGTGGAAACGGTCTTCGGCCAGGCGCCCAACAACGCCGTCATCGTAAACGAAGCCGTCTTCGCGGGTCATGATGCCATAACGGCAGCGGCCGGGTTTCAACGTATCCCAGGCATTGGTGTAGATGAGGTTCAGGAACTTCGCCGCATCCGGGCCAACTACCTCGATTTTGCCGAGGGTGGAGGCATCAAACACGCCAACGCTCTCACGAACCGTCTTGCATTCACGGTTGATCGCTTCATGCATGTCCTCGCCAGCCCGCGGGAAGAACCAGGCACGCTTCCAGTTGCCGACATCCTCGAATACCGCACCAGCCGCCAGCTCTTCGTCGTGCATCGGCGTCTTGCGCGCGGGATCAAACAGCGCGCCGCGCGAATGATTGATAAGCGTGCCGAAGGTAACCGGCGTATAGGGCTGGCGGAAGGTGGTGAGACCGACTTTGGGCAAATCCCGGCCGAGCGCTTCCGATGCAATGGCAAGGCCATGCATGTTCGACATCTTGCCCTGGTCGGACGCCATGCCATTGGTGGTGAAGCGCTTGATATGCTCGACCGAATGCATGCCCTCGCGCACGGCAAGGCGAATATCCTTGGCGCAGACATCGTGCTGGAAATCGATGAAAGCCTTGACGCCGGTGCCCTCGCCTGCACCCTCCGCCGCACCAATCATGCCGCCTGTCCAGGCCCGGGCGTTTTCGCCGGAAAACGCCACCGCGCCGCCACCCGCAGCCGCGGCCTCGGCGATCAGCGCCGAAAGATCATCCGTGCCATTGCAGGCGCCGAGGGAGACGCAGTTCTGCACATGGATGTCAGGCAGGAAACGCTGGTTAGCCGCGTCAAACTTCAGCTTGCCGCGCGATTGCGAGAACAGATGCACTGAAGGCGTCCAGCCAGCGGAGACAACAAGCGCGTCGATGGCGATCTTGCGCTTGTTCGACCCGCCATTGCGGCCGACCGTCATGGAAGATACGCGCAGGCGGCCGGCGGTGTTGTAAACGCTGTGACCCGCCAGCACCTCGATGCCGAGCGCCCGGGCCTCGTCCAGCAGACGCTGGTCCGGATTTTCGCGGCAATCGACGATGGCGGCGATCTTCACCCCGGCCTTCTTCAGATCAAAGGCAGTCTCATAGGCGGAATCATGAGCGGTGTAGACACCGACATTGTGGCCCACGGCGACGCCGTAATGGTTCAGATAGGTGCGGGCGGCCGAAGCCAGCATGATGCCAGGCCGGTCATTGTTGGCGAAGACCATGTGGCGCTCGATCGCACCGGCCGCCAGCACGACCTTTTTGGCGCGGACCTGCCAAAGGCGCTCGCGCGGCTGATGTTTGGCCGGCGTCGCGAGATGATCGGTGACGCGTTCGGCGAGCGCGACAAAATTGTGGTTGTAGTAACCAAAGGCGGTCGTGCGCGTCAGAACCCGCACATTGGGCAGGGACTTCAGCTCGGCAAAAACCTTCTGCGCCCATTCATAACCGGGCAGGCCGTCGATGACCGCGCCGGCATCGAAACGCAGGGCTCCGCCGACGTCCGCATTCTCATCCACCAGAATGACGCTGGCGCCAGTTTTCGCGGCAGAAAGCGCAGCTGTGAGACCGGCGACACCAGCGCCGGCCACCAGCACGTCGCAATGGGCATAACGTCCGGAATAATGATCCGCATCCGGCTCGCTCGGCGCCTTGCCGAGGCCGGCGGCGCGGCGGATCAGCGGTTCGTAAATCTTGTGCCAGGCGGCCTTCGGCCACATGAACGTCTTGTAGTAGAAACCGGCCGCGAACATCGGCGACAGAAGATCGTTGATGGCGCTCAGATCGAAGGACAGTGACGGGAAACGGTTCTGCGAGGCGATAATCGCGCCGTCGAAGACTTCCTGCACCGTGGCGCGCACGTTGGGCTGCTTGCGCAGGCTGTCGCGCGACACGTCTATCAGCGCATTCGGCTCCTCCGGCCCGGCGGACAGGAAACCACGCGGACGGTGGTATTTGAACGAGCGGCCGATCAGATGCACGCCATTGGCCAGAAGGGCTGACGCGACGGTGTCGCCCTCCAGCGCCGGATAGATCTTGCCGTCAAAGGTAAAGCGCGCGGTTCTCGCCGGCGTGAGACGGCCTGCGCCCTTGATACGATAATCGCCGCTCATTGCCCGGCTCCCTTTTCTGCCGAAAGGACCGTTTCAATATCGGGTTTCGGTTCACCCGCCTTGTAGGTCGTCAGGAATCTGTCGCTCACCGAATCGCGGGCGGCGTTGAAAAAGCGGCCGCAGCCGTGAATGTGACGCCAGCGCTCGAAAACGAGGCCCTTGTCGTTGTCGCGGATGAAGAAATATTCCGCAAAGGCCTCGTCGGAAATATCGGCGATGTTTTCCGGCCGGGCGATATGGGCTTCGCCCGCCCAGCGGAATTCCAGTTCGGAACGGTCTTCCCCGCAATAGGGGCAATGGATCAGAAGCATCGTCGCTCCACCTAGAGAGAATTTTCCGGAAGCGCTGTTCCGGCGGGTTGGTCACACAGCCGCTTCCCCATGGCTACAAAAGGGGAAAGCCGCTTTAAAAGCTGCTCAAAATTATCGAAGGGGCGCAACGCCGAGGCCCGGCCCATATTGACGATGGCGACCGCCATCATGTCGGTGTCGATCGCGAAGGGATAATCCTGCTCGCCATCCTCATTCTCTCCGACAAAATAAACCATCTTGTCTGCGAGGCTGGGAGCACACAAAAGCAGGCCTTTTTCCGCCGTGAAGGGCCAGTCTTTCTCACCCTGCATCTTCGCAATCTTCTGGCTGCGAAAATCCTCAGCCCCGGGAATAACGCTACCGGCGGGCACGGCCTCGGCCGCGCCTGATATATTGATCGCAAGCATGGCCGCCGCCAGCATCAATGCGCCACCGCGGCAGCGGCAGCCTCATCAATCAGGCGGCCGGTGCGGAACCGGTCAAGCGTCAGCCCGGCCGCCAGACGATGCGGTTCACCGCGGGCGATGAGATGCGCGAAGAGATTGGCCGAACCCGGCGTCGCCTTGAAGCCGCCCGTGCCCCAGCCGCAATTGACGAAGAGGTTTGGCACGGGCGTCACGCTCTGGATGGCGGAACGATCAGGCGTGTTATCGGTGATGCCACCCCACTGACGCATCATCTTCACACGGCGGAAGATCGGAAACAGCTCGCAGATGGCGTCCAGCGTGTGGGTGATGATCTGGAGACCACCGGTCTGCGAATAGGAATTATACTGGTCCGTACCCGCACCGATGACCAGCTCACCCTTGTCGGATTGCGAAATATAGGCGTGCACCGTGTTGGACATGACGACGCAGGGGAAGATCGGCTTCAGCGGCTCCGACACCAGCGCCTGCAGCGGGTTTGAATTGAGGGGAACGCGCACGTCAGCCATTTTCATGATGACCGAGGAATGACCGGCGGCAGAAACGCCGATTTTCTTCGCACCGATGAAACCGCGATTGGTCTCCACACCCGTCACCGCTCCGTCCGGCCCGCGGCGAATGCCCGTAACCTCGCAATTCTGGATGATGTGCACGCCGCGGTCGGAGGCCGCACGCGCATAGCCCCAGGCCACGGCGTCATGGCGAGCCGTGCCGCCGCGGCGCTGAAGGGCTGCGCCATTGATCGGGTAACGCGCATTGCCGGATATGTCGAGCGGCGGACAGTACGCCTTTGCCTGCTCCGGCGTCAGCCACTCATTGTCGATGCCATAAAGACGGTTGGCATTGATATGACGGCTGAAGGACTGCCGGTCATGGATATTGTGCGACAGCATCATCACGCCGCGCGCAGAATACATGACGTTATAATTGAGATCCTGGCTCAAGCCTTCCCATAGCTTCAGGGAATGCTCGTAAATATCCATGCTCTCTTCATAGAGATAATTGGAGCGGATGATGGTGGTGTTGCGGCCGGTATTGCCGCCGCCGAGCCAGCCTTTTTCCAGAACCGCGACATTGGTAATGCCGTGTTCCTTGGCAAGATAATATGCCGCTCCGAGACCGTGGCCGCCCCCGCCAATGATGATGACATCATAGTCCTTGCGCGGCTCAGGTGAGGCCCATTGCGCATCCCAGCCCTTATGACCCCTGAGCGCCTCACGCGCCACGGCAAAAACGGAATATTTGCGCATTCGCAATCTGCTCCTCGAGAACCGGCCAGAGGCCTGGAACATAGCCCCGGCCCGTATCATACACATGGCAAATCGGGATGGGAGGCAATATCCATTTTGCGACGCGGCAATGGTTTTGTTTCGACATGGCCGAAAGATTGCGGGACGGCGCGCATTTTGTGGCTGAATATGCGCTACCGGCTGGACTTGCTGCAAATGATCTGTTATTGCACGTCACCAATCGCCCGGCTCAACAGCCGGATGAACCACTTTTTGTTTGCGTGCGAATGCCTTTATTCACACAGCAAGATAACCAAACTAAAGGAACGGGTTTAACGTGCAGGTACTAGTCCGCGACAATAACGTTGATCAGGCGCTCCGCGCCCTGAAGAAAAAGATGCAGCGCGAAGGCATTTTCCGTGAAATGAAGATGCGTGATTATTACGAAAAGCCCTCCCAGAAGCGCGCTCGCGAAAAGGCTGAAGCCGTTCGCCGCGTTCGCAAGCTGGCACGCAAGCGTGCACAGCGCGAAGGTCTGGTTGCTGGCCCCCGCGCAGGCCGTTAATAGGCCGTCTTTTGGACGTTTTTGAATGCTTGTTGGGCGGGGGCGATCAATTCGCCGCCGCTCTTTGTGTTTGTGGCCGGAGAACGCTCTTGAAAACGACCGTGAGACCGGCCTGCGAGGGAACCCACACCGAATGATCGCTGTCGACACCTGTGTTGTGAAAAACGCCGATGCCTCCACGCGCCGGTTGCCATTAAAAAACAACAGAGGGTTCCGCGCTTCTCTGGTCGTCTGCGCCGTGCTTGCCGGTCTTTCCGGCTGCGCGACATCCAACCAGACGGAAGATGTGTTCAGGATCGACCGCGCACAGGGCTCGCAGGAAAACATCGCCTCGCTCACCTCGGTCATCAACGCCAATCCGCAGGATCCTGAGGGTTACAACGTCCGCGGCTCGGCCTACGGCCGCGCCGGCGATTCGCGCCGCGCCATCGAAGATTTCAACAAGGCGCTGCAGCTCAACCCGCGCTTTTACCAGGCCTATGCCAACCGCGCGCTGGTTTACCGCAATAGCGGCCAGCAGCAGCAGGCCCTTCAGGACTACAACGCCGCCCTGCAGATCAATCCGAGCTACGATGTGGCGCTGATCGGTCGCGGCAATCTTTACCGGCAGTCCGGACGCGTCAACGAAGCCTTCAACGATTTCTCCCGCGCCATCGAGCTGGAAACCACAGACGGTCGCGCCTGGCACAATCGCGGCCTGATCTACCAGCTGCGTAACCAGCATGCCCAGGCCATCGAGGACTTCTCCAAGGCAATCTCGTTGTCATCGACGTCACCGGAGCCCTATAACGGTCGCGGCCTTTCCTACGTCGCGCTCAATGACGACGAAAACGCCTTCGCGGATTTCAACCACGCCATTTCGCTTGACGGGAATGTGGCGGAATCCTGGGCCAACCAGGCGCTGGTCTATGAGCGACGCGGTGAGATGGCCAAGGCGGCCAAGTCCTATGCGCATGCGGCGCGACTCGATCCCAAATACAAGCCCGCACTGGATGGCGTTGCCCGCACGCGCGGCGCCGCTGGCGCCTCCTAAGGCGTCCGGAACCAATAAAAAAGCCGGCTGGTTTATAATCCGCCGGCTTTTTTAATGAAGAAAAAGAACCATCAATGGCTGTCGCGGCGTGCCTCGGGCGCGGCATCCACCGCCCACAATTCAGCCTGCACGGCGTTTTGAAATTCCATGACCTCGCGGCGCATGGCGGCGTCCTCATAGCCAAGCGCCGTCAGACGGGCGGCCAGTTCACGGCACTCCCTGCGCCAGAAATCATTCGCCTCCACACCATGCAGCCGGTCGAGCATGGTTGCACATCGTTTTACGTCGGCAATGCGGTTCTTTGCCGGAAAGGCGATTACTTCTGAACTCGTCGTCACGCGGGCACCCTGCTCTTCGAGGAATCAATACCGACTTTTTAAAGGCGAGATGGTTAACGAAGTCTGCAGAGCCGGCCGGATGCTCCGCAAGGCCCGCACCGGAGGCGGTTTTAGACTTATCGGAAGCAGGCATCACTGTTGTCTGGCCGACGTCATCGATGCGAATCGGCAGTTACTGAGGAATTTACCAATCAAGATTACCGAAATTTCATGCCGCGGGAGGTAGAAGAAGTATATGTGTGTTGAAACAGCACCGGTCTCATCGTATATTTCCTGCAAAGAAGAAAAATGCCGCAGCGCAGTCAAAAATGGAGAAATCGTTCTCGGGAGGAGAGCAACATGTATGCACCTCGTGTTTTTTTCAGCATGATCGGTGCTTTGCTTGCTTTTGCGGTTGCGACATATTTCATCCACGGCTCCTTCTATACGGCGTTCATTCAGACCCTCATTTGCGCAGTCATTCTGCAAGTCGGTTACTTCGTGGCGATTTTGGTTCTGGTCGCCCGTGAAAAACGCCGGATGCGGGAGACCTTTTCCCGGGACCTCAGCGCTGAAACAATTGCGGCAGACACCGCAAAAAGCGCACCGCCGCATGGGGCGAAGCTGACGGATATGTAAGTTTTTTCGCATCCGCTTTTATTGCATCGCAAAAAATCGCTTGCATCCATATCGCTGACACTTTCTGCTGGCCAAATCCTGAAGGTTCGTCAAAGCAGAAGGACACCCCATGGTGAGCGGTTCACAGCCCATTTGCGTCATCATCGCTGCAAAGAATGCATCTGATACCATCGATATCGCCATTCGTTCCGCCCTTGCGGAGCCAGAGGTCGGCGAAGTCGTGGTGATCGACGATGGTTCCACCGATACAACGAGCGACGTGGCGCATGCGGCGGATGACGGCACGGGCCGCCTGCGGGTGGTGCGATTCGACGTCAACCGCGGGCCATCGGCTGCGCGCAATCATGCCATCTCGATTTCCTCCGCTCCCCTCATCAGCATTCTCGATGCGGACGATTTTTTCTTCCGCGGCCGTTTCGCCGCCATGCTGGCCGATGACGACTGGGACCTCGTGGCCGATAATATCGCCTTCATTCAGCAATCCGTTCCAGGCGCGTCCTCCATGCAGCCGGCCCGCTTCGAGCCCCAGGCGCGGTTTTTGTCGCTGACGGAATTCGTCGAAGGCAATATTTCCAGGCCGGGTGTGGAGCGCGGGGAAACCGGCTTCCTGAAACCGGTGATACGCCGCGCCTTTCTCGACAAACATGCGCTGCGTTATGACGAGGCTCTGCGACTTGGCGAGGATTACGAACTTTACGTGCGCGCGCTGGCGGCCGGCGCGCGCTACAAGGTCATCCGTCATTGCGGTTACGGTGCGATCGTTCGCGGCAACTCGCTGAGTGGCCGCCACCGAACCGAAGATCTCCGTCTTCTCTACGAAGCAGACAGGGCAATTCTCGCCGGTTGCCGGCTCTCGGCAGAGGAAACGGCGATCCTGCGCGAGCACGAGAAACACATCCGCGCCAAATTCGAGCTTCGCCATTTTCTCGATACAAAAAAACAGAAGGGTGTGATCGGAGCGCTGAGCCACGCCCTTGCGCGTCTGCCCGCCCTGCCCGCCATTACACGCGGTATCTGGAGCGACAAGACCGCCCGCTTCCGCAAAGCGGCGCCGGTGCGGGACGTGCGTTATCTGCTGGACGGCACGCCGGTTTCCTAAGGGAAAAGACAACTCACGACAAATCTCTGCCGTCTTCCCCGGGCTTGTCCCCGGGGATTTGCTTATCCTCTAAGCGTTCAGTCGCAGATGCTCGGGACAGACCCAAGCATGGCGATGCGGCAACGGTGTCCTCAAGCAAAAGCCGCAGAAAATTCTCTGCGGCATCCGCTCCTCACCTCTAGAGATAATCCCGCTTCACCGTTTCCAGAACGGCGGCGAAACGCTCCTTGCGTTCTTCCAGTCTGCCATCCGGGCTAAGACGCGGTTCCGCTCGGCTTGCCTGCCAGAGCGCCAGTGTGGAAGGTGCGGCCAGCACCTGCTTGGCGAGCTTCCGCAACGAGCGGGATTGCGTTTCCTGCGGACGCACCATTACATCGCCCTCATGCGCCCGGCCCTCAAGCGCAGAGACGGAATCGGCGGTGACAACGGGGGCGGGCGGTGGGGGGAAGCTCATACCCCAGAAGCGTGAGCCCTTTTTCGCCGCTTCGGCGCGGGTTGAAACCGGTACATAGCGCGGCTGATATTCGACTCCGACGCTGCCCGCCCAATCGCTCCATTTGAAGCTGTTGATCGATGGTGAAGTGCTGACGGCGACCCACGGCACGCGGAAGGCATCGGCAAGGATTGCACCATGCATGGATTCAGCCACGATGAATTCCGATTGGGCAATGGCGCGGATGACCGCTTTTGCCTCGCCGCGCGGGTCGAGATAGGTAAGTCCTGCCGGTTCACAGACGGTTTCCCACATGCCGAATTCCGCCGATTCCCAATGGGGGACGAAAGTCTTCTTGTGGAGCTTCGGCAGCCCTTTGAAATCAGGCATCTCGGTGACCATCACGGCGGGATCGACAATGCCTTTTTCGGGAGCGAGCCCCAACTTGGCGGCAGTTTTTTCGCCGCGCACACAGCGGATATCCCAGAACTCGGTGCTGGTATCCGGCACCGCGCCATAACCATAGCCGCTGCCAATCACCAGCTTGCGCTGCTTGGCGGGCAAAAGAACGACGTTGAGCACCGTTCCGACGCCCACGAGCATGACATCGTCATGCACATCGCGCAGGCCCGGAAGCAGAAAGTCCCACAGCCACAGGTTGAGATCGTCACCGAAATTTCCGTGATGAGATTCCCAGTGGTAAGGTTTCATGAGGTCACTCCTGGGTGAAAAACATATAAATTGTTGCGGGCGAAAATTCGCTCATCTGGAGCGGACGATTTTTCCGGCGCCGAGTTCGAAAGCGGCGCGCAGCAGTGCCGGATCGCGCATTGCCCATTTCAGGAGCAAACCGAATTCGGGAGCCTTGCGCCGTTTCAGGTTGCCAGCCTGGCTCCAGAGAGCCTGTTTGCGCGCGGTGTTTTTATAGGAAGCAATGGACGCCACATCGGCCGGCCGGCGAGAAAAACGTCCCTCCAGCGTATCGAGCGCCACCCAGGTATTGAACTGCTGGCGCAGGAATTCCGGCGAGGTATTGTCGATGCTGTGGAAGATATTGACGCCCATGCCGCGCATCGCGCCGGCGTCGTCACAGAGCAGTGTCCGCTTCGATGCAAGGATGGAATCGCAGAAAAACAGCACGTCTTCCGCCGCCAGTCTGAGCGCCGGATCGAAGCGGATCTTCTCGAAAAGAGGACGACCGATCACCATGCAGGAGAGATGCAGGAAGCTCCAGTTCCGCAGCATGACGCTTGCGAGATCCGGCAGTTCGATCACCAGCGGCTTCTCCGAAAGCCGTGCCGCACCCTCATTCTTCTCCAGCTCGGAAATGGCGAAATGATAATAAAATTCGTCACTTGCCTGCATGGACGCCCAGTAGCACTCGCCGCCATAGGTCGTGAGCGCAAAGGCCGCATTCCGCAGATGATCGGGCGTCCAGATATCGTCGGAATCAAGAAAGGCAACGTAGTCGGTGCCGTCAGGCACATTGTCCAGACCGGTGTTGCGGGCGCCGCCCGGGCCGGCATTGGCCTGCTTAATGACAAGAATCCGGTCTTTCTGTTCCTGCGAAAGTTCCGCAAGTTCCTGATCGATCGGGTATGGCGATTCGTCATCGACGATGACAAGATCGAAGTCTTGGTAGGTCTGCGCAAAAACCGATGCGAGTGCACGTCCCAGGACACCGTGCTGCTTTTGATAGTAGGGAATGACGACAGTAAATCTTGCCATTGTTTCGCCCCTTGCGTTGATCAAGAAGTGTCGGGCCCGATCCTAAAAGCGGCCCCGATGGTATCGGCAACTCCCAACCGGCTTCCTCCCGCCGGCCTCCAGAAACAGGATGCTTGTATGCCCCCAGCGCCAAATGTAAAGACCATCACCACGAATGTCGGCTGGAGCGTTTTATCAAAAACAGGGACATTCGGGCTTAAATTTGTCACGGTCCCTATTCTTGCAAGGCTGCTTTCCCCGGAGGAATTCGGGGTGGTAGCGGTAGGACTAACGGTTGTACAGTTCCTGACCATGATTGCCGGCGCGGGGCTCACCTCCGCTCTCATCGTTGAGAAGGAAGAGGATATGGAAACGATCCATACCGTCTTCTGGGCTAATCTGGCGATCTCCTGCACCATGGCAGCCGTCCTCTACATCTGGGCGGAATTTTTCGGCGGACTGCTGGGGGCGGTGGAAAGCGCATACCTGCTGCGCATCATGGCCTTCCTCATTCCATTGCAGCTTGCCGGCGATGTCGCCTATTCGCTGCTGGCGCGACGGATGAACTTCAGCAAGGATGCGCTCTGGAGCATGGCCTCGGAGAGCACCGCAGCGATTGTCGCGGTCGCGCTCGCCTTCATGGGGTTCGGCGTCTGGGCACTTATCATCCAGCTTTTTGCCGCAGCTCTCATCCGTCTCGTCGGGCTTTATGCCGTTTCCCGCTATTGCCCGCGTTTTGTCATGAAGCCACGCCGGCTGGTGCCGCTTCTCGGCTTCAGTTCGGGGCTGATGGGCTCGGAAATCGCCAATTTTGTCACCTTCCAATCGCCGATGGTGGTCATTGCCCGTCACCTGGGTCTGGCGGATGCCGGCGCCTATTCCGCCTCCAACCGTTTCGCCAGCATTCCCAACCAGGTGGTTTTATCCGCCGTCATGGGGGTTCTGTTTCCCGCCTTCAGCCGCATGATGGACGATCCGCAGCGCCGTCGTGATGCGTTGATGTTCAGCACGCAGGTGCTGACCGTACTGCTCGCGCCCATGATGTTCGGTCTCTGGGCCGTGGCCGAGCCGGCCATGCTTGTCATCTTCGGGCAAAACTGGGCCTATGCCTGGCCTGTCCTCGGGCTCCTCGCCCTGTCCAAGGCCATTCTCACACCGTGCAGCACCTTCATCCCTTATCTGAAGGGTGCTGGTTACGGCCGCGTACTGTTCTGGTCGGCGACGATCCGCGCCATCGTCACCACGGTGGCAGTGTGGCTCGCCGCACTTTATGGCACGCTGATCGACGCCATGGTCTGGCTTTGCATCGTCAACGCGGTCACACTGGTCGCTTACTCCTGGGCCGTGTTCAAGGCCAGCGACACGCCTTTCTTCCGGGGCCTTTATGTCAGCAGTCGGCCGATGATCGCCGCTTTCGTGATGGCCGTTGCGGTGCGCTATCTGCTTCACCTTCTCGCCGATCGCGTTCCCAATGCCACCCTTCAGGTTCTTATCGGTGCTGCCGTGGGCGGCGCCATCTATGCAATACTGATCCTGCTGACTGAACGTGCCCTGCTGGGAAAAATCCTGGGCATGGTCAAATCACGGCGTATGCCGAATACCGCAACCCAAGGTTAGAAATATCACAGAAAAATGCGCCTCATTTCTGCCGTTAAGGGGCCTTGCCACGGTGATTTTTCTCGCCGTGGCAAGGTGGGTTCGGCGCTCTTTTTGCAGCGCAACATCACGGCAAATGACAAATTCGCACGCTTCAGAGATTTTTAATGAAGCGTGAGTTTAGATAAAATTCATTTATTTCAATCGTTTAATTTTTTCACGCGATAGAAACTGCGCTGACGCCAGACATTCACCCGCAAAATCTAATCTTGTGTTTTTCCCGCGTCGCCACATTTTATCCCAAAGTCGAAACCAGACTTCCCAGTGCGGGCTTAAGTTCGCTCTGGTTGCAACGCGGCGTGGGGAGACGCCGCCCAATAGGGGTGACTGATGTGACTGTCGATCAGAACCTATCCTCCCGTATCAACTTGATGCGCATATTGCTGATTTCAGGAATCGTGTTCGTGCATGTGCCGCACAATGCCGAAACCAGCCCCTTTCTTGGCCTTTACGGCTTTTTCGACTGGCTGCGGGTTTTCCTGGGCGACGCGCTGTTTCGCATCGGCGTGCCCTGTCTCAGCGCCATTTCCGGTTATCTGCTGTTTCGCCGCGGCATGAGCGCTTTCGATTATCCGGCGACGATCCGCTCCAAGACGAAAACCGTGCTGCTGCCATTCCTCTTGTGGAATGGCGCACTGTTTGCCGCCGTGCTGCTGATCCAGCTGTTCGAGGTTGGCGTCGGATATTTTCCCGACCTATGGAACGCCAGCCCGCGCGAAATACTCAGCCATGGTACGGCGCTGGAAGAGCTGCCGGTGAATGTGCCGCTTTATTTCCTGCGCGACCTTTTTGTCTGCATTCTGCTGTCGCCGGTGCTCGCATTTCTGATGCGCCGCTTTGCGCTGCCGACGCTCGTAATCCTGCTGATCGTCACGGCCATGCCGGACCTGAAGATCTTCATTGTCCAGAAAAAATCCATCCTCTTCAGCTTTTCGCTCGGCATCGCGCTTGCGCTGCACCGGGTCGACGTCAAGGCACTTGATCCTTATGCCCTGCCGATCATGCTGTTGACATTTGCCGCGTCGGCCATTCTCGCCACAGGTCTCTATTTTACTGGCCCTGAATTCACATTCTGGCTGAATATGTCGCGCAATCTGCTCGCGGTCTTCGGCGCGCTCGGCTTCTGGGTGTCTTCATCGATCTTGATCCGCAGCCGGCTTGGTCAGAGGCTTGCCGAGACCGGCAGTCTCAGCTTCTGGATATTCTGCGCCCATTATCCGCTGCTGGTCATCATGTGGATGGTCTGGAACAAGGGCGGGCCGGATTTCTATCCCGCTTTCTACATCAGCGCGACGCTTTGCGCCTTCGTCATTTTGGTGATCAGCAATGCCCAGACCCGCAAATACCTGCCGGCCGTCTATGCCGTATTGACCGGAAGCCGCAGCGGCAAAGGCAAGGCAAAGGCCGAATTCGCGGCCAAACGGGCTTCCACGATAGGCCCACCCACATCCGAAACACTTTATTCGCAACGACAGAGGTGAACCAATGACAACATTTGTCACCCGCGTTCAGACACGCATTCTTCTTGCCGCCGCCCTCACTGCAACGGCATTCACGGCCCCCGTTAACGCCCAAGAGGGCAATGGCACGTCCTTCATGGAGAATTTCGACCAGATGGACAGAAGCTTCTGGTACGTTTCTGACGGCTGGAACAATGGCGCGCACCAGAACTGCACCTGGTCGAAAAAGCTGGCAACGGTGGAGAACGGCCAGCTGACGCTGGGCTTCGAGGAAGCCAAGGCCGGCGACCGCAACTTCGCCTGCGGTGAAATCCAGACCAAGGGCCGTTATCGTTACGGCACCTATGAAGCGCGCATGAAGGCCGCCACCGGCCCCGGCCTGAACTCCGCATTCTTCACCTATATCGGCCCGACCGACAAAAAACCGCACGACGAAATCGACTTTGAGGTTCTTGGCAAAAATACCGGTCAGGTGCAGCTCAATCAATATGTGTCCGCCAAGGGCGGCAATGAGAAGCTGGTGCCGGTGGAAGGCGGGGCCGATTCCGGCTTCAACGACTATGCCTTCGTCTGGGAACCGCAGCGCCTGCGTTATTACGTCAACGGCAAGCTCGTTCATGAGGTGACGGACGCGACGAAAATTCCGCAGAACGCCCAGAAGATTTTCTTCAGCCTGTGGGGCACCGATACGCTGAAGGACTGGATGGGCAAGTTTGCCTATGCCGGGCCATCGCAGATGGTCGTTGACCGCTTCGCCTTCACCGCGCTCGGCGATAAATGCCAGTTCCCGGAAAGCATCGCCTGCGCTCTGAATTGACCGATTTTTTTGAACCAAATCCTGTGCTGCGGCGTCTTTGACCCGCGAACCGACCGGAACCCTGCATGATCCATATTCTCTACCTCGCGCATGATCTGTCAGACCCCGCCATTCGTCGGCGGGTGCTGACGCTGCTTGCAGGCGGGGCGCGGGTCACGCTGGCCGGTTTCCGGCGCGGACAGAACCGGCTGGCGGAGATCGAAGGCGTCGTACCCGTCGTGCTCGGGGAAACCGCCGACGGGCAATTTCTGCAGCGCATGGCGGCAGTGGCGAAAGCCAGCCTTTCGCTCGGCAAAGTCTTGAACGGAATTCCGGCACCCGACGTCGTTCTCGCCAGGAACCTCGAAATGCTGGCTCTGGCAAAGCGCGCCATGTCGATCTATTCCGGCCGCCCGGCGCTGGTTTACGAATGTCTCGATATTCATCGCCTGCTGCTCAACAAAGGCAAGCCCGGACAGATGCTGAATGCCGCGCAGCGTTATTTCGCACGCGACGCAAAGCTTCTGGTGACAAGTTCCCCGGCATTCGTGGAGCATTATTTCAAGCCCGTGTCGGGCCTCGACCTTCCTGTCCTGTTGCAGGAAAACAAGGTGCTGGCGCTCGACGACACCATTGCCGCCACGCCAAGACCACGGGCGCCCGCGCCCGGCGAGCCATGGAAAATCGGCTGGTTCGGCGCGCTTCGCTGCCGCAAATCGCTTGAAATTCTCGCTGAGTTCGCTCGCCGCATGGAAGGCAGGGTCGAAATCATCCTGCGTGGCCGGCCGGCCTATTCGGAGTTTGCTGATTTCGATGGCTTCGTGGCGGCTGCTCCACATGTGCATTTCAACGGACCTTACAAAAACCCCGAGGACCTGGCCGCGATCTATAACGAGGTGCAACTTACCTGGGCCATCGACTTTTTCGAAGAAGGCCAGAATTCCAGCTGGCTGCTGCCCAACCGGCTTTACGAGGGCTGCCTTTACGGCACTCTGCCGATTGCAGTTGCTGGCACGGAAACGGCTCGCTTCATTGAAAAACGCAATATCGGCTTCGTCCTGCAACAGGCGGGCGTTGACGATCTTGCCGCCCTCTTCAACCGGATGACCCCGCAAACCTATGCGGATGCCTTCCACACCCTGTCGGCAACAGACAGGAAACAATGGCTGACCGACCGCGACGATTGCCGTCTGCTGGTGCAGCAATTGTCCTCACTCGCCAAATCTGCTTCCGGCCACGCCCGTGAAGCGCAGTTTTCACCCGTGTAGTGCGTAGGGGGCAAATTATGGAAGGTCCAGGTCATCCCGGCATCAGAACGCTGATCGTCATACCCTGCCTCAATGAGGCGAAGACGATCGAGGGGCTGCTCGTCAAATTCACCGGCGCGATGCAGGGGCGCCTGTTCCGCATCGTGGTTGCCGATGGCGGCAGCACGGATGGAACCCGCGATATCGTTTCCGCCTTTGCGGCGGCGGATGACCGCGTGACGCTTCTCGCCAATCCGAAGCGTATCCAGAGCGCCGGCATCAACCTTGCCGTCGCCACCTTCGGCGAGGATTTCGATTATCTCATCCGGATCGACGCCCACGGCGATTATCCCGATGATTATTGCCAGCGGCTGATCGAGGACGCCGAACGGACGGGTGCGGACTCCGTCGTCGTCGCCATGGATACGGTCGGCCACGGCCTGTTCCAGAAGGCGACTGCCATTGCCCAGAATTCCAAGCTCGGCAATGGCGGTTCCAAGCACCGCGAAGGCGCAAAAGGCCACTGGATCGATCACGGCCACCACGCGCTGATGCGGATTGCCGCTTTCGATGCGGTCGGCGGTTATGATGAGAGCTTCAGCCACAATGAGGATGCGGAGCTGGATTTCCGGCTGCGCAAATCCGGGTTCCGCATCTGGATGACCGACAAGACCCGCATGACCTATTATCCGCGCGCCAGCGTCATGCCGCTCTTCAAGCAATATCTCGCCTATGGCCGCGGCCGGGCGAAGAACCTGTTGAAACATCGCTCAATCCCGAAAATCCGCCAGATGATTCCGCTCGCCGTGCTGCCGGTCTTCATCTTCGCGCTGCTGTCGCTGGTGCATTGGGCAGCCCTTATTCCGCTCGGCCTCTGGATTGCCGCATGTGTGGGTTATGGCTTGTGGATGGCAATAGGTCAGAAAAATCCATACGGCCCGCTCGCCGCTTTTTCGGCAATGGTGATGCATCTGGCCTGGTCCACCGGCTTCTGGCTGGAACTCCTGAAATTCCGGGGAAGAAAGGCTGTCTCATGACCGACAACACCGTCACCGGCACACAATATCTCAAGACCGTCGATATCGGCATCTGCACCTACAGACGCCCGGCGCTTGTTGCCACACTTCTGTCACTCTTCGAGCTGGATGTGCCTGAAGGCGTGAAAGTTAGGCTGATTGTCGCCGATAATGACGAGGAGCCCAGCGCAAAGGCAAGCGTCGATCGCCTGCGCGAAACCGCCCCCTTCGAGATCACCTATGTGCATTGCCCGAAATCTAATATTTCGATTGCCCGCAATGCCTGCCTGTCGGAATGCAAGGCAGATTATCTCGCCTTTATCGATGACGACGAAACGGCGCCGCCACACTGGCTGGCCGCGCTTCTGGAAAAGGCAGACGAGACCGGTGCAGAAACCGTTCTCGGCCCCGTCACTGCGGTTTACCGGGACAACGCGCCGGGCTGGATGAAACGCGGAGATTTCCACTCGACCGTTCCCGTCTGGGTCAATGGCGAGATCATCACCGGTTATACATGCAACACGCTGCTCAGGATGGAAGCGCCATCGGTAAAGGGCCGGCGCTTCGCGCTGGCGCTTGGCCAGAGCGGCGGCGAAGACACACATTTCTTCTCGCATCTCCACGCCGCTGGCGGCCGTATCGTCTTTGCGGAAGACGCTGTCTTGTCGGAGCCGGTTCCGGAAAATCGGGCAAGCTTTCTATGGCTTGCCAAGCGCCGGTTCCGTTCCGGCCAGACCCATGGACGGGTGCTGGCTGAAAAGAAACCCGGTGCACGCCGCGTCGTCCAGGTGGTGAAAGCTGGTTCGAAAGTGCTTTATTGCGCTCTTTTTGCCGCCTTGAGCGGTTTCAATGCCGTACGCCGCAACCGTTATGCGTTGCGAGGCGCACTGCATATGGGTTCGATGAGCGGCGCCTTCGGTGTGCGCGAAATCCGCCAATATGGTGCCGTGGAGGCGACCTGATGGAAAACCTCACCTCTTCGCCAGACATCAGCTTCGTCATCGCCGCCTATAATGCCGCCGATACGATTGAGGCCGCCATCCAAAGTGCGCTCGATCAGCAGGGGGTGACGCTGGAAGTGATCGTCGTTGACGACCGCTCCGCCGACGATACCATTCCCTACGTTGAAGCGATCGCCGCAATCGATCCGCGCGTGCGGCTGCTTGCGCTCGAAGAAAACCGCGGTCCGGGCGGCGCCCGCAACGCCGGCATCGAGGCCGCGACGGGGCGCTGGATCGCCGTGCTCGACTCCGACGATGTCATCCACCCGGAGCGCTCCGCCTGCATGATGTGCCGGGCGGAAGCCGCCAACGCTGACATCGCTGTCGATAATCTCGATGTCGTCTACACCGATGGCCGGCCGATGGAGACGATGTTTCCCGAAGAGTTTCTGGAGGAACGGCCTGTTCTCACGCTGGAGGACTTCATTTCCTCCAACATCCTGTTCCGCTCCACCTTTAACTTCGGCTACATGAAACCGATGTTCCGGCGCGATTTCCTTAATAGCGAAGCACTGCGCTTCCGTGAGGATATCCGCATCGGCGAAGACTATATTCTTCTCGCCTCGGCGCTTGCCGCTGGCGGCCTCTGCGTCATCGAACCGAAGCCGGGTTACATCTACAATATCCGCGAAGGTTCGATTTCCCGCGTCCTCGAACTTCATCACGTCGAAGCGATGATGCGGGCGGACGAAGAATTCCTGAGCCACTACACCTTGCTGCCGGCCGCCATGGACGCGCAGCAGGCGAGAGCCCGCAGCCTGCGGCTGGCGCATAATTTTTTGACTTTGGTGGAAAACATCAAGCGCCGCTCGGTAATCGGCGCCTTGAAGACCACAATCCGAGATCCTGCCGTGCTGGGGCACCTGAGAATGCCGATTGCAGTGCGGCTGAGGAGGCTGCGGGACGCCGTGTTTGCGCCCGCGGCGAATACAGGGGTGAAAAGGCAGATTTCATAAAATTTGCGCGCGGACCATGTCTGCGCGGGGACTGGGGACAGATCAAACCTTGATGAAGGAGAACGCGATGGACCTGAAGAGAACTGTCAGAAAAGCCGTCATTCCGGTAGCCGGCAACGGCACGCGGTTTTTGCCCGCCACCAAGGCGATGCCAAAGGAAATGCTGACGATCGTTGACCGGCCGGTCGTTCAATATGCCGTGGATGAAGCCATGCAGGCCGGCATTGAGCACATTATTTTCGTCACGAGCCGCAACAAGACCGCCATCGAAGACTATTTCGACAGCGCGCCTGAACTCATCAACACGCTTACCCGCTCCGGCAAGACCGTGCAGGTGCTGCAGCTGGAAAAGATGCTGCCGGTTGCCGGCACCGTCAGCTATACCCGCCAGCAGGTGCCGCTCGGCCTCGGCCATGCCGTCTGGTGTGCGCGTGAGCTGGTCGGCAAGGAGCCTTTTGCGCTGCTGCTGCCTGACATGGTCTCCTATGGCGCGCGCGGCTGCATTGCCGGACTGATGGAACTTTACGATGAAGTCGGCGGCAATATTCTCGGTGTCGAGGAATGCCTGCCGGAAGAAGTTTCGTCCTATGGCGTCGTCGGCGTCGGCCAGAAGGTCAATCACGGCTTCGCCGTGACCGAAATGGTCGAAAAGCCGGAACCATCCAGGGCGCCTTCGAATTATTACCTGAATGGCCGTTATATTCTGCAGCCGGAAATCTTCGATATTCTCGCCAGGCAGGAGCGCGGCGCGGGCAACGAAATCCAGCTGACCGACGGCATGAAGCGGCTCGCCGAAAAGCAGGCCTTCCATGCGCAGAAATATAGCGGCCGCACCTTTGACTGTGGCAGCAAGCAGGGCTTCATCGCCGCCAACGTCGCCTTCTCGCTGCTGCGCGCCGACATGGAAGCGCAGGTTCTCGCTTCGGTGAAAGAACTGGTGGCAAACCACGAAAGCCGCGTGCAGGCGGCCTGACTTTCATCGCGCCGCCGGGGGAGGCGGCCGGCGCACCAATAACGGGAGGCGGGAAGGCGAGAGTTGCTCGGCTTCCCGCGTACCATTTTTAATTCACAAGGTAGGTCCATGCACCACAAGACCTTTAAATCCAATATCGGTTTTCCGGAATCCGGCAAGGATTCCGACACGTTCATCGACCTCGACCGCCTGTGGGCCGCCGTGGTGCGCCGTGCCAACGTCATTGCCGCCTCCGTCATTGCCGCCGTAGTTTTGGCCGGACTTTACCTGGTGCTTGCGACCCCCGTTTATACGGCGATGACGCAGGTGCTGCTCGATGAAAGCCTCTCCCGTTATGCGGAAGAGGAATCGCCTGTGCCCGCTGCCCAGATCGTCGACAACCGCATTGCCAGCGCCGTGGAAATCCTCAAATCCAAGGAAATGGCCCTGACCGTGGTGGACAAGGCCAAGCTTGACGAGAACGACACCATCGTCAATCCGCCGATGTCGCCGGTCGAGCTCGTCAAATCCTCCGTGCGCGGTATCCTCGATCTCGTCCTGCCGGGCGATCCGCCGGTCTCCGAAGCCGCAATCCGCGCCGGACGCCGCGAAAAGGCCGCTGCCGTGCTGCAGCAGTCGCTGACTGTGGAGCGGGTCGGTCGCAGTTCCGTCATCGCAATCTCCACACGTTCGACTGACCGCCAGCTGGCCGCACACATCGCAAAGACCTACGCGCAGGCCTATCTCACCGAGCAGCTGAACGCCAATTTCGACGCCAGCGAGCGGGCCTCTGTCTGGTTGCAGGAACGCCTGACCGACCTTAACCAGCGCGCCCAGGCGGCAGAGCTTGCGGTGCAGAAATTCAGGTCCGACAACAATATCGTGTCCTCGCGCGGCGAACTGATGTCGGAAGGCCAGCTTGCCGATCTCAATGGCCAGCTGATTGCGGCACAGGCGGATGCCGCGACGGCCTCCGCCCGTTACAATCAGTATAAATCCATCATCGACCGCGGCCCGGAAACGGCCGTCGACAACGCCGTCGTCTCGGCCCGTGATACCGACAATTCCGTTATTCAGGATCTGCGCAAGCGCTACATCACCATTTCCGACCGGCAGCGGGGCATTGTGCAGCAGTTCGGAGCAGACCATCCGCAGGCAGCCGCGCTGGACGCCGAGAAGAAAGAAGTGGCGCAGCAGATCTTCCAGGAACTGCAGCAGCTGACCGGCAGCTTCAAGAACGAATACGACGTCGCAAATTCGCGCGTACAGTCGTTGCGCGACAGTATCGACAAGGTGGCTGGCCGTAATTCGGAAGCCAACATCACCATGGTGCAGCTGCGCGAGCTCGAGCAGCGGGCGACGGCCCTGCGCACCCTCTACCAGTCCTATCTCGGACGCTTCGAAGAGGCTTCGCAGAAGCAGTCGCTGCCGATCGCCAAAGCCCGCATCATCTCCGAGGCCGGTCTTCCCACATCGCCTTCCAGCCCGAAAAAGACCATGACAATGGCGCTTTCGGTCGTATTGGGCCTGATGCTGGGTGGGGGCATTGCGGCACTTCTCGAATTCCGCGACCGCTTCTTCCACACCGGCAACGATGTGCGTGATAACCTGCGCATGCGCTTTCTCGGCTACCTTCCCTTCATCGGCGAAAGGGGTGTGGAAAACGCCAAGACCGGAAACAGCGCCGCAACCCCCGGCGGCGAAAACGCCACGCTTGAGGACAGCGGACAGGTCTCGTTCCAGAAAATGCTGCGCCTCGCCGTTGACAGTCCGCGCTCCAGTTTTGCGGAAACGCTGCGCAACGTGAAACTGACGGCGGATGTCGTCATTCAGGAGCGCCAGTGCCGGGTCATCGGCGTCATTTCCTGCCTGCCGAATGAGGGCAAGTCGGTCGTTGCCCTCAACCTCGCCGGCCTGATCGCCTCCACCGGCAAGCGCACGCTTGTGGTGGATGCCGACATCCGCAATCCGGGTCTCAGCCGCATGCTGACCACGCGCCAATCCGCCGGTCTGGTGGAGGTCGTGCTTGACGAGGTGCCATGGACGCAGGCGGTGAAAGTGGACACGCGCACCAAGATGGGCATTCTGCCGGTTTCGACCAGCAACCAGTTCGCCCATTCAAGCGAATTGCTCTCCTCTTCCGGCATGCGCAAGTTTATCGACTCGGCTCGCGAGGCCTGCGACTACATCATCGTTGACCTTGCACCCGTTGTGCCCGTCATCGACGCCAAGGCCTTTGCGCCGCAGGTGGACGGCTTCGTCTTCGTCACCGAATGGGGCAAGACACCGATCCAGATGGTGCAGAACCTGATGGCCAACGAACCGCAGATCGCCAACAAGACGCTCGGCATCGTGCTCAACAAGACCGACATGACGGAACTGCAGCGTTATGCCGGACCTGGCGGTTCGGAGCATTACCACGAGTCGTTCTCGGCCTATTACGGCGATGCAAAGCCGCCGGTGAAAGAAGATGCGTAGTGGCAGAGATTTAACAGGCCGGTTGCATCCACACTCCGTCACTCCGGCCCCCGAGCCGGAGTCCAGCCAGCCCAAGTCCTTGAGCTGAAAGAAGTCTTGGCGCCGCGCAGACGCGCGGCGGCTGGATACCGGATCTAGTCCGGCATGGCGGAAGAATTACAAATTCCCCCATTCCACCCATGGCATTACCCGCCGAAATTGCGCATTGATGGCGTCACGCAAAAATCGCAAGCAGGACCAATGCCATGTCTTCACCAATCGCCTTTGTTTCACGGATGAATGCAGAGACGGAGGCCGTTTGGAAACAGGCGCTGCGCGCCGCCATGCCGGAGGAGGAGATCCTCTCCTTTTCCGAATTGACGGATGAGCAGCGGCGGGCAGTGGAATTTGCCATTGTCGCCAATCCCGATCCGGCCGATATCGCCGCTCTTCCGGGCCTCTCATGGATCCACAGCCTGTGGGCGGGCGTGGAGCGGCTGGTGCTGGAACTGGGCAGCAAGGCTCCCCCCATCGTTCGGCTGAAGGACCCGGAACTTTCCCGCGTCATGGCCGAAGCGGTGCTGGCATGGACCTATTATCTGCAGCGTGACATGCCCGCCTATCGCGAAAATCAGCGAAAGGCGCTCTGGCAGGAACTGGATTACCGCCACCCCGGCGAGATGACCATCGGTCTCCTGGGGCTCGGAGCACTCGGCGCGGCCGCGGCGGAGCGTCTTATCCATGCCGGCTTCAACGTCGCAGGATGGAGTCGTTCGGCCAAAACAATCGAAGGCGTGGAAACGTTGACCGGCGATGCAGGGCTGCAGGCATTGCTGGAAAAAAGCGACATTCTCATCTGCCTTGTGCCGCTTACCGATGCGACGCGCGGTCTTCTCGATGCCCGCCGTCTCGCCGCAATGAAACAGGGCGCGGCAGTCATCAATTTCGCCCGCGGCGCCGTCATCGTCGCCGATGCGTTGATAGCGGCACTCGATTCCGGCAAGCTCTCGCATGCCGTACTCGATGTCTTCGAACAGGAGCCACTCCCTGCGGCTTCGCCATTTTGGCAGCACCCCAAAGTTACCGTCCTGCCGCATATTTCCGCGCCGACAAGCCGGGAGAGTTCGGCGCGGATCGTGGCCGGCAACGTCCGCACATGGCGGGAAACCGGCAAGCTGCCGGAAACCGTCGACATGGACCGCGGTTACTGAGCCGGCATCAAGGCGGCCTATTCGGCCGCCACCGGCCTGGCCGTATGGGCCTTTTCTACGGCGGCAATGATCTGCTGTTCATCGTAGGGCTTGGTGAGCAGGACTGCGCTTTCCGGCGCCCCCTCCGGCAGATGGCTGTCGCCCGTCGCAAAGACGATGGCAAGACCCGGCCTGCGGCGCAAGGCCTCCACCGCCAGTTCACCGCCCTTCATGTCCGGCAGGCCGATATCTGTAACGAGAACGTCGATCTGCTCCGACTCGATAACCTTCAGCGCCTGCGCCGCGTTGCCAGCCTCAACAACGGCAAAGCCGCTCTCCGAAAGCATCTCCATGGAATTCATCCGGATCAGCTCGTCATCCTCGACCAGAAGAACCCGGATTGACCGCTCCCGGTTGTCGACCGCCATGGCGGGTTCGGGGATTTTCGAAGAACCAGGCCGCGCCCTCGACAGCGAAACCTGCTTGCGGTTGGCTATGACGTGGCGGATGCGCCGCGCAAGCGCTTCACGCGTATAGGGTTTGGATAGCAGTTCCACACCTGCATCCAGCTTGCCGCCATGCACGATGGAATTTTCGGTGTAACCCGAGGTGAAAAGAACGGCGAGATTGGGCAACCGCTCCTGTGCGCGACGCGCCATTTCCCGGCTTTTCAAGGGGCCTGGCATCACCACGTCGGTGAAGATGACATCGATCGGAATGCCGCTTTCCACCACCGTCAAACCCGCCTGTGCGTCGCGTGCGGTCAGCACCCTGTAACCGAGATCGCTCAGAGTTTCGACGACCGTACCGCGCACTTCTTCATCGTCCTCAACCACGAGGATCGTCTCCGTCCCACCTTCGACAGGGCCGTTATGCACCACGACCTCCCTGTCCTCATCGGCTGCGGAACGCGGCAGATACATTTTCACCGTGGTGCCCTGCCCCACCTCGCTATAGATGTTCACATGCCCGCTGGACTGTTTGGCGAAACCATAGACCATGGAAAGGCCAAGGCCCGTGCCCTTGCCCTCGGGCTTGGTCGAGAAGAACGGTTCGAAGACCTTTTCGAGTATCTCCGGCGACATGCCCGAACCCGTATCGGTGACCGCGAGCATCACATATTGCCCGGCCGTGACCTCGGAATGTTTGCGGGCGTAATCGCGGTCGAGAACCGCATTGGCTACCTCGATGGTGAGCTTTCCGTGCCCTTCCATGGCATCGCGCGCGTTGATCGCGAGATTGAGAAGCGCGTTTTCCACCTGGTTGGGGTCGGCATAGGTGTTCCAGAGGCCACCTGACGTGATGACCTCCACCTCGATCGCCTCACCAAGCGAGCGGCGAAGCAGGTCATCCATGCCGGTTACGAAACGGGCAATATTGATGACCCGCGGCTCAAGCGCCTGGCGGCGGCCGAAGGCCAGAAGCTGGCTCGCGAGCTTCGCGCCACGTTGGACGCCCGCGAGCGCATTCTCCAGCCGGCGCTCCGCACGTTCATTGCCGATCACATCTTTCGACAGCAATTGCAGATTGCCGGCGATCACCTGCAGTAGATTGTTGAAATCATGCGCCACACCACCGGTCAGCTGACCGATGGATTCCATTTTCTGCGCCTGCTGAAGGGCCTTTTCGGTCTGACGGCGCTCCGCCATTTCAGCTTCGACCCGGGCTTCCAGCCCTTCATTCAGTTGCCGGAGCTGCTCTTCCGCCCGGATGCGATGGCGAATTTCACGCTCAAGGTTGCTCGCATGTTCCTTGAGGGTGTCTTCGGCACACCGCTGCTCGGTGATATCGGTGTGAACGCCGACCCATTCGGCAATAGCACCTGACTTGTCGAAAATCGGCACGCCGCGGATCGCGAAAGTACGATAGACACCGTCATGTCTGCGTACGCGATGTTCCCAGATATAGGTCGATTTTTCCGCGACCGCCTTGTTCCAGCTATCGACTGAACCCTGCCTGTCTTCCGGATGAACGGCGTCCGCCCAGCCAAAGCCCTGATATTCTTCGGGCGTCTGGCCCGTCAACGCCGCCCATGCCGGCTGCTCACCCAGCATCCTGCCTTCGGCACTGTTGGTCCACAGCACACCGTGCACGGCCTCCACCGCCGCGCGGAAACGGTTGTTGCTGATGAGGATTTCCTGCTCCGAGCGCTTCCGCTCTTCGATATCGATGATCAGGACATAGATGCCGTCGACGGAGCCGTCGGCAATGTAGCGCGGAACATACCTGATTTCAGCGGCGCGCTTGGTGCCATCCGGTCTGCTGATGACGGTATCCGAAACGATCTTCTCACCGGCAAGCGCCCGGTCGAGATAGGCCTTGCGCGCGTCGAAAAATGCTTCGCCGACAATCTCGGGAACGCTGCGGCCGATGACGTCTTCACCGCTTCGGCCGAACCATTCGAGATAACCGTCATTGGCAAATTTATAGATGTAATCGCGATCGACATATCCGACCAGAATGGGCAGGGCATTGGTGAGCCGGCTCAATTCCTTGCGGCTCTGCTCCATAGCCTCAACGGCCTTCACCTTGTCGGTATTTTCGAGCACGGTGCACAATACGCCATCAACCGTGCCACCTTCATTATAGATCGGCGTGTAAAACAGGTCGAAGATCACCTCTTCCGGTATGCCATGTCGCATCAGCGTCATTGGCTGGTCGCGATATGCCAACACTTCACCGCGAAAACCGGCTTCGAGAATGCGGCTGTTCCAGTCCCAGATTTCCGGCCAGATGCCGGGCACCGTGCCGCCCAGCGCCTGCGGATGGTAATTACCGGCGATCTCCGCATAACCGTCATTGTAGATCATCACATGATCGCGGCCCCACATCAGCACCTGCGGAATAGGTGAATTGACGACGGAATTGGCTTTTTGCCTCAGATTTTGCGGCCAGTCGCAAATCGAACCAAGCGATGTCTTCGACCAGTCGAAGCGGCGCACAAGCTCACCCGTTTCACCGCCGCCGATGGGCCATACCGGGGCAGCACGAAGATTGGTCATTCAAAATCACCACAAAAATCGAGAAGAAATCTCCCGTAATACAGAACGGGATAAAAGTCCAAGAGAACAGAAACTTCGCCTGATTGTTCCCAGACTTTTCAAAAAAATGAAAAAGTTCCCTCGCTTGTGAAATATCGCTGATGAGCCGCTAAACAACTATATGTTTCAATATCTTAATTCCGGAATTTTCGCTAATATGGCCCTGCGATCGCGCCTTCGTCCGGCGAATGGCATCCTCAATACGCCAGAAATTGCCGCAAACGGGATGGCGACAAAGGATTTATTAAGCCTCAATAAGGGTGCTGGCGGTCGCGGTGCCGTCAGCGCCCGGGTCATCGCCACACCGCGACCAGAGGGAACAACAATGAAAATACTTTTGGGTGCCACAATTCTTTCCGCCGGCTTCGCCTTTTCAGGCAGCGCAGCCTATGCCGCCGACTGTGGAAACGTAACAATCGCCAGCATGAACTGGCAATCCGCTGAAGTTGCCGCCAACCTGGACAAATTCATTCTCGAAAAAGGCTATGGCTGCTCCGCCGAAATCGTTACCGGCGATACGGTGCCGACACTGACCTCCATGGCCGAAAAAGGCCAGCCGGATATCGCACCTGAGGCCTGGGTCAGCCTGCAGCCGGAAATCGTCAAGCAGGGTCTGGAAGGCGGCAAAGTGGTCGCGGCCGCAAAAATCCTTTCCGATGGCGCTGTTCAGGGCTGGTGGATTCCGAAATACGTCGCTGACGCCAACCCCGATCTCAAAACCATTCCTGATCTTTTCAAGCATCCCGAGCTCTTCCCATCGCCTGAAGACAAGTCCAAGGGTGCTGTGTTCAACGGCCCGCAGGGCTGGGGCGGCACCGTCGTCACGGCGCAGCTGTTCAAGGCTTTCGGCGGTGAAAAAGCAGGCTTCACCCTCGTCGACACCGGCTCCGCTGCCGGCCTCGATGGCTCAATTGCTAAAGCTTACGAAGCCAAGCAGCCTTGGGTCGGATATTACTGGGCGCCCACCTCGCTGCTCGGCAAATACGAGATGGTAAAGCTCGGATTCGGCACCGACTATGACGCGGCCGAATGGAAACGCTGTACATCCGTTGCCGATTGCGCCGATCCGAAGCCGAACGCCTGGCCGATCGATGACGTACAGACGCTGGTCAGCAAATCCTTTGCCGATCGTGCCGGTCCGGCAATGGATTATCTCAACAAGCGCGCCTGGACCAACGCCACCGTCAACAAGCTGATCGCCTGGATGACGGATAACCAAGCCACCGGTGAAGACGGCGCCAAGCAGTTCCTGAAGGAAAACGAAGCCCTGTGGAAGGGCTGGGTCTCGCCCGAGGTCGCGGAAAAGGTCAAGGCCGCCCTTTAAAAAGCGCGTCCTGACATATCTGCCCGGCAACCGGCGTCTCCCGCGGCGACGCCGAACCGCATCGGCTACCCGGCTTTGGCTGATAACGATGCGCCGGTTCAACAGAGCGTTCCGCCCATGCGTCCAGTTGGCCGCGCGGCGCTCTGGCGATTTTACTCCCGGAGTGCGGAGGACATCGATCCCCGCCTCCGGTTCGTCATGGAGAACAGGATATGGAATGGCTTTTCAAATTTCCGACCATGAATGACGATGCTCTGCGCGCGCTGAAAAAAGTCATCGACGAGGGGTTCCGGGCCTTTACCCGAACCTATGGCGGCGCAATCGAGGGGTTGTTCACCCCACTCCAGAGCTTCCTCATCTGGGCGGAAAGGCTTTTGATCGGCGCCCCCTGGCCGGTCGTTATTCTTATTGTCGGCGCTCTTGCCTGGTTCGGCAGCCGCAGCGCCACCATTGTTTCGCTCTGTTGCGGCATTCTCTTCGCCATCGGCTGGTTCGGCATGTGGGAAGACACGATGAAGACGGTTTCGATGATCTTCGTCTGCGCCGTGCTGTCCATCATCGTCGGCCTGCCCATCGGCATCGCCATGGCACGGTCCAACCGCCTGCAGAACGTGATCAACCCCGTTCTCGATGTGATGCAGACGATGCCGAGTTTCGTCTATCTTATTCCCGTCGTCATGCTGCTCGGCATCGGCCGTGTCCCAGGTGTCATCGCCGTCGTCATCTATGCCATTCCGCCGATGATCCGGCTCACCAATCTCGGCATCCGCATGGTCGACCGTGACGTTCTGGAGGCGGCCGATGCCTTCGGCTCCTCCAAACGCCAGAAACTTTTTAAAGTTCAGCTGCCGCTCGCGCTGCCCACCATCATGGCCGGCATCAACCAGACCATCATGATGGCGCTTGCCATGGTCGTCATCGCCTCCATGATCGGCGTGCAGGGCCTCGGCCAGCCGGTGCTGAAGGCCATCGCCAACCAATATTTCACGCTCGGCGTGTTCAACGGGCTTGCCATCGTCGGCATCGCCATCATTTTCGACCGCATCAGCCAGGCCTATGGCCTTCGCCTGCAAAAACACCGGGAAGTGGCGCATGGCTAGTCAATCGATCGAAATTCGCAGTCTTTACAAGATTTTTGGCTCCAAAGCGGGGGATCATGTCGAAGCCGTCAAAGCCGGCATGTCCAAATCGGAACTCAACGCCAAGCACGGCCATGTGCTCGGCCTGCGTGACATCAACATCACCATGCCGGGCGGGCAGATAACCGTTATCATGGGCCTTTCCGGCTCCGGCAAATCCACGCTGATCCGCCATGTCAACCGGCTGATCGACCCGACCGCCGGCGAAATCCTCTATGGCGGCACAGACGTGTGCAGCCTCAACGAAGCGGATCTTCTGGAATTCCGCCGCCACAAGACGGCGATGGTGTTCCAGAAATTCGGTCTCCTGCCCCACCGCAACGTGCTGCAGAATGTCGTCTACGGCCTTGAGGTGCAGGGCGTCGACAAGCGCGAGCGCGAAGAAAGGGCAGAGGTCTGGATCAGGCGGGTCGGCCTGGAGGGCTTCTCCAACCATTACCCCAACCAGCTCTCCGGCGGTATGCAGCAACGTGTGGGTCTCGCCCGGGCGCTCACCAACAATGCCGAAATCCTGCTCATGGACGAGGCCTATTCTGCCCTCGATCCGCTCATCCGCGTCGACATGCAGACGGTGCTGCTGGAGCTTCAAAAGGAGCTGAAGAAGACCGTGGTCTTCATCACCCACGATCTCGACGAAGCGCTGCGGCTGGGTGACAAGATCGCCATTCTGCGCGACGGCGAAATCATCCAGCAGGGAACGGCCGCCGAAATCGTCATGTCGCCGGCGGATAGTTATATCGAGGCCTTCGTGGAAGAGGTCAATCGCGGCCGCGTCATTCGCCTTGGCGCCGTGGTGCAGCCGGAATTTGCCGGCCAGTCCCGCCTTCAGCTCGATGCGGATATGACGGTTGAAGAGGGCCTGCGCGCGCTGGTCCGGGAAAATGTCAGCAGCGCCACGGTCGTCGGAGAAAACGGCAAGGCGCTTGGTGCGATCACCACCGATGCCATCATGCGCTGCCTCGTCCGAACCGCACATGGTGAGGAAGCAGGCATGGCTGAACGTTTGTCAGGCTGAACCTTCGAGCCACGCGGCCATGCCCTTTGCGGCCGCCTTGCCGGTGGCGAAACAGGCGGTCAGGAGATAACCGCCGGTAGGCGCTTCCCAATCCAGCATTTCCCCGGCAGCAAATATGCCGGGGAGCTTTTCCAGCATGTAGTTTTCATCAAGGCCGCTCCACGCGATACCGCCGGCGGACGAAATTGCCTCGGCAATCGGCCTCGTCCGCAGAAGCGGAATCTCCGCATGTTTTATTCTCGCGGCGACGAATTCATCCGGCATGCCCGCGATATCGGGAAATATTTCCCGCAGAAGCCCGACCTTCACGGCCGATAAGCCGGCCGCCTTGCGCATGCGGTTTACAAAGCTCTCTTTCCGTCCGAGTTTCGCCAGATCGCCGCTGAGGCGTTCCACCGTACGTCCCGGCGCAAGATCGATTGCGAGCGACGCTTTGCCCGCCTCGTCCAGCCGGTCGCGCAGCGCGGCGGAATGGGCATAGATCACGCTGCCCTCAATGCCGTGCTTCGTGATGACGAATTCGCCCTGAAAGGCTCCGGCTGGCGAAATGGTGATGGTGGATTTCACCGCTTCCCCCGCAAAACGCGAGCGGAAGACATCGCTCCAGTCAACGTCGAAACCGCAATTGGCGGGGCGGAACGGGGAAAGCGCCACGCCTCTCTCCGCCAGCGCCGGAACCCATACGGCGTCCGAACCGAGACGCGGCCAGCTTGCGCCACCGAGCGCCAGAAGAACGGCATCGGCCTTGATGATGATCTCGCCCTCCGGTGTCGCGAAAACCAGGTGCTCGCCGGAAAAACCCGTCCAGCGATGCCGCGTCCTGATGGTGACACCCTGCGCCTCCAGCCGGGCGAGCCATGCCCGGAGCAACGGCGAAGCCTTCATGACGGTGGGAAACACCCGGCCCGAAGTGCCGGCGAAAGTTTCCTGCCCCAGCCCCTGCGCCCAGTCGCGCAGCATATCCGGCGTGAAATCATCGAGAGCGGCGCGCAGCCTCGGTTCCGCATCGCCGAACCGGTGGCGGAAACTGTCGTAGTCTTCGGCGTGGGTGATGTTGAGACCGGATTTTCCGGCCATCAGCAATTTGCGCGCCACGGTCGGCATCGCCTCGAACACCGTCACGGCATGGCCTGCAGCCGAGAGCATCTCTGCCGCCATCAGCCCCGCCGGTCCGCCGCCGATAATTGCGACCTGCCTCGCCTCGCCCAAAACCCTCTCCATTGCCATCTTCACCGTTGAAAGCCTTATAGCGATTTCCGCAGGCGAATATATGCGATATTGAAGCGCCCATGTTCACGCTCGACCGCCCCGTCACCTTTTCGCAGGATATCAAGAAAAGCCGCTTCATCGCCTTTGCCGCGCCGGTGACGGGTGAAGAGGATGCGAAGACATTCCTCGCGGCACATTCCGATCCCGATGCAAACCATAATTGCTGGGCCTGGCGAAGCGGTCAGACCTATCGTTTTAGCGATGACGGCGAACCCTCGGGAACGGCCGGTAAACCGATCCTTCAGGCTATCGACGGTCAGGCACTCGACAATGTCGCGGTTCTCGTCATCCGCTGGTTTGGCGGCATTCTGCTCGGCAGCGGCGGGCTGATGCGCGCTTATGGCGGCACGGCGGCGGCCTGTCTTCGCCTCGGCGAGACGTCACCGGTCATCGCTTATGTCAGCGCCACGCTGAGTTGCCCTTTCTCAGACCTGGCACTGGTGAAATCACGCCTTTCCGCCACGCCGAACCTGCGGCTTGAGAGGGAGGACTTTACCGGCACCGGCGCGGATATGGTGCTCTCGGTTCCGGCCGAGGAAACCGAACGACTGACCCGGCTCCTTAGCGACCTGACCAGCGGACGCGTCAATCTCCATATTCCCGACTAGAGTTTTCGCTTTTCTTCGAATCGCGGAAACACTCTAACTCTTTATTTTGGCGCATTTCCGGTCGGAAAACCGGGGCCACCTTTCCTGGAAATGCTCTAGCGCCTGTCCGAATGCGCAATTCGTGCTAAGGAAGCGACATGTCATCCGAGCTTTCCAACCCTATCTATAATCCGCCACTCGACCCTTGGCTCACCATCGTGCACCGCGATGACGATCTGCTGGTGCTTGATAAGCCGAGCGGGCTGTTATCGGTGCCGGGGCGCGATCCGGCGCTTTCCGACAGCCTCATGACGCGTGTGCAGAAGCAGTTCCCGAAAGCGCTGATGATCAACCGGCTGGACAAGGACACCTCGGGCATCGTGCTGATGTCGCTGAACCGCAGGGCGCATGCGGCGATTGCGTCGCAGTTTGAAAACCGCCAGACGCGCAAATCCTATGTTGCCATTGTCTGGGGAGAGGTTGAGGGAGAGGCCGGAGAAGTGGACCTGCCGCTCGCCATCGATCCCGAAAACAAGCCCCGCCACCGGGTCGACCACGAAAATGGCAAGTCCGCGCAGAGCCTGTGGCAGGTGCTGCAACGACTGCCGCTTCCAGCGACGCGGCTGGCGCTCACTCCCCTCACCGGGCGCACCCATCAATTGCGGGTACATATGAAGGCGCTTGGCCATCCCATTCTCGGCGATGAATTTTATGCCGAAGGTGAGGCGCTCTCCGCCGCGCCCCGCCTGATGCTGCATGCGCAGGAAGTGGCATTCCGTCATCCGGACGGCCGGGATGTCATCTATACCGTGCCCTCTCCGTTCTGAGGTCGATATGAAGGAACAAGACGATAGTTTCGTGGTGGATTTCGTCGGCGGCGCGGTGGGGCACCGTTTTCGTTCCGGCGAGGGGCGCGGACAGGCACTGCCCAAGGCCGCAGGTTTCACCAAGGGCCGCACGCCAAAAATCGTCGATGCCACGGCTGGCCTCGGGCGAGACGCCTTCCTGCTCGCATCGCTCGGGGCTGACGTCACCCTCATCGAGCGCTCGCCGGAAATGCACGCACACCTCGCTGACGGCATTCGTCGTGCACTGGAAGCGGGCGGCGCTTATGCCGACGCGGCGGCGCGCATGACATTGCTCCACGGCGACTCCCGGCATCTGCTGAAAGAGCTGTCACCGGAGGTGGTGATTGTCGACCCCATGCATCCGCCGCGCCAAAACACGGCGTTGGTGAAAAAAGAGATGCGGGTGCTGAGAGAACTGGTCGGCGCCGACCCGGACCAGGTTGAGCTGATGGAGGCTGCGCTGGAGAATGCGACGAAGCGGGTGGTTCTGAAGTGGCCGCTCCGCGCCGACCCGATGCCGGGTGTTCGCAGGCCCTCACATCAGATACTGGGTAAGAACACCCGCTATGATGTCTTCATGATCTTCGGAAAATCCCACGACGAGGATGAATGATCAGCGGAAGTTCGGCTTTCGCTGCGCGTTCATCAGAAGCTCATGCCGCGAGGCGAACTCACCGAACAGCTTTCTGAGCCTGACTTCCTCAGCCTTGTCGAGCCGATAACGGCGGCAGAACTCCGCCACGTTGAGGATCGGCTTGGTTCTGTTCGCGTCTATGGTCTTGTTGTCGATGATTTGCATGGCGCCCTCCGTATAACAGAGGCCAAACGCAGCGCACGGCTCGCGGTTCCCTATGAATTCGCATGGATGAGAAAAGAGCGTGACGCCTGCACACGCAATGATCAAGTTTTCTTGAAACTGTCGAAGGAAACGAAATCCTCCCCAAATGGTTTCCTGCGTGACCTAAACGACGGAAGGGAGACCCATGTTCCACAACAACCGATTTCTGAATTCGACGATCCTGTGCGCGATGCTTGCCGTTCCTTTGGCCGGCGCAGCCAACGCACAGACCGCCCCGGCTGCCGAAACGAAACGGCCGAATGCGCCGGATCAGAAACCGGCTTTTGAGGGCCAGACGCGCGCGCCGCAGGCTGCTGCCCAGCCGAGCATCGAAAAAACCGTCGTCGCCGATGGTCTGCCGCATCTGTGGTCCATGGAATTCCTGCCCGATGGTCGCATGATCGTCGCTGCCAAGGAGGGCGCCCTGCATATCGTCGCTGACGGCAAGGCCGGGCCGGCGATAGAAGGCGTGCCGGAGGTGGCTTCCGATGGACAGGGCGGGCTTCTCGACATAGCGCTGGCGCCCGATTTCGAAACCTCCCGTAAAATCTTCTTCTCCTTTTCCGAGCCGCGTGAGGGCGGTAACGGCACCTCCGTCGCATCGGCCAAACTGACAGAAGACGGTGGAGCGGCGAAACTGGAAGACGTCTCGGTGATCTTCCGCCAGATGCCGACCTATGATGGCGACAAGCATTTCGGATCACGGCTGGTTTTCGGACCGGACAACGAACTTTACGTCACCGTCGGGGAGCGTTCGGATGCCACGCCGCGCGTGCAGGCGCAGGATCTGTCGAGCGGTCTCGGAAAAGTCTTCCGGATTGATGCCGATGGCAAGGCCTTCGAGGGAAATCCCTTCGCCGGACAGCAGAATGCTCTTCCGGAAATCTGGAGCTACGGCCACCGCAATCTTCAAGCCGCGGCTTTGGATGGTCAGGGCCGGCTCTGGACCGTCGAGCATGGGCCGAAGGGCGGCGACGAGCTGAACCTGCCGAAAGCCGGCCTTAACTATGGCTGGCCGGTGATTACCTACGGGGTGGAATATAGCGGCCGGGCGGTTGGCGAGGGTGCAACAGCCAAGGAAGGCATGGAACAGCCGGTTTATTATTGGGATCCCGTCATCGGCCCGTCCGGCATGGCCTTTTACGACGGTGACGGGATTCCCGAGTGGAAGGGAGCCTTCATCGTCGGCGGTCTGGTAAGTCAGGGCCTCGTCATTCTGCACATAGACGGCGACAGGGTTGCGACGGAAAGCCGATTGCCGCTGGAAGCGCGCATTCGTGATGTGAAAGTGGGTCCGGATGGCGCTGTTTATGCCGTGACTGAAGAACGCGGCGGCGGCAACTCGCAAATTTTACGGATCGCCAAGGCCACCTGAGAAAGCCATGACAGGAACAGCAGGCCGCCGGAACGAAGGCGGCCTGTTTTTCGTTTGCCGCAGCGTGAAACCTGCCGGGAAAAACAATGCCACAGCCGCCAACCCGCCTTCTTGCCAAAATCGGACTTGCCTATGTCAGTGATCAGGAACCGGGTATTTCCCGCGAAAAACGCGGACGCGGTTTCTGTTACCGGCTGCCGGGCGGCGAACTCCTCTGCGATAGTGATGAGCTGAAGCGCATCAAATCGCTCGGTGTACCGCCCGCGTATAAGGATGTGTGGATCTGCATCGACCCGTCGGGGCATCTGCAGGCCACCGGGTTTGATGCACGCGGGCGAAAACAATATCGCTATCATCCCGACTGGCATACGCTCAGGGGAGAAACGAAGTTCTTCCAGCTCAAAAGCTTCGGAAGGGCGCTCCCTGCCATCCGCCGTCGCGCCATGGCCGACGTCGGCAAACAGGACCATGGGCAGGAAATGACGCTTGCAGCCCTCACTCTGTTGCTTGATGCCGCCTATTTGCGCGTCGGAAATCGCTCCTATCTTGAGAGTAACGGCACCTATGGCGCAACGACACTGCTCAAGCGCCACGTTTCCTTCGGTGAAACCATTGAACTGCGCTTCGCCGCCAAAGGCGGGCAGAAGGTGAAAAGGCAATTGCGACACCCGCGGCTACAGAAAATCCTGGAGGAGATTGCCGATCTTCCCGGCAAGGAACTCTTCGTCTGGCAGGATAGTGAAAACCGGGTTCACTCCGTCGATTCCAGCGATCTCAACGCATATCTCTCACGCATCGGCGGCCAGGGCATTTCCGCCAAGACCTTCCGCACCTGGGGCGGAACGCTCGCGGCCTTCTGCAACGCCATGGAGCATGTGGCAGCCGGTGAAAAACCGAGCATAAAAGGCATGTGCCAGGCTGCGGCGACCGAGCTTTCCAATACGCCTGCCATCTGCCGCAAGAGCTATGTGCACCCCGCTGTTCTCGATATCGCCACGGAGGAAAAGGCCCAGAAAAAGCTCAGCCGCATCTTGAAGGTCGGGGCAAAACCCGTCTCCGGCCTCAGGGCGGATGAACGACGTCTGCTGGCCTTTTTACCCTGACAGGTCAGCGGCCTCCCACCCATTCCGCCAGTTCGCGTTCGGCCTTTTCCAGCGCGCTGTAATTCAAAAGCTTGCGCAGGAATGCGACGGTAACGGCGCGGGTTCTAAGATTATACCGGCCTTCCGCCTCGTCATCGCCGGCCGCCTGATGCACGTTCAGCTTCTCGTAGAGACTTTGCAGACGGTTCTGCACGCTGCGCAGCGACAGGTTCCGCCGGCGCGCAATCGCCTTATCGGTAAGTCCAAGCGCGACATCGACAAGAATTTCATATTCGGAATCGGTAAAGCCATGCGCCTTGCCGAGGCTCTTCTCCTGCAGGCCGCGCACTTCCCGGTCGATCACACATTGCGCCTCGATGAAGATGCTGCGAAGGGCCAGCCGCAGGCGATCATCGGAGGCGGATTTCAGCACATAGCCATAGGCGGCACCCTCAGGCACGATGCGGGAAACGCCACGTACATAGGCCTCGTCGGAATAATTGGACCAGAACAGGATGCGGGTATCCGGCCTTTCCTTCCAGATGGTGCGGGCCGCCTCGATGCCGTTGCGCTCGTTCATCTGCAAGTCCATGACGATATGGGCGGCGCGATTTTCCCGCGCCAGCTTTTCGCCGGTTCTGCCGTTTGCCGCCTCCAGCACCTTGTCGCATTCCGGCAGGGCGGCTCTTACCGCCTCGTTCAGATAGGCCCGGTGCAGGGCATCATCCTCAACGATGAGCACGTCCATGTCACATCTCCTCCCGAAAATTGAAAGCGCCCGCAGGCAGGGTGACGGTGATGCAGGTACCCGCCCCATCACGGTTGCCGCCTCTGTCGAACCGGGCAGAGATCAGCCGCGCCCGCGTCTTCATGTTGCCCATGCCTAGACCGCCGGGGGCACCACTGTCACCGCCGCCATTGCCGTCATCGCTCACGGTCACCCGCAACCCGCCGTCGATTGCGGCCAGTCTCACGGCAATCGTTTCGGGCTGGGCATGGCGAATGGCATTGTTCACTGCCTCCTGCACGATGCGGAAGAGCGATATGGCCACCGTCTTGTCCAGCCTTTCAACCAGCCCCTCCGTCTCGTCCTTCACTGACCAGTCGATAGCGCATCCGCTGTCGCGCACGGAGCGGTCCACATAGGTCTCGATGGCTTCAACGACGCCGAACAATTGCAGGATCGAGGGTTTCGCCTCCTCGATGATCTCGCGTAGATCCTGCATGCAATGCTGCAGGCTGCGCACCACCGGCTCCAGCATCTCGCCGGAAATATCGGGAGTGTGGCTCATGCGCTCGATACGCCGCGCAAGCCGCGTCAGGTCGGCCAGGGTCTGGTCATGCAGGTCCATGCCGATGCGCTGCCGCTCGGCCTCCAACGCTTCCGTCAATTGCAGCGCGCCGAGGCGCAGGCCTTCTTCGCGGGCATTGGCGCGCGCCTCCTCGATGGCCGAGCGCTTGGCCTGTTCAGCGGCACGAATGGCGTAGAAATAGGGCGCCAGCAAATCCGCAACGGCGCGGGCATTGGTGACATCTTCCATCGTATAGGCGTTCGACTGGTGCGAGGAGCAACTGAGCGCACCGATGATGTCGCCATGCACCTTCATGGGGACATGCAGGCGGCTGTGCAGGCCAAGTTCGATGATGGGGCTGGAAAATGACCCTTCGAAATGAAAGCGCGGATCGGAACAGGCGTCGCCGCTTAAAAGATATTCGACCGAGCCCGACAACAGCGACCGGATCGGGCTTCCGGTGAGAAGTGCGGGCGGCTGTCGGCTCCAGGCGCTGACCAGACCGCTCTCATAGGCAATGTGATACTTGTCATCCAGCTGCTTGATGCAGACATCCATGTGATCATGCGGGATGATATGGCTGATCTCGGTTGCGACCGCCTGAATGATGGCGTTAAACTCCAGCTGCCCGGCGAGCAGCCTCGAAATGCCCATATAGTGATGAAAAAGAGCGCTTTTCGGCGTATCCAGCATGTGCGGACGCCCTCCCAAGCGTCTGCCTCCAATCCCTGCGGCGAAGATTTAACCCATCGGGTCCGCATCCTTCATTCTGCGCCCGGCAGTGGCCTTTCGTCCTGCGGGTTCCCGCAAGCTTTATGCGGAAATCCGCAGGAAGATTGCCGCGATCCGCCTATACAAGCCAAATCTTCTTGGTCATTCTCGCTTCTACTGGGGAAAGGAGCTCCAGTGCAAAGGAATTCCGCCTGCCGCCGAGGAGATTTGCGGCGTGCGAGAATTCCGGGCTCGAAAAGGGCAAGCCACGAGGGAGGAAATCAAATGGCTTTCAGGAAGATGCTTCTGGCATCGGCCGCTGTCGCATGTGCAGCGCTGCCGATCACCGCTCATGCCGATACGTCGGCAAAAAAGATTGCGCTTTCTAACAATTACGCAGGCAATTCCTGGCGTCAGGCGATGCTGACCAGCTGGGACAAGATCACCAAGCAGGCGGTTGCCGACAAGCAGGTGGCCGCAGCTGACGCCTTCACGACAGCCGAAAACCAGGCGACCGAACAGGCGGCGCAGATCCAGAACCTGATCCTGCAGGGTTACGACGCCATCGTCATCAACGCCGCTTCGCCGACTGCACTCAACGGCGCGGTTAAGGAAGCCTGCGATGCGGGCATCACCGTCGTATCCTTCGACGGCATCGTCACCGAGCCTTGTGCATGGCGCATTGCGGTCGACTTCAAGGCCATGGGCGCAAGCCAGATCGACTACCTTGCCAAGGCCATGCCGAAGGGCGGCAACCTGCTCGAAATTCGCGGCCTAGCCGGTGTTTCCGTGGATGACGAAATCCATGCTGGTATTGTCGACGCCGTCGCCAAGAACCCGCAATTCAAGATCGTTGGTTCGGTCAATGGCGACTGGGCACAGGATGTCGCCCAGCGCGCCGTTGCCGGCATTTTGCCAAGCCTTCCCGAGATCGCGGCCGTCGTAACGCAGGGTGGTGACGGTTACGGTGCGGCCCAGGCTTTTGCCGCCGCCAAGCGCCCGACGCCGACCATCGTCATGGGCAACCGCGAAGACGAGCTGCAATGGTGGAAACAGCAGAAGGATGCGAGCGGCTATGAGACCATGTCCGTCTCCATCGCACCCGGTGTTTCGACGCTGGCTTTCTGGGTGGCGCAGCAAATTCTCGACGGCAAGGATGTGAAGAAGGACCTGACGGTGCCCTTCCTGCGCATCGACCAGGCCAATCTCGAGGACAACCTCAAGAACACCCAGAAGGGTGGCGTGGCGAATGTGGAATATTCGCTTGAGGATGCCCAGAAGGTGATTTCCGCGGCGAAGTAACCCGCGGTTCCTACCTGATCCTGCGGCGCTTTCGAAGGAAGCGCCGCAGTGATGCCTACATTCAATTTCAGATCACTGGCGTAATTGCTCATGAATGACATCATCGAGGCGGAAGAAGTCGTCGCCGCGCGCGGCGTGAAGGTCGTGTTCGGCGCGGTCAGGGCGCTGGATGGGGCCGATCTCGTCATCCGCGCCGGGGAATGCCTCGGGCTCGTTGGCCACAACGGCGCAGGCAAATCCACCATCGTCAATGTCATCAATGGCGGGCTCACACCGCATGAAGGCTCCATTTCCTATCGTGGGAACCAGAACCGCCACGGCATAGCCGCTGCGCGTGCGAGCGGCGTGCGCTGCGTCTTTCAGGAACTCTCGCTCTGCCCCAATCTGACAATCAGCGAAAACGTCCGCATCATGCATGCTGCCATGAACGGGCGGAACTGGCGCGGGCGCGCTCTTTCCATGATCCGCCAGACGCTCGACGAGATTTTTCCCGGCCACGGCATCGATTGCGAACTGACGATTGCCGAGCTTTCGATTGCAGAGAGGCAGATGGTGGAAATCGCCATCAATTTCTGCCGCACGCCTGAAGCCCCGAGGCTGGTCATTCTCGACGAGCCGACATCCTCGTTAGACGCGGGCCTTGCCGAACAGTTGATGGATTATGTCCGGCGTTTTGTGCGCACCGGCGGCTCCGTTCTGTTGATCTCGCATATTCTCGGTGAAATTCTTTCAACCGCCACCCGCATCGTTGTCATGAAGGATGGCCGCGTGGTGGCCAACCGGCCCGCCGCCGAATTCACCACGCGGACGCTGGTGGAGGCCATGGGCAGCGTCGTCAAGCCGCAGGACAGGCAAAAGGGTGAGAGCCGCAAGGCGGGCGAAAAGGTGCTTTCCATGCCGGCGCGCCGGGGCGAAGGCCTTGCCTTCGAGGCTTTCCGCGGAGAGATCATCGGCCTTGCCGGCCTCGGCGGACATGGCCAGACCGAAGCGCTTCTCGACCTCTATCTTGCCCGCAACAGCAGCTGGCTGCCGACGCGCAAGACCGATATCGCTTTCGTCGCGGGCGACCGCGGCCTCAACGGCACCTTCCCGCTGTGGAGCATCCTGAAGAACCTCTCCATCGCGTCGCTGCGGGATATTTCATCCGCGGGCATTGTGGACAGGAGCAAGGAGAGCGAACTGGGCGCGCAGTGGAAAAAGCGCATCGAAATTCGCACGCCCGACATGGGCAACAAGATCCTGTCTCTCTCCGGCGGCAACCAGCAGAAAGTGCTTTTTGCCCGTGCGCTCGCCACCACCGCCGGCACCGTTTTGATGGACGATCCGATGCGCGGCGTCGATATCGGCACCAAACAGGAGGTCTACGATATCTTGAGAACTGAAGCCTCTCACGGCCGCACCTTCATCTGGTACTCGACCGAGATGGATGAAATCCGTCTCTGTGACCGGGTTTATGTCTTCCGCGACGGCGCCATTCAGGCCGAACTGGTGGGCGAGGACATCACTGAACAGAATGTGCTGGCCGCTTCCTTTGCCGGAGAAGACCACGCATGAAACTTTCGGCAAACGCACTCCGCCTCATCATTCCCGCCGCCTCGCTCGCCTTCCTGCTCGCCGCGGTCTTCTACATGCAGCCGCGTGCCATGAGCTACACCGGCTTGAACCTGCTGTTCAATCTGGCAGTGCCGATTGCACTCGCCACCATTGCGCAGATGCTCATCATGTCGGTCAACGATCTCGACCTGTCGATGGGCACCTTCGTCAGTTTCTGCGCCTGCGTCACCGCGACCTTCCTGCAAACGACGCCATTCCTCGGTATTGCGATCTTTGCCGGGGCGATCGCGGTTTATGCACTGCTCGGCGCCATCATCCATATCCGCGCCCTGCCCTCCATCGTCGTCACACTCGGCATGGGTTTCGTCTGGGGCGGCCTCGCCGTGCTCATTCTCCCCTCGCCCGGCGGCCAGGCGCCTGCCTTCATCCGCACGCTGATGACGGCGAAACCGCCTTTCGTGCCGATCGCGATCGTCGCCAGTATCCTGATTGCGGTCATCGCCCACTACATCGTCATGCGCTCCTCGTTCGGCGTGTTGATGCGCGGCGTCGGCGGAAATTTCCGCTCTGTCGAGCGTTCCGGCTGGTCAGTCATCGGCATCCGCGCCGCTACCTTTGCGCTGGCCGGTTTCTTCGCGGTGCTCTCCGGTATCGCCCTCGTGGGCCTGACGACATCGGCCGACGCCAATATCGCGCTGCGCTACACGCTGCTGTCGATTGCCGGCGTCATCCTCGGCGGCGGCGAATTCGTCGGCGGAAGAGTATCGCCCATCGGTGCCGTCATCGGCGCGCTGACGCTGACGCTTGCAGGCTCCTTCCTCTCCTTCATGCGGATTTCGCCGGACTGGCAGATTGGCGCGCAAGGTGCAATCCTCATCATTGTGCTGGCATTGCGCATCCTGCTCAACCGTCTCGAAAAGCGGGAGAAAAATCAATGAACGGGCTCTCTTCCCTCACCAGAAAACCGTGGATCTGGTCCTTTGCCGCAACCATTGCGGTTTGGATCATCACCGTGCTCTTCACTGGCGGCGCAAGCTCATTCGGCCTGTCGCACGCAGCACTCACCTTCGCGGCCTTTTCTGTCATCGTCGGCATCGGCCAGATGTTCGTCATCACGCTCGGGCCCGGAAATATCGACCTCTGCGTTCCCGCGACGATGACGCTGTCGGGGACGCTTGCCTTGAAGTTCATGGATGTATCGGACAGCCTCATTCTGCCGGGATTGCTGATCGCCATCCTCATCGGTATCGCCATCGGCATCGGCAATTATGCCCTGATCAAGCTCCTGCGCATCCCGCCGATCATCGCGACGCTCTCCATGAGCTTCATCGTGCAGTCCATCGCCATCTGGTCGAACCGCGGCCTGCGCATCAAGCCGCCGGAAACATTGGCCACATTCGCCACATCGAGTTTTCTCGGCATTCCCAATGTCGCCCTGGTCGCCCTGCTGCTTTCCGTCATTGCATGGCTGCTGCTGGACCGCTCCTTCTACGGACGCTGGATTGCCGCCATCGGCCAGAGCACCTTCGCTGCCCGCATGACCGGGATTCCCGTGGATGGCGCACGCTTCGTCACCTACGTCCTCTGCGCGGTACTGGCAGCAATTGCGGGTTATCTGCTCGCCAGCTTCTCCGGCGGTGCGGCGCTCAACATGGGCTCGGAATATCTGCTGATGTCCATCGCCGTCGTTGTCATCGGCGGCACGGCGGTGGCGGGAGGGGATTCCAACGTGCCCGGCATATGGGGCGCATCGCTCTTCATGTTCCTGGTGGTCTCGATGCTGAATACCTATGGTTTCGGCGCGGGCATCCGCCTCATCCTCACCGGTCTCATCATCATCTCCGTCATTCTTCTGGCGAGTGGCCCGAAGGCCACGCGCTGACCCCGAACGACAAGCCAAAGCGGACCACGCTCATGACCACAGACAAGACTTCACCTTACGAAATTCACGACGACCGTTTCCGCCACCTGATCGTCGGCAATGCCGAGCTGGAAGAGCTTTATTCGGGCTGCCGCTGGGCCGAAGGACCGGTGTGGTTCGCCGACCTGAACTGCCTGCTTTTCAGCGATATTCCCAATGAGCGCATGCTTCGCTGGGTGCCGGATGGCGGAATCTCGGTTTATCGCCAGCCCTCCAACTTCACCAACGGCAACACCCGCGACCGGCAGGGACGTCTTGTATCCTGCGAACATGGGGGCCGCCGCGTCACCCGCACCGAGGTCGACGGCTCGATCACCGTCCTTGCCGATAGCTACGACGGCAAGCGGCTGAACTCGCCCAATGACGTGGTGGTGAAATCAGATGGCAGCGTCTGGTTCACCGACCCGACCTACGGCATTCTGTCCGATTACGAGGGCTACAAGGCCGAGCCGGAGCAGAAGACCCGCAATGTCTACCGGCTCGATCCCGCTACCGGAAAGATCGACATCGCCATCGACGACTTCGTGCAGCCGAACGGCCTCGCATTTTCGCCTGACGAAACGAAGCTCTACATTGCCGACAGTTCCTACAGCCACGATGTCACCCGACCCCGCCATATCCGCGTCTTCGACGTCGTGGATGGCGTAAAACTCGCCAACGGCCGGGAATTCTGCAGTATCGACAATGGCCTGCCAGATGGCTTTCGCCTCGACACCGCCGGCAATCTGTGGACGAGCGCCGGCGATGGCGTGCACTGCTTTGCGCCTGACGGCACGCTCATCGGCAAGATCAAGGTGCCGCAGACAGTGGCGAACCTCACCTTCGGCGGGCCGAAAAAGAACCGCCTGTTCATCACCGCGACAAAATCGCTCTATTCGGTCTATGTCGCCGCAACCGGTGCACAGACACCCTGAAATCCAAAAACGCTGGTCTGGCAGGAAGTGGCAAGATCGCTTCAGAGCGCTATAATTGGCCCATGAGTGACGATTCCAACCTCTTCCTGACTGACGATATGGAGTTCGACGGCAAAGCGCCGGCCGTTGAACCAACCAGCCGCATGCTCTCCTGGGCACGCAATTCCGCTCTATACCGGCTGGAACAGCGCATGATGACGGAAAAGCAGCTGCGCGACGCCATCATGCGCAAGGCACGGGAAAAATTCGAGGATATCGGCGTCGCGCAGATAAAGGCGCTTGGCGATTTCGCGGTGCGTTTCGCTTATGAGATCAATGCGCTTGACGATACGGCCTTTGCGGAAATCACCGTGCGAAGCGGGCAGCGCAGCGGCAAATCGAAACGGGGGCTGGCGCAAAAGCTTCAGCTTAAGGGGATAGACCGGGAGACCGCAGCCGTCGCCCTTCAGGAAACCAACGATCTGGTCGCAGCCATCAATTTTGCGCGAAAACGCGCTTTTGGCCCTTACCGTCGGGTCGAGCTTAATGAGAAGCGCAAGGCAAAGGAGTTTTCGGCATTTGCCCGCAATGGTTTTGGTTTCGAAATCGGGTCGAAGGTTATGTCGATGACGACGGAAGAAGCGGAAGATATTTTATCGGAAGCACCGCTCTGACGTTATTGCGGCAGCGGACGGGTTTTCAGATAAGCGATGAGATCGGCGATATCACTCTCGCTCCAGAGGCCGAAAAAGCGCATTGCATTTCCCGGGAGCGCCTTCTTCGGACTGGACAGAAATTTCTGCAACTCCTCCTCCGACCAAACCCTGCCTGCCGCTCCAGCATCCTTCAGCGCCTGTGAATAGTGGCTGTAGTCAGCGATAGATGCGATGGGTCTTCCGACCACGCCCATCAGATGTGGCCCCATGCGGGTGCGCGGCGCGTCGATGCTGTGGCAGGTGGAGCAGCGGCTGAAAACCTTCTCGCCATGCGCAGCATCGCCTTCGGAGAAAGCGCCCGACGCCGGGAGGAGGATGAATGCGACCGCGGCCGCGACTTTTTTGATCGGGGACATCATACCCCTGATAATACAACGCCCTCTGCGTCTGACAACGAAGAGGGCGTGTTTTGTCATGCGACCTAATGCCCGGCTCTAGCCTCCGGGCATCAGCCGGATCAGTTCATGGCCGTCAGCGTCACCGAGGTGCCGGTGGCGGCGAGGTTGAGGCCAACCTGGCCGGTCACGCTCACTGTCTGCAGCTGGATCGAGCCGGAAGTACCGCCGACGAGAACGTTCGTGCCAACGCCGAGACCGACGGTGACTTCAGCCGTTGCGCCCTGATAGAGGCCGCCGAGCGAACCGCGGTGGTAACCGGCTGTCGGGGCGAAAACGGCCCAGACCAGACGGCCCTGCGTGGTGAAACCAAGGTCAACGCCCATCTTGCGGATAGCGCCGCTATAGTGGTCGGTACGACGTGCGCCGATCGTGGACTGGAAGGTGCAATCCAGTTCCTTGGCCGAGCCGAGAACGTAACCGACGCCGCCGCCGATATCGCAGGTGAGGTAACCGATCTTGACGCCGTTGCGATCGTCCTGCTCCTGCGGAGCCGGCTCGTATCGTGCAAGGTCGGCAGCGAGTGCGGATGCGGTTCCGCCAAGGCCCATCGTCAATGCGGCAAAAGTTACGGCAACAGCCTTTTTCATCTGATTATCTCCTGTTTTATTCCTACCCGCAGCAGCCCTTCTTGCCCTCTCCGGATATTGAATTCCGCACTGTTAACGTTTGTTCCCTGAAATCGATCCAAAACAACTTAATTGGAGGCGATGAAAGCCGAACGGTTAACAATGTCTGATGGCGGTAGGATGCCATTAAGACATTGTTAGGGCGGGAAATGCGTGCGGAATCACCATCAACAGCAAGCGTTGGCGGGCGTGGTTCTGTAGCAACAACATCAGAGCGGCAGGGCCACGGGAAGGCCGGTGGCGGCGTGGGTCATCACGTCCATTCGCACGCCATAGATGCGCTCCAGCGTCTCCGGCGTCATGATCTCTTCCGGCGTTCCCCGGGCAATCAACCGGCCGGAATGCAGCGCGACGATCTCGTCGCAGAAGCGTGCCGCCATGTTGACGTCGTGCAGCACGACGATGACGCCAAGGCCTTTTTCACGCGACAGTCTCTGCACCAGCGAAAGCACCTCGATCTGGTGCGCCAGGTCAAGTGCGGAGATGGGTTCATCGAGAAGCAGGCTTTCGGCATTCTGGGCCACCAGCATGGCAAGCCAGACGCGCTGACGCTCGCCACCCGAAAGCGTATCCACCAGCCGGTCGCGGAAGGCAACGGTATCGGTAAGCTCGATCGCCTCGTCCACTTTTTCCTGATCCGCCTTCGTAAACTGGCCCAGCGCGCCGTGCCAGGGATAACGGCCAAGTGCAACCAGTTCCTTGGCCAGCATGCCGGAAGCGGCCGGCGTGTATTGCGGCAGATAGGCGAGCTTTCGCGCAAATTCCCGATTGCCCCAGGCGGCAAGCGCCTTCCCTTCGAAGGACACCCGGCCCGCCGTCGGCTCCTGTATCCGTGCGAGAATCTTCAGCAGCGTGGATTTTCCCGAACCGTTATGGCCGATCAGGCCGATGGTCTTGCCGGTTGCAAAACTGGCCGTCAGCGGCTGCAGCAATGTCCTGCCCGGCACTTCCATGGTGACGCCATCCAGAGAAAAAAGCGGCATATCATCGTAATCGGCCGCAGGCACTGCCTGACCCATGCTTCTCATCTCCATGCATCTTTCAAAAAATTCATCATCGCCTGCCTGAAAGCCAGATCAGATAGGGCGCGCCGGCAAGCGCCGCAAAAAGTCCGAGCGGCAGTTCATAGGGAAAGGTCACCGTCCGCGCGCCAAGATCGGAAAGCGCCATCAGCACCGCGCCGAACAGGAAGGAGGCGAAGAGATGGTCACGTGGCGTTGTGAAACCAGAGCGCAGCGCAATATGGGGCGCCATCAACCCGACGAAACTCAAGGGACCAACCAGCAGCGAGGCGGCACCGGTGGCAATGCCGGCCACGGCGATGACGGCGGTTCGCGCAGCGCCGAGCGGCAGGCCGAGGGAGAGCGGCACATCCCGCCCTAGCGGCAGGATCGTCAGCCAGCGCGTGACCGATAACGCTCCCGCCAGAAGCACGATGGAAAGAACGGCGAGAAAGATCGCCGAAGCCGGCGTTGCCGTCGAACCCGAGCCGCTGAGCCAGGCGAGAATCTGCCATGCCCGCTGGTCGCCAATGGCAAGCAGCGCCGAAAGCACCGCCGAGCAGAGCGAACTGACGGCAATGCCCGCGAGCAGTATCTTTTCCGGCGGGAGGTGCCTGCGCACGGCGAAGAAGAGCACAAGGATCATGACGACCGCCGAGCCGATGCCGGCGCCGCAAAACAGTTCCAGCAGGCCTGCTGCCGGAAAAATGGTGATGGCGACGGCAAAACCGAGGCCCGCACCGCCGCTGACGCCGATCACCTCCGGGCTCGCCATCGGGTTGCCTGTCAGTCGCTGCAAAAGAGCACCCGCCATCGCGAGAAGACCGCCAGCGGCCATGGCGGCCAGCAGCCGGGGCCAGCGGAACGGCAACAGGCTTTGCAGATCGTCCGCCTTCAGCATTTCCCAGCCATCCGGTCCCTTGCCGACGGCGAGTGCGGCAAACACCAGCACCGCCATGATGGCCAGTGCAGGCAGCAGGGACGTAGGCCGGCGTCTTGTCGCAAGCTCGACGCCTTCACCGCGCTGCACGTCTGTGGGCCGGATTTTCGGCAGGAGCCACAGAAGCAGCGGACCGCCGATCATGGCCGTCACCGCGCCCGTTGGAAAAACTTCCGCCGTCGTGCTTGCCAGAAGCTGGACCAGACTATCGCAGAACCATAGAAGCAGACCGCCGAGCAGCGGCGAAGCGAACAGAACGGAAGACGAGCGCCGCACGCCCAGCGCCCGGGTGAGTGCCGGTGCGGCAAGACCGATAAAGCTGACGAGACCGACCGCAGAAGCAACGAAGGCGGCCAGCATGACCGCGACGGCCGCAACCGCGAGCCTGATCGAAAACAGCGATACGCCGAGCGATCGAGCACCAGAATCGCCGAGACCGAGAATCGTCAAAGGCCTTATCAGCAGGCCGGTCAGAACGAGCCCTGCCAGAAGCTGGCAGGTGAGAGACAGGGCGTTCGACCAGTCCTGCTGGCTAAGCGAGCCGCCGTTCCAGACCACCAGAGACATCAGATATTCGCCCTGCGCGAGCGTCAGCGCCGCGGAAACGGAAGCGGCGGTGATGCCGACCAGCAATCCTGACACCACCATGGTCACCGGCTCGAAGGAGCGCCGCCAGCCAAGCAGGAAGACAATACCCGCGGCCGCAGCGGCCCCGGCAAGCGCCACCAGGGCGCGGTTGCCGTCCAGAACAGACGGAAAAAACAGGGTGGCGATGACGATTGCCAGTTGCGCGCCGGCCGAGATGCCGAGCGTCGAAGGATCGGCAATCGGATTGCGCAGCAATTGCTGGAAAAGCGCCCCGGACAGACCGAGCATCGCGCCCGCCAGAACGGAAACCGCCACGCGGGGCATCAGGCTGAAGGCGAAAATCACCTGATCCATCGACAGGTTGGCAGCATCGAACGGTGGACTGGGCCATGCGCTGAACGGCAGCCGGAGCAGCCCTGCATGCAGGGAGAGCCCGCAGGCGAGAGCGAACAGCAGCCCCAGGACAATCTGGAGAGGGCGCGCCGTCACAGGGCTTCCCCCCGCACCGAAAGCGCTTCGGTCAGAAGCCGCGCAAAACGCATGCCGGCGGTGATGCCGCCATAGGGGGCGACATTGGCAAGCGTCACAACACGGTTTGCCCGCACGGCAGGCAGTGCCCGCCAGATTGCGCTGTTGCGCAACGTTTCCCGTGCCTCGACCGGAATATCGGAGACGACGACGATGCGGGCGTCCGGCGAGGCCGCGAGGTTTTCAATCGGGACCGGAGCCGAGAAAGTGAATTGCGAACGATCCACCCAGGCATTGGCGAGCCCCAGCCGGCCAAGAACATCCCCGAACATGCTGTCCGCACCGAAAGCGCGAAAATGCCGCGCGTCGCCGATATTGATCACATAGGTCGGCCGCGCCGCAAATCCGGCGAGGCGAGTCCGCATGGCGTGCAGCGCCGCTTCCGTTTCACCCAGAACCCTGCGCGCCTCTTCGGCCCGCCCGAGCTTTTCACCAAGCGCCGTGACTGCCGCCAGCGCCTTTGCGAAAGGCGGCTCGCCCTTTACGTAAAAGGGCAACGAGAAGACCGGCGCGATAGCTTCAAGCCTGCCGGTGTAGCGGGTGTAGAAGGGCGAGATCAGAATGAGATCGGGTCGGGTCAGTTGCAGGAGCTCGAAATTCGGAGCGCCGCGCAGGCCGAGATCGGCGACGGTTTCCGGGATTTCGGGCTCCACCGCACCCGCCCGGAACTGGATAAGCTCGGTCGCCGCCACCGGCACGACGCCAAGGGCCACGGCTGTTTCGAGCATCGCCCAGTCAATGGCGGCAATGCGCGGGGTCGACTGTGCCCGCGTCGCGCCAGCAAAGGCCGCAGCAGCGAGCAGGGCCAAAAACTCCCGCCGTCCCCAAACGGGAGACATCCATCGATCCTTGCGCGTCATGCCCCTGCTGCTTCACTTAGATGTGGCGTTACCAACGATAGGTCAGCTTGCCCATGACCGTTCTTCCGTCACCGTAATAGCATCCGAAAGTGGAGCAACTAGAAATATATTCTTTATCAGTCAAGTTTTGCACCATAAGCGAGGCGCGGTAGCCGTTCTTCTCGTAATGCACGCCGAGATCGAGCAGGGCGAGCCCCTTCATCTCAAAGGTATTGGCGGCATCGCCATAACGTTTTCCAACGTAACGAACACCGCCGCCGATGCCGAAACCTTCGAGCGCGGTATCTTCCGGGAACGTGTAATCGAGCCAGAGGCTGGCGGCGTGCCGGGGGGTGCTATCAAGCTCGTTCCCATTATTCACACGGCCGGAGACCTCGCTGTCCATGTAGGTATAGGCCGCGCGCAGGTCGAGCCCGTCGACAAGGCTTGCAACGCCTTCAAGCTCTAGGCCTTTCACGTGCGCCTCATCCATCTGCTGCGTCACGCCACCAACCGTCGTTGTGACGTTCTTCTGTTTCAGATCGTAGATCGCCGCCGAAAAGAAACCGTCGAAACCTTCCGGCTGGTATTTGACACCCGCTTCCCATTGTTCACCGGTGGTCGGTTTTGGCGCATCACCGACGGCCGGCTGCGGCACCGGCTCGAAGGAGGTTGCATAGCTGACATAGGGCGCGATTCCGCCATCAAACAGATAGCTGACGCCGACACGACCGGTCAGCTTGTGGTCATCCTTGTCGAGCGTGCGATAGGTGGTGCCATTGAAGGTCGTGCCGCTGGTGCTTGCCCAGTCCTGCCGCAGGCCGGCAATGATGCGCCAGTTCTCGATCGCCATCTCGTCCTGCGCATAAAGGCCGATCTGGGAAATATCGGTCTTCACATCGGCATAAAGCGTGCGCGAGGTAAGGCTGATCGGCCCGCCATAAACAGGATTGACGGGATTGAGCGGCGTTGCGGCCCAGAACTCGGTTTTGACGTTATTGTCGAAATAGCGGTAATCCAGCCCGACAAGCAGGGTATGATCGATCGGCCCCGTGGAAAAATCCGCCTGGAGGCTGTTGTCGATGTTGAAGGTGTTCAGCAGCTCGTCCTGGAACGTCGCATTGCGACGGATGAGATTGCCTATCATGCCGCCGCTGGTCGAAGACATGCCGAGCGCGCGGTAGGACCAGTCGAAATTGGAATAACGCGCATTCTGACGGAAGGTGAAGGTCTCATCGAAGCGGTGTTCGAATTCATAACCGATATTGGTGAACTTGCGGTTTGATGTATCGAAGGACGGATCACCGACATAAAAGCTGCGGTCCAGCATATGGCCGGGTCTGAAATAGGTCAGCGCCGGCGGCAGGCCGGAGGGCGAACTCGGATTGTCGTGCTGATAGGAGGCAAGAACAGTCAGCTTCGTATCCTCGTCCGGCTGCCATGTGAGAGCCGGCGCGATGAAATAACGGTCGTTCTGCAAATTGTCCGTCTGGGCATGGGCGTTGCGCGCAAGGCCGGTCAGGCGATAGGCGAAACTGTCGCTATCCGCCACCGGGCCGCCAATATCGAACATCGACTGATAATAATCGAAGCTGCCGATCTGCGCACCGACTTCACCGAACCGTTCGAAGGTCGGCCGTTTGCTGCTGAGATTGATAAGGCCGCCGGGATTGCCCTGCCCGTAGAGCACGGAAGCGGGCCCGCGAATGACCTCCACGCGCTCCAGACCGTAGACCTCAAAAGAAGGCGCACCGGCCGTCCGCATCAGCCGCAGACCATTGAGGAACTGCAGCTGATTCCCCTGAAAGCCGCGAATGCGCGGCGCATCGAAACGCGGATCGGCGCCGAACGGCTGCGCAACCACCCCCGGGACGTAATTCAGCGCCTCGCCGAGATTGCGGACATCCTGCGCATCCATCTGATCTCTGGTGATGACGGATACCGATTGCGGCGTCTCGATCAGGGATCGCCCTGTCTTGGTGGCGCTGGCGCTGGTTTTTGCCACATAACCCTTCACGGGCGCCTTGGGGTCCTGATTTTTCGCGCCGTCAACGGTGATGGTCTGCAGCACCGTGGTTCCGGCGTCCTGAGCAAAGGCGGAAGCCGGGGCAAGGAACGCCACATAAGCAATGGCGGCACAGCCACCAGCCAGAATGGAAATGTGTTTGGTTTTTCCCTGCACGCCAAAATCCCTCGTCACCCGCAGCCACCATAGGCGGTCATTTACTGGAGAATTAAAGTCATCTTATTACGCAAGGTGTGGATTTCGATCCAATAAGTGAAACTGGATTTTTTCATAATTTTTGATTATGAAATCTCTCTCCATAATAGTTTGGAATTATTCAAAACCTGCCAAAAAAGGCGCTGACAATGGGCAGAAAACCGGCGAACCGGGCTGACGCGTTCGAGCTGCGGCATCTGCGCTATTTCACCACGCTGGTAGACGAGCGCAATTTCGAGCGCGCCGCTGCCCGCCTCGGCATTGCCCAGCCGGGTTTGAGCCAGCAGATCATGGCGCTTGAACAGATCGTCGGCATGCCGTTGCTTGATCGCACAAGGCGGTCGGTGAAGCTCACCATGCCAGGCCAGCTTCTTTACGAGGATGCCCGGAAAATCCTGTCGAATGCCGAGGCGACGCTTGCAACGCTGAAGCGTGTCGGCCGCGGCGAAACCGGGCGCATCTCCATCGGTTATGTCGCCTCCGCCGCCTATTCCGGGTTGATGATACAGTCGATCGCCAGTTTCCGCGCCTCCCATCCCGATGTGGAGCTGCAATTGATCGAGATGGAAATGCGGCTGCAACTGGCCAGGATTGCCGACGGCAATCTGGATTTCGCCTTTATCCGCCCGCCCGCCCCTGTTCCGGAAGGTGTGACAACCCACGTGGTTTTGCGGGAGCCCTTGATGGCAGCGCTGCCGGAAAACCATCCTTTGGCTTTTGCCCCGCAGGTCGATCTGAAAAATCTTTCCGGTGAAACCTTCATCACGCCGCGGCAGCCGCCGGATGTCGGCTTTCATTACAACACCATCGAGGCCTGCAACGAAGCCGGGTTCCAGCCGGCAATCAGCCCGGAAGGCAGGGACTACACGACCATTGTCAGCATGGTGGCCATTGGCCTTGGCGTTGCGCTGGTGCCGCGCTCGCTTGATTGCCTGCGGTTGCCCGGCGTGCGCTATGTGCCGCTTGCGGCAAGCGCCACGACGTCGGACCTCGCCATCGCCCACCGGAAAACCGAAGCCTCGCCCGCCGTCAGGGCCTTCATTCTCCACGCCCGCAATTGAGCCGCGTGGAAGGAAATATCCGTGTCGCACCTTATTCGCCGGGGACGAAAAATCCGCCGCCCTCCGTCGCGCGGCATTGATCGAGCGACGACGGTGCGCCGCAATGCCCGGAATTGCCGGGCAGATGGCTGCCTGCCGGACGTCGTTCCGGTGACCGGGTAAAAATCTCCTTCCCCGCATCTCCCCGCCGCCCCGGCCCACTGCATAATCGCGACAGATTTCGATTTATGGGAGACAGCAATGGCTGAGATTTACGACCACTACGCCGCCGGCCTCGAATCACCGGCTTCCCACGCTTTTGACGTCGTTCCGGACGATGCAAAGCCGCTTCCTTCCGCCACACGCGCGATCTATGTGGGCAATGGCGGACATCTTTGCCTGACTGTGCTTTCCGGGGCAACCGTGACCTTCCAGAACCTGCCCGCCGGCAGCCTGCTGCCGGTCCGCGCAACGCGGATATTTTCGACGCGCACCACCGCAACCGGCATTGTCGGGCTCAACTGATGCTCTCTCCGCGGCAACAGCGCCACACACACTATGGAGGCAATGCCATGCAACATGACACTTTCATGACAAGCTTTCAGGTTGATGTCAGCAAAATCCTGCATGCGCCATTGACCGGCCCATGCGGCAAACCGGAAAGGGGCGTTTGCGCTCGCTTGTCATCGCCGCCGGCCTATCGAAAATTTGGTGGATCTGGCAGTGGCTCTTTTTACCGCGAAAGCGACGGGAACAACAACTTATCGTCCGGAAATCGGCAGCGTGGCGCTGAGCCTGCTAACGGCGGCTTATCTTCTGTTTTTCACGAACCGGACATTCTGGTCGAAGGTTCATACCTATCTTTCCGCCTATCCGGTCGCCATCGTCGCGCTCTATGTTGCCATGATCGCCTTTTTCGGCGCGCTCATCACGATTTTCTCCGCCAAATATCTCCTCAGGCCGTTTCTGATCGTCCTGATCTTCGCGGCGGCGGCGGCGTCCTGGTTCATGGATCGCTACGGTATCGTCATCGACAGCGACATGATCCGCAACGCCATGGAGACGACGCAGGCGGAAGCGGGCAATCTGATCACGCCCGGCTTTCTCTGGCATATGGCGATTTACGGGCTGGTGCCGTCTCTCGTCGTCGTCGCTGTCCGCATCCGGCACCGGCCGATCCTCGACAAGCTTCTGTGGAACACGATCAGCATCCTGGTCTGCCTTGCCATAACCGGCATCATCAGCTTCGCCAACTCCAAGACCTTCACCACCGCCATTCGCCAGCACAAGGATATCGTCAAGAGCGTCAATCCGTTGTCACCGATCATGTCGACGGTGCATTATTTCACGCAGGCCGGCAAGGAAGTCGATATTCAGGTCAGCCCAATCGGCAAGGACGCCAAAGTCCTGCCCGCATTGGGTAACGTGCATAAGCCACGCATTACCGTCATCGTTGCGGGCGAAACTGCCCGCGCGGCGAATTTTTCGCTGAATGGCTACGGGCGGGAAACCAATCCGGAGCTCAAGAAGCGCGATGTGGTCTATTTCCCCAGCACAACGAGCTGTGGCACCGCGACGGCGATTTCCATTCCCTGCATGTTCTCGCAATTCACACGCTCGCAATATAGCCACAAGAAGGCGCTTGCGAATGAAAATGTCATGGATGTCCTCGTCCATGCAGGGGTCAGCGCGACCTGGCTGGACAATAATACCGGTAGCAAGGACGTCGCCGACCGTATCCCCTATTTCGACCTGCCTTCCACCAATGACAGCCGCTTCTGCACCGGCGGGGAATGCCGCGACGACATCTTTTTCGACAAGCTCGACGCCTGGCTCGATAACGTCAAGAAGGATAGTGTCATCGTGCTGCACCAGATGGGCAGCCATGGTCCGACCTACTACCTGCGTTACACCGACGAGTTCCGCAAGTTCACGCCAGACTGCCGCACCGCCGAGCTTGGCAATTGCAGCGACGCCGAAATCGTCAACTCCTACGACAACACGCTTCTTTATACCGACCACTTCCTCTCTACCGTGATCGACAAGCTGAAGGCGCGTTCCGACAAGCTGGCAACAGGCATGATCTACGCCTCGGACCACGGCGAGTCGCTTGGCGAAAACGGCGTCTACCTGCATGGCGCGCCCTATCTCCTCGCGCCCGACCAGCAGACCCATGTGCCGTTTCTCGTGTGGTTCGATGACGATTTTGCCAAATCCATGGGACTGGACAAGGCCTGCCTTGCGAAAAGCGCGGCAGAGGGCGGGCGCTCGCACGACAATTATTTCCACAGCATCCTTGGAATGATGAACGTCTCCACCTCGGTCTACGATCCCTCGCTCGATGTCTTCAGCGGCTGTACCCAACGCCGGACGAGCTGAACAGACAGTGCTTGACGCTTATCCGGAGAACAAGATACGCAAGACGACGCGATAGAGGGAGCTGTCTTGCGGGTTCTGCTTGTTGAAGACGATCATGTGCTAGGGGAGGCGCTGCGGGACCATGTGGCCGCGGCGGGTCACGCTGTCGACTGGTTCAAGACGCTGGGCGACGCCATGGCGGCGACGCTGACGATGGGTTACGGCCTGATCCTGCTCGACATGCGACTGCCTGACGGCGAGGGCATCACCCTTCTGCAAAGCCTGCGCAAGCGCGACGACGCCACGCCGGTCATAATTCTGACGGCGCATGACCAGGTCTCCGACCGGATTGCCGGGCTCAATGCCGGCGCGGACGATTATCTGGTCAAGCCTTTCGATCTCAACGAACTTTCAGCACGCATGCTGGCGGTCTCGCGTCGTTACGAGGGGCGTTCCGCCCCCGTCATCCGCCTGCCCGGCATCGAGATCAACCAGGTAGCGCGCAACATCACGGTCGATGGCACGGCGCAGACGCTCAGCGCCCGCGAATGGGCCGTGCTGGAGAAACTGGTCGAGCATCCCGGCGCAGTCGTCTCGAAAGCGCAGCTGCACGACACCCTGTACGAATTCGGCGCGGAAATAGAGAGCAACACGGTCGAAGTCTATATCAGCCGGCTGCGCAAGAAAATCGGCCATGACCGCGTCGAGACGGTGCGTGGCGTTGGCTACACGATCAAATAGACGAACCCCAGGTAGATACAGATGGCCAGACCGACCAGCATGACCCGCAAACTCGTGATGGCGCTGACCAGCGTTGTCGCCATATCATGGCTTCTCGCCTGCGGGTTGGGCGTCATGGTGATGCAGGACGAGTTCGCTGAGATTTTCGATGCCGGTCTCGAGGAAACCGCGGAAAGACTGCTGCCGCTTCTGCTCGACGACCTGCGTGAGAACAATACCGCGCCGGCCGCGCAGAAGCTCAACCAGTCGGCAGAGGGAGCGGAATATCTGACCTATCAGGTTCGCGACCGAGAAGGCCAGGTCGTGCTGCATTCGCATGACAGTTCGACGGAGCCTTTCGAAGTCTCTCTCGACCCCGGTTTTTCAGAAACATCGTCGCAGCGCATCTTCACGGTCGCCTCACCCGACGGCAACTATTTCCTGCAGGTCGCCGATGCATTCGCAAATCGCCGCGAGGCAATCGTGGAGGCAGGCACCGCGCTGGTGTTGCCCGTGCTCATTCTCATTCCTGCCAGCATTTTTGCGGTCATCCTCGTCGTGCGGCGAACGCTTCAGCCGGTGCAAACCTTACGCGACGAAATCGGCAAGAAGGACGGCGGCAATCTCGCGCCGCTTGCAACTCAGCCCTTCCCGCCCGAACTGCACCCCATTGCGCGATCGGTCAACCTGCTGCTTGGGCGGCTGCGCTCGACAATCGAGGCGGAGCGGGAATTCACCGCCAATAGCGCCCACGAATTGCGAACCCCGATTGCCGGCGCGCTGGCGCAGGCGCAGCGGCTGCACGCCGATATTCCCCCGGAGCTTGCGCCACGCGTTGAAAACATCGAAAAATCCCTGCAGCACCTCGCCCACCTCGCCGAGAAACTGCTTCAGATGTCCCGGGCTGAAGCCAGGATCGGGCTCACGGATAAGACAAGCGATCTCATCCCCGTGCTCGAACTCGTTATCGACGATATGAGCAGGACGGCGATAGGGGCGTCTCGCATCCGCTTCACCAATCGCTGTGAAGGCGCCCTGTCCGGCAGGATCGGTCCGGATGCCTTCGGTATCATCATCCGCAACCTTCTCGAAAATGCGCTGATTCACAGCCCACCGAAAAGCCCCGTGCAGGTGATTGCGGAAACAGACGGCGCGATCCGCGTCGTAAATGCCGGGCCGACCGTCGATCCGGTGTTATTGCCCAAGCTGACGACACGTTTCACCAGAGGCCAGTCTACGGCTGACGGCACCGGGCTCGGTCTGGCTATCGTCAAAAGCCTGGTGGAACAGACCGGCGGAAAACTGGTGCTTTCCTCTCCCGCAGAAGGTCAGCAGGACGGTTTTGAAGCCCGCGTGATCATTCCCAGCGAAGCCGCCTGAACGCAAAAAAGAAAAAGCCCCGCCGGGAGGACGGGGCTTTGCTGGTTTTTGGTGTAAGCCGATCAGTCTTCGTGGATATGGCTGTGGTCGCGCGTGTCGCGCATCTTCACGTAAACCACCAGCGACAACGCGATCATGATCGTCACATACCAGAAGAACCAGTTCTCGTGGCCGATCTGCTTGAACTTCAGGGCTACGAATTCCGCCGTTCCGCCGAATATGGTGTTTGCCAGCGCATAAGGTAACGCCACGCCGAGCGCGCGAATATGGGCCGGGAACATTTCCGCCTTCACCACCGCATTGATCGAGGTATAGCCGGTGACGATCAGCAGGCCGATCAGCACGAGGCCGAAAGCCATGATCGGATCGGTTGTGGTCGAAAGCGTGCTGAAAATGACATAGGTGAACAGCGTTCCCAGAATGCCGAAGCCCACCATCAGCGGTTTACGGCCGATCTTGTCCGACAGCGCACCGGCAAGCGGCTGACACAGCATGAAGACAAAAAGCGCCGCCGTGGTAATTTCCGTGGCGCTTTCCTTGCTGAAGCCCGAGGTGTTGACGAGGAACTTCTGCAGATAGGTGGTATAGGCGTAAAAGGCGAGCGTGCCGCCCGACGTCAACGCCATGACCATCAGCGCTTCCTTCGGATAATGCTTGAAAAGCGCCCATCCGCTGGATTTCGGCTTGTCGGCGGCGCCGGTCTTGGCGTTTTCGAACGACTGGGTCTCGGCGAGGCCCCGTCGGATATAAAATACCGCGATGGCCAGAAGGCCGCCGATGAAGAAGGGAATTCGCCAGCCCCAGGAACCGAGCTGCTCTGGGGTCAAAACCCGCTGCAATACCAGAAGAACGGCAAGCGCAAGGAGCTGGCCGGAAATCAGCGTCACATACTGGAAGCTGGAGAAGAAACCACGGCGGTTCTTGCCGGCCATTTCGCTGAGGTACGTCGCGCTTGCGCCATATTCGCCGCCGACGCTGATGCCCTGCAGCAGCCTTGCAAATACCAGAATGGCGGGGGCGGCAATGCCAATCGTTTCGTGGCCGGGCGTAATCGCGATCAGCAGCGAACCGAGACACATCAAGGTGACGGACAGGGTCAGACCCGCCTTGCGGCCCTTGCGGTCTGCATAGGTGCCCATGAACCAGGCCCCGATGGGCCGCATCAGAAATCCGACGGCAAAAACGGCAGCGGCACTCAAGAGTTCGGCCGTCTGATTGCCCGAGGGGAAGAACACCGGCGCGAAATAAAGGGTGAAAGCCGAATAGACATACCAGTCGTACCATTCGACGAGATTACCCGCCGATCCGCCGATAATGGATTTCAAACGGGTTTTCTGGTCCGGCGCGGCGGCGGGACCATTTGCCATAATATTCACGGGTTGACTCCAATTCATCTTCGTCTGGAGATGGAAGGGCGAACGGAAGGTGTGATAATTTGTCGCTCCTGTCGAGGGTATATACCCGCCATGCTGCGATGCGCAAGTTTATACCGCGTTGCAATATTGCCGAAAAAGCAGCCGTGGCGTCTGAAAGACGTCCTCCTCCCCGGCATTTTCGCCACCCGTTTTTATCACGATTGCTGGGCAGAAACCATCGAAGGAAACTGGACGACCTTGAACCGACTTGTAAGCCGCGCCAGCTCAAACTAAAATATATCAATGATTTACGACATATCCGACATCCAGCTCGAAAAGCTCCTCATCGCCGCCGCCCGCGCGGGCGAAGCGCTGGCGCGGCTGGACGAGCGGATAAGCAGATCGCCGATGAAACAGGGCTTCATCGAAAGGCAGGATTTCACCGACGCCATCTCCTCCATGTGGGTGGACGGCGAACTCGTGCACATGGAAGACCTCGTGTTGCATGACGCCCATATGGATGTGCGTGCGCCAAGCCATGAAATGACGGCGGCACACCGAATCCTCCGCTCGCGGCGGCTGATCTTTGCCAATGCGGCCGGCTGGGCTTTCACTGCACCGGGTCTTTCCCGGCTGCGCGGCAGGGCGTCACCCGCCGCCGAAGAGATGCTGCCCGCACGGCAGACCGTCGATCAGCCTGCGGGTGAGGAGGCACATGAGGCTGAGACATCGCTGGACGGCGCTTTTTCCGAACTCGACGCCCTTCTGGCGCGAAGCGCGGCCACGCTCGATGCGATCACCACGGGAAACGCGCTTCCGTCGATGCACAGGGAGGAAAGCCATGCGCTCATCAACGAGCCTGACTGGGACGAAGACGAACGGCTGAAAGAATGGTGGGACGTGCAGTCGCGGACGGAGGAACTGCCGGCAATTCTGCGCACCGCCATCCTGCTTGATTCCTGGAACATGATAGAGGTGCTCCAGCGCAGCCCCTGGCTTGGGCGGCTTCTGGCCTCGGCTTTTCTGCGCGATGGCGCCGTCACGCCCGATCACCTGCCGGCCCTGAGCGCCGGTCTTCGTGCCATCCCAAGGGAGCGGCGGCACGCCAGGAACCAGACACAGCGCATCCTCGCACTTCTCGAGAGTTTTTATGAGGCGGCGCTGGCCAGCATGAAGGAACACGACCGGCTGAGCCATGCGCGGGAGCGGATGATGCGCAAGTTGGCCGGCCGCCGTTCCTCTTCGCGATTGCCCGAACTCGTCGAGCTGGTCGTCTCCCGCCCCGTGGTCTCGGCAGCCATGATCGTGAAGGAACTCGGCACCACGCCACAGGGCGCAATCGGCCTCGCCAACCAGCTGGAATTGCGGGAGGTTACCGGTCGTGGCCGTTTCCGCGCCTGGGGCATGCTGTAGCGGCCCCTTGCAGACGATCCGGAAGGTAAAAAGGACCGTTTCGCAGCCGCTTTCGCATGGAAACGTGCCTCGTCAATTCGGCGATCACGAATCTTAACAAAATTTAACTATTGCGTAGGTCAACGAAGCGGCTATGTTCCTCGCTGCGTTGCAACACCGATTTCTTCTCCGGCAACGCGGTCGCATTCGGCCCGGCAACTTTTCTCTGCCGCCCGCATTTAAGTGTCCATCATCAGGGAGATGCAATAATGACAATTTCAGTTTCACAACCCGATTCCGATCACGAAACCGATGCTCCTTTCGCCAAAAAGGTCCTGGCAGCGCGTAATCTTGCCGGCTATACGATCGAGCAGCTTGCCGTGACCTGTGGCCTCACCACGAGCGAAATACGTGCCCTGGAAGACGGCACGGACAGCGATCCCCTGCGCATCCGGCGTGTTGCCGCCGCGCTGCATATTCCGGTCGAAACCGTTATCTGATCTTTCCTATCGATCACGAAAAATCTCAGCGCCGCCGGGAAGATGCTCCCGGGAACATCGAGGCGGCGCACGCAGCCCGGAGGCTGCCGGTTCTTTCGGAACATTTTCCGCATCCGCTCCCTTAACATTTTCGTTATCCGGCACCACATGCAATTCGCGAGCGGGGACGTTCAGCGACATTCGACATGTATCCCGCCCGCCGAGAGCAGCAACAACCTCCGGAATCCTGCCATGACATTTACGCTCGACACCGAAGAACGGGTTTCTTCAGCATTGGCTGAATTGTGGCCGGCGGAGAAAACCGAGACTCTCGACTGGCTGGTCACCGGCACCAAGGACGAACGCTTCATCGACGAAATCTTCGTGGAGCTTTGCAACCGCTTGCGGGCAAGCGGAATTTCGGTGGCGCGCGGCGTTCTGGCTTTCCGTATCCGCCATCCGCAATGGCTGGGCGCGCGGATTTTATGGAAAGCCGGCATGTCCGAAGCCGAGATCGTCACTTATGGCTACGGCTCGGAAAACACCCCCGAATATCTTAACAGCCCGATCAGGGACATTCACCAGGGCGCCAGCGAAATCCGTCATCGCCTGAACGTCGACGCCATCAACGAAACAGGTTACACGATCTATGAGGAGCTGCGGTCGGAAGGGCTGACGGATTATTGCGCCTGGCCTATCGAGCACACGTTCGGCAAACGCCACGTCGCATCGTTTTCCAGCGATCGCCCCGGCGGCTTTTCCGACGAAGAGATCGTCGCGCTGAAAAACCTCCTGCCCGCGCTCGCGCTGGTGAGCGAGATACGCCTGAAGAACAGGATGACACGCACCCTTCTGGAAACCTATGTGGGACCACATGCGGGCGAAAAAATCCTGAACGGCGCCACGACACGCGGCAGCGGCATGACGGTGGGAGCAGCAATCCTGATCTGCGACCTGCGCAATTTCACCCATATTTCCGATCTATGGCCGCGTGACGATGTGATCGAGCTTCTGAACGGTTATTTCGACGCCATGTGTGATCCGATCGAGGAATTTGGCGGGGAAATCCTGAAATTCATGGGCGACGGGTTGCTGGCGATCTTCCCGCTCAGCAACCCGGATGCTTGCGGAAACCTCCTGAAGGCCATTGCCAGGGCGCAACGGAGCCTGATCGCACTCAACGAGATCAACCGGCAAAAAGGCCATGACCCCTTGGGTTATGGCATCGGCGTTCACGTCGGCGATGTCATGTACGGCAATATCGGCTCGAAAACCCGGCTCGATTTCACCGTCATCGGACCCGCCGTCAACATCGCATCGCGGCTTGAGACGCTGACCAAGGAAACAGGGCGCAACGTTCTCTTCTCCGAAGAATTCGTGCGCATGGCTGGCAACGGGACCGGGTTCGAAAGTCTGGGCCCTTGGCTGTTGCGCGGCCTCGAAACCCCGGTCGAAGTTTACGCTCTTCCGCAAAATCCCGCATCGGCGCCCGTTGCCGCCTGATGGGCTGCGCCTGCTGCCCAGCTTGTAACGGCGCATTTTAAGCCGAACGGCATCTCCCCGACACCCTCCGGAGCCGTGATTTCGGCTGCCCTGTGCGACGTCAAATCGCTTGACACGCCATGCCTGTCGATCTAGCAAAATGGAACATATATTCTATATCGAAACATTGTTTGCATTCATATTCTGCCTGTCCGGGAGTGACGGGCGGACGTGTGAAGGAACCGGAGGAAAAATGGTTACGAAATTGACCCTGCTTGGCGCCGGACGGATCGGCAAGGTCCATGCAAAGGCGATCACCACCGACAGCCGCGCGCAGCTGGTGGCTGTCGTGGACGCCATGGCCGGCGCTGCGGAAGCAATCGCGCGGGAGGCCGACTGCAAGGTCAGCACGATCGAGGAGGTTCTGGCCGACGAAACGATCGACGCGGTCATCATCTGCACGCCGACCAACACCCATGCGGATCTGATCGAGCGTTTCGCCCGCGCCGGCAAGGCGATCTTCTGCGAAAAGCCCGTTGATCTCGATGTTGCCCGCGCGGAAGCCTGCGCCAAGGTGGTGGAAGAGACCGGTGCGAAGGTCATGCTCGGTTTCAACCGGCGTTTCGACCCGCATTTTCAGGCTGTTCACAAGGCGATCGACGACGGCCGCATCGGCAAGGTCGAAATGGTGACAATCACCAGTCGCGATCCCGGCCCGCCCCCGGCCGAATATATCAAGGTTTCCGGCGGCATTTTCCGCGACATGACCATTCATGATTTCGACATGGCCCGTTTCCTGCTCGGTGAGGAAGTGGAAAGCGTGTTCGCCACCGGTTCCGTTCTGGTCAATCCGGAGATCGGCACACTCGGTGATTTCGACAGCGCCAGCATCATTCTGACGACGAAAAGCGGCAGGCAGGCGATTATTTCAAACTCTCGCCGCGCGACCTATGGTTACGACCAGCGCATCGAGGTACACGGTTCGCTCGGTTCGGCAGCGGCCGAAAACCAGCGCCCGGTTTCCATCGAAATCGCCAATGCGGATGGTTACACCCGGCCACCGCTGCATGATTTCTTCATGACGCGTTACACGGCAGCCTATGCTGCGGAAATCACTGCTTTCATTGACAGCATTGAAAATAACACCGCGCCCTCTCCTTCCATCAAGGACGGTTTGATCGCGCTGAAGCTCGCCGATGCGGCGCTGAAATCCGCAACGTCGAAAACGGTCGTGACGATCGCCTGAGGTAGCGGCCGTAGCGCCGCCCGTCTTGCCGAACTCTCTGTCCGCCGCGCAATTGTCGACGGCGGACAGCCGTGCCTTTCCCAAGGCCTCGCCAGCGAGCATATCGGGCACATCGTCCAGATCCCACATTGATCCGCGGCGCTCAAATCCACAACAGGCTGCTTCCGGGCTTGCATGGCTGCTATTCGGAAAATAAGGTTGTCTGACAAGGTGCGGCCATAACATATGGCCATATCCATCTCATTCACGCCGAATCCTTTTTTTGCCGGCAAACTCCGGACAGCGGTTTTTCCATGCCATCAGCCAAGACCGGTTTTCTTTATGCGCTTGTCGCCTTCACGATCTTTGCGGCGCAGGATGGCATATCGAAACATCTGGGCAGCGCCTATCCACCGGTCTTCGTCGCCATGTTGCGCTACTGGGCCTTTGCCGTTTTCGTTCTGCTGATGGCGGCAAAGTCTTCAGGCGGCATTCGCGGTGCCGCCATCGCCAATCGCCCCTGGCTGCAGATCAGCCGTGGTGTCCTCCTTGCCGTACAGATCGTCTTTTCGATTTTCTCCTTCGCAATCGTCGGCCTTGCCCACAGCCATTCCATCATCGCTTCCGCCCCGCTCATCGTCGCGGCGCTTTCCGTGCCGCTGCTGGGAGAAAAAGTGGGCTGGCGGCGTTGGTGCGCTATTTTTGTCGGTTTCATCGGCGTTCTCGTTATTCTCAAACCCGATGGCGAAGGTTTCGACAAGAGCCTGCTGATCACCTTCGTCGCCGCATTCATGCTGGCGCTTTATGGTGTGCTGACGCGGCTCGGCAGCCGGAGCGATACGGCCATGACAAGCTTCTTTTATACCGGCGTGGCGGGCGCGGCCGCCCTGACGCTGGTTGGCCCGTTTTATTGGGTCAGTCTGGCGCCCCATGACTGGGGATGGATGCTGGCCCTGTGCATTACCGGCATGAGCGGCCATTACTGCCTGATTAAAGCCTTCGAACTGTCGGATGCGGCTTCCGTGCAGCCTTTTTCCTATTACCAGCTCGTGCTCGTCTCCATCATCGGCGTCACCATCTATGGCGAGGTCGTGACTTCCAATATGGTGATCGGCGCGGCCATCGTCATAGCAGCAGGTCTTTTCACCATCTGGCGGGAACACATGACCGCAAGGAAGGGTCGCCGGCAAGGCTGATATGCTTGCCGGCCGGAGCCGGCCTAGACGAGAGCCGCCTCGCAGCGCAGCAGCATCCCGAAAAGATCCCGCGGCTCATCCGGGTCCGCCAGCAGGTCCAACTCCGTATAGAGCCCGGTGGACGGCAGTTTTGAGCGTACATAACGCAGCGCCGAAAAATCCTCAGTCGCGAAACCCACGCTGTCGAACAGTGTGATCTGCCTGTCGTTTGCCCGGCCTTGCTGTTCACCCGTTATGACCCGCCACAGCTCGGTAACGGGGTAGTCCGGCGGCAATTGCTGAATTTCGCCCTCAATACGCGTCTGCGGCGGATATTCGACAAAAATGTCGGATCGCAACAGAATATCCCGGTGCAATTCCGTCTTGCCGGGACAATCCCCGCCAACAGCGTTGATGTGGATGCCGGGGCCGACCATGTTGTCAGTCAGGATCGTCGCATATTGCTTGTCGGCAGTGACCGTCGTGACGATATCCGCGCCTTCCACCGCTTCTTCCGCACTGTCGCAGATCTTGATGGCAAGACCCCGCCCGGCGAGATTGCGGGTGCATTTCTCGCTGGCGGAGCGGTCGATGTCAAACAGCCGCAACGTATCGATGCCGAGAATGGCCTTGAACGCCCGCGCCTGGAATTCGCTCTGTGCGCCATTGCCGATAATGGCCATGGAACGGGCGTTTTGGCGGGCGAGATATTTCGCCGCAACGGCGGAGGTGGCGGCAGTGCGCAGCGCGGTCAGGATCGTCATTTCGGTCAGAAGCAGCGGATAACCATTGCCGACATCGGAAAGCACGCCGAAGGCCGTCACGGTCTGGCGGCCCTCCTTCATGTTCTTCGGGTGGCCGTTGACATATTTGAAGCCGTAAAGCGTGCCGTCGCTGGTCGGCATCAGCTCGATGACACCCTCCCTCGAATGGGAGGCGATGCGCGGGGTCTTGTCGAAGCTTTGCCAGCGACGGAAATCCTCCTCCACCACATCGGCGAGCTCACGCAGGAACGTGTCGATGCCCACCTTGAGCACCAGCTTCATCATGTGATCGACGCTGACGAAAGGCACGATATTGAGGTTTGGTATCACGGTCATCACATCACCCCTTTCAGCCGGCCCGCGTCGGTCGGTCCATGACCCGCTTGCCCATCAGGCTGGTGGCAAGATCCACCATCAGCGTCGCGGTCCTGCCGCGCTCATCGAGAAACGGATTGAGTTCCACGAGATCGAGGCTGCAGACCAGCCCGCTGTCATGCAGCATCTCCATGACAAGATGGGCTTCGCGGAATGTCGCGCCGCCCGGCACCGTGGTGCCGACAGCCGGCGCGATGGACGGCTCCAGAAAATCGACATCGAGGCTGACATGCAAAAGCCCGTTTGCCGCCTGAACCCGCGCCAGGAATTCACGCAGCAGCACGGCAACGCCATGCTCGTCAATCGAACGCATGTCGTGAACGGTGATGCCGCTTTTTTCCAGAGCGGCCCTCTCGGCAGGGTCGACGCTGCGGATGCCGATCATGCCGATATTCTCTTCCGGAACAGCATGGGAAAGCGGCGGGAAATAACCGGAAAAACCGTCACGCCCGCTGAAATAGGCGACCGGCGTGCCATGCAGATTGCCGCTGCGTGTGGTTTCAAGGGTATGATAATCTGTATGAGCATCGAGCCAGAGGACGAAGAATGGCCGACCCGTCTCAGCCACGCGGCGCGCCATGCCGGCAACCGTCCCCGCCGAAATCGCATGGTCGCCGCCGAGGAAGATCGGCACGGCGTCCACGCTTTCGCGATAGGCCGCTTCCGTCAGCGCCTCTGTCCAGGCCACTGTTTCGGAAAGATGGTGTACGGCAGGATTCGGATGGCAAAATTCCCGAAGCGGCGCGGGCATCACATTGCCCGTATCCACCACCCGATGCCCCAGCTCTTCGAGGGCATGGGCAAGCCCCGCGACGCGATAGGCGCTCGGCCCCATTTCGCATCCCAATTGCCCGGCCCCGATCTGCAACGGCGCACCAACAAGCCTGATATCCATTCCCGTCCTCATTTTTCCTACCGATAACTTCACTAGACCACGGAGACATGGCAGAACGAACATCAAAGATTGGCAATATTATCGAAATAAGCTACCGTTTTGGTAAAATCATTTTATCGAAATGGCAGGTATGGACAAACTTGACGAACGCCTCATCACCCTTCTGCGGCATAATGGCCGTCGCAGCATCTCCGACCTGGCCGTGGAGACTGAAACCTCGCGCGCGACGGTTCGCTCGCGCGTCGAAAGAATGGAAAATGACGGTACGATCATCGGTTATACCGTTATCCTGCGCGCCGACGCCGTTGAAGCCGCAATCCGCGGCATCATGATGATCGAGATCGAAGGCCATGTGACGGACCGCGTCATCCGCACGCTCGGCGGTTTTCCGGAAATCTCCGAAATCCACACCACCAACGGCCGCTGGGATCTGATCGTGGAACTGAATGCCGCGACACTTAGCGATTTCGACGCCGTGCTCCGCCGCATCCGCCTCGTGCCCGGGATTACCGGCAGCGAGACCAGCCTGCTGCTCTCCACCCCGCGTTCCACCCGCGCAAGGCTCTGACACAGAGACAAAAGGCAAAAGCAGGATAAAACGCATTTTTCGATTTTTTCGACTTGCGCCCCGGAATAAATCATCTATATGACGACCCACCAAAGCGAACGCGACAACGCGTTTCAGGCTTTTGGGGAATAGTTCAATGGTAGAACAGCGGACTCTGACTCCGTCGATCTTGGTTCGAATCCAGGTTCCCCAGCCAACACCTTAACTCCCTTTACATCCTCGATTTTTGTCTCGTAGCGGATATCATTCCGACGCTACTCACCAGCGGCCGATATCGCGGCGGCGAGCGCCCTGATGGCTGAGGCATGGGCCGGTGTGCGCGCGCGGGAAAGAAGCACGATGTCAGAGATTGGCAACGGTGGCAGGCCCAGCTCGGGGCCGCGATCCGGCAAGCCTCGCGCGCTGATCTCGCCGAGGGCTGCGATGCCTGCGCCGGCAAGCACTCCTTCCAGAAGCGCAGAACAGCTTCCAGCGGTGAATGCATCGCGCCAGGCGACGCCAGCCTTTCCGAGCTCGGCTATCGCAATATCCCGGACACCACACCCCGCCCCAAGAGAGACAAGCGGAACGGCGCTGTTGGTGCGCGGTCGCCAGTCCGGGGCCACACGCCATCCCAGCCTGTCGGTGCGTAGCACTTCGCCATCGGACCCGCCGCCATTGCGACGGATGATTGCGGCATCGGCCAGTCCGGAAGCGAAGTTTTCCTTCACCTGCCGGGAAAAACCCAAGGTCACATCAATCACAGCATTAGCCGGCAGCGACGCGCGCATTGCTCTTATCGCCGCCGAAAGGCGGGTCCCGATCGCGTGATCGCTGGCCGCCAGTGCAAAGTGCAGCGGTGGCTCGTCACTGAAGTTCAGCGCATCCTCATGTTTGGCCAGCAGCTCGCGGGCCTTCGGCAGAAACACCTGCCCATCCTCCGTCAGCCGAAGGTGGCGTGGCGAGCGGTCGATCAACCGTCTGCCGAGACGCTGCTCCAGCATCTTCAGCTTCTGGCTGACGACGGGCTGCACGGTTCCCGCAGCCTCGGCCGCCCTAGTCAGGCTGCCCAGTTCAACGGCGAGAATGAAGAGGCGGACGCTTTCAAGGTCAATCATATAAAATCGCTATGAATAGAATAGTATTCATTATCTTCTCATTATGATGAAATTTACGCAAGGTGGTCTTCGGCAACAAGGAGAAACACCATGCCCATGATCAAAACCCGCTACACCAAACCTCAAGACGCTGACGATCCGAAGCTGGAAATCGCCGCTCTCCTGTCCCGGTTGACTGCGGACATCCTGCACAAAGACCCGGCGGTTACCGCCGTTCTCGTCGAAAGTGCCGATCCCGCCGACTGGATCATCGCCGGATCGAGCGTCGCCGAACAGAAGGTCGGCACATTTTATGTCGAGGTTTCGATTACCGATCACACAAACATCAAGGACGAGACGACCGAATGGGTACGCCGTGTTTATGAAGAGATGAACAGGCTGCTTGGCCCCGTGCACGAAGCAAGCTATGTGCTGGTTCACGCCGTGGATGGCGACACCTATGGTTATGGCGGGCAAACGCAGAACCTGCGGTGGGCGCGTGAGCGCATGATGGGGGCGGGTTAATAAGAAAAGCCCGCGGAGCTGTGGAACGAGATGGTACTCTATGAACTGGCCGCCGTGGGCGCTGCAACCTGCTGGGCGATAACGGGGCTGCTCGCCGCCCGCCCGGCGGGGCATCTTGGCGCGCTTGCCTTCAACAGGACAAGGCAGCTTTTTGTCGCCTCGGTGCTCGGTCTTTACGTCATCGCATCAGGAACCTGGCGGGACCTGCAACCGGATGCGCTGTGGGCGCTGTTGCTTTCCGGCTTCATCGGCATCTTCGTTGGCGACACGCTGCTTTTCACCTGCCTCAACCGGCTCGGGCCACGCCGCTCGGGAATCCTGTTTGCGCTCAATGCTCCCATCGCCGCCGTGCTTGGCTGGGCTGTTCTTGGGGAACAGCTTTCCGTGACAGCCATAGGCGGTATAGGCCTCACCATTGCGGGCGTTCTGCTGGCCATCCTTTTCGGCAAGCGCAAGTCGCAGCTGCACGCATGGGAAAGCGTGAAGGGACCGCTCTGGCTTGGCGTCCTCGTCGGCCTTCTCGCAGCTCTCAGCCAAGCCGTTGGCTCGCTGATCGCGAGGCCCGTGATGGCAGCAGGTGTCGATCCCATCGCCGCATCCATGCTGCGGGTGGGCGCCGCCGCAATCTGCCTTACGATCTTGACAATGCTCCCCATCAAGGCCGTAAAACCCAAGGGGCCATTGACGGGCAGCATTTTCCTCCAGACGGCGCTGACCGGCACGATCGCGCTCGGCTTCGGCATGACGCTGCTGCTGTTTGCGCTTTCTGGCGGAAAGGTCGGCATTGTCTCCACACTTTCGGCCACCACGCCGGTCATCATCCTGCCATTGCTCTGGCTCAGAACCGGGGAGCGGCCCGCATCTGGTGCGTGGGTGGGAGCCGCTCTTGTCGTTATCGGCATGGCGCTGGTGTTCTGGCGCTGAAGGCCGCCGCGGGGTTAGATGCGATAAACAACCGCTCCGCCCGTCATGCCCGCGCCGGCTGCCGTCAGAAGCAGATTTTCGCCGCTCGCGAAAGGTCGTCCGCTGTTGGTCATGGACAGCGAAAGCGGGATGGTGGCGGCGGACGAATTGCCGAAGCTTTCTATGGTGCGAACCGTCTTTCCCCGCTCGATACCAAGATTGCCACAGACGGCATCAAACATGCGGGCATTGGCTTGATGCGGTACGAAACGGCCGATATCGGCTGCGGTCAGTTCCGCCTCTTCCAGCACGCGCTGTGAGGTCTCGCTCATCAGCGCCACGGCGCGGGAGAAAACCTCCCGGCCATCGCGCATCGTCATCAGGGCATCTTCGGCGGAAATATCAGCGCAAAAGGGCCGGCTGCTGCCGCCTGCCGCAATCTGGATGAGATCGTAACCGCTTCCATCGGCAACGAGATCGGCCGACAACAGCCCGCGTTTCGCCTCAGGGCTAGGGGTGAGCACCACCGCGCCGGCGGCATCGGCAAACAGGACGGCGCTCGCCCTTTCCGCCGGATTGATGCGACGGCTGAGAATATTGGCCGCGACAACAAGGACGGCGCGGCCATGGGTACGGACAAAACCATCCGCGAGGGTGAGCGCATAAAGAAAACCGGAACAGGCGCCAGCAAGATCGATCGCACCGGAGCGCGTCAAACCGAGCCTGTGTGCCAGCAGCGGCGCGGAAGGCGGCAGAAGATGGTCCGGCGTGGAGGTGGCAAGCAGCGTAAGCGCAATGTTATCGGGATCGATCTTGGCATCCGCCAGCGCCATCCGGCCCGCCTTTTCCGCAAGGCCACTCAGCGTGTCGTCCTTCTCTGCCCAATAACGGGAGCGAATGCCGGTGCGCCGCTCGATCCAGCCGGCCTCCAACCCGAGGTTGGCCTCTATTTCGGCATTGCCGACGCAACGGGCAGGAACGGCATGGCCGAAACCAGCCATACGGGAAGAGAGTGTCTGCATTGTCATGACTTTCGCAACGGTCCTGGCATCTCCATTCCTAGCTCCCGGCGGCGCGCGAATTTACCGGTGCAGCCTGAGTAACGATCCCGGCAACCTCACCGATGACGTCAAAGGCGCGTGTCAGGTCGTCAGGCGTCGAACAATAGGGCGGCATCAGGTAAAGTACGTTGCCGAGCGGGCGGATGAGGAAACCGCGCTCGCGGAACAGCTGGCGCATGCGCGGGCCGGCCTCGGAAAGATAGCCACCGACCGGCACCACGAGGTCGAGCGCGGCGATGGTGCCTGCGTGCCGGAGATTGGCGAAACGGCCATCATCTGCAAATCGCCTGATATTATCGCCCAGCGCCTGTTGCACCTGCCCGATACGCTGGAGAACCGGTTCATCCCGCCAGACCTGGAGATTGGCGACGGCAGCGGCACAGGCAATCGGATTGGCCGTATAGGAACTCGAATGGAAAAAGGTTTTGCGACGGTCGGTCGAAAAATGCGCATCGAAAATCTTTGCGCTGCACAGCGTTGCCGCCAGCGGCAGGGAACCGCCTGTGAGCCCCTTGGAGGTGCAGAGAATATCCGGCGAAATTGCCGCCTGCTCGCAGGCAAACAGGGTTCCGGTCCTGCCCCAACCGGTCATCACCTCATCGGCGATGACGAGGCAGCCGTGGCGTTCGGCTATCTGTTTCAGCCCGGCAAGAACATGGGCGCCATAGACTTTCATGCCGCCGGCTCCGAGCACCAGGGGTTCGATCAGCAGGGCGGCAATGCGGCCCGAGCGGCAATAGACCTCGAACATATCCAGTGTGCGCTGCTCGCGACCAGCCTCCGGGAAGGCCAGACGGTCGACGCCGAAAAGCAGCGGCTCATAGGCGGCATTGAACACACCGCGTTCGCCTGTCGACATGGTGCCGATCGTATCGCCATGATAGCCATGCTCCATCACCACGATACGGTCGCGCTTTTCACCGCGATTGTGGAAATAACCGAGCGCCATTTTCAGCGCCACCTCCACCGCCGTCGAGCCGCTGTCGGAATAAAACACATGGCTTAGTCCGGCAGGTGCAAGCTCAATCAACCCCCGGGCTAACGTCTCGGCCGGTTCATGGGAAAACTCGGCGAAAATGACCTGATCCAGGGTTTCGGTCGCGGCACGGATGGCCGCCATGATTGCCGGATGCCGGTGCCCGTGGGTGGTGACCCACCAGGATGAAATGGCGTCGAACAGGCGATTGCCGTCCTCATCCACCAGAAACGCCCCTTGCGCCGAGACCACATGTTTCATCGGCGGTTCCAGCCCATGCTGGGTGAAGGGATGCCAGACCGGGGAACGGCTCATTCCGGTGCCTCCAGAAAGTCAGCGAGATTGAAGTGTTGGGCGAAGGCCTGATGCAGCGCGTCGCTGGTCAGATCCGCCAGGCGTGGCAACCGGCCGAGCGGACGCACCGCGCCTATATTCGAAATGACGCGCTGGTTTTCCTTGTCTTCCTCACCGATGAAAACCACGCCCTGCACCGGAATGGCGCGTTGCCGCAACGCCTCGAGCGACAACAGCGTGTGGTTGATGGTGCCGAGCGCGGTTCTGGCGCACAGAATGAGCGGAATTTGCCAGCGGGCAAAGATATCGACGAAGAGCACGCTCTCCGTCAGCGGCACCAGAAGCCCGCCTGCGCCTTCGATGACAAGCGGTCCATCCAGCCGCGGCGGCTGTAAAAATGCGGGATCGATCGTGGAATTGTCGAGACGAGCCGAAAGATGCGGCGAGGCAGGCGTCTTCAACCGATAGGCTTCCGGCAGGATGCGCGTAGGCGCGACGCCGGCAAGCCTTGCCACCGTCTCGCTGTCGGTTTCTTCCTCAAGCCCTGACTGCACGGGCTTCCAGTAATGAGCCTTGAGGGCATGGGTAAGCGCTGCGGCAAAAACCGTCTTGCCGATGCCGGTATCGGTGCCAGAGATGACAAAACGGAGACTCACGCCGCGTCCTCCCGCAACGAGAGGGCAAGCAACCCGATCATAGCGGCAATCTGGCTTTCCTCCACATTGAGCGTGATGGCGATGCGCAGCCGCGCCGTGCCTTCCGGCACCGTCGGCGGGCGGATCGCCCGCACATCGAAACCGCCTTGCCGCAGCCGCGCGGCAATCTTCAGCGAGCGTGCATTGTCGCCGATCATCACCGGAAGGATCTGTGAACCGCTTGGCGCCACGCCGAGTTGGCGCTGTAACTCCTCGCCGGTAAAACTGACCAGTTCTGCCAGTCGCGACCGCCGCCAGGGCTCGTCCGCGACGACGCGCAGGGCTTCCCGCACCGCCGCCGCCATCAGCGGCGAAGGGGCGGTGGAATAGATGAACCCGCGGGCGCGGTTGACGAGATAATCGGCAAGAACCGCAGGCAGGCTCAAAAGCGCGCCGGAGGCCCCGAGCGCCTTGCCGCAGGTGTGAAGCGCCACCACATTGCCACGGCCTTCCAGTGCCGCAGCAAGTCCACGCCCACCGGGGCCGAAGACGCCGGTGGCATGGGCTTCATCGACAACCAGAAAACCACCATGCCGTTCGGCAAGATCGGCAAGCGCCGCGAGCGGCGCGCAATCGCCATCCATGGAATAAAGGCTTTCGACAGCGATCCATGGTCGCCCCTTACCGCCCGCCTGCCGCCAGCGGATTATTTCCCGCTCGAATGCCTCGACCTCATTATGCGGCACAGCCACCGCCTTGGCCTTTCCCGCCGCAATGCCATCATGCACGCTGGCATGGATCAGGGCATCATGTAGGACAAGATCGTCCCGCATTGGCAGGGTGGAAAAAAGTGCGACATTGGCGGCAAAACCACTGCTGAAATAGATCGCTTTTTCGGCCCCGAAGAACGCCGCCGCTTCCGCTTCCAACGCCTCGTGTTCGGGGTGATTGCCACGCAGCAATCGCGAGCCACCGGCGCCCACCGGCACGCCTCTTGCCATGGCATCAACAATTGCCGCCTTCAGGCGCGGCGCTTCGGCAAGGCCGAGATAATCGTTCGAAGTGAAATCGACACCCTCGCGCGGTGCAAGCGCACGAAGCCGCGATTTGCGGCTGAGGCCGGCAAGCTTAGCCTCATAGGGGGAGAGCGCCGCAAGGTTCACCGGCAGCCTCCTGCTTCCACAGGCGGCAATTCCATCGGCTTCAGGCCAAGCCGCCGGAAGAGCGCCGTATCGTGATCTTCCCCCGGATTATCCGCCGTCAGCAGCGTTTCGCCGATGAAGATGGAATTGGCGCCGGCCAGGAAACAGAGCGCCTGCGTCTCATCGCTCATCTCGGTACGCCCGGCGGAAAGCCTTACATGCGAACGCGGCATCAGGATGCGGGCAAGCGCGATGGTGCGGACGAATTCGATCGGATCGACAGGATCGGCATTGGCCAGTTTCGAGCCGGGGATCGGGATCAGCATGTTGATCGGAACGCTTTCCGGCGGAGCCGGAAGGTTGGCGAGTGTCACCAGCATTGAAATCCGGTCCTCGACCGTCTCCCCCATGCCGAGAATGCCGCCGGCACAGACTTTGATGCCGGCATCGCGGACATTGGCGAGCGTCGCCAGCCGGTCCTCGAAGGTGCGGGTCGTAATGATCTCGGAATAAAACCGCTCTGACGTATCAACGTTATGATTGTAATAGTCCAGCCCGGCATCGGCCAGCCGCTCGGACTGTTCCGGCGTCAGCATGCCGAGCGTCATGCAGGTTTCCATGCCGAGCGCCTTCACGCCTTCGACCATGGCGACAACAGCCTCCATGTCGCGCTCTTTGGGATTACGCCAGGCCGCGCCCATGCAATAACGCGTCGCCCCACCCTCTTTTGCCTTGCGCGCCTCCGCCAGTACCCGCTCGACTTCCATGAGTTTGGAAGCCTTCAGACCGGTCGGGTTTCGGGCGGACTGACTGCAGTAACTGCAATCTTCGGGGCAGCCGCCCGTTTTGATCGAAAGAAGCCGGCTCATCTGGATTGCATTGGCATCAAAATGACGCCGGTGCACCTGCTGCGCTCGAAACAAAAGATCGTTGAAGGGTAAATTATAGATAATTTTTGCCTCTTCAACGGCGGAATTCGTTTCAGTATCGCTCAAAGCAGCCGGTTTGTCGTTAGTCCGCAGTGCCATCTGATCCATACGTCACTCACAATCCTTGAATAAATAGATAGAACTTGTTTTTATCTATTTTTTCCCGATGGCGTTTTGCAAGCACTTTTTTCTTGAGAGTTTTTTTCGACGCGAAAGGCAGACAGGATCGATCGGGACAAACAGGCCGCATTTCGAGGGTGGCAATTCCCCACATATTTGCCCACGAAAAGATCGAGCAGGCCCATGGCGCGAAACCGTCCGAATTGCTAAAGCTCGGGAATGATATCACTTCGCACCTCCACCAATGGCGACGCGGCGCGCATCCTCGACATATGGAGCAGGGCCGTTGACGCAACCCATGGCTTTCTACTTCCGCAGGATCGCGTTGCGATCGGCGACGAAGTCAGGGCATTTTTGCCGCAGGCGCCGTTGACGCTTGCCGTCGACGAAACAGACCGCGCCCTGGGTTTCATGTTTCTGCATGAAGGCCATATGGAGGCGCTGTTCATCGATCCGGACCATCACGGCAAAGGCATCGGCAAGGCCCTGGTGGAAAGTGCGCTTGCGCTTCACCCGGCACTGACAACCGACGTTAACGAGCAAAACGGCGAAGCACTGGGCTTTTATCGCCGGCTGGGCTTCAAGCCGACGGGACGCTCCGATCTCGACGGACAGGGGCGGCCCTATCCGCTCATCCATCTTCGATTTCGCCCGACGGAAGAATAGACCGCCGGCGGCGCGGGGGATGACAGTGCCATGCACACCATGATCCATTTCCGAGCCCGCATTTTCTGCGACGGAGCCGCTTTGCGCTGCCTCCTCCCGAATTCATCGCCGAGGCCGATATTACCCGCATCGTCAGCGAAAGGGCCGCATCAGGTTGTGGTCTTTCGCATGAAATCGGATGGGCGATCAGCTTCACGTCAAGGTTTTCATCAATGGTTATGAACCATATCCATTGACAAATCACGGGACAGCGGCTTTTCTAAAGGCCATGCGTGAAACGTTGCGAGCATCGAAATTGCTGGCCCTTATGTTTAGACTGGTGATGATCCTATCACTGGCCGGCTACAGCGTTTCCACCGTGAATGCCGCAATGCATGGTCCCGACGCCGGCGGAATGCAACACGCTCAATCCGCCACGATGGATCACGGCAAGATGATGGATCATGGCGGCTCGGCGATGATGTCTGACACTCATGGTCGCCACGGCGTCCAGGACCTGCAGGGAATGTCCGACGAGGACGGTGGTGTCAAAAAAACCGCGAAGCCACAATGCTGCGGCGATTTCTGTCTCGGCATGGCGGTTCTGATCGATCACGGCACAGTCGGCACGCCCGTCGTCAGCGGCATCCGCTCCTTCCTCGACGACAGCAAGGCGCTGGGGCAGACCCCGCTTCTTCACCGTCCCCCGAATATCTGAACAGGCAAAGCCCGCCTTTGGGCAATGACCGTGCGTGAGCGGCTGTAACGCCGCTACGCCGTTACATCTCCTGTTCGGAAACGACCCATGAACCCAATTTATATTGTGGTTGCGGCGCCCCTGCTTCTGGGCGGCTGCACAGCCACATCGATGATGAATGACGCCGCCTCCTATGACGACGCGGTAAACCCGACGCTTGCCGTCGCCCCCCTCCGCTACCAAAGCCCGGTCTCGGCTTACACGGCCCGCATGCCGGTCGATCCCAAACCCTGGCGTGACCAGAACGATGCGCAGGCTCCAAAAGGAGACGCATCATGACACCACGTGCATTCAAACTCGGCGCAAAACTGGCAGCCGTTCTATCCATGCCGCTTTTTCTCAGTGGCTGTGTCTCGGCCGCACAATATGCGGCGTCGGATGCTGGGTTCATCAATGTTTCGGCAAAGACATCGGAAGCGACCGGAAAACAGGCCATCTGGGTGCAGAACCGGGTCGAAGCGCAGGCAACACAAGCCCGCGTCAAAACGCTGATGGCGGCCAGCAAGGTCCTTGATGCCGAAACCGCCGTACAGGTTGCGCTGCTGAACAACAAGGGCCTGCAGGCGGCCTATGCCGATCTGGGGGAAGCCGCTGCCACCGCCTGGCAATCGACCATGCTGGTCAATCCGCGGGTCGGCATCGGGCTGACGGGGATCGGCACCCCCGGCCTCAGGGCCTATAAGTCAATCGAGGGCGTGGTCGTCACCAATATCCTGGCACTCGCCACCCTCAAGCAGAACGTGGCGATTGCCGATACCAACTTCCGCAAGGCGCAGCTTGCCGCCGCGCTGAAAACGCTGCAACTCGCGGCAGATACGCGCCGGGCATGGATCAACGCCGTTGCCGCCCTCGAAAATGTCGGCCAACTGGCGCAGGCGCAGACCGCGGCGGACGCCGCCTCTGAACTCGCCAAGAAGCTTGGCGAGGCGGGTTCGCTCAATAAGGAAGGCCAGGCCCGCGAACAGGTGTTTTATGCCGAGTTGACAGGCCAGATCGCCAAGGCGCGGCTTGAAGCCCGCCTTGCCAAGGAAGAACTGACGCGGCTGATGGGTCTATGGGGAGCGGATATTGAATACGCCATTCCCAACCGCCTGCCGCAGCTTCCAAAAACACTCGCCAAGCGTGACATGATCGAGGCGGAGGCGCTGCAACGCCGCGTCGATCTGCAGATGGCAAAACTCGATCTTGAGGCGACCGCGCGCTCCTTCAAGCTCACGGAAGCCACCCGCTACGTCACCGATCTCGAGTTGCGCTCCGGTTTCGAGACCGAGCGCGAGCTGGAAGACGGCGAAAAGCACAAACAGACGACCGGCAACGCGGAACTGGAATTCGTCATTCCGATCTTCGATTCCGGCCAGGCGCGCATGCGGGAATCCGAGCTCGCTTATATGCGTGCAGCCAATCTGCTGGCGGAAAAGGCGGTCAATATCCGCTCGGAGGCCCGCTCGGCCTATCAGGCCTATCGCTCGAATTACGATATCGCCCGGCATTACCGCAACAGCGTGGTGCCCCTGCGCACCAAGATCGAGGAAGAGTCGCTGCTGACCTATAACGGCATGCTCACCAACACGTTCGAGCTGCTGGCCGACAGCCGCGAGAAGGTCAATTCAAACCTGCTGGCCATCAATGCCAAACGCGACTTCTGGCTCGCCGAAGCCGGCCTCGCCGATGCCATTTATGGCGGCGGCGCAGGCGCGTCTGGCGGAGAGACCGAGGTTGCCGCCGCTTCCGGCGGCGGTGGTGGCGGACATTGAGAAAGGGAAAGACCATGTTCAATAGAAGACAACTTCTGGGCGTCAGCGCCGCGATGGTCTCCTCGGCGGCCTGGGCGAAAACCTCCAACAGCAGCCTGCCGGAAGCGGCAGTGATGGAAACGGCGGCAACGCAGGCGCCGGTAAAGCCCACCACCGGTCCCGATTATAATCCCGTCGTCACCTTGAATGGCTGGACCCTGCCCTTCCGGATGAACAATGGCGTCAAGGAATTCCACCTTGTCGCCGAGCCGGTGGAACGCGAAATGGCCGAGGGCATGACTGCCCGTCTATGGGGTTACAACGGCCAGTCACCGGGCCCCACCATCGAGGCCGTGGAAGGCGACCGGGTGCGCATTTTTGTTACCAACAAGCTGCCGGAACATACGACGATCCACTGGCACGGCATGATCCTGCCATCGGGCATGGACGGGGTGGGTGGACTGTCGCAGCCGCATATCCCCGTCGGCAAGACCTTCGTCTACGAGTTCGACCTCTTGAAGTCGGGCACCTTCATGTACCACCCACATTCGGACGAGATGGTGCAGATGGCGATGGGCATGATGGGCTTCTTTGTTGTCCATCCGAAGGACCCCACCTTCATGCCGGTGGACCGCGATTTTGTGTTCCTGCTCAACGCCTTCGACATCAATCCCGGCACCTCCGTCCCCAAAATCATGACGATGACGGATTTCAATCTTTGGGCATGGAACAGCCGGGTGTTTCCGGGCATCGATCCGCTGGTGGTTTCCAGGGACGACCGGGTGCGCGTGCGCGTCGGTAACCTGACCATGACCAACCATCCGATCCACATGCACGGTTACGATTTCGAGGTGACCTGCACGGATGGCGGCTGGGTGCGGCCGGAGGCGCGCTGGCCGGAGGTCAGCATCGATATTCCCGTCGGCGCCATGCGGGCTTATGAATTCGACGCCAAATATGTCGGCGACTGGGCGATCCATTGCCACAAGTCACACCATACGATGAACGCCATGGGACATGACGTCCCCACCTTCATCGGCGTCGACAAAAAAAGCGTCACCGAAAAGATCCGCAAGGTCCGGCCTGAATATATGCCGATGGGCACCGCCGGCATGGCCGACATGGGCGCAATGGAAATGGAAATCCCCGAAAATACCGTTCCGATGATGACGGGGTGGGGCCCGCACGGCCCGATCGAAATGGGCGGAATGTTCTCTGTCGTGAAGGTTCGCGAAGGCATTTCCGCGGGCGATTACGCAGACCCCGGCTGGTACGAAAATCCGCCCGGCACGCAGGCCTGGGAATGGACCGGCGAATTGCCGGACAGCCCAAAAAATACCGACCCCAAAACGCAGATCACGCCGCATCCGATGAAACACGGCTGAAGACGACCCACCCTTACAAACCAAGGAACAATGACATGACCAGACTGAAAATTGCACTGCTTCTCACCACTCTTGCCACGCCAGCGCTCGCATCCGGCACCCACGGCGGCGGCCATGAAGCGATGGCGGTGGGCGAACCGGGCGACAAGGCAAAGGTGACCCAGACCATTCAGGTGACGATGAAAGAGACACCCGATGGCAAGATGCTGTTCACACCCGCCAAATTCGAATTCAAGAAGGGCAAGACCGTTCGCTTCGCTGTCAAGAATGCCGGCGAGCTGGACCATGAATTCATCATGGACGAGCAGAAAGCCAATCTGGAGCACAAGGCTGCAATGGCCAAGGCGCCGGAGATGGAACACGACAACCCGAACGCTATCACCCTCGCGCCGGGAGAAAGCGGCGAAATCATCTGGAAATTCACCAATGACGGCATGTTCGAATTCGCCTGCCTGAAACCCGGACATTACGAGGCCGGCATGCGCGGCGATCTCAAAGTGTCCGCCAAGTAACCCACGACCGAAGGAATCTCACCATGAAGACCATCATTAAGATCACCGTCGCAGCCGCACTTCTACTCACCGCTCCATTCAGCGCATTTGCAGAGGAATTCACCAAGGGAACAGTCAAGAAAGTCGATGCTGCCGCCAAGAAGGTCACCATCATCCATGAAGAACTGAAGAACCTCGACATGCCAGCCATGACCATGGTGTTCCGCGTCAAGGACGATGCGATGCTCGAAAAGCTCAAGGAAGGCGCCAATATCGAGTTCATCGCCGAACGCGCCGACGGCAAGCTTGTCGTCGCAAAGGTGAAATAAGGCTGCCATCATCTGCGCAGAAGAAACGGAAGGGGCAGCGGTTTCCGCTGCCCTTTTGATATTAGCGGTCGGATGCCCGACGGGCGTTATTGTTCGGCAAACGGTCTTGTTTCGGCGGAGCGCCGCGCACCATCGCTCTTGCGCGAAAAAGTCGCGTCGATCGCACGCCGATTGTTGATGAACGGCCGATTGACCAGAAGAAATACCGCAAACATCAAAGGCCATGCAATCAGGACATCCGAGAGGAAATGAGCTCCCATCGCCACCCTGTTCAGGGAGAAAATCACGATGAACGGCGTCAATATTGCGGTGCCGATCAGGCGCAATTTCTCTGGCAGGAGAATGATGAAGGCCGGAAGGGCGATTGCGGAAGCGCTTTCACCGGAAGGAAAAGAGCAGTTTCGGGTGCAGCTGCCACCGAGGGAAAGAACCGGTGTATAAACCAGCTCTCCCCCGAACTCTGCGAGATGCCGCGGCCTTGCCCTGCCGAACAGGTTTTTCAGGGCATGCACCGCAGCGCCCGGTCCCAGAGCAAAAAAGACGATAATAAGCAGCAGTCTGTGTGGTGGAAGAAGCCGTGGCAAGCCGCGCGAGAAGGGCATTACGACAAGCATGCACACAAGTCCGGACAGCAAGACCCAGGGAAGCCTGCGGTTCAGATCACGGACGGAAATCAGGAACTCGTCCTCGCCGAGTGTGAAACCTTCCGCCCAGAATTGCCGGCTTACTTCAAGATCGATATCCGGCCTGATCGTAAAGACAATCATCATCGCAAGGGCGACCAGAAGAGCCAGCACAAAGGGACTGCCGGAGGCACGCGCAAATGCCTGACGAACGACATAAATAAAGTTGACACGAAATTTCGACCGTTGGGTCAAACGCCGCTTTTTGGGGTGGGTTTTATGGGTGAGAGACTGGTGCATGGCCAGTTCTCTTCCGCAGAAATGTCAAGGCTCTGCGGAGAAAGACACAAGAGTGTATGGAAAGGAGTGCCGGTGGGATTCATTCAGGCACAGCGGCTCTTGCCCGATGTTCCGCATCCGCTTAGCGTCCCGGCGCTGCCACGGCCGACACCAGTAAATTTGCGGATTGAGTATGGACAAAGGACTAATTCTAATCGTCGAAGACGACCCGGATATTATTCAGATCCTGGACGCCTATCTCGTTCGCGAAGGATACAGAACCGTCAGAGCCAGCGACGGAGAAACGGCGCTGACCCATTTCTCCATGTTGAGACCTGATCTGGTTCTCCTCGACATTCGCCTGCCGAAATTCGACGGCATCGAGGTTTTGAACCGCATTCGGCGGGAACGGGAGACGCCTGTCATCATGGTCACATCTCTCGCCGAGGACATGGACAAGCTGACGGGCCTTCGCCTCGGCGCTGACGACTACATCGTCAAACCTTTCAATCCGCATGAATTGATCGCGCGGGTGAATGCCGTGCTGAAACGCACGCGGCAACCGGGCTCTGGCGGAGTTTTACGTTTCGGGCCCATTGAGGTGGACACCGAAGCCTATGTCGCAGCCGTCTGCAACGACGGTCAGCGGGCCGTTCTGCCGCTCACGCTGAGCGAGTTCAGGATCCTCGCCCATATGGCGCGTCGTCCCACCCACGCCTTTCAGCGTGCCGATATTCTTGACGCCTGCCTGCCGGAAAGCGATGCGCTGGCGCGCACCATCGACACACACATCGCCAATCTGCGCAAAAAACTGACGGACCATGGCGCCTGCGGTTATCTCGTCTCGGTGCGCAGCATCGGTTATCGGCTGGCAGGGGAGCAAAAACCATGAAGCCTTGGCGGCTCCGCCTGCGGACGATGACGGCGATCACGATCACTACAATGCTTATCTTTGCGGTTGCGTTGGTCTATTTCGGCGTTTCCTGGTATGCGGACAATATTCAGGAGCGCATGATCGCCCAGCTATCGCCGGATGCCTCCAAGGCCTTCTCGGATATAGACCGGGGTGTGATGCCGGACCAGCGTCAGCTTGAGGCCCTTGTCAGAGTTTTGCCGGGCCTCGAGGACGAGGCCGATAACGAGCTTATCAAATCCGTGTTCATTTTCGGATTGCTCGGTGTCTTTCTCTGCAGCTTGCTTGGTTACTTCATCTCTCGGCGCATTGCGGCACCTCTCGGCGAACTTGCCGATGCAGCGCGGCGCATGGCGACCGGCAACTTCAGCGGAGGAGCAGAGATCAGGGGGAGCCACATCGCAGAGGTCGCATTTCTCGTCGACAGTTTCGAGAGCTTGATCCGGGAACTTCAGATGATGGAGCACCGGTTGAAGTTCAACACGATGGCGGTAGCCCATGAACTGCGCACCCCGCTCACGATCCTGCAGGGCCGTTTGCACGGCATTGCCGATGATCTCTTTCCCCTCGACAAGGAAGCCATTCGCCACCTCATCGTCCATGTGGAGGGGCTGGCACGTCTCGTGGATGATTTGCGCACGCTTTCTCTGGCCGAAACCAACAGCCTCGTCAAAGATACCGAGCCACTTGATCTTGCCGCCGAATGCGCGGCCGTGGCGGAGGCGGCGCGGCCGCTCATGAACGAAGCAGGCATTGATCTCGAGATGTCGCTGGAGGCAGCATCAGTTTGCGGCGACCGTCAACGCCTTCGGCAGCTGCTGCTTATCCTGATGGACAATGTGCGCCGCTACGCGGCGAGCGGCGGGTTTATGCGTTGTTCGACCGGGCTTCAGGACGGGCGCGCCTTCGTCTCGATCGAGGATAAAGGGCCGGGCTTCCCCGCCGGCGTCGAGGCGCACGGCATCGAACTCTTCTGGCGGATGGAACCGTCACGCGCGCGCAAGACCGGCGGGACAGGTCTCGGCCTGTCCATTGCCCGCGCAATCGCACAGGCGCATGACAGCGATCTGCAGATAAAGGCGCGTCCGGAGGGCGGAACGATCGTGACCGTCATTTTCCGGGAGGCATCCTGAACTCCACCCTAGTCATGGGCAGGCTTTCGCGCCGGCCCGAAGATCATGAAGCTGATGGCGGCGAGTAGCCATACACTGATGCCGGCATAAAGCATGACCAGGCCGAACCCATCCGCAAGCGCCCGGTGGACAAGCTCTTCCGAAACGCCCTGCGCCGAGGCGCCAGCAGTTCCCGCGGCGATCTTTTCCGCCAGCGACTGCACATGAGACACATCCGCCCCGATCGGCAGGTTCGCCCGAAGCGACGCCCCCACGCCCTCGACCAGAATAAAGCCCATGATCGGAATGTTGATGGCAAGCGAGATCATGCGTGCGCTCATGTCGATGCCCGAAGCCATGCCCGAACGGGCGGGCGAAACCGCGCCCGTGGTCGTGTTGGTAACGGGGGTATTGGTAAGTCCGAGCCCCATTCCGGCGAGGATGCAGCCGGGCAGCATTGTAAGCCAGTTCGCCTCTTCGATACCGCTCCCCAGCTTCATCAGCATGAAGCCGAGGCCGATAGTGAACAGTCCTGCCGGAATGACGAGGCGGGGTTGGTAGCGCAGCGACAGGCGTTCCGCCAGAGGCGGGACCACCAAGGCTGGCAGCGTATAGGCAAGCAGGCCGAGCCCGGCGGTGACGCTGTCATAACCGAGGCCAGCCTGAAACCAGATCGGCAGATAGATCATGAACGGCCAGAAGCTGATATTCATCGCGGCCGAACCGATGATCGCCCCGGAAAAAGGCCGGATGCGGAACACTGAGAAGTCGAACATCGGTCTTGAACTAAGCTTTTCGGCAATCAGGAAGGCGATGAAGCTCGCAGCCGAGGCGCCAAGGATCAGAAGCGCCGCCGGGCTCGCAAAACCAAGCTCGGGTCCCTGTGTGATGAAAAAGGCAAGGCAAAAAACGGACAGCGAAAGCGTGGCCATGCCGGCGATATCCAGACGTGCCGCCTCGGGGTCACGCGATTCTCTCACACCGCCCGAAGCAAGCAGCCACGTCACGATGGCGAGCGCTACGTGAACGAGGAAAACCCATTCCCAGCTCCACAGCGCAACAATGGCACCACCGATGATCGGGCCGAAACCGAGCCCAACGCCCGAGATGATGCCCCACCAGCCGAAGGCCATGCCGCGCTCCCGCGCCGTACGGAACTGGTGCGACAGAATGGCGATCTGGCACACCAGCATCGCTCCGCCGCTCAAGCCCTGAAAGAAGCGCGCGCCGATCAGCACCGGAACATTCTGCGTCATTCCGCAGGCAAGGGAAGACAGGGCAAAGGCAGCAATACTGGCAATAAAGACACGTTTGCGGCCGAAGCGGTCGGCCAGCGCACCGGTTGCCATCAGCACCATGGTCACGCCGATGGTATAGGCGTTCATGATCCACTGGAGTTGCCGGAAATCCGCGTGCAGTACCTGTTCCAGTGTCGGCAGGATCGCCGGAACGCTGGAGATTTCCAGTCCGAACATAAGAGCGGAGAGACAAACGGCAGCGAGCGCCATGGCGCTTCTGCTACCCGTTTGTTCGGTAATAACAAGGGTCATTCTTCAGCCTTTCTTGGCTCGGCTCGCAACTGTGAAACCGATCTACGGAGGCGACAGGCTAGACAAAGCTTGACCATAACTGAATTGGATGATTGGCTATTTCAGAGACAACGAATTGGAATAGTCGACATGAGCACGCTGGATGTGGAGGCCGTCGAAGCCTTCGTTACCATCGCCGATATGCAGAGCTTCACCCGCGCGGCCGAAGCGCTCGGCACCACCCAGGGCGCGATCAGCGTCAAGCTCAAGCGACTGGAAGACAGGCTAGGCCAGCGGCTGCTCGAACGCACACCGCGTTCGGTGCGGCTATCCGCGCAGGGTGCAGTGTTTTTGGCGCCCGCCCGCGAGTTTCTCGCCGCACACGATCGCGCATTGGCAGGCCTTTCCTCACCGCGCCGTCGTTTTGGCCTCGGCATTGCCGCCCACGTGGCAGGACCGGAGGTGCCAACCCTTCTGGCCCGCCTCAACGACCATGATCCGGGCCTGACGATTGAAGTGCGGATGGACCATTCGCGCTCCCTGCTCGACGCGTTCGACCGTGGGGAAATCGATGCGGCCATCATCAGACGCGAGGACGACCGGCGCGACGGCGAGGTTCTCGGACCGGAGCATTTCGGCTGGTATGCAGCCCCGCAATTCGAACATCGTCAGGGTGAACCGTTGCGGCTTGCGGCACTGTCTCCCGCCTGTGGCGTGCGTGATATAGCCACCCGCGCCCTGGACGGGGCTGGCATAGCCTGGACGGAGGTCTTCCTCGGCGGCACATCGTCCATGGTAACCGCGGCCGTTTCGGCGGGACTTGCGATTTCCGCCTTCTCCTCCCGTCTTGCCCCACCCGGCACCGTGGAGGTGAGCCAGCGTTTTGGGCTGCCTTCCCTGCCTTCCACCGAAATCATCATGTTCTCGACCCTGACGGACAGCAGATCGCGTGAGGCGTTGCGAACGCTCGCTGCCGCTTTTCGCGAGCATCGGCCGACCTAAGTGCCGTGGCGTCACAGATGGCCCGACCGCCTGTCGACATTTACCGGTGGAAAATCTAGCATCGCGCCAAACTGGAAGGACCGACCATCTCTCGATCCAGCCGCCACAGTGGAGTATTCATGTCCCTGCCCCAAAAAATCGGTTTTATCGGAACAGGCGCCATCACCGACGCGATGGTACGCGGCCTGCTTGCCAGACCCGCCGCCGTACCACATGTCATGGTGTCCCAGCGCAGCGCGGATGTTTCGGCTGAACTGGCTGCCGATTTTTCGCAGGTGATCGTCTCAAGCGACAATCAGGCGATCGTCGATGGCTGCGATACCGTCATGCTGGCAATCCGTCCCCAGATCGCCGAGGAGGTCATCCGGCCGCTACGGTTCAGGGACGAACAGAAAGTCATCAGCGTCGTGGCTGCGACCAGCCGGGAAACCCTTCTCGACTGGATCGATGCGGATGTACATCTCACCCAGGCGATCCCGCTGCCCTTCGTCGCCCGCCGCAAAGGCGTCACCGCCATTTATCCCGCGGATAGGGATACGGCAGCAATCTTCAACGTGCTCGGCAATGCGGTGGAATGCGAGACCAAGGCCGAATACGACCTTCTGGCCGCCGGAAGCGCTCTGATGGCTACTTATTTCGGCATCATGCAGACAGCTACGGAATGGTTGGCCGAAAACGGACTGCCGGAAGAAAAGGCGCGTGCCTATCTTGCGCCCCTCTTTGGCGGCCTCTCCGAGGTGGCGGTGTTGGCCGGAAGCAAGGCGGATTTTAACGATATCAGCCGTGAATTCGCCACCAAAGGCGGCCTCAACGAACAGGTGCTCAAAGACTTCGATGGCAAAGGCGGTTCAAAGGCCTTGAAAGATGCATTGAGCCGCGTGCTCGAGCGGATTGCGCGATAGCAGCCGGTGCAACGGTAGGAACAAAAAGGGGCCTTTCGGCCCCTTCTGTTTATGCCTTGCCCGGACGGTTGATCGTCAGGAAGTGGCGCACGACAGGCTTTTCCAGCCCGGAATGATAAGCCAGCACCTTGCCCTGCAGATCTGCATCGGCATTGGAAACCCGCTTGTGCTGGCGAAGATGTTCCGCCCAGGATTCCACCATGAACCATTCGACGATCTTCTGCGGATCGGCGGAGTCTTCCGTGACACCCCAGCCATAGGCTCCATCGCGGCGACGCTCCTGGGAAAGCTCGTCGAGTGCATGCAGGAAAGCGGAGCGGTGATGCTTTTCGACGTTATATTCGATCAGGATCAGAACCGGGCCGCGATCATGGGCCACCGGCTCGGCAACGAGCGGTTCCGGCCAATGGTTTGATGGCACCATATCCGCATCACCCGCAGGCAGTTTCAGGCGGTGCATGACAAGGCCCGCAACCAGCAGTCCCGCAGCACCGATCAGCAATGCACCCGGCACACCTGTGGCTTCACCAACAGCACCCCAGCCAAGGCTGCCGGCTGTCATCGCGCCGTTGAAGACGGTGAGATAGACAGCAAGGCCACGGCCACGCACCCAGTTTGGCAGAACTGCCTGGGCGGCCCCGTTCAGCGTCGTTAGAGCCGTGATCCATGCGCCGCCGAGGAACAGCAGGACGATGATGGCAAGCCACTTCGGCGGTGCGAGCGAAAGCGCGGCCATGACGAGTGCGGTAATGACGGCGGCACCGAGAAGCAGGGCATCTGCATCGAAACGTTCGCGCAGCTTCGGCATGACCAGCGCGCCGCCGATGGCGCCAGCGCCGACAGCACCGAGCAGGATACCGTAGAAGCTGGCGTCTCCGCCGAGCAATTGCCGGGCAACCAGGGGCAGCAGCGCCCAGACGGCGCTGGCGAAAGCGAAGAAGATCGCGGCCCGCAGCAGCACGACATGAAGCGGCTTGCTGGCACGGGTGTAACGAAGGCCCGCCCGGAAAGCGCCGAGGAAACCTTCGGCCAGCGCATCATCAGCGTTCTTTACCCGTGGCCACCACAAAAGGGCGGCGATGACGACGAAGTAACTGGCGACATCGGCGCCATAGGTAAAGGCCGCGCCGAAGGCCGCAAGCAGGATGCCGCCAGCAGCCGGACCGATGGAACGGGCGATATTGATGCCGAGCGAGTTCAGAGCCACGGCGCTCTTGATATCCTCGCGCTTCACCAGCTCCGGCACGATGGCCTGCCAGGTCGGTCCCATCAGCGCCGCACCGATACCGCCGAGGAAGGTGAGACCGATCAGGGCGCTGACGGACAAAAGGCCGGTGTGCGCAAGAACCATGAGTGTGACGCTGACAGAGGCCAGCAACAGCTGAACTGCGATCAGGAACTTGCGGCGGTCGAGAATATCGGTCAGCACGCCGGCCGGGATCGCCAGAAGAAAGATCGGCAGGGTTCCAGCGGCCTGCACCATGGCCACAGCCGCCGGAGAGGCCGAAAGATCGGTCATCAACCATGAACTCGCGACATCACGCATGAAGCTGCCGGTATTGCCCAGCACCGTCGCGGCCCAGAGGACGGCGAAGACCGGTTGTGCAAGCGGAGCAAAACTGCTTGCGGAGGATTTTGCGGCGCTCATTTGCCCGTTCCTTTCGTGAGATCGATTGCAGCGACGACAACAAATGCGCCAGCGAGACCTAGATGTTCAAAGAAGGCATTGGTGGCCATCATGCGGTCCATGCCCGGCGCCATTTCCCAGAAGCGGAGAGCGATGAAGGTGGCGACAAGAGTGAAGCCCGCCAGTGCCAGAGCTCCGGCCCAGCGCAGGAAGCCCGACATGACCAGAGCGGAGGCGGTGAGTTCGAACAGGATGACGACGACGGCGAATGCGGCCGCCGGCTGAAGGCCAAAATGGTTCATCTCGGCAATCGCCCCTGGAAAGTCGAAAATCTTCGTCAGCGGTCCCTGAATATAGGCCGAGCAAAGCGCCAGAAGCGCAAGGGTTTTTGTGGCGGGTGCGGCAACGATATCCGCAAGGAAGCCCCGAGGGCGAAGGGTTGAAGACGGCTCAGTCATAATGTGCTCCTACTGGCCGTTCGGTTCGAGCGGCGCTGGCGTTCATCTGATGGAGCGATATTGGCGCAAAGGATTACCGCCAACAATTGCATCAATAGTTTCGATATAATTGCGTAATTTGTAATATTCTTTTATCGGTTATTGGTCGTATCCCACGGGCGGCACATGCGCCGCCCGTGAGTGGGCTTCTTTTGCCGATGAAGCTTATACCGCCCAGCAGGAGCAGCCCAGGGCACCGAAGAAGCCTTTGAGATCGGCAATCGGCAGCTTCGATGTCCAGGCACCGGCATGGTCGTGACCATGCACACCGCAATCGCTGGCGCAGCCGCAGGTGGAGATGGCCGTGCGGCGCAGCGAGCGGGCGCCGGCGCCATCCGGTTCACCCCAGGCGGCGTAGCCGCCGAACTTGCGCACTGGCGACCAGTCTGGCATGGCCGGCGGAATATTGCTCTCGTCCAGTGCCTTGAAGTCACCGGCGCCATAGACGACCTTGCCACCCACCATCGTCAGTTCCGAGGTAAGGAAGGAGATTTCATCCTCCGCACAGGAGAAGAAGTCCTTGTCCGGCACCACGAGATCGGCGAACTGGCCTTTCTCGATGCGGCCCTTCTTGCCTTCTTCATTCGAGAACCAGGTGACTTTTTCCGTCCACATGCGCAGCGCCGTTTCGCGGTCTAGGCAATTGGCGCGCGGGTAAAGCTGCATGCCGCCAACGGTCTTGCCGGTCACCATCCAGAAGAGCGACACCCACGGATTGTAGGAGGCGACGCGCGTTGCGTCCGTCCCAGCCGAAACGTTCACACCCTTATCGAGCATGCGCCGGATCGGTGGTGTGGCTTCGGCCACGCCCTGGCCATAACGCTCGACGAAATATTCGCCCTGATAGGCCATGCGGTGCTGGGTGGCGATGCCACCGCCAAGCGCGGCGATACGGTCGATGGAGCGGTCAGAAATGGTTTCTGCATGGTCGAAGAACCAGTTAAGCCCTTCGAGCGGGATATCACGATTGACCTTTTCGAAGACATCCAGCGCCCGCGAAATGGTCTCGTCATAGGTTGCATGCAGACGCCAGGGCCAGCGGTTTTCCGCGAGAATCCGGACAACATCTTCAAGTTCGCCTTCCATCTCCGGCGGCATATCGGGCCGCGGCTGACGGAAATCCTCGAAATCGGCCGCGGAAAAGACCAGCATTTCACCCGCACCATTGTGCCGGAAATAATCGTTGCCCTGCTTGTATTTGACCGATTGCGTCCAGTTGAGGAAGTCTTCCTTTTCCTGTTTCGGCTTCTGCGTGAAGAGGTTGTAGGCCAGCCGAACGGTCATCTGGTTCTCATCCGACAGCTTCTGGATCACCTCGTAATCATCCGGATAATTCTGGAAGCCGCCGCCGGCATCGATGACGCCGGTTACACCCAGCCGGTTCAGCTCGCGCATGAAATGGCGGGTGGAATTGACCTGATAGTCGAGCGGCAGTTTCGGCCCTTTGGCAAGCGTCGAATAGAGAATGCCGGCATTCGGCTTGGCGAGCAGCAGGCCGGTGGGATTGCCGTTGGCATCACGGGTGATTTCGCCACCGGGCGGGTTCGGCGTGTCCTTGGTATAACCGACGGCACGCAGCGCGGCGCCGTTAAGCAGCGCCCTGTCGTAAAGATGCAGAAGGAAGACCGGCGTATCCGGCGCGACCGCATTGATCTCCTCGATGGTCGGCAGGCGCTTTTCGACGAATTGGTGCTCTGTGAAACCACCGACGACGCGCACCCATTGCGGGGCTGGCGTTATCGCGACCTGGCGTTTCAGCATGTCCATGGCATCGGCAAGCGAGCGCACGCCGTCCCAGCGCAGTTCCATATTGAAGTTCAGGCCCCCACGCACGACGTGGGTGTGGTTGTCGATCAGGCCCGGCAGAACCCGCTTGCCCCTGAGGTCGATGATCTTCGTTTCCGGCCCGGCAAGGGCCATGACCTCGGTATCGCTTCCCACCTCGAGAAACAGACCATCCTTGATGGCGACTGCCGTTGCATTCGGATTGCCACGATCAAGTGTCGTGACGCGGCCATTGTGAAGGATGGTATCTGGATGCATGGACGAAGCTCCGCTCTTGATGGGATCAGCGGCCTTAGCCGGTGAAAACAGATTCGGAAAGGCGAGACTGGATGCCGCGCCGAGGAAAGTGCGTCGTGTCGGCATCAGCTTCTCTCCCTCTCGATGGGTGCGTTGCCCTTGGCAATATCTACCGTTTCGACACCACCCCTGGGCATATGGCCGAACATGTGCGGCTTGATCTGGTTGAACCACGAAACGGCGGCCGGTTCCCTGTCGATGATCGTTCTTGCGAAAGGGATGATCTGTTCTCCGACCAGGATGCCCAGCAGACCGACCAAGGCAATGACGGGCGGCGCGGGCGAACGCACATTGAGCAGGCTGTAAACGATGCCGACGAGCAGGCCGGCGCCAAGCGACAGAAGATAGACTTTCATGGAAACCTCCTTTGGATGGATGAAGCCGCGCCGGCCGGGATATTGATCCCGCCGGCGCGTCAGGGTTGAAAGCTTATTTCGCGGGGTTGGGGCCGATGCGCTTGCCGTGCTTGACGCGCTCTGCGCCGCCATGAACATGCGTGACCGCATAATCGATGCCCATGCCGTAAGCGCCTGAATGTTCCTTCACCAGCGAGGTGACGGCGTCATAGGTTTCCTTGCGCGCCCAGTCGCGCTGCCATTCCAGCAGCACCTGCTGCCAGGTGACGGGGATGACGCCCGCCTGCACCATGCGGTCCATGGCATATTTATGCGCATCGACAGAGGTGCCGCCAGATGCATCCGCCACCATGTAGATTTCGTAATCGGCGACATCATGCAACGCCGAAAGAGCGAAGGTGGTGTTGCACACTTCCGTCCAGAGGCCGGAAACAACAATCTTCTTGCGACCGTTGGCGGCATTCTTCGCCAGGGCATCGCGGACATTCTGGTCATCCCAGGAATTCATCGAGGTACGCTCGAGAATGTCGTTTTCCGGGAATACTGCCAGCAGTTCCGGGAAGGTGTTGCCGGAGAAGCTTTCCGTTTCAACCGTGGTGATTGTCGTCGGAATGTTGAAAATCTTTGCAGCCTTGGCGAGGCCGACGACATTATTCTTCAGGGTCTGGCGATCGATCGACTGCACACCGAAAGCCATCTGCGGCTGCTGGTCGATGAAGATGATCTGGCTGTTGGCGGGAGTAAGGACTTCAAGCTTCGACATGGTGGTTCTCCGTTCAGGTGGTGATTGCCGATCGACGGCGGTGAAATTGACAAGGCTTCGCCGGTCAGCTGCCCGGCAGGGGCAGCCGCCTTGAAAGCGTGGATATGATTTCTTCAGTGGATGCGGATCAACGACCCGATTTATGCCGCAAGGGGAGCCAGGTTCGCCTCGATCTGATTGCGGAAAGGCTCATAACGGCTTGGCAGCTTGAGCGCTTCGCCCAGATGCGCGGTATCCTCGTCGCGATCGAAACCGGGTTCGTTGGTGGCGATTTCGAACAGGATGCCGCCCGGCGTGCGGAAATAGATCGCCCAAAAGTAATCGCGGTCGATGACAGGGGTGACCTGATAGCCGGTGTCCATCAGCGCCTTGCGCACGTCCAGCTGCTTTTGACGGTTTTCAACCGCGAAAGCGATGTGATGAACCGAACCGGCTCCCGGACGGGCAAAGGGCGTCTTTGGCAGTGTGGCGAGATCAATCGTATCGGCGCCGTTGCCGCCGGGAATGACGAAGCGGGTTACATCGCCTTCTGCATCGGCGCGCTCATATCCCATGAAGCGAAGCAGTTCCTCGGTCGCGGCCGTATCATTCAGATTGAAGCGCGCACCGGTGAAGCCGCGTATGGCGTTGTCTTCGGAGATGCCCTCGGCAAGCCATGGAGCGCGAGCATCGTTATCCGTTTCGATCATCGCGAGTCCATCGCCATCCGGACCGGTAAAACGCAGGCGCTGTGCACCGAAGACCGTATCGGCCTGAAGGCCGGCGGCACCTTTCGTAATGAGACGATCTTTCCAGAAGCCGAGCGAACCCTTGGGGACGGAAAACTGTGTCTCGCCCACTTCGCCGACGCCCGGACGGCCGGCCATCATGTTGGCGAAGGGAAAATACGTCATGACGGTGCCCGGGGTTCCCTTTTCGTCACCGTAATAAAGGTGATAGACGCTTGGCTCGTCGAAGTTAACGGTTTTCTTGACCCGGCGCAGGCCGAGCGTATCGGTGAAGAAGCTGTTGTTCTGCCGCGCATCCGACGCCATCGAGGTAACGTGGTGCAGGCCCTTGATATCCTTGATCATCGTCGGCGCCTTTCGCTGTTGGTATGCCCGTTTCGATGGAGAAAGATGTAACCCGCTTGATTGCATCGCGGAATTGCAATATTTTTCTCGAATGAATTGCGATTTTTGAAATAATAGAGATGAACGATCACAAAGCTCTCAAAACCTTCCTGATGGCGGCCGAAAAGCGCAACTTCGCGCAGGTGGCCCGTGAACTCGGCATGACGGCAGCGGCCGTCACCCGTGCGATTGCAGCACTTGAAGATGATCTCGGCGTGCAATTATTCGTCCGGACCACCCGTCAGGTATCGCTCACGACGGACGGGGCCGTCTTCGCCGCACAGATTCAGCCGGCGGTCGAGGCTTTGGAGAACGCCCGGCGCGATGTTCGCAACGCCCACAAGGCCGACGAGGGACGCCTGAGGATCAGCGCGCCGACATGGCTCGGCAAAACGGTGCTGCCGCCGATCCTGTCGGGCTTCCGGGAACTCTATCCGAAAATGTGCTTCGAGATTTCGTTATCGGATGGCCTGGTCAATATCGTGGATGATGACTACGATCTGGCGATCCGTATCTCGTCCGCCCCATCGGACAAATTCACCATATGGCGCAAGATCAGGGCTGTACCGCGCATATTGGTGGCGGCTCCGGGCAGCCGGTTCGCGCAGATGAAACACCCCGCTGAACTGACGCCTGACGATTGCCTTGCCTACAGCGGCGAGAGCCGTCGGGAGAATTGGGTTCTGTCAGATGGCGGGTCAAGTATCACGATAGCGGCAGGTCGTGCCTTCAGCGCCAATAGCGGCGAGGTTCTGGCCGATATGGCTGCGGATGGCGCAGGGGTCGCCTTGCTGCCGGGCTTCAACATCGCACAGCATATCCACAGCGGCCGCCTCGTCCATGTCCTGCCCGGCTGGTCGCCGCCGGAACTCTGGCTGACGCTCTATTATCCGCCCTATCAGGCCCTGCCGCCCCGCATCGCAACTTTCTCGAAATTTTTCGAAGAACAGTTACCAGCCTACATGGTGGCGCTGGAGTAGAGCTGCCCGGATCTGCGCATTTTAATGACGGCGCGGGAGCGGCGCGCTCCCTCGCGGGATCGAGCGCGCGCCTTCTGTTATGCGCCATCCTGCCCAACGATTTTGGACCGGGAAGTCACCGGACAACACACCAGTAAAATTCCGCTTGATTAAATACCGACTAGTCTGTATTTTATCAAGCAAGGGAGATTTGATGTGGCAAGGAAACAGAACCCATTGACCAGGCCGGGCCTGCTGGAGGCGGCATTTACCGTCATCCGGACGAAAGGTTACGCCGCGACGACAGTTGACGACGTCTGCGCCAAGGCCGAGCTGTCCAAAGGTGCATTCTTTCACCATTTCTCCAGCAAGGAGGAAATGGCGGTCGCGGCTGCCCAGCACTGGTCGGAGGTAACCGGTGCCGTGTTCGAAACCGCGTCCTATCATGATGCCGCTGATCCACTGGAGCGACTGCTGAACTACGTCGCCTTCCGCAAGCAGTTGATACAGGGCGACTTGCCGGATTTTACCTGCTTTGTCGGCACCATGGCGCAGGAGGTTTACGAGACCAGCGAGGCGATCCGGCAAGCGTGCTGGACCAGCATTTCAGGCCACGCCGAAACACTTGTCAGCGATATCGAAGCAGCCCTGGATCAATACAGGATAACAGAGACATTTACGGCGGAAAGTCTTGCCCTGCACATTCAAGCCGTCATCCAGGGCGCCTTCATTCTGGCAAAAGCGAGCGGGAATCCGCAGCAAGCCGTCGAAAGCCTCGACCATCTTCACCGCTATATCCGGCTGCTGTTCAGCCCGACAATGATCGACCACGTTGAATGACAACGCATCAACAGGAGGAAACCATGCCAAGCGTCATTCGTCTACATCGCGTCTTCGCAACGAAACCCGAAAAGCTTTATCGCGCTTTCATCGAACCGGATGCGATTTCAAGCTGGCTCCCGCCATTCGGGTTCACCTGTACCGTTCATGAACTGAATGCGAAGGTCGGCGGCAATCACCGGATGTCTTTCCGAAATTTCACGACGGGCGACAGTCATTCCTTTGGCGGGACCTATGTTGAACTCGTGCCCGGAGAGCGCCTTGTCTACACGGACCGCTTCGACGATCCCAACCTGCCTGGCGAAATGAAAGTCACGGTGAGCATGAAGGCAGTCGCATCCGGCACCGAAGTGAATATCGAACAGGAGGGCGTGCCGGATATCATTCCGGCTGATGCGTGTTATCTCGGCTGGCAGGAGTCACTGCGCAAGCTTGCCAAACTCGTGGAACCCGAAATCACGCAATAGCGCTCGACAATGTTCCAAATTGCGAGCGCATGATCTGCCTGCGCAGGGCTTACATGAACTACCAGCTCCCGGAGGCTCCGGATCTGTCATCGCACGGATATCCGGGCCTCCTTCCTTTCCCCGCTGCTTGGGCAGGGTCTTGCAGCCCGTCCAGAACTAGAACGACCGTACAAAAGGCGGAAGTCCCGACACAGACATGTTGGCAGGCCTCTGGCCGGTCAGTCTTCGATAGGAAAGGCGAATCCGGCCTTCACGCGGTCCATGACGACCATTGTCTTGAACCCTTTAATGTCGTGGTTTTCATAAAAGAAGCGGCGGGTGAAGGCCTCGTAGTCCTCCATGTCCTTTGCCGTGATTACCAGAATGAAATCGGCATCACCGGTAACATAATAGCCGATCATGACTTCGCGCGTCGCACGGATCGCCGCCTTGAAGCGATCGACGATGTCCGCGCGCTCCCGTTCCAGCGACACGAGGACGATCATGGTGATGCCCCGTCCCACGGCTTTGGGCGAGACGATCGCCACATCCGCCTCGATCACTCCCTCCTCCCGTAATCGCTTGAGCCGCCTCTGGCAGGCCGTCGGCGAGAGATTGACGATCCGCGCCAGCTCCTCCGACGTCAGACGGTTGTTCTTTTGCACGGCGTCAAGCAGCGCCCTGTCGGCTCGATCAATATTGGTCATGCAGAATTCCTGCGTACTCGGGTAAAATTAGCATTATTTCTGCGTCAAGCAGGAAATAAATGCCGGAGATCGATCATGCAGCGACGCTAAGCTCCACGCAAATGAAAATGGAGCATATTCATGAAAGGTATTGCCAGCGCCGCGTTGAAGAACCTTCGCCGGCCCGATCTGATTGAACATCGCGCCTTTTTGGGCGGGGTATGGGTGGAGCGCAGCGAGAGGCTGAGCGTTATCGACCCAGCAGGCGGCGGCCATCTCGTGGATGTGACCGCCTGCTCTCTCGATGATGTCGATTCCGCCATAGAGGCCGCCAGCGCAGCTTTCCTTCACTGGCGTGAGACGCTGCCGGTAGAACGCGGCGACATCCTGCGGAGCTGGGGCAGACTGATGCGCGACAATGCGCGCGATCTCGCCACTATCATAAGCGCCGAGCAGGGCAAGCCGCTGGAAGAATCGCTGGGGGAAATTTCCTACGCGGCCAATTTTCTCGACTGGTTCGCGAGCGAAGGCGAGCGATCCTATGGCGAGACAATACCGAGCCACCTGAAAGGTGGCAATCTCTCCGTACGGATGCAGCCGATCGGCGTAACGGCAGCGATCACGCCATGGAACTTCCCGTCAGCCATGATAGCCCGCAAGGCAGGAGCGGCCCTTGCCGCCGGTTGCACCATGATCGTCAAGCCGGCACCCGAAACTCCGCTCTCGGCGCTGGCTCTGGTAAAACTTGCGGAGGAGGCAGGCATGCCGGCCGGCGTATTGCAGGTACTGCCCGGTGAAGCCGCGCCTCTGGCGCGTCGTCTTCTGGAGCATACCGATGTGCGGGCGTTCTCCTTCACTGGCTCGACGGAGGTCGGGCGGCTGCTCCTTACCCAGTCGGCGGCAACCGTCAAGAAAGCGTCGCTGGAGCTGGGTGGTCATGCACCCTTCATCGTATTTGGGGATTCTGATCTTTCTCAAGCGGTGGCGGGGTGCATCAGCGCCAAATTCGCTACATCTGGCCAGGACTGCCTGGCGGCAAATCGCATCTATGTTCAGCGAGCGCTCTATGACCGCTTCATCGATCGGTTTGCCGACGCAACTTCCAGACTGACCGTTGGCCACGGCCTTGAACCGGGCATCGACATTGGGCCGATGACACGGCCATCGGTCGCCGAAAAGTGCCGTCAGCAGATCGCACAGGCGCTCTCCGCTGGCGCGCGCCTCGTCTGCGGCGGGCAAGACAGTCCCCTCGGCGGCAATTTCGTAACGCCAACCGTGCTGGCTGATGTGACTGACGACATGCTGATCGCACGTGAGGAAACCTTCGGGCCTGTGGCCGCCATCCTTCCCTTCGATGACGAGAATGAGGTCGTCCGCCGCGCCAATGCTACCGAGATGGGGCTTGCGGCCTATGTCTACACCAACGATCTGGGCCGGGCGATGCGCCTGACCGACCAGCTGGAATACGGCATGGTTGCCGTCAATACGCCGAAATTCACCGGTGCGCCAATTCCCTTCGGCGGCTGGAAACAATCCGGCCTCGGCCGCGAAGGCTCGCGCCACGGCCTGATGGAATATCTTGAACCCAAATATGTCTGCTTCGGCAATCTGGCTGCCTGAAAGGAACCCGCCTATGACCATCGACATCAACAATATCGCGGAAATGGATCGAAATGCGGTTCTGCACCCCTTCACGCAGCTGAAGGACTTCGCCAGCGGCAAGCTCGGGGAACCGACCATCGTTGAAACCGGCAAGGGCATCCGCATTCAGGACGCCCACGGCAAGCAGTTGATCGATGGCTTTGCCGGTCTTTATTGCGTCAATGTCGGTTACGGTCGCACCGAGGTGGCGGAAGCCATTTCCCGTCAGGCCTATCGGCTCGCCTATTATCATTCCTACGCCGCCCACACGACGGACGAACTGGCGATCCTGTCCGACCGGCTGGTGAAGATGGCTCCCGGCAAGATGAGCAAGGTGTTTTACGGCATGTCCGGCTCGGACGCCAACGAGACCCAGGCCAAGCTCGTCTGGTATTACAACAATCTGCGCGGCAAGCCGGAGAAGAAGAAGATCATTTCCCGCGAGCGGGGATATCACGGCTGCAGCGTCGTTTCCGGTTCCATGACCGGCATGAGCTTTTATCATGACCACATGGACCTGCCGCGCGCTGGCGTGCTGCATACCGGCGTCCCCCACCATTATTGGGGCGCTGAAGCCGGTGAAACCGAACAGGAATTTTCAAAACGGCGCGCCGACGAACTGGAAGAGCTCATTCTGCGCGAAGGCCCCGACACAATCGGTGCCTTTATTGCTGAACCGGTGCTTGGCACGGGGGGTATCACGCCGCCGCCGGAAGGCTACTGGTCGGCGATACAGGATGTTCTCAGAAAATACGATGTCCTGTTGATCGCCGATGAGGTGATTACCGGCTTCGGGCGTACAGGCTCCATGTTCGGCTCACAACATTACGGCATCGAGCCGGATCTGATCACCGTCGCCAAAGGGCTGACATCAGCCTATTTCCCGCTCTCCGGCGCGATCGTAGGAGAGAAAGTCTACAAGGTGATGGAGGACGGCGCTGATCGCGTCGGCGCCTTCTCGCACGGCTACACCTATTCCGGACATCCCATCGGTGCGGCTGCGGCAAACGCCGTGCTTGATATCGTGGAAAAGGAAGACCTGCCGGGCAATGCACGGGCCGTCGGCAACTATTTTCAGGAGCAGTTGAAGGCAAGGTTCGCACAGCTTCCAATCGTCGGCGAGGTGCGTGGCGTGGGCCTGATGGGCGCCATCGAATTCGTGGCGGACCGGGAAAAGAAGACACGTTTTGCACCGGGGCTTGCGGTTGGTGCACGCGTTTCGAAGGCAGCACGCAATGGCGGCCTTATTGCGCGGGCCATGCCGCATGGCGATATTCTGGGCTTTGCACCGCCGCTCGTGACGACGAAGGCGGAGGTGGACGAGATCATCGCCATCGCCGAAGCCGCCGTCCGCAGCGTCATGGATGATCTGGTCCAGGCTGGCGAAAAAATCTGATCACCAGCGAGGCTTTTACCGGACCGGGAACTGCTCGTCTGGACAGCAGGGAGATGACGATTGCGCCTGTTTTGGATGCAATTGTCATCTACGCTGCATAAGGCTTCATCTTTTCACCGAACCGTGCATAATGTCATGAAATCATCTTCGTCTAAAACGAGACAATTTCATGCGCCGTCAAGCCAATCCGCTCAGCCTCGATCCGGTTCCCGCAACGAAACCGGTGGCATGGCGGCCAGTTCTCGCCAAGCAGAAGGGCGAAACGAAACATTCGGCACTGACCGAACGCATCATCGCCGATATCGACGCCGGCGTTCTGAAGCCGATGGATCGCATGCCGACCCATCGCGACCTCGCGCGTGAACTCGGCCTTTCCGTCCAGACCGTTAGCCTCTCCTATAAGGAGGCCGAGCGGCTGGGCTATCTCAGCGGCGAAATCGGCCGAGGCACCTTCGTGAAGACACGGGTGACGGACCGGGCGGGCCGCATGATGCTCGACCACAGCCCGACTGAGGTCCTCGATCTCTCCATTATCCGCGGCGTCTATCTCGACGAGCATGAAAACGCCTCACGCGCCATCCTTCGTGAATTGGCCGATGGTGACAATTCGGGTTTCATGCGCCCCTGCCGGCCGGTGGCCGGCCTCGACAGCCACCGGGAAACCGCCCGAACCTGGCTCACCATGATGGGCGTGACCGCCGGTGCGGAACGTATCCTCGTTACTAACGGCGCAGCCCACGGCATTTTCCTTGCCCTGAGCTGCATCATTCGATCGAACGACGTGGTTCTCTGCGAGAACCTCACGGACCACGGCATTATCGGCCTGTCGAACATCCTCGGCTTCAGTCTCAAGGGCCTGCCGACCGATGAAGAGGGCGTTTTACCGGACGCGCTGGAGGCCGCGTGTGCATCAGGCGGCGTCAGGGCGCTGGTGCTTATTCCCACCCTCAACAATCCCACGGGGCATGTATCGGGCGCGGAGCGCAGACGGGAGATTGCGACAATTGCCGAACGCTACGGCGTCTTTGTCATCGAAGACGAAGTTTATCGCCCGATCATCGAGGATGATTTGCCATCCATCACCGAAATGCTGCCCGATCTGGGCTTTTTCGTCACCAGCTTCACCAAGACGGTGCTGACCGGGCTGCGCGTTGGTTATCTCGTCGTGCCACCCGCCTATTCCATCCGCGCCGCCTCCATCCTGCGTGTATCGAGCTGGAGCGGAACCTATCTCATGGCAGAAATCGCCACGCGCTGGGTGGAAAACGGCACCGCAAGGCGGCTGCTTGACGTCCAGCGCGCCGAAGCACGCATGCGGCAGAAAATTGCCGCGGACATATTGAGCCACCATATCGCCTCGACCCACTCCCTGTCCTTTTGTGCCTGGCTGAAGGTTCCGCCACGCTGGACTGAGGACGGCCTTGTACGTGCGCTGACGAACCAGAATGTCGCGGTAACCCCATCAGAACCATTCATTGCCGGACCCGGCCATGGCGGCGGCATCCGCATATGCCTCGGCGGCCGCCTCAATCATGCAACCCTTATCAAAGCTCTGACCACGGTGCGGCAGACCTTCGAACAACTGCCGCCCGTCTACGATATCGGCTCGATCGGCTGAGGCTGTCGATCGAAAATCATTGAATCATTACAATATAATAATTGACATGGTTTTACTTCGCTCACAACATGACAATCATGAAGAGCGAAAACCCGTCCATATCCGCCGAAAAAAGCCCGCTTCCGGTCTCGCTGGCCGCGATAGAGCAGGCGGCCGCGCGGCTTGCCGGACAGGTGGAGCGAACCCCGCTGGTCCGCTCGGACAATCTGTCCGAACGCTGTGGCCATCCCGTTCATCTGAAGCTTGAAACCCTTCAGCCTATCGGCGCCTTCAAACTGCGCGGCGCGATGAATGCCATATTCTCGCTTGACGATGAGGCGCGCAAACGTGGCCTCGTCACCGCCTCGACAGGCAATCATGGCCGGGCCGTGGCCTACGCTGCAGCCAAACTCGGCATTCCCGCCACCATCTGCATGTCGGCGCTAGTGCCGACAAACAAGGTGGAGGCAATCCGCGCGCTTGGCGCCGACATCCGGATCGTCGGCAGATCACAGGATGACGCGCAGGAGGAAGTGGAGCGCCTGACCAGAAGCCATGGCCTGACCGCTATACCTCCGTTCGATCATAGCGACGTCGTGGCGGGCCAAGGCACGATTGGTCTCGAGGTTGTCGAGGACATGCCTGAACTGGCGACAATTCTCGTTCCGCTATCAGGCGGAGGCCTTGCGGGCGGTATCGCCGTTGCGGTGAAAGCGTTGAAGCCGAGGGCGCGGGTCATCGGTATTTCCATGGAGCGGGGTGCGGCCATGCATGCGTCGGTTAAAGCCGGTCGCCCCGTCTCGGTCCAGGAGGAAGAAACGCTGGCGGATTCGCTCGGCGGCGGGATTGGACTGGCGAACCTTGTGACCTTTGCGCTTTGCCAGGCATTGCTTGATGACATCGCGCTGGTTTCCGAAGACGAGATCGCAGCAGGCATCCGCCATGCGGCGCACGAGGAAGGACTGACAGTGGAAGGCGCGGGCGCCGTTGGCTTCGCCGCCGTCCTGTCGGGCAAGGTCAACATCAGCGGCCCGACCGCGATCATCGTATCGGGCGAAAACATCGATCCGGCGCTCCACAAGACCATCATCGACAGGGGAACCGCATGAGCCGCATCACCATCCTGACCGAAAAAGACCTGCGCGCCATCGTTAAGCTCGACCTTTCCGCGGTCAACTGCGTGGAGCAGGCCTTGGGCGCCCTTGCCACCAAAGCTGTCGCCATGCCGCCGATCCTCCGGCTCGATATTCCCGAATTTCGCGGCGAAGTGGATGTTAAGACTGCCTATGTGCCGGGTTTCGACGGCTTTGCCATCAAGGTCAGCCCCGGCTTCTTCGACAATCCGACGCTTGGGCTACCGAGCCTCAATGGCCTGATGATCCTCTTCAGCGCGAGGACCGGGCTGGTGGAGGCCCTGCTTCTCGACAACGGTTATCTCACCGATGTGCGCACCGCTGCGGCCGGTGCAGTTGCGGCGCGGCACATGGCACGAAAGGACGCGTCCGTCGCAACGATTTTCGGGGCGGGCATGCAGGCGCGTCTGCAGCTCGAGGCTTTGACGCTGGTGCGGTCGATTAAAACTGCGCGAATCTGGGCACGAAACCATGACAAGGCTGAAAAGCTCGCTAGCGATTTTGCCAGGGAGCACGGCATCGAAGTTTCCGCCGTGGCTGATCCACAGGCAGCGGTGCGAAACGCTGACATCATCGTCACCACGACACCGGCCGAAAAGCCAATCCTGCGCGCCGACTGGCTGGAACAAGGACAGCATCTGACCGCGATGGGATCGGATGCCGAACACAAGAACGAGATCGATCCGGCCGTATTCGCCAGAGTGCGCTATGTCGCGGACAGGCTTACGCAGACCCGCATTCTCGGCGAATTGCATCACGCGATTGCCGCGGGTTACGTCGAGCGGGATCAGCCATTCGCCGAGCTTGGAGAGGTGATCGCCGGCAAGTCACAGGGCCGCCTCTCGAACGAAGACATCACCTTTGCCGATCTGACCGGCACCGGCGTGCAGGACACAGCCATCGCCAATCTCGCCTTTGCCCGCGCCAAAGACGCAGGCAGCGGCCAAATCATCGAAAACAGCGTAAAAATGGGAGACGCAGCGTGAGTGTAACGCTGAACTTTACGCGCGAGGAATATGCCGCGCGCCTGGCTAAAACCCGGAAAGCCATGGAAAGTGCCGGTATCGACCTGCTTGTCGTCACCGACCCGTCCAACATGCATTGGCTGACAGGTTATGACGGCTGGTCCTTCTACGTCCACCAATCTGTGCTCGTTCCACCTGATGGTGAGCCGATCTGGTACGGTCGCAAACAGGATGCCAATGGCGCCAGGCGCACGGCGTACCTCGCCCATGACAATATCATCGGCTATCCCGATCACTATGTTCAATCGACCGAACGGCACCCGATGGACCTGTTGTCGCAGATCATCGAGGAACGGGGCTGGTCAGGCCTGACGGTCGGTGTCGAAATGGACAATTATTACTTCTCGGCAGCAGCTTTCGCATCACTGAACAAACATCTGCCAAACGCACGTTTCAAGGATGCCGCCGGCCTCGTGAACTGGCAGCGTGCTGTCAAAAGCCCGACCGAACTCGACTATATGCGCAAGGCGGGCAAGATCGTCGAACTGATGCATAAGCGTATCGTTGACGTCGTTGAACCGGGCATGCGCAAGTGCGATCTCGTGGCAGAGATATACGATGCCGGCATTCGTGGCACCGCAGAATTCGGCGGCGATTACCCCGCCATTGTGCCGCTACTTCCTTCCGGTGCCGACGCTTCCGCCCCGCACCTGACGTGGGACGACAAGCCAATGCGCTCAGGCGAAGGCACCTTCTTCGAAATCGCCGGCGCGTACCGTCGTTATCATTGCCCGCTGTCACGCACGGTCTTTCTCGGCAAACCGACACAGGCATTCCTTGACGCAGAGAAAGCAACGCTCGAGGGCATGGAGGCCGGTCTTTCCGCAGCCAAGCCCGGCAATACCTGCGAAGACATCGCCAATGCCTTTTTTGCCGTGCTGAAGAAATACGGGATCATCAAGGACAACCGCACCGGCTATCCGATCGGACTTTCTTATCCGCCTGATTGGGGCGAGCGCACCATGAGCCTTCGCCCCGGCGACCGCACGGAGCTGAAACCCGGCATGACGTTCCATTTCATGACCGGCCTGTGGCTGGAAGACATGGGGCTCGAAATCACCGAGAGCATCGCGATTACCGACACCGGTGTCGAATGCCTTTCCAATGTACCGCGGCAACTCTTCGTGAAGGGCTGAGACGATGTTGAAGACCGCGCTTCGCCCCTCCCCGATCACGCCCTCCGTCGATTTTGACGCGAGGGGCGTGCAACACGGTCATCTGCGGCTGCCCTACAGCCGCGATGACAGTGCCTGGGGCTCGGTGATGATCCCGATCTGCGTTATCGCCAATGGTGAGGGGCCGACCGCCCTTTTGACCGGCGCTAATCACGGCGATGAGTATGAGGGGCCGGCGGCGCTTTTCGAACTCGCCCAGACGCTCGAGCCGGCGGAAGTGAAAGGCCGCATCATCATTGTCCCAGCGCTCAACTACCCGGCCTTTCGCGCAGGTACACGCACCTCACCCATCGACCGGGGAAACCTCAACCGCAGCTTTCCCGGTCGCCCTGATGGTACCGTGACGGAGAAGATTGCCGACTACGTCACCCGTCATCTGATACCGCTCGCGGATATCGTTCTCGATTTTCATTCCGGCGGCAGGACGCTTGATTTCCTGCCCTATGCAGCGGCGCACGAATTGCCCGACAAAACTCAGGAAAGCCGTTGCTTTGATGCCGTGGCCGCTTTTGCTGCCCCCTATTCGATGAAGATGCTGGAAATCGACGCCGTCGGCATGCTGGACACGACCGTCGAGGAAATGGGCAAGGTCTTTGTCACCACCGAACTCGGCGGCGCCGGCACGGCGAGCGCGAAATCGATCGATATCGCCCGCAGGGGCACCATCAATCTGCTGCGACATGCAGGCATATTGGCCGGTTCGCCCGTTGCCGCGCCAAGCCGTTGGCTGGATATGCCCTCCAGCGACTGCTTCACCTTTGCTGAAGATGACGGTCTCGTCGCCTTTGTCCGCGATCTGGGAGACGCGGTCACGGTTGGTGAGACAATCGCACGGGTTTATCCCATCGGGAAAACCGGCCTCGCACCGGTCGATTACCGCGCCTCCATGTCAGGGCTGCTTGCCGCGCGCCACGTACCCGGCCTCATCAAGGCTGGAGACTGCCTTTCCGTCATCGCCACGGTCACGGAGAATACCTAGCCACCAGAACACCGTGAGATCCGAAAACGGGCCACGCAACCCAACCAGAGGAGTTAGAACATGAAGATCACCAACTTCGCCGGCCTTTCCGCCCTCGCCCTTACCATCGGCGTGACGTCAGCCAGCGCGCTCACCGTCGAAGAAGTCAAAAGCCAGGGCTACATTCGCGCCGCCACGGCTAATGAAGTGCCCTATTCCTACATGCAGCCGGATGGCACCTCCGCTGGCATCGGCCCGGATGTGGCCAATGCGGTTCTGAAATCGATGGGCATCGAAGAGGTCAACTGGACGGTGACGCCCTTTGGCACGCTGATCCCCGGCCTCAAGGCCCGTCGCTTCGATTTTGCGGCCGCAGAACAGAATATCTCGCCCGAGCGCTGCAAACAGGTGGCCTTCACCGAGCCGAACTCATCCTATGGCGAAGGCCTGCTGGTGAAGAAAGGTAATCCGAAAAAGCTGACCACCTATGCCGATATCGCAAAGGACCCTTCATTGAAGGTGGCCGTCGTGTCGGGCGCGAACAATGTCGACTTCCTGCGCGCCGTTGGCGTCAAGGAAGAACAGATCGTCTTCATCCCAGCCAATGCCGATGCCATCCCAACCGTGCAGAGCCGCGCCGACGCCTATGCGGCCACGGAGTTGACGGTTTCGGAACTCGCCAAAGGTCAGGCGAACGTCGAGCAGGTAAAGCCTTTCACCGATCCGGTCGTGAAGGATGCGCCGGTGCGCAACTACGGCGGTTTCGCTTTCCGCCCGGAAGACAAGGAGTTGCGTGACGCCTTCAACGCTGCCCTGGTCGAATTCCGCAAGACCGACGACTACAAGAAAATCCTCGCCAAATACGGTCTCTCCGAACAGAGTATCGCGGCAGCGGCCGAAAAGAAGGTCGCCGATCTCTGCGCCGGCAAATAATGCCAGCCGGCGCCCGGGCATAACCGGGCGCCGTTCCTCGGGAATTCGGGAAATCTCCAGATGGACATGACTGCCTATCTGCCGATGTTGTGGCAAGGCGCCGTCGTCACGATGACAATTACGCTCGCAGCGCTTGTTGTCGGTACGGTACTCGCTTTTTTCTTCGGCATTCTGCGCGTCGAGGGCGGACCGATCCTGTCGGCAATCGCGCTCTGTTATACGGAAGTGTTTCGCGGCACCTCGCTGCTGGTGCAGCTATTCTGGTTCTATTATGCGCTGCCGCTGGTCGGGTTGAGCTTCGATCCGATCACGACGGGGGTGCTGGTGCTTGCCGCCCATGCTGGCGGCTACGGCGCGGAAATCGTTCGCGGCGCGCTGTCCTCCGTCTCGGTGCAACAGCTGGAAGCCGCACGCGCGCTGAACTTCACACGCATGCAGACGCTTTTTCGCATTTCCTTGCCACAGGCGATCGTCGAAATGATGCCGGCTTTCGGGAATCTGGCCATCGAGACGCTGAAGCTTTCCTCGCTTGTCTCGTTGATCTCGATTGCCGATCTCACCTTCGCTGCGCAGTCGATCCGCAACCTGACGCTGGACAGCGCCAGCATCTATTCGGTCACGCTGCTTTGTTATTTCGCGATGTCGCTGATCCTGATGGTCGTCATCCGGGTGATCGAACGCTTCGTGCGGCGCGGCAATGTCTTCCCGCGCACGCGCCATTCGTAAGGATATCTTCTCATGATGTATGGTTACGAATGGGACACGACCACCTGGCTCACCTACACGACCTCCATCCTGCCCATCATTCTGATCGGCCTGACCGTGACGCTGAAGGCAGCCGCCGCCGGTTTTGCCATTGCGCTGGTTCTGGGACTTGTCTTTGCGCTGCTGCGCCGCAGCCGGGTAAAGATGATTTCCTGGCCGACTGCGCTGGTGGTCGAATTCCTGCGCGATACGCCGCTTCTGGTGCAGCTGTTCTTTCTTTATTACGTGCTTCCGGATTTCGGCATTGTCTTGCCCGCGTTTCTGACCGGCGCGCTGGCGCTCGGCCTGCAATATGCGGCCTATACTTCCGAGGTCTATCGCGGCGGCATAGAGGCGATACATCATGGCCAATGGGAAGCGGCGACCGCGCTTAACCTGACGCGCATGCAAACCTATCGTGATATCATCATTCCCCAGGCCATTCCGCGCATCGTTCCAGCCATGGGCAACTATCTCGTTGCCATGATCAAGGAAACGCCGGTGCTATCGGTCGTCACGGTTCTTGAGATGATGGGGCTTGCCAACATGATCGGCGAACGCACCTTCGAATATCTGGTGCCGCTGACGCTTGTCGGCCTGATCTTCCTCCTTCTGACCATAATCTGCTCGGCAGGCCTCAGCCGCCTGCAAAGGGCGCTCCCAAAAGCAGGAATACCCTTGCGATGACCAACACCACCAATCAGCCACTGATCGAATTTTCGGATGTCACGAAACGCTTCGGCATTCTGACGGTGCTCGACCAGTTCAATTTCAGCGTGGCGAAGGGTGAAAAAGTCACCCTCATCGGCCCTTCCGGCTCCGGCAAGTCGACGGTCCTGCGCATTCTCATGACACTCGAACCCTTCCAGGAGGGAAAACTGACGCTGGCTGACATGTCTTACCATGAGCCGGGAGGCAAGGGCCCCTTCATGGCCTCGGAAAAACACCTGCGCCAGATCCGCAACCACGTCGGCATGGTTTTCCAGAGCTTCAATCTCTTTCCGCATATGACTGTGCTGCGCAACATCGTGGAGGCGCCGGTGCGTGTTCTGGGTATCGCCCGTGGAGAGGCTGAGGCGCGTGCGATCGAACTATTGAAAATGGTGGGGCTTGCGGACAAGAAAGATCATTATCCGGTTCAGCTTTCCGGCGGACAACAGCAGCGTGTCGCCATCGCCCGCTCGCTCGCCATGCGCCCGCGTGTATTGCTTTTCGATGAGCCGACCTCGGCGCTGGACCCGCAGCTGGTGGGCGAAGTGCTCTCCGTCATCCGCGATCTCGCGCATGAGCACGATCTGACGATGCTGCTTGTCACCCACGAAATGCGCTTTGCCCGTGAGGTATCGGACAGGGTCTGCTTCTTCGACAAGGGGCGCATCTGCGAACAGGGAAAGCCGGAGGAAATTTTTGGAGAGCCGAAAGAAGAGCGGACCCGCGAGTTTCTCTCTTCGGTTCTGCGGTAAGCATGGTTGCCCATAAAAAGCCGACTACGAAAAGCGTCCGCGTTCTCGCACCGTGCCACCGACCGCTGCCATTCTTCACCACGTATCGTAACAGGCGCGCGCACCACCGGCCTTGGTGTGGATTGGCTTTTCCCAATCGGTAATTTCACGCAGTTAGAGAATTTTGAATTCCCACTACCCTGCGATCATGTCCAGATGCTTTCGGGCGTCAGGATTTCAAAAGGCACGATCCGCTGTTCGACGGAAGACGAATCCGCGTTCTCGATGCGTCGCAACATCACGTCAATCAATTGTTGTGGCATCCTGTCGAGGGGCAGTGGCAGCGAAGCGGTAATCAGCCCCTCATTCAAGCCCTTGCGCGTTTCCGGGCCGATATCGTTGCAGACGATCTTTATGCCGCGCTGTTTCTCCGCAGGCAGCTCCCTGAGCGCCCGCAAGACGCCCGATATGCCGCCGCCATTGACATATATCCCCCTGAGCCCTGGTTCGGCAGCAATGATGTCCCGAATGACGGCATAGGCATTTTCCGGCTCTTCATGGGTCAGCAGTGTTTCCGCTACCTGTAGTTCCGGCGTGTTCTCGCGCATGTAGGAGCGAAAACTGGCATCTGAAACATCCTGGCACTGATAACGGTTGCTGCCGATCAGGGGCACGACCACTCCCTCGCCTTTCACGGTCTGACTGAGGAACCAAGCGGCCGTCCGGCCGCGTTTCCAGCTGTCGGTTCCGACAAAACCCGCCCGGCTCGCCGCTGACAGATCGGACACATAGGTCACCACGGGAACACCTTTGCTCCGCAACTCATCAATGGCCTGGCTCACCAGCGGGTGATCGGCAGTCACAACCGCAATTGCGTTGCAGGACTGCCCCATCTTCAGGAGATTGGCGGAAACGGCCTCCGGTGAAAGATCGTCCTCAAAAACCACGTCCGGCTCGATGACGCTTTCCAGCCTCTGATGTGCGGCAGTGACGATCCCTTCTCCCCAAAGGCGGTAAAGCGGCCGGTGGGATTGCTGCAGCAGGAAGCCCAGCCTGTAATGTGGCAAGGCCTCGCGCCTTCGGTCCTTGATGGTGCCCAGACCATAAAACCCGATCTCCTGCGCCGCCTTGAGAATCTGGTCGATCGTATCCTGACGTACGGCGCTCGAACCGTGCAGCAGCCGGTTGACAGTGGAGATGCTGACGCCCGCGGCTCTCGCAAGATCGGCAATGGTGGGTCGATTCATGGCGCCCTCAATCGTATCATTGATGAATGACATGAAATGATACGAAATGCAACGCCAAATGAAATATAAATTCCATTTCCGCGAAAATGAAAGATATAAATCGGCCTGTCATTCAGGCCCATCGGGAGGATGGGCGGGGAGGAAGCAATGGCATTTTTCAGAAAATCTTTCGCGATACGAACCGCGTCGCTTGTGATGGCGTCCAGTGCCTTTGCGGCCATCCGCCCTCGCCATCCGGTCGAGACATAAGAAGGATCAAGATCAATGAAAATCGCCATCGACCCCCACATGCACCGTTTCACCAGCCTCGATGAGCTGCCCGCCAAAGTTAAGGAGCTCGGTTACGACTGGATCGAACTCAGCCCGCGCGCCGATTTCCTCGAATGGTTCAAGGCGCCGCGCGTGTTTCCCGAACGTATCAGGTCCTTCAAGAAGGCTTTGAAAGACGCCGATGTCGGCATCGCCGCGCTGCTGCCAATGTATCGCTGGGCCTCCAATGATGAAATCGAGCGGCAGGCAGCGGTCAAGCACTGGAAACGCGCTATCGAGATCGCAATCGAACTTGAGGTCGACACGATGAACTCGGAGTTCGGCCGCGGACCGCATCCCGACAAGGGCTCATGTTATTGCTGCCATACGGGTTCGATGATCGAGGCCTGCGAGGATGCATGGTGGCGCTCGATGGAAGAGCTGGTACCGATCTTCGAGCGCGAGAACATCAGCCTGCATGTCGAGCCGCATCCGGAAGACTGGTGCGAAACGCTGCAGCCGGCGCTTGATATCATCCGCACGGTCAACTCCAGGAACGTCAAATTCCTCTATTGCGCGCCACACACCTTCTATTTCGGCGACGACACCAAGGCGATGCTTCGGGAAGCCAAGGACGTGCTGGCCCATGTGCATGTGGGCGACACCTTCAACCACAGGGCAAGTTCTGGGCTCCGCTACATTCTCAACCCGCCCGGTACACAGGCAAGGGTGCACCAGCACCTGAATATCGGTCAGGGCGAAGTGCCATGGGACGACTTCTTCGGCACGCTCGCTGAAATCGGTTTCGACGGCATCATGACCTCCTGCGTCTTCGCCTGGGAAGACAGGGCGGATGAATCGAGCCGGTTCATGCGCGCCAAGATGCAGGACTATATCGACCTCTATTTCAAGAAATAACGCGAAAAACCGGTGCCGGTGCCCAGGCAGAACCTGCCTCTGGCTACGCCATTCGAAACATCCGACGGAAAGACGATCGACATGATCAATGGAGAAAGACTGATTTCGCGACCGCTGCGCTGGGCCATGGTGGGCGGCGGCCGCACGGGACAGGTAGGATACAAGCACCGCACCGGCGCTCTGCGCGATGGCAATTACCAGCTCGTCGCCGGTGCCTTCGACCTCGATGCCGAAATGGGCCGCGATTTCGGCGTCAATCTCGGCGTGGCGGCGGAACGCTGCTATCCGGATTACAGGGCACTGATAGCTGGCGAAACCGCGCGCAAAGACGGTATCGACGTCGTCTCCATCGCCACCCCCAACTTTACCCATTACGAGATCACCAAGGCCTGCCTTGAAGCCGGGCTGCACGTCATCTGCGAAAAACCGTTATTCTTCACCGTTGCAGAATGTGACGAGGTGGCGCGACTGGCCCAACAGAAGGGACTGATCGTCGGCGTCACCTATGGCTATACCGGCCATCCGCTGGTGCACCAGATGGCGGCCATGGTCAAAAAGGGGATGCTGGGCGATATCCGCATCGTCGATCTGCAATATACCCACGGCTTCAATGCCGGCGACGATGTGGGCGCTGGCGAGGCCGTCAAGTGGCGCACCAATCCCCGTACCGCTGGTCCGACCTTCGTGCTCGGCGATATCGGTACGCATCTCTATTATCTCTCGGAAATCGTGCTGCCGCACATGAAGGTGGAACGACTGCTTTGCGACCGGAAGGCCTTCATCCCGACGCGGGCGCCGCTGGAGGACCACGCGACGGTTCTCATGCATTATGATAATGGCGCACGCGGGCGTCTGTGGGTTTCTTCCGTCAATGCCGGCAATATGGGGTCGCAGCGTTACCGCTTCATCGGTTCCAGGGCGTCGCTTGAATGGTCCGATTCGCGTCCCGATCAGCTGATCTATCAGGTTCAGGGCGAGCCGGAGCGTATCCTGCATCACGGCATGCCGTATCTGGAAGAGGAGAGCCTTGCTATCGATCGTATGGGCGCGCTGCACACCGAAGGTCTCGGTGATAGCTGGTCGAACATTTACCTCTGGATCGCCCAGGCAATCGATGCGGCCAATCGCGGTGACAGGGCTTTTCTCAAGACCCATCACTATCCCGGCATCGCAGCCGGCACAGAAGGCGTCCGCTGGCTGGAAAACTGCGTTCGTTCGGCCGATGCCGGTGCCACCTGGGTCGATTTCGCATAATGGATTTAAGGGCATTCCGGATCAATCCTCCTCCGGCTGGGTCAGCCTTCAAGTGAGGATTTCACCATATTCACCAAGCGGACAGCCGACCCTCCATCGTTGCCCTGCAAGCCGCCATCAACCGCTGAGACGTTGCAACGGGCTAGAGAACTGGCCGATGCCGCTGCCGCCATGAGGATCAAATGACCAACCCGATCACCATCACCACCGCTCCCTGCTGCTGGGGTGTCGACGACGTCAAGAACCCGCATCTTCCCCATTGGGAAAGGGTGCTGGACGAAGCGAAAGCAGCCGGTTTCGGCGGTCTGGAACTCGGCCCCTACGGTTATCTGCCGCTCGACCTCAGGCGCGTTTCGCAGGCGCTGGATGAACGAGGCCTCAAGATCGTCGCCGGCACCATCTTCGACGATCTGGTCTCACCCGGAAATCGCGACAATCTGCTACGCCAGACTGAGGAGATCTGCGCGCTGATAACGCGCCTGCCAAAGCCGGAAACCCATGCGGGCCAACGTTTTTCCGCCCCCTATCTGACGGTGATGGACTGGGGCCATGACGAGCGTGATTATGCCGCCGGACATTCTGACCGCGCGCCACGTCTCGATAAAACCGCCTGGCGGGGCATGGTCGAGAACATCCGGGCCATCGCAACGCTCGCCCGGGACAAATATGGCGTGCGCGCCACCTTACATCCCCATGCCGGCGGCTACATCGAGTTTGCCGATGAGTTGCAGCAGATCGTTGAGGACATTCCCGCAGATCTTGCGGGTCTCTGCCTCGATACCGGCCATATGGCCTATTCCGGCATGGACCCCGTCGCCACGTTGCGCCGCTATTGGGATCGCGTCGACTACATTCATTTCAAGGATATCGACGCCGCGGTCTTTCAGGAGGTGATGGCGGAGCGCATCCGCTTCTTCGAGGCCTGCGCCAAGGGCGTGATGTGTCCGATCGGCCGCGGCTCGATTGACTATCCAGCCATCCGCAGCCTCCTGACCGAACTTGGTTATGGCGGCTATATCACCATCGAACAGGAACGCGACCCGCGTAATACAGGCAGCATTCTCGATGATCTGGCAGCCAGCAGGGCATTTCTTGCAAAAAGCGGCTTCTGAACCCGAAGGGCGCGGCCAGCGGCCGCGTCTCCCGTTTTCATACAATGGCTGCCTCAATCTTCAATGATCGTTCGATCATGTGCGAGAGCCGTTGAAGCGAGAGACTATTCCCGCAACGCCAATATCTCGACGCCATGAAAGGCCGGGCTACCTGACGGCAGAGCCGGCGCTGTGAACTAAACCTCGACAGGCTCGCGGACATCATCCAGCAGAAAGTGCACGATCACATAAGGCGTGGTATATTTTTGACCGCTATCCGACACGCTTTCGACACTGCCGCCATCGGAGGGATGCCACTTCTGGTAATGGGGATTATTGGCGATCAGCGTAATGGCCTTGCCCGCAAACCTGCCGTTCAACCGATAGCGAGCCTCGGCAAGCGGCCAAATTTTCTCGAAGTCCTGCTGGCTGATACGAACTTTCAAGGCTTTCCTGGAAATGGTTTTTCCCGGCGATCCATCCTCATGTGCCACCGGTGGAATATGCAAGTCGACCTCTTCCGCATCGTCCAGCAGAAAGGCAAATTCATCTGGCCACATCCGTCTCACGTATCGCTCCTCCCAAAGCTTAGCGCCCCACAGCACTCCCATGATAGCGCCTCAGCCGCTACAGGCAATGGCAGAGATTTGTTGTTGCGAACAGACGGAAGCCCGGGATGCAACAGAAACCATACTCATGGCTCTGCAATTGAACGCAGGACCCGGTCCAACGAGACGATATTACTTGCTACAAGCCGCATAAGCTATCCGTCTCAGACCGGCTCGCGCTTCAAAGAAAGCCCCGGAGCGCCAAAGGGGTTTACATGACCACATCACCCGTCTGGATGTCAGCTGACTGCTCATACGCCAGTGCAAATTCAAGGGTTGCCCGGTCACTGCGTGGTGGTCCCACCAGCTGTATACCAGTCGGCAACCCGTTAACCCCGAATCCCGCGGGAACGGCCGCCACGGGAAGTCCAGCCAGCGTGGGACCGATCACGACCTCCATCCAGCGATGATAGGTGTCCATGGCTTTTCCGTCGATTTCGGTCGGCCACGAGAGATCGATATCGAAAGGGAATACCTGTGCACTCGGCATCAAAATAAAATCGTACCGTTCAAACAATCTGCAGAGATACTGGTACCAGGCTGTCCGGACGACGGACGCATTAAAGATATCGGCGGCACTGCACGAAAGCGCGATGTCGAATTCAAACATCTGTTGCCGATTGAGAAGCGACCGTGTTTCCGGCTGGTCATAAAAGGCGCGCAGGCCGTGGGTCACGCTGAAGCTGCGCAATGTCATCCACGCTTCCCAGAGTTTCGGCAGTTCGAAATCCGGCACGAGTTCATCGATATCGCAGCCCATGTTCGCCAGGACGGCGAGAGCCTTGCAATCAACATCCAGAACCCCGGGCTCAAAGGGAAGATATCCACCGAAATCACCAAACCAGGCGACTTTCATTCCCTGTGTCGTTGCAGGACCTCGGATTGCCAGACTTTCGTCCGCCAGGGATAGCGGGTCGCGCCGCTCATAACCTGCCTGCGTTGCGAGAAGCAAAGCGGCGTCCTCCACCGTCTTGCCCATGGGGCCTGAAGTGGCAAGCTGGCCAAGGAAAAGCTCGTTCCCTTTTGTGCCTGGAACCCTCCCGAAACTCGGCCGGAAGCCGACAACGTTGTTGAAGGCGGCAGGATTGCGCAGCGAGCCCATCATATCAGAGCCATCTGCGACCGGCAGCATCCGGCATGCGAGCGCCGCCGCCGCGCCACCGGAAGAACCGCCGGCGCTTCTGGTCCTGTCATAGGGGTTTCGGGTTGGGCCATGGACAGGGTTGGTCGTATGGGACCCGAGGCCAAATTCGGGCGTGTTGGTCTTGCCAATGAAAATCGCGCCGGCGGCGCGAACACGTTCCACATGGAGACTGTCGGCGGTGGAAACAAAATTGTCAAAGAGCGGCGACCCCCAGGAGCACGGCAGGCCCTGAACTTCGGAGAGATCTTTTACCGCCTGGGGAAACCCGTGCATCCAGCCGCGCGAGCGCCCTTCCTCAAGTTCCCGGTCACAGGCGCGCGCCTCCTCCAGCAACTCTGTGCTTGGTCTACGAAAGACGATCGCATTCACGGCTGGATTGAGGCTGTCGATGCGATCGAGATAGGCTTCCATCACCGAGAGGCAGGAAACCTGCCGCAGGTGGATTGCCCTGGAAAGCGCGGCTGCGGAGAGCCGGGTGATGTCGCCTGTCATTACTCTGTCCTCAATCCAGCGTCGCCAGAAGACCGGCCATCAGCCTGCCGCGATCAATCAGGCTGTCAATTTCGATGTGCTCTTCGAGGGTGTGATAACCTGCGCCACGCAGCCCCAGGCCACAGAGCGTGGCAATGCCGAGCGCGCCCGTAAAATTGCCGTCGGAACCGCCGCCTGAACTGCCGTGGGGAAGGCAAACCCCAAGACTGTCGGCAAGCAAACGAGCCTTTTCGTAAAGCGCCATGGTTTCCGGACGGTCCGGTGGCCAGACGGGTCTGGTGACGCCGCAGGTGACCGAGAACTCCACCTCGTTTTCCACCCCTGACAAATTGAGCATTCGGGCGACACCGGACGCGAGATCGTCATCGGTTTTCGCCATGGACAGCGCCTCGGCCGTGCACAGCGAAGAGACACAATTGACCCATTGCCCGCCATGCATGACGCCAACGGAAAAAGTGCAGTCGTCGTCGCTCATTGCATCTATTTCAATCACCCTGCGGGCCATTTCGCGAATTGCAGACCGCCCGGATTTCGGCGAAACGCCGGCATGCGAGGGTCTGCCGCGGGCCACCAGGTTGTAGCGGGCGATGGCATAGCGACCGGTGACCACCCCGTTCTCCTCCCGTGCCGGTTCGGGAACCAGCACGTATTTGTTGCGCCGGGCCTCAGCCTCGATCAGGTCCCGCGTCGAGGGTGTGCCGATCTCTTCGTCGGGGGTCAGCAAGACGGTGACCGGCAGGCGGGTGCCGATGCCCGTGTTCAGAAGCTGCCTCATTGCCTCGAAGACCAGAAAGTTGCCACCCTTCATGTCGAGTATGCCCGGGCCGTAGGCACGAGTATCCTCGATACGAAACGGGAGTTCTTTCAGCGTGCCAACCGGGTGAACCGTATCGAGATGACCGGAGACGAGAATTCCAGGCGTGCCGTGCGTGTCGCCAAAACGCGCACGCAGGCTGCCGCCAAGTCCCATACGGCCGGGGATTCGTTCTATTGTGGCACCGATCGTTGCGAAATCGGTGGCAGCAAGATCCATCATGCGATCCACGGCTGCAGCATCGAATGTCGGGCTTTCGCATTCTATCCAGGGCCTCAGACGCTTCAGCATGGCGTCTGTATCAAAGGGAAGTTTGGTGAAATCCATAATTGGGGCTCGTTTCATCGTGACGGGACGCCCGCGCACAAGGGAGGGGGCAATCCCGATCTTGTGGCAGGGCATGGGCGTCAGGCGGCCAGACGTTTTTCGACGACACGCGCCAGAAGGCTCGCACCAACCGGCAGAATATTGTCATCCAGAACAAAGCCCGGATTGTGCAGCTGTACCGATCCGGCATGGCCAACGGTGCAGTAGACGCCGGGCACCTTGTAGAGCATATCGGCAAAGTCCTCGCTGCCCATGACAGGCTCGTCCTTCGTATAGACAAGATCTGCACCCACGATGTCGCGGGCGGCATCAGCGAAACCCTCTACAAGTTCTTCCGTATTGATGAGGACGTCGAAAACATTGCGAATGTCTGTTACAATTTCGACTTCGAAAGACGCGGCAAGGCCGGCTGCGATGGTGCGCATACGCTCACGGATCTGTTCATTCACCTCGCGATCGAGATAACGCACCGTGCCGGAGACTGTCGCCTCTTCCGGAACGACATTATAGGCGGAGCCGGCATGAATCTGCGTGACCGACACCACGGCTGACCGAAGTGGAGAAATGTTGCGCGACACGATCGATTGCAGGGCCGAGACCAGGTGAGTTGCGACAATGACGGGATCCTTGGACCCTTCGGGACGCGCACCGTGGCTGCCGCGTCCCTTGATGTGAAAATCGAAGAAATCAGCGCCGGCCATTGCGGTGCCGGGTTTGATGCCGATCTTGTTCGGCTCCTCGTTCGGCATATTGTGCAACCCGTAGAGCTCGTCACAGGGGAAACGTTCAAACAGGCCATCTGCCAGCATGGCGCGAGCCCCGCCGCAGCCTTCTTCGCCGGGCTGAAAAATGAATACGGCCGTGCCGGCAAAATTGCGGGTTTCGGCGAGGTATCGCGCGGCACCAAGTAACATGGTCGTGTGACCGTCATGGCCGCAGCCGTGGAAGCGGTTCGCGATTTTCGACGAGTATGGCAGGTTGGTACGCTCTTCCATCGGCAGCGCGTCCATGTCGGCACGCAGGCCGATGGTACGCCCGCTCCCCTTAGCCCCCTTCAAAACGCCGACAACGCCGGTCTTGCCGATGCCGCGATGCACCTCGATGCCGTAGCTCACCAGCTTGTCGGCAACGATGGCGGAAGTTCGTATCTCCTCAAAACCGATTTCCGGATGAGCGTGAATGTCACGGCGAAGGGCAGTCATTTCATCGTGCCAGGCGGCAATTTTCTCGATAACGGGCATTGCTGTATCCTTGAATTCAAAAAAGTGACGGATCAGGAGAGGGCGGCAGAGAGAGGGGAGAGGCGGACGCCCGGGCGAAGCCTCCTCCATGGAAGGGCAGCCGGGTCAACGGCCATTGGACCGGGTGCGGCACAAACGAGAATTGTCTCGGCAAACGGTTCGAAATCTGCGCGGAAGTGCACCGAGCTCTTGTTGACGAGAATGCTCGACGTTTCCGGCTCAATGCCGAGATAACGGAACAGGCCGCGGTCGGCCATCTGCACCTTGTGAGAGGCTACGGCTACGCGAACGCCACCGATCCTGAGGCACGCTGAAGGTCCAAGCCGCATCAGGGTGTCGCCGTAGTAGGGACCGGTGACGCGTGTCAACCCGTCGGACAATGCTTCGACGATGAACTCCGCCTCAAGCGGCTCGTCACCTGGAATGCCGGATTTTCCACCGAGCGCGATGCGGATCGTTGCGCCAATCCCCGCTGCCTGTGCTGCCAGCGCAGCCTCAGGGTCATAGAGCAGGCCAAGCGCCGCGTTCTGTGCACCGTTGTCGATGAGAGCCCGCAGCATTCCGGTCGTATCGGAATCGCCACCGGCCCCGGGATTGTCCTGCGTATCCGCAAGCACGACAGGCTTTGCGGCGGTTGCGGAAAGACGGATTGCCTCCTTTACGCCCTCATCAGCGCTGTAGACGCGCCCGGCAAAGGCGGGCTCGCTGGCGTCGATCAGGGCCTTCAGCTCGTCGGCGGCAAGATCAGCTGCTTCCTGCGTCGTTCCATAGGAGAGAACAGTCGCACCGCAATCGTTGAAATCGGCAGCCGGGAAGCCGGGAAAGAAGGAGAGCGAGAGAATTGTTTTCTCTTCCTCCAGTCCTGCGAGGCGGGCGTAGATGGATTGCGCCGGCTCCATCTCAGTACATTGCCACGATATGGGGATCAGATAGTCGATCTGACGATAGGACTTCGCAAAACGCTCACCATCCATCAGGCGGTCAAGCAAACCCGCGGCACGTTTGCCAGTCAGGGCCATGTCCACATGCGGATAGGTGCGGTAGCCGATCATGACATCGGCGTCGTCGACCGACCGCCTGGTTATGTTGCCGTGCAGGTCGAGACTGACAGCGACGGGGATGTCGTGGCCGACTGCGCTTTTGATGCGGGCGAGAAGTTCGCCCTCGCCATCGTCCAGATGTTCACAGACCATGGCTCCATGAAGATCGAGGTAGATTCCGTCGACGGGCAGCGCTGCCACGATGCCGGCAACGATCTCACCGGCAATGCGCTCGAAAGCATCCTCGGTAACATGAGCAGAAGGAACGGCGCTTGCCCGCAGTATAGGAACAACTTCCCAGTTTGCTTGCCGGGCGTAATCGAGCGCGCCCTCGATACCGGTATTTGCGCCCCGGACGAGAGCGATCATCTCCTCGCCGCGGCAGAGCGGCAGATGGCCGGATCCCTTCAGAAAGGCGTCATAAGTGGCTTTGGTGGGAGCAAATGTATTGGTCTCATGAATGAAACCGGCAAAGGCGACACGCCGGGACGTCATCGGTCATTCTCCTGGAAATTATGCAGCTTCGGGGGCAAGCGGCCGGAAATTGGCGAAATCCCAATGCCGCCCCGGGGCGGCATCGATAAGCTGGCGGGTGTATGCATGAACCGGACTGGTGAGCACTTCGTAGCCGCTGGCATATTCCACAATGCGACCTTTCTGCATAACGATCACGTCGTCACATATCTGGGCGGCAACGCGAAGATCATGCGTGATGAACAGGATGGAAATACCGAGCTTTTCCTGCAAGTCCGCAAGAAGGTCGAGTACCTGTGCCTGAACCGATACGTCGAGTGCCGACACTGCCTCGTCGGCCACGAGAACCTTCGGGTTCATGGCAACGGCACGGGCGATCGCGATGCGCTGGCGCTGGCCGCCTGAGAACTGGTGAGGATAGCGGCCCACTGCATCCGGGGGCAGGCCGACGATTGCGAGAAGTTCGCGCGCTCGCTTCAGGGCGTCCCGCCTCGGCGTACCGTAATTTACTGGCCCTTCAATGATGCTTTCCCCCACCGTGATACGCGGGTTGAGCGAGCGATAGGGATCCTGAAACACCATCTGGATATGCTGGCGATATGGCTGCAGGGTCCGGCGGGAGAAATCGGCGATTTCCTGTCCGGAAATGCGGATCGAGCCGGAGGTGGGATCGATCAGCCGCATAATACAGCGAGCGACGGTCGACTTGCCAGAGCCGCTTTCACCGACGATACCGAGAGTACGACCCTTCTTCAGTGTGAAGGACACATCCGTCGCGGCTTTTGTTCCGGCCGCGGTTTTTCCGAAAAAGCCTTTTTTGCCATACACCTTCTCAAGCTCCGAGGCCGAGAGCACGACCTCGTCCGAGAGGGCGGGGCGCGGCTCGCGCGGTTGAAGGCTTGGCACGGAAGAAAGAAGCGTGCGGGTATAGTCCATTTCCGGCGCTCTTAAAATCGTGTCGACCGGACCACTCTCGACGAGATTGCCACGGTTCATGACGTAGACGGTGTCTGCAATCTCGGCCACTACGCCCATGTCGTGGGTTATAAAGAGAACGGCGGTACCCTGCTTTTCCTGAAGTTCATTGATGAGCTTGAGGATCTGCTTCTGGGTCGTCACATCAAGGGCCGTGGTCGGTTCGTCGGCGATCAGCAGTCTGGGTTTGAGGATCAAGGCCATGGCGATCATGATACGCTGGCGCTGTCCACCCGAGAGCTGATGGGGATAGGCTGCGAATATCCGCTCGACATCGGGCAGATGCACTTCCCGCATCATCTCAAGAACGGCGATCTTCTGCTCTCTTGCTGAAAGCGTCGTGTGCTCCTGAAGCACCTCGCAAATCTGCCTGCCAACCGTCAGCACCGGGTTGAGTGCTGTCATCGGCTCCTGGAAAATCATGGCAATATTTTTCGAGCGCAGTGCCCGCATGCGACCGGCGTCGGCCTTGAGGAGGTCTTCACCTTCAAAGAGGATTGTACCCCCTGCAGGTTCAAGAGAATTTCGCGGCAGGAGCCCCATCGTAGCGAGCGAGGTCACCGATTTGCCAGAACCGCTCTCGCCCACAAGGCACACAGTTTCTCCGGCTCGGATGGTGATCGAAATGCCGTTGAGGACCGGCACGCTGTCATCGTCTCCGGTCAGGCGGATGACGAGGTTCTCGACGCGCAATACTTCGGACGCGGTGGCGGGATCGAATGCAACAGCCGTCATTTCGCGGCCTCCCTTTTCTTCATGCGCGGATCGAGCAGATCGCGCGCCGTATCACCGAGAAGGTTGATGGATAGAATGCAGAGCGAGAGCACCAGACCTGGCCAGAAGATCAGTTGCGGATTGATCTGGAAATAGGCGCGTCCCTCGGCCATGATATTTCCCCATGTCGGTATTTCCGTGGAGACACCAGCCCCGAGGAAAGACAGGATCGCTTCTGTAAGGATCGCCGAGGCGCAGACATAGGTGGCCTGCACGATGAGCGGCGCCAGGGTATTCGGCATCAGATGCCGCCAGAGGATTTTCGGAAGGCCCGAACCGGCAGCGATCGCGGCCTCGACGTAGGGCTCTTCGCGTGCAGTCAGCACCACCGAGCGAACAAGACGCACCACACGAGGAATTTCCGGGACAGTAATGGCGAACATGACGGTCCAGATATTTGCCCCGGTGAGCGAAACCACGGCGATGGCGAGCAGCAGGCTTGGAATTGCCATCAGTGCGTCCATGATCCGCATGACCACGGCGTCGAGGAACCGAAAGAAGCCCGAGACCAGGCCGATCCCCAGTCCGACAGCCACCGAGATGACAGTCGCTCCGATACCAATAAAAAGGGAGATGCGAGCCCCGTAGAGCACACGCGACAGCAGGTCCCGTCCGTAGGCATCGGAACCGAGCGGGTAGATATCGCTGGCGGGCTTGAGGCGGGCAGAGGGCGTCATGGCCACGGGATCATGCGGAGCAAGCCATGGCGCGAGAACAGCCATGAGAATGATCAGGATAAGAATTGCAAGCGCGATGGCAGGGACGAGGACAGCTTGTCCGCGTTTTTTTCTGCCGGCGAAAACGGGCAGCCGCATGGCGGCACCAAATAGCGTGGAATTGGCCATCAGTACCGTATCCTCGGATCGAAGAAGGAGTAGGAGAGGTCGATGAGGAGATTGACCATCACATAGATACCGCTTGTCAGCAGGATCATGCCCTGAATGACAGGGTAATCGCGGGCAAGAATGGCATCGACCGTGAGCCTTCCAATGCCGGGAATGTTGAATACGCTCTCCGTTACCACGACGCCGGAAATAAGCAGTGCAAAGCCGGTGCCGATAATGGTGAGCACAGGAACCGCGGCATTGCGCAGCGCGTGGCGGAACAGGACGGTATTTTCCTTCAGCCCTTTTGCGCGGGCGGTTCGCACATAATCCTCGCCCAGCACTTCGAGCACGGAGGCGCGTGTCATGCGGGCGATCAGCGCGATATAAATGGAAGCAAGTGTGAGGGCCGGCAAAATGGCGCGTTCCGCGAAAGGACCGACGCCCTTGGTGATGCTCCGGAAGCCCTGCACCGGAAACCATTTGAGGTCGATGGCGAAGACCTGGATGAGGATATAGCCGATCACGAAAACCGGCACGGAGAAGCCGACGACCGACACCGTCATGACGGCATAGTCGATCCACGTGCCGTGGCGCCACGCAGCGATGACCCCAAGTGGAACGGCAATCAGCACCGACAGGACGATCGTGACGAGCGCAAGGCTCACGGTCGGTTCGATGTGCTTGCCGATCATCGCAGTGACTGGCGTATTGGAAATCAGCGACACGCCAAGGTCGCCCTGGAGAAGCAACCAGAACCACGAGACGAACTGCACGACGATTGGTTTGTCGAGGCCGAGGGCAGCGCGGATTTTCTCAAGCTGCTCTGGCGTGGCCATGTCGCCGGCGATGATGGCGGCCGGATCGCCGGGCGTTATGCGCAGCAGGAGAAAAACGAAGACGGCTACCGTGATCATTACCGGAACGGAGGCCAGAATTCGGCGGAACGTATAGGCGAGCATAAGCATCCTCACGTCGGTTGGGCAGGCAGGGCAGCGGCATCCACAGGATGCCGCCATGTTCTTCCACGAGGCTCAGTCTTCTGTTTTCTCGATGTTCCAGAACACGGGAACCGGCGATTCCAGGAAGCCGGAAAGCTGGTTGCGCCACACGGAGGGGTTCTTGTACTGGCCAAGCGGAACGTAGCTGACCTCGTCCATGGCATGGGCCTGAAGCTCGGCGGCCGCAGCCTTCTGCTCTTCAGCTGTCGCCGCGGCGATGTATTTGGCGCGCAACGCTTCCAGCTTCTCGTCTGTCTGCCAGCCAAAAAATCCCTTGGCGCCGCGACCGTTCAACATCGGATTGTTAAGCGGCGTCATGATTTCCGGCACAATCCAGTTGGTGAAGAACATGTTCCAGCCACCCTCAGCCACCGGCTTCTGCGAGGCGCGGCGAGTGACGAGCGTCTGCCAGTCCATGGGCTGAAGTTCTACGTTGAAGCCCGCACTCCTCAGCGCAGCCGCCGCCACGACGGGCTGGGCCTTGACGGTCACGACGTCGGTTGGCTGAAGGATGACAACGGGAGTTCCGTCGTAACCGGCCTCCTTGAGGAGTGCCTTTGCGCTTTCCATATCGCCCGCGCCGGTCAGGCTTTCCGAACCGGCCAGTGCTTCAAGCGGCGTACCGCAGCCGAAGACGGAGCCGCAGATGGTGTAGTAGTCCGGATTGCCGATCAGCGCGTCGAGAACATCCTTCTGGTTCATCGCTTTGAGAGCAGCCTGGCGGATCTTCTTGTTATCGAATGGCGGGTAGAGGAAATTCATGCGGCCCATGGTCTGCGAGCCAAGCGTGTTTAGCGTCTTGACGGTCAGTTCGTCATTGCTCTCGACAAGTGGTAGAAGATCAACCGGCGGAGCTTCGATATAGTCGATCTCCCCGGACTGGATAGCGTTGATTGCGGTCTGGGCATCGGGCATGCTCAACCATTCCACACGGTCGACCTTGACCACCTTTCCGCCGGCCAGCCAGCTCGCAGGCTCGTTGCGCGGTACGTAATCGGTGAATTTTTCATAGACCGCCTTGACGCCCGGCTGGTACTCGGCCGTGACGAACCTGAAGGGGCCGGAACCGACAAATTCGGTAATGGCGGTATCGGCCGGGGTTGCGGCAATACGTTTCGGCATCATGAACGGCACGACCGAAGACGGCTTGGCCAGAACGTCGGGCAAGAAGCCGAAGGGTTCCTTCAGCTTGAAAACAAAGGTCCTGTCGTCCGTAGCCGTCAGGCTTTCTGTCTTGTCGAAGAGGATCTGACCGGAAGTATCCCGCTTGCCCCAGCGCTGAAGCGAGGCAATGCAGTCTTCTGCTGTCACAGGTGTGCCGTCGTGCCATTTCAGACCGTCGCGCAGCGTGAATGTATAGGTCAGCTTGTCATCCGAAACAGTGTAGTCAGCCATCTGGGGCTGCGGTTTGAAATCGGCATCAAGCGCCAGCAGCGTGTCATAGATCATGTAGCCGTGATTGCGTACGATATGAGCGGTCGTGATGATCGGATCGAGAATACGCAGGCCAGAATGCGGTACGGCCATCATTGTTGTGGCCGAGGCATCCGTTCCAAAGCCCGCAACACAGGCTGAAAGGGCGATGATCGCCGCAACGAGCCGGCTTCTTGCCCGGCTTGCTTTTCTGGTCAACTGAGCGTGCATGATTTCGCTGTTCCCTTTTTTGTTTGGCAGGTAGCGACCGAAACGCGCGGGCATTGGCCCGCACGCAAGCGCACGGCACCCTTCCGATCCGGACCGTTTTCGATAATGTCGCTGCGATCCCTCAAAGTTTGCGCAGCGAAGAGCACTTGTACCGCCGCAAAGGTGCGGCGAAACATACGACTGCAATACCTTGCGCAACTGCGGCTGTGAGACCGCAACGCGAGAGGCTTGCAAGGTTCAGCTTACTGTCACATGGCGAGCATGTGGGCATAGCTGACTATGACGTCATTCCGATTGGCATAGAGTGCAAGGCGTTCCCCTTAGGATTATTTTACCGCGATGCGATTGCTATTCTCGACTATCGATTATAGGTTCGTTGAAAGCCTTGTCAACGATCTTGCTGCGTCGCAAAATGAATTTTACCAAACCCTCAGAAGGATCCGATCACCGGGCCCGCATTGCCGCGCTGGAAAAGGCATTTGCCGTGCTTGAGATGTTCGGGCCGGAAACGCCTGAACTGAGAATTGCCGATGTTGCGAGGCGAGGAGGGATGAACCGGTCCAGCGCCCAGCGTCTGGTCCATACACTTGTCAAATCTCATTGGCTTGAACGCGACGCACTGAGCGGTGTCCTTTCTCTCGGGCACCGGGCGTGTTATCCCGCACATGTCTATCTTTACAGCAACGAGTTGATCGATCTCGTGATGCCGCTGGTCGTCGAACTGAATGCACGCACCGGCCTCAGCACCGACCTCTGGCTCCTCGACGGCAAGACCGCTGTTACGCTGGCCCGGGTCCCGTCACCCGCCGCATCCCTGGCACTTGCCCCGGTTGGCAGCCGCGTCGCACTTGCCGAGACCGCGCCAGGCCGGGCGCTGTTGTCTCTTATGGATGCGACAACACTCGATACATTTCTGGCAACATGGACAGGCGACGCGGGTTTGCTGCGCGAGCGGATAGCCTCTGAGCGCAGCATGGGATTTTCCTTTGACGGTACTGTCGAAGGCGGATCCCGCCAAGTCATTGCGACCGCTTTTCGCGATGCAGCCGGCCAGCCCCTTGCTGCGATTTCGCTTTCCGGTCCTGTAGACACAGAGGCAGCAGGCACGGTGACCGGGCAACTTTGCGAAACCGTCTCACGCATGGGGGAGTTGATGGTGACACGGGCGGTACGCCCGGCCAACCTCGAGCCAAATCCACGCACGCTGTGGCCGCTGGTCGACGACGAGAATGATCCGCTCGCGGTGACCGCAGTTTCCAAAAGCCTGCATTTATTGCAGTTTTTCCACCCACAAACGCCGCTGCTCACCCTGACGCAACTTTCACAGCAGACCGGTTTTCCGGTGCCGACTGTCCAGCGCATTACAGATACGCTGGCGGGACTGGGCTATCTGAAGAAAGACCAGCCCAAACGCGCTTTCCATGTCTCGGAGCGGGCGCTTGATCTTCTTTATCGTTTCCAGATGGGAAACGCGTTGCTCCGGTCGGTATGGCCTCGGCTTATAAGGCTGCGGGAAGAATGCGGGCTGCGTTGTTCCTTCTGCATCCTGGATGGCACGGAAATCATCCACCTGCTGCATGTTCAAAGCCGACCACAACCGGCTTTCAGAACCGCCTATCCGGGCAGGCGACTTCCGGCCGTTTCATCTTCCGGTGGTCGGGCGATCCTGTCGTGGCTGCCACCTGGAGAAATTGACAGAATTCTTTCGGAAAGCCCCGTCCAGCCCGGTACTCCCTTTACCGTTACGAACAAGGACCAAATCCGCACAGAGATTCTGGAGGCAAGCGTTCGAGGCGTGGCTTTCACGGATCGCCAGTCGATCCGCGACGAGGTAAATGTTGCCGCTGCGGTACCAGGGCCAGAGGGTCGTCCGGCGGGAGCCATCGTCGTATCCGCTCCTGTGCACAGCTGGTCTGTCGAGCGGCTTGAGCGCGAAGTCGTGCCCCTGCTGGTGTCCCACGCCCGTGGCGGATAAGATCTGCCGATGTTCTGATCCGCATGGGTCTCCCGGGAAGGGGGGCGTCGAGATCAATTACGATCCTGACGGACTGCGTGTGACCATGCAGGCGCGGGTTTCACAGCTTGAGCAGTGATATCGAGCCGAAGCCATAATGACGAGCACCGATAATCGGCGGACCAGTTTTCGACCGACCGTCCATTGCTCCCGACTGCAACTGTCAGCATGAACGTTTCCAGACTCCCTCGGGCTAAGCTCTATTATGGAACTACCCGCGCTTTCATCCCACATGAGATGAGACGCGAGCTTTCCGATATTTCGGCGGAAGTTCTGCGGTTGGCAGATCGTCGACCTTGAACTGCTTGCCGGTCGACCAGGGAAGCATGTTGAGCGCCACACCAAGCCCCGCGATGATCGCAGCAACTACGGGCCTGGTTCCGAATTTGTTCAACCCGGAAAATTTGAAGCCGGAAACAAGAGCACCAAGCGGTTTAACGATCAAGAACGGTATCAACAAGAATGGCATGGAGACGAGAAACAGCACCGTCGGGATCGCTGCCTCGAGCATAGGGTCGCCACCGTGTCGGAGGCGAATCCGCGGGTTACGGGCGATTGCAAATGGAATAAGTTCTTCCATGAAGCGAACGTAGCCGGCTGATTGATCGGTACGTGCCTCTCCCTGCCAATGCAGCGAGGATATCTCCCTCGACGCGAAGAGCATCCGCAAACGGGCGCTGTAGACGGGAAAACCGGTGGAGCCGACCCCACTCGTTACGTGAACGTGTATGAACCGAATGGAGGTCCACGGGATGAGACGGACGGATCCTGCCTGCGTCACCAAAAGGCCTTTGGCGTCGATGACGTAAGCGGTTGTGATCATTGTGGATCCCACGCGAGGCATCACGACTTGCGTGGTAAAGCTGTACGAAGGAGGGGCGTCCGTCTGCAATCAAGGGCTCTCGTGCGTTCAAAATCAGAAAGCCGGGCTAACCCGGCTTTCATTACTCATCGGAACGGCCATTAGCTGGTGGCGACGTGATACCATTGCTGTAGGTAGACCCAAGCGGTGTCGAGCGCTGCACCCACCACGAACACTACAACGAACAGTGCGACCGCAACAAAAATCGCTGGCACCTCAGGATTGCGATCACGCGCAAACTCGTCCGCCAATTTCTGCTCGTGGTAAATGTGAAGCAGGCTTTTTCCGTTCATCTTACCGTTCCTGGTCGTCTCGATCGCGCTTGTCTTCGCGCTCCTGCCTCAGTTCATCAAGGCGGTTCAACTGCCTTGCCGGAGGCTCCGCCTGCGAGACTTCGCCTTCTCGGACCGCTGCCTTTTCTTCTACTACAGGACGCGCGTTCGGAGAAGTCTCAACCCCGACAGTCTTGTCATCAAGCTCCGGAACAACCTCGGCTTACCATCTGCGCCGGGCGACCAGTTCAAGACGCCATCGATGGCGGAATGACCAAAAGCCAATGTCGCGCTACTGAAGAGAAGAAATGGCGTGGGTTTTCGGCCTGCTTTTAATCCCTGGAAATCGACCCTTGGAATGACTAGCCGGAAATCAACTCTGCGCGCTGGCCGGATTCGATATTTCCTATTTTGACAGGTTCGCAGTAAACTCCGAACGCGCGACCTGCTTTTCTCAATACCGTTCTGAGAATCTCCGGCTGTTCCGGCAGATCAGGCTGTGCGGCAAGGATCATTCCGCACCGTTTTGTGAGGTCTGTCACCTCGACCTCCGCCAGCCCGAAACTAATGACCTTACCGATCCATTGAAACTCAGCAAAACCTGTCACATTACTGGTTTCGAGTAGAATATTTGGCCGAAAGCGCAAACGGTCAACCGTACTATCCGATAACATTTGTTGAAGCTCGGCCAGTGACGAAGTGGTGACCAAGTGAAGTGCCGATCTCGAGTATCGGTTCTCAACAGTGGGAAGAGAAGGAGCAAGCGGGTCCGCATCGATGAAACTTCCGATACCGACGTCGAACCCGAAATACTTCGAAAGTTCCAGTCGCAATTGAGGATCTTCAATATGGAAATTACACCCATTTGGAAACGTGATCCGCACACCGCCATCATCAATGGCGCTGCGGAGGAAAAGTGCCGGCCGCCATCGAACGTCTTTTTCCGGCGCTGCGGCGATGCCGGATGCATTGTCGAACAGCGCAAAACGCCTGTCGCCGACGATTCCCGCTGGCTCTATTTCTGCGCATTTGCATCGTTCTCCACCAAGCGAGCTTACCGGGAAACGCCAGATCTCAGCGACTTTCCCGATAACGTGTTTTGAGCGAAAAGTGACCGTCATATCTATTCTGTCCGCTACGTCAGGCTGTGAGCAGCAAGTCGGCTGTCGTCGCCCGAATATCGTCGAGGATGGCCTGCGCGGCCGCCTGCCCTAACTCCGCGGCGCTGGTGATACCCTGTACAAAGGGGTTCTTATGCAACAGGAATGGTATTGCCACGCAATAAAGCCGGTTGGATAACAAGCCGGTATCGCGTGGACGATAGCATTCGTCGACCTCGATACCACCGGTCCTCTTGAAGTTGTGGCCTGTCGTATCGGCTATTAATCCAGTCGAAGCCACGCGCGTGACAGCCGGTTTGACAGCTGCCTGCTTCACGAGCGAAGGAAACGGGAGGTCCCGTGCCGATAACGCCGTTTGGCCGGTCGCATCGATGAAACTTTCGAAGACTTCTTCCGAGCCGGCCGTGGTCACTCTGGCGCCCCGCGCAAGGCCACACGTGTCTATTGCGTAATCTTCTCCCAGCGCGATAATTTCCAACCTGCCAGCGTTTCGAAGCGCAAGCAAACGCTTGATCGAAAGGTGGGGTACGGTCGCATATTCATCGATGAATATACTTTTAAACGATCGGTTGAACCGCGCTAGGTCACGCGTGTCCAGGTGCGGGATTGCTCTGGCGATGATTTCATGTGTGATGAGTATGGCGTAGCGCCAAGGCACAGTGAATCGCTGCTCTGCGTTGCGTTCGACTTCGGCTAGGTTTGCTGCTGCCCAGACAAACGGATCCACTCCCGACCGGCGTGAGTAATATGCGTCAGCAAAAGTGTCCGCCGTCAGGCAATTTAGCCCTATTTCGGCTGCGTAGTCAGGATCGGCGGTCGCGATTTCCCGCTTGAAGAGCTCGAAAACCCTGTCGAGCAAACCGGCAGAGCCAATCTCGATTTCTCCATTGACAGCTTCCTGCGTGCAAACACTCGGTGTCCGGTAGGGAAGCGGGCAATAGAAATCCGCCTCCGGTAACAGTCCCTTGCGGGACATCATCACGGCTGTGAAGTTTTCGTGCCCGGCGGATGCGTGAAACCTCATTGTTCCCGTGTCGTCATAAACAAACGAGCCGCAGGATACCGCGACGGTCAAAAGCGCGTCGATACTGCTGAGCGACGTCCCAAGTATCCCAAGCCTTCCATAGCAGGAACTTTTGAGCGCGGAAGCGGGCCACGGAGACGCAAAGTAGCCTGGCTGCACTTCGGTCTTATCAGGCCAATTATGGCCCGTTGCCATCACGACGTGGTCATAGATCGCGTCGAACTTTCCGTCAGGGCTTTCGACGCAAATTCGGATATGGTCGACGTCGAGCGATATATCACTGACGCGGTGCCCGGGGCGGATATCGATCTGGTGACCTTTCTCGACTCCATAATCCACAAGCGCACTGAACTGCTCTTGAAAATAATCACCGAGAACCAACCTCGGGTAAAACGCACGCTCGCTGATGGCATCGCGTACAATGGCAAAACGGTTAAGGTAATCGTCTTCCTGGCGAGATAGCCATTCCACCAGTGACAGCGGCAACGGCGGTATCTCGATGCTCGGAATGTTGGAAAGCATGACAGGATCATTTGAGCCGGGAAGATAGGGCGTTCCCTTCCCCGCCAGCATTTCTGCTTCAAAGACAGTAATACTCATTGGGGAAGGAGAATGAATAAGGCGCTGAAGGGAAAAGATTCCGGTCGGACCCGAACCAATAATGCAAATGCGACTGTTCATGCATACCATCTCCAACGCCACCCTTTGCAGCGCCGGTTTATAACGGTGTGCAGCGCGGACTGTTCCAGGGACTGCAAAATCACGTTCGATCGATGCGCTGTGACGCGGCGATTCTGCCAATGACGCTGGTGTGCGGATTCGTTAGGGATAGGATATCGCCCGTTCCATCTTGTCACTACGATATCAGAATACCAAATCATGACGGTTAACTCACTGCGGTTTTCATGACAGTCATAGCTTCCTACATCTACCGCCTTGGCCAGCGTGCCGAAGAACTCCCCTTGACTGGCCGACCGTTCCCCGAGAGGGACGGCGAGTTTGCCTGGATCGGTATTACCGAGCCGACCGTCGAGGAAATGGCGAGCCTGAAGTCGATGTTTGACCTGCATCCACTCGCCGTCGAAGACGCACTGAACGGGAGGCAGGTGCCGAAAGTTGAGGTGTACGGCAATCAGCTCTTCGTCATCATCAAGACCGCTCATCTTGAGGGCGACAAGATTGCCTATGGCGAAACCTGTATTTTCGTCGGACGGCACCATGTGATTTCGGTCCGGCATGGTTCGGCACGCTCCCACAAGGAATTGAGGGAGCATCTCGAACAGTCTCCGCAACTCCTCGAACATGGCCCGGACTATGTCCTGCACGGTATCATCGATTTCGTCGTCGACGGTTATCTGCCGATGGTCGAGACGCTGGAGGACAAGGTGCTTGAGATGGAAAAGCACATGCTGATTGCATTTCTCGAACGGGAGCAGATCAGACGGCTTTTCCGCATGCGACGGCAGGTGATCCGCTTTCAGCGCATTCTGGGCCCGATGGAGGAGGTCGCTGGCAAGCTCGCCAATCTGGAGCTGCCCTGTATTGACGAGAACGCCAAAGCCTATTTTCGGGACGTGCTTGACCATGTACGGCGCGTCGAATTCATGATGTCAGGCTTGCGGGAAGTTATCACTTCCGTGTTCGAGGCCTCGAACCTACTTGAACAGCAGCGCCAAGGCATGATCACCCGCCAGCTTGCAGCCTGGGCCGCGATCCTGGCTGTCCCAACGGCGATCGCCGGCATTTATGGAATGAACTTCGAGCACATGCCGGAACTGAAATCGGAATACGGCTATTATGTCGTGATCGCCGTAATCATCACCCTTTGCGCGATACTTTATTACCGGTTCAAGAAGACAGGATGGCTGTGATATATCGAGCAACCTTTACTCTCCATTCTGTGCAACGGCCCCAAATCACGGACAACGCTGAACCTGTTCAGGAGTTAAATTGGCTACCGGATTGATCGCATTGTTTGACGACGTGGCAGCGATAGCTAAGGCTGCCTCCGCGTCCCTCGACGACGTCGCAACCCAGACTGCCAAAGCCAGTGTGAAGGCGGCAGGTGTCGTGATCGACGACACCGCCGTCACGCCGGCCTACGTCGTCGGTCTGGCTCCCGCGCGTGAACTGCCGATCATTGGCAAAATTGCGCTTGGATCGCTTAAAAACAAGCTGATCTTCCTCCTGCCCATCGCTCTCGTCCTCGGATATTTCGCTCCCTGGCTCATCACACCGCTCCTGATGATCGGTGGCATATACTTGAGCTACGAAGGCGCGGAGAAGCTACATGAGGCATTTTTCGCTCATGCCCCGGAACACGGTCCGGACGACAACGCGGCGCTTGATGCAACAGATCTGGAAAACCGCAAGGTCGCAGGCGCGATCCGTACCGACTTTATCCTCTCGGCCGAGATCATGGCGCTGACACTGGCTGGTGTCTTCTCCTCCGGCATCTATACCCAGGCAGGGGTCCTGGCGGCGGTTGGCATCCTGCTCACCGCAGCAGTTTATGGTGTGGTCGCGCTCATCGTCAAAGCAGATGATGTCGGATTGCACCTGACGAAGTCCGGTGGACCCTTGTCAAGAACGGTCGGTGCCGGCCTGGTCAAAGGTGTACCGTTTCTTCTGAAGGCGCTGGCAATCGTTGGAACAGCGGCAAGTTGTGGGTAGGCGGAAGCATTATCGTACACAGTCTGGCGGGGATGGGATGGCATCAGCCTGAACATCTGATCGAAACAGTCGCATCAAGAATAGAACAAACCCTAGTGATTGTCCCCTCCGTGACGAATTGGCTGGCCACCGCGTTTATTCAGGCGGTAATCGGTATAGCGACCGGCGGCGTCACGATCTTATTGCTGTCGATCTGGACGAAACTCGCGCGGCGTATCGAACGACCCTAGTCGCGTCTCCCGAACTTCTCGATCTATCCATGACGCTCGCCGAGCCACCTCCTCTCGGTGATCGTCGCACGCGTTCTCGCCCTTTGCCTGTCGATAATCGTGCAAAGCGAGCGCTCCACAAAAACTCGCGGGCAAGTTTTGACCTGAGACACGTTTAGCGCTCGGTGGTTTGATAGGTCAAAGCCTATATGCGCCGGTTGTCATTTAACCGCGCGCTAACTCTGGGAGCGGGTTTTCTCAAGCAGGGTGAACCGATCCCCGGCCGTACGTTTTGTTAGGTAGATGCGGAGGAGGAAACATGAAGCTCATAAAGATCGGATTCGGTTTGTTGCTGATCTGCGGTGCTCTTTATGTGGTGCTTGGGGAGCAGCTTAGCGGCGCGAGTGCAAATGCGTTCATAAATGCCCGTTTGACGACGATACGCGCTCCCATCGCTGGCAAAATTGAATTGATTTCGAGACCGCTGGGCGCCCAGATTGCGCAAGGCGATCCACTGGGCTCTCTTGAGGATTCTCTTGTTGACGGCATCCGTCTCCTTGATCTCGAACTTCAACAGGCCGATGCTCAGACCGAAATAAAAAGGCTCGAGACCGTCGTCACGTCTTTCGATGAATCGATTGATGAGTTGCAGACCCGCGCGGCTATCTATCGTGAGGAAAGAAAACGCCAGCTCGCGGCTCAGGCTCAGTCTGCCGACGCCTCGCGTGCTGCGTCCGAGGCACGTCTGAAATACGCGGAACTCAGCCGCGAGCGATCATCACGGCTAAGCGGTCAGGGCATTTCTACCGCACAGTCCCTTGAACAGGCCCAGTCACTTTCCGAGGTTTCCGCGCTGGAGGTCGCAAATGCAAAGGCTCAGGCCGCCGAAATCGTTGTGGCACAGAAGGCGGCCGAGCGGGGAGTATTCCTCGGAGACGGATTTAACGACGCCCCCTACTCCGAACAGAGGATTTCCGAGATCGACGTGCAGCGTCTGGAATTAAAAGCGCAACTTGAGGCGAAGAAACTGGCATTGGCTGCAATTTCCGATCGGCTGGCAAACGAGCGTCTTCGTGTAAACAGACTTTCTTCCTCAGATCTGGTGGCGAATGTGAATGGTGCGCTGTGGGAGTACCTCTCCGCTTCGGGCGAAACGGTCCAGCGCGGTCAGGACCTCATGCGCCTGATCGACTGCGACTCCGCAATTGTGACCTTATCCGTGTCGGAAAGCGTCTACAATTCCCTCAGGGTCGGCGCACCCGCGACCTTTCGCCTTAACCGAAGCCGTCAGGTTCTTCAGGGATCGGTAATCCGCCTTGCGGGTTCCGGCGCGGCTACGATCTATGAAAACATGGCAATAGCACCGAGTCAGCGCCACCTCCAAAGGTACGACGTGGCACTTGATGTGCCGGCTCTGCGGGACGACCCCGACCTTCGGTGCCTCGCAGGGCGCACGGGCAGGGTGTTTTTCGAAACGCGCGCTTTTGACTGGCTGCGAGGACTATGGAGATAGGACTTGGACAGTTTTCTCTATCTTAGCGAACTTCAGTCGAGCTTCGCTCATCTGGCTCTGGCCTTCGGGTGCGCACTCGTCCTGCCATACCTCCTGAACAATCGTAACTGGACCCACAGGACGTTCCTTTTCGCAATCGGAATGGCTTTAGCGGTGCGATATATCTGGTGGCGAGGAACCCAGACCCTGGCCCCGCCCGGCTTCACGCTGGACTGTCTGTTCAGTTGGTCATTCTTTGCTCTGGAAGCATTATCTGTTCTCTCGTCGCTGAGCTCGTTTACAATCCTGACCAGAACCACCGATCGGTCCCCTGAAGTCGCGGAGAATAAATCCTGGTGGCAACCGGATCCGCCTCCAAAAGTCGCGATTCTGATCGCCACATACAACGAGGAGCAAGCCGTTCTGGAACGGACGGTCGTCGGGGCAAAGGCCAGCGATCATCCGGACGTCCAGGTTCTTGTGCTGGATGACGGGCGCCGTGACTGGCTGCGTGACTTCTGCGAGGAGCACGACGTTCGATACCTTCGCAGGCCAGATAACAAGGGCTCGAAAGCCGGCAACATCAATCATGCCCTGGGCGTTCTTGCGCAAGACGATCAACCGCCAGACTTCATAGCCGTGCTGGACGCGGACTTCGTTCCTCACACGGATTTTGTCTCGCGCGCACTTGCGCTTTTCCACGACCAGGAGGTCGGACTGGTTCAAACACCCCAGCACTTCTTCAATCCGGATCCTATCCAGCATAATCTCGGGCTCAGCCGATCGTATCCCGACGAGCAGCGCTTTTTCTTTGACCATTTGCAACCAAGCCGCGACGGGTGGGGGATCGCATTCTGCTGCGGCACGTCGTCGGTTATCAGATGGAGGGCAGTGCAGGCCTCCGGTGGGTTCCCGACAGACAGCATCACGGAAGATTTCATGCTGACGCTTCAGTTGCAGGAGCACGGCTATCGGACGGTCTATCTGAACGAAGCGTTGACCGAGGGCCTTGCTCCGGAGGGGTTGAAGGAATACGTCACTCAGCGAGCGCGATGGTGCCTGGGGCTCATGCAGATTGCCCGGGGAAGGCTGGGTCCCTTCTCGCGGAACAATTTGCGGCTGCGGGACCGCTGGAGCGTCGTTGACTCGGTATTTTTCTGGCTCACCACCTTCACATTCCGCATCGCCTCCATGACCTTTCCTCTCTTTTACTGGTTTTTCAACATCACGGTGGTCAACGCATCTGTTCCCGATGTCATCAGCTATTTCGGGGCGTATATGGTGTGGATCCTGTTCGTGTTGAACTTCATCTCGTCCGGAATGGTGATCCCCATCGTCAATGACGTCAGCCAGTTGCTTGGTGCGCTCCCCATATCGAGAGCCGCCATTGTGGGGCTTGTGAAGCCGAAAGGTCACCCTTTCAGTGTTACGGCAAAGGGAGGAGACCGAACCAAAGTCGTTGTCCAATGGCGTCTTATGCGCCCCTTCCTCCTTTTGACGTTTCTGACCGTCGCCGGGGTCCTGATCGGTCTGGTCTCTGACCGTTTCGCGTTCAATGACGCAGGAGACGGGAAGGTCGTTATCCTGTTCTGGACTGTTTACAATCTGGTGATCCTTGCCGTGACGCTGCTGGTCTGTGTCGAGTTGCCACGACGTGAGAAACACTATGCGGACCGTCCCGAGCGGGTCGTAATATCCCTCGGCGGTGCGCTGAAGCGCGTCTGGATGACGGACCTGACGCAGGAAACGGCCCGTCTCAGAGGGGTAGACGCGCCTATAGCTACCCAGATCATCATGAAACTCAAAGAAATCGGAGATTTCACCGCCACGGTGCTGGATCGGACCGACGACGGCCTGGTCGTTGCGCTGGGGTTGGATGAAACACAGTACCAGCTCTTGCTGAAAAGACTTTACGCTGGAGGGAGCGTACCAAGTGTCACGTCAACACGGCTATCGGCGATCATCAAGGATGCCACCACCCGTTTTGCCCGCCAGTAGTGGTCCAGCTTACTTAACCGCCGTCCTGCCGGTCTGCACTTGCCTGCAAGCGAGAAATTGCCGAGCCGATTGTCGCTAGTTCGGAAGTTCTCCTGCTCTCGTAGGGATATACGTTCTGTCCATCCGCAACGGCTTTGGCATTGACGGCGAGGTGATGGAACGGCCGGATAAACGAGACAATGAACAGTGACATGAGGAGCAGAAGGAGCAGGGTCAGAAGAGACAAACTAATAAAAAGACCGCTGGAGAAGCTACTGGCCGCATTGCTGAATGCGTTCGCATCGATCCTCGCGACAATGGACCAACCGAACCTCGGTAGGCTTTGGTAGCTGGCCTCGGGAAGCGTGGCTACGAAGTAATTCTTGCCATCAGGCCATAACTCGAGGCTCACGCCGGTGGCACCTGCCCTTGCTCTTCGAAAGCTTGGCAGATCCAGGTTTGAAGGGCTCTCGTTCGTGGACGATATAACAGCCCTGCCCTCGGGATTGACTATGAGGACGTCGACGTCCAGGGCATCACTCAGCTCACGAATGTAGGCTTTTGCCCACTCCAGATTGAGATGAAGCCCAAGAACTCCTGTTACTGACTGACCAACACCGATTACAGGGGCTGCCAGGTCGAGGAACCGTAACGGCTCCCCACTTTCGGGAGCAGGAAGTTTAGCCGCAAGAAGAACCGCTTCGTGCGCATCCCCGGCGAAGTTGCCCTGAAGCCCCCTCTGAAACCACGGACGGGATGACACGTCGGCGCCGACCAACAGACCGTTTGACGCGACACGGACTTTGCCGTCATTTCCGGCATAACCTGCCCACGACACAACCCGTCCGCTTCCCACGAGCGTTGAAAGATCGTCCTGGATCTCTTCAGGCTGGCTCACCGCAAGCGACCTTCCCAGCGTTTCGAGGTTTGTCCATTCTCGATAAAGGGAAGCGGCGAAGGCTATTTGAACGCCCCGTACCCTGGTTTCCACGGCAGTACGCAGACTTGCCTCCTGGAAACTGAGCATTCGATCGTCAATCACCTTGAACACAATCGCGGCACCGACGAGGATACAGGCAAACATGAAGCCCGCCGTGACCGCACTCAACGATGGCAGGCGACTTTTTGGTTCATTGGACATGGACACCCGCGCGTTTTGTCGTGTCAACCTCGACCGAAACTAGATAACGGCCGGCGGGCGAGCAATCTGCCGATTATCAGGGGTTGTTTTTTCGGCGTGAGGTCGCGAATTCGGATCTGCCAGGCATCGCGACCAACCTCGTTCCTGCACGGAGCCAATGTGACGAGCTTGGAAGGCTTGCATCCCATTGGTGTTGAGGAGAACGACGCATTTCGCCAGAAGCAGGTCGTGTTTTGCGATAACAGGGCGAGGAACAAGCGGGGGAGCAGAGTTACCTGGCTCCGCCCGCCGCGGAGTGCGACGGTTGATCAGCGGTTTACGTTATACGACTGTCGGTCAGGCCAGAAACCCGCGTGACCGGGCAGCGTCGAGACGGGATCAGGGGCCGAGAGCAGCGCGCGAGCAGCATTCGGCGACAAGGGCCGTGCGAGTAGAAAGCCCTGCAGATGATGGCAACCGAGGCTCTCCAGAGCATCGCGCTGCTCCGTTGTCTCAACACCTTCAGCTGTAATCTTCAACCCCTTGGCCCGCGCGACATTGATCATGGCAGTGACGAGGGCCCTGTTGTCGCTTCTGTGGATTTCCTCGATGAATGATCTGTCAATCTTGATGCGATCCACCTCAATCTTTTGAACCCGCGAGAATGACGAGTATCCTGTTCCGAAATCATCGATCGCAAATCTTACTCCGGCTGCGCGCAGGGCCGCAATGGTCCGTTCCGATCGACCGTCCTCTCCGGTAGCTGCGCTTTCCGTTATCTCGATTTCCAGGCGGTTAGCCGAAACCTTCCATTTTTCGAGCGCAGCAATCACGTTCAGCGGATAGGCCGGCGAACACAGTTCCAGCAAGGAGGCGTTGAGCGCGATGTCGATGTCGGGAAAGTGCGCCAGCATGGAACAGGCGTCTTCGAGCACAATGGCTCCGATTTCGTGGATCAAACCGCACTCTTCGGCCAGCGGAATAAACTCTCCGGGGCTTATGTATCCAAGTGTGGGGTGGTTCCATCGGGCCAGCGCCTCGAGGGAACAGAGCATCCCGTCCCGTGCTGAGAAGACTGGCTGATAGAATATCTCTATCTCCGCGCGGCCGTTGACCGCCTTCCGCAGGTCAGCTTCCATAGCCCTTCTCTTGCGAAGCAACTCGTCCATGTGGTCGCCGAATATTGCGTAAGTATTCCTGCCAGCTGCTTTGGCGTGATACAGTGCGATGTCGGCCTGACGTATCGCCTCGTTTGCATCAAAGGCGCCGTTCTTTACGGCCACTCCGACGCTGGCACCAATTGTGACTTGCGTCTCCTCGATCTCGAAAGGCAATCGAAGGTCGTCCACAATGGCTTTTGCAACATGCTCGGGCTGCAGCAAATCGTTCGATGTGACAAGTACGGTAAATTCATCACCACCGATCCGCGCAACAAGACTGTCGGGCAAAAGGCTCGTGAGCCGCGCCCCGACAAGTGATATCAATCTATCGCCTGCAGGATGTCCAAGCGAATCGTTCACCTCCTTGAACCTGTCGAGATCGATGAACAGCACGGCGTGTGCCTCGTCTTCCCTCGCATTTTGCGCGGCGGTCGCAACTCTCGCATTGAATTCCGATCGATTGGCAAGGCCGGTTAGAATGTCGTGTGCCGCCTGATACTGCAACTGCTCCTGGTTCGCCTTCAATCGGTTCGAGCGTCTCCAGAGGGCGTTTCCACCGACGCTCGCTGCACTGAATATGGCAAAAAAAGCAAATGCGATCGCGGGAATGGTAGCTTCAAGGACTTGCTGGCCGGGCCTGAACGGCTGCCATTCGAAGTAGCCAACGACCTGTCCGGATGTTGAATGCAACGCAAGATAAGAAAAACGCGGGTCCGTTGGCTGATGAAGGGCAAATCGAAGATTTTCGAACTGGTATTCCTGACCCACCGTTGCTGCGAGATCTCCGTCCAGAAATCGGACCGCAACATGCAGATTTTGTCGCCCCGGTTGCTGCTCGATATCACCCGTGTCGGAAACGATCGGTTTTATGCTTACGATCGCCGGACGTGAGCCAACGTAGACGATGTCGGCTTCTCCTATGGAGAGCACCTTGCTACTCGTTCCGTCCTGATCGCCTGCGATAAGGCGTTCCTTCAGCTTCGTCGCTAACGGGAGATAGGCGGTCCGCAAACCATCGGCGGTGGGCTCGTCATTGTGATCGACAAGAAATTGATAGATCGGATCAAGGTCCGCTGTCAGCACGATTGCTGCATCGTGTCCGAAATAGGTATTCATCCATACGCCGAGATTGGTTTCCATCCAGTCTGGATTACGGGCAAGGGAGTTCGTGACGGCGTCATCCCAGACAGTGGCGCTTTCCTGATCATGAGCAATCGATGACTTGAGTTTCGATACCGTCAAGGCGACCACGTCACGCTGCCTTGCAACTGCGATACCGTCGCTTGCGATCGCCGCAAAATAGAGTGACAAGAGAAGCAGCCCGCAGATGGCGAATGACGCCATGACGGGCAGGCTAAATCTCCAAAACCATTTCGACTGCAGAAGGGTTTGCATCGTTTCATATCCGCCTGTGTTTCGTCCAGACTACGTGACCGAAACTTAAAGCGGCTGGAACCAACATGGTTAAGTCAGGTCGAAATCGCTTTCGTACGGTGCCGCACAAAACGGTTTCGAAAGAGGGATTGCGCTGTCACGGAGCGACTTGGCAATCTCTCCATCGACATGGTTGTAACGCTGGTATTTTCATCCCGCAGGAGTAACACCCGGTGCCGGTCCGCTTCCAACCTGGCTGATGGCAACCTCTTGCCTTGCCGGCGCCTCAGCCCGACTGCAGAGTTGCCAGACGCGATGAGGCACCAAAATAACAGAAGATTTGGGCGACGGTATTTGTAAGTTCGGGCACGCGCTGCATCCGCTTCTCCTACCCCCGGCTCTGCAGTGGCAATTTTACCTGATGATTTCGTCTCGGTTGCGCTTCCTGGCGATTTGGCCATATTTGTCGGCTCAATAGTCACGGGGAAAGAAAAAATGTCGATAAATGCTAGGTCTCGGGTCGCGGTGGTGATGGCTGCGCTTCTCTTGGGGGCGAGCTCTGCGCTTGCAGAAACAGTGTTACACCGCGGTAATGCCGGCGAACCACAGACGCTCGATCAGGCACAGACCTCCATCAACATCGAGGCCTTCATCGTCAAGGATCTCTATGAAGGTCTGACCATCTATGACGCGACCGGCAAGATCATTCCGGGCACGGCCGAAAGCTGGACGCTGTCTGACGATGGTACCGTTTACACGTTCAAACTGCGCGCCGATGCGAAGTGGTCGGACGGTACACCCGTGACGGCGGAAGATTTTGTCTTCTCTTATAAGCGCGTCGAAGACCCGAAGACCGCAGCGAAATACGCCAATATTCTCTACCCGATCAAGAACGCCGAAAAGATCAACAAGGGCGAAACGCCTGTTGACCAGCTTGGCGTCAAGGCGGTGGATGACAAGACCCTGGAGATCACGCTTGAGCGGCCGACGCCGTTCTTCCTTGAACTGCTCGCCCATCAAACGGCTCTGCCCATTTCCAAGGCGAGTTACGAAAAGAACGGCGCCGATTTCGTGAAACCGGGCGTGATGGTGTCGAACGGCGCCTACAAACTCGAAGCTCATGTTCCGAACGACAGCCTCACTGTGGTCAAGAACATCAATTTCTGGGACGCTGCCAATACCAAGATCGACAAGGTGATCTTCTACCCGGTTGACGACCAGGCCGCCTCCGTTCGCCGTTTCGAGGCGAAGGAAATGGACCTCGCCTACAATTTTTCAGCTGACCAGATCGACCGTCTGCGCAAATCCTATGGCGACCAGGTGCACGTTTCACCGACGCTCGCGACCTACTACTACACCTTCGATACGCGCGAAGCGCCATATGACGACGTCCGCGTGCGCCGGGCGCTATCCATGGCTGTCGACCGCGACTTCCTCGCCAAGGAAATCTACAGCGGCTCGCAAGTTCCCGCCTATTCGATGGTTCCCCCGGGCATGGATTCCTACGGTGAGCCCGCCACGGCCGACTTTGCAACCCTGTCGCAGCTTGATCGCGAAGACGAAGCTCTAAAGCTCATGAAGGAGGCTGGTTACGGTGAAGGTGGCAAGCCTTTATCCATCGAAATCCGTTACAATACCAACCCCAACCACGAACGCGTTGCGACCGCCATTGCCGACATGTGGAAAAACACCTTCGGCGCCAAGGTCTCCCTCGTGAACCTCGACGTTGCCTCGCACTACGGCTACCTCCAGGAAGGCGGCAAGTTCAATGTGGCGCGTGCTGGCTGGGTCGCTGACTATGCGGATGCGGAAAACTTCCTTGCGCTCTCGATCTCGTCCAACAAGACCTTCAATTATTCGAAGTTCAACAACGCCGAGTATGATGCATTGCTGAAGAAGTCATACGAGGAAAAGGATCCGGCAGCTCGCTCCAAGCTGCTGCACGAGGCCGAAGCGATCCTCATGAAGGAACAGCCGGTAGCGCCGCTTCTGACGCAGGCCGATCTTTGGCTGGTGTCCAACCGCGTCAAGGGTTGGGTGGACAACGCTGCCAATCAACACCTCAGCCGCTTCCTGAGCGTTTCCGAATAAGCAGCACTGGCACGGTGGCCCCGCCACCGTGCCATGCCGGAGCCCAAAAACATGATCTCGTTTATTCTGCGCCGTTTGGCGAGCGCCGTGCCGACGTTGTTTATCGTCGTCACGATCTCGTTTTTCCTGATGCGTTTTGCGCCCGGTGGTCCGTTCAATCTCGAACGTCCCCTCCCCCCGCAGACCATGGAAAATCTGATGAGAACCTATCATCTGGATGAGCCACTATGGCGCCAGTATCTCATCTATCTCGGCAATGCCGTCACCGGCGATTTTGGCCCAAGCTACATCTATAAGGACAACACCGTCGCGCAGCTGATCGGCAAGGGCCTGCCTTATTCGCTCGAACTGGGTTGTTATGCTCTGTTGCTGGCTCTGGTGGGCGGCGTGCTCGCCGGCACGCTCGCAGCACTCAGGCAAAACAGCGCTTTCGATTTCTCGATCATGTCAATCTCGACAGTGGGCGTCACCGTCCCGAACTTCGTCGTGGCCCCTGTTCTCACGCTTGTATTTGCCGTGCTGCTCGGGCTTCTTCCGGCAGGCAGCTGGGGTGACGGGTCGCTACGCTACCTCATTCTTCCGATGATCGCACTTGCGCTGCCGCAGCTTGCGGTCATTGCCCGGCTGACGCGCGGTGCCATGATCGAGGCACTGCGAATGGACCACATCCGCACGGCCAAGGCCTATGGCCTTCCCGCGCGCAGCGTCGTCGTTTTCCACGCCATGCGCGCGGCAATGCTGCCGGTCGTTTCCTATCTCGCTCCCTGCGCCGCCGCGCTTTTGACTGGCTCGGCAGTCATCGAAACGATCTTCACCATTCCCGGTGTCGGCCGCTACTTCGTTCTCGGCGCCATCAATCGTGACTATACGCTGGTAATGGGCACCGTTGTTCTCGTCGCCATTTTCGTCATCCTGTTCAATCTAGTCGTCGATATTCTCTACGGCCTTCTTGATCCGAGGGTCAGACATGACTGATAGCCCCGGCACTAACCCTCATTCGCAACAAATCAAAAGCCGCAGCCTGTTCCAGCTGGCAGCCCTGCGTTTCAGACGCAACAAGGCGGCCATGGCGGGTTCCGTCATGTTGCTCCTTATCACTCTGTTCTCGTTCGTCGGGCCTCATTTCCTGGCGCATACCTATGATCAGGTGTTTTCCTCCTATGTCTCGGTGGCGCCCAGTCTCGAGCCACGCCCGGATGTGAATAACCTTCAGGACGTGATGGAGGGTGTTGCGAGCCGGGCCCGCGTCGAGCTGAAGGAATTTGCCGTTGAAGGCCAGACTTTCACGGCGACCATCGCCTCCAGCAGTGCAATCGATCCGCGCGCAACACGCTACTTCGACCGTGCCAATGAATTCAAAAATACCAAGGTGACTGCGACAGAAGACGACGGACGCACGCTGAAGCTGGAAGGCGACGTCAACCGCGAATACTTTTTCTTCGGTACAGATTCCAACGGCCGCGACATGCTTGCGCGCGTCATGCTTGGCGGTCAGATTTCGATTGCGGTCGGTGTCCTGGCGAGCCTCGTTTCCTTGGGAATCGGCGTGGTCTACGGTGCAACAGCGGGCTATATTGGCGGGCGCGTCGACAATGTGATGATGCGCTTCGTCGAAATCCTCTATTCACTGCCCTTCGTGTTTCTAGTCGTTGTTCTGGTCGTCTTTTTTGGCCGCAGCTTCATCCTGATCTTCCTCGTCATCGGCGCGGTGGAATGGCTGGACATGGCGCGCATCGTGCGTGGCCAGACGCTCGCCTTGAAACGACGGGAATTTGTCAGTGCGGCGCAGGCTCTGGGACTAAGCGACTGGCAGATTATCCGCCGTCATATCATCCCCAATACGATCGGACCCGTTGTCGTGTTCGTGACGGTCGTCGTGCCGAAAGTCATTCTTCTGGAGAGCTTCCTGTCCTTCCTCGGGCTCGGCGTTCAGGCGCCGCTGACAAGCTGGGGCGCACTGATTTCCGAAGGTGCCAACAACATCCAGTCAGCCCCTTGGCTTCTGATATTCCCGGCGATTTTCTTCGTTCTGACCCTGTTTTCGCTGAATTTTGTTGGCGATGGGTTGCGTGATGCACTCGATCCCAAGGATCGTTGACATGAAGACGACAACTGACACCATTCTTTCCGTTCGCGACCTGAAGGTCGACTTCAACACACCGGACGGAACCGTCCATGCCGTCAAGGGCATCGACCTTGACGTCAAACAGGGCGAAACGCTCGCTGTCGTTGGCGAGTCCGGTTCTGGCAAAAGCCAGACGATGATGGGCATCATGGGATTGCTTGCATCCAATGGCGCCATCAGCGGCTCCGCGAAATATCGCGGAAAGGAACTTCTTGGACTGCCTGTCGGCGAGCTGAACAAAATCCGTGGCGCGAAAGTCACCATGATCTTCCAGGAGCCGATGACCTCGCTCGATCCTCTCTACCGGATCGGTGCGCAGATTGCCGAGCCGATCATTCACCACCGCGGTGGCAGTAAAAAGGAGGCGCGCGCGCGCGTTCTCGAACTGCTGAGGCTCGTCGGAATTCCGGAGCCCGAGCGGCGTATAGACAGCTATCCTCACGAGCTTTCCGGTGGTCAGCGCCAGCGCGTCATGATCGCCATGGCGCTCGCGAACGAGCCGGACATCCTGATAGCGGATGAGCCGACCACCGCCCTCGACGTTACGATCCAGGCCCAGATCCTTGATCTTTTGAAGTCGCTGCAGCAACGCTTCGGGATGGCGATCGTGCTGATCACGCATGATCTCGGCGTCGTCCGCCACTTTGCCGATCGCGTCGCAGTCATGCGCCGGGGGGAAATCGTGGAGGCTGGGACAACGGAGGATATCTTCGAGCGCCCGAAGGCGGATTATACCCGGATGCTTCTCGATGCCGAGCCCCGAGGGAACAAGCCTGCAGTCAGCCGAGAGGCTCCGATCGTGCTTTCCGGCCAGAACGTAACGATCGATTACACAATTCCGGGCGGCTTCCTGTCGAAATCGAGCAAGTTCCGGGCCGTTGATGGCGTGAACGTCAATCTTCATCAGGGACAGACGATTGGCATTGTTGGCGAATCCGGGTCAGGCAAATCCACGCTCGGTCGCGCTCTGCTGCGCCTGATCCAGGCCGATGGCCGGATTTTTTTCGGAAAACAGGAAATCACCGGGCTTGATCGAAAGGCCATGCGGCCGCTACGGCGGCATCTCCAGCTCGTGTTCCAGGACCCCTATGGTTCGCTTTCGCCGCGACAGACGGTAGGCGAGATCATCACCGAGGGGCTCTTCGTCCACGACCAGGACCTCAACCGTGCGGAACGGGACAGGCGCGCAATCGAGGCGCTGAAGGAGGTGGGCCTCGATCCCGCCGCCCGCAACCGCTACCCCCACGAATTTTCCGGGGGGCAACGCCAACGTATCGCCATTGCCCGCGCCATTATTCTCAAACCAGAGGTCATCATTCTTGACGAACCCACGTCGGCGCTGGACCGGTCCGTTCAGGGTCAGGTTATCGACCTCCTGCGTGATTTACAGAAGGCCCACGGCCTTTCCTACATCTTCATCAGCCACGACCTGTCCGTCATCAAGGCCATTTCGGATTACGTCATCGTCATGAGAAACGGAAAGATTGTCGAGGAGGGAGAGACAAACGCCATCTTCAACCGGCCTTCGGCTGACTACACCAGAACACTGATCAAATCCGCTTTTTCACCCGCCGTCGTGCCGTAGATAAAAAAAGGAGCGCACGCAGACCGCAGCGCCGTAGTCCCGCCCGTGCGAAACCAGTTGCTTTTGGGCAGGTGCTCATCAGGCTATGACGTCCGGCGCGGGTGGCACAGTGCAACATATCGGGGTTCGCACCTCCTTAGTCGCTCAATTGTGAGGCTCGCGACTTGTCAGAGCCTGCCGACCGTTGAGAGGTCGATGCGCTCGTTGCGGGCGTCATTGCAACCGGTATTGAACGCCGGGCACTATCGAGGGTGCTGATTTCGCAAAAACCTCAGGGCGCCTCGCCATTGCGGACGTGCGAGCTGACGACCACGCGTCATTCCTTAGGAGCACAGGAGCCCGTTATTTCCCGCCTGTCGCTGGTCGTCATTTGTTTACTCGCTCTTCGAATGTTCGATGACGTGGAAACGCCAGGAAAGACCGGCAATCGGACCATGCAAACTTCCGCCCTCATCAGCCGTTGAGCGCCACTCGACCGATCAAAGACGATCGTCTTCCCACTCGATGATCGATCGCAAGTATTGCCTGACATAAACTGGCTTCACCCAAGCACCGGATTGATCTAACCTGTTAGCCGACATGACAGTCGATGTGCATCCGGACGGCGAGGGTCGCCAAGGCAATGTCCGGCCGCGACGATCTCGCCAAGCGGGCGCGAAAGGTCGATGATCCGCTGAAACTGGTCATCGTGCGCGACATGTGGCTGACGGGGTTCGATGCGCCCTGCATGCACATGATGTATATCGACAAGCCGATGCGGGTCATGGGTTGATGCAGGCGATTGCCCGCGTCAACCGTGTTTTCAAGGAGAAGCCAGGCGGCCTCCTGGTCGATTACATCGGCATCGCCACCAACCTGAAGAAGGCGCTCCCGCAGTATTCCCAATCCGATCGAGACAAGACGGGGATTGATGAAGAGGAAGCCGTCGCCGTCCTCCTGGAGAAATACGAGATCGTCCGGGGCATGTTCACCGGGCATGACTAAAGCCTGGGTGTCACGGGCAAGCCTATCGAGCGGCTGAAGGCGCTGGCAGACGGCATCGACTGGATCTTGAAGTGGCAGCAGGCGGAAGCAGCAAAAGTCGAAAGCCCAGAGGTCAAGAAACAGGCGCATCGCCGATATCAGGATGCGGTTTTGGAGCTGAGCAGGGCCTATGCCCTTGCCTCCGCCAGCGATGCGGCAACGGAAATTCGTGATGAGGTGTGCTTCTTCCAGGCCGTTCGCGCCGCTCTGGTGAAAACCACGGCTACCGGCAAGATGTCCGACAAGGCCAAATCAATGGCGGTGGAGCAGCTTCTCAACCAGGCCGTAGCCAACGCCGAGATCGTAGACATCCTGAAGGCTGCGGGGCTGCAGTCGCCCGACATCTCTGTTCTCTCTGACCAGTTCCTGATGGACGTCCAGAAGATGGAAAAGAAGAACCTCGCGCTGGAAGCTGTGAAGAAGCTTCTGAACGGGGAGATCAAGAGCCGGTCCAAAACCAACGTCGTTCAGTCCAAGACCTTCTCTCGACGCCTTGAGGAGGCGGTGGCCCGGTATCATGCCAATGCGATTTCGACGGTCGAAATGATTCAGGAACTGATCGCGCTGGCGAAGGAAATCCAAACGGCGACCGCACGTGGTGATGAGCTTGGTCTCTCTCCGGAGGAGATCGCCTTTTATGACGCGCTTGCTGGCAATGAGACGGCCGTCGAGGTCATGGGTAGCGAACAGTTGCGTGTGATCGCCCACGAACTGGTCGAGAACATGCGGGGCTCAGTCACCGTTGATTGGCAACACAAGGCAAGTGCCCGCGCCAGGATGCGCATCCTAGTGAAACGCATCCTCAAGAAGTTTGGATATCCGCCAGACCTGGAATAGGAGGCCATACAAATGGTGCGAGCTACTTTTGCATGAGATAAGTCGAGGCTGAAGAAAACGCCACTGCACTCTTTCGTCAACCAAGAGCGCAAAGCGAACTTTTTCGGGGCCTAGGCACGAAGACTTTACCCACGGTGCGACGTTCGCGACACTTATCTAACAGCCAAGCCAACGATGATGATCCTCACACAACAATTATGTGGGTCATTTTGTGGGGCGAAGGCGCAAATTAATTACAACACATTGATAAAATTACGCTTTTTTGCATCAATGGCGGAGAGGGTGGGATTCGAACCCACGATACCCTTGCAGGTATGCCGCATTTCGAGTGCGGTGCATTCGACCACTCTGCCACCTCTCCGCATGCGCGAACGCTTGCGTTGCGCGCTCCTCTTAAACATCAATGGCCGGGCTGACAAGGGGAATTTCGCGTTTGTGTCACAAATTATTCGTCTTGAACGAGCTCACGGAATGGGGTTGGAGTTTGATTGTTTTTGCCGATATTTACTGATGACACGCCTCGGATTTTGCCAGACGGGTGTGATTGATCGATCAGGTCTACAGGCGCTGATAGCGCCGGAGGATGTCCATGATCCGGTCATCCTGATCAGGATCCGGCAGGAGCGCCGGCTGTCGGCTGGCGCCGACGGAAGGGTCCTGGAGATAAAGCGAACGTTTTACCATGGCCGGCGCGAAACCGAGGGCATAGAGATCGGTGCGGAAAGCCGCATAAATGGCCTGCTGGCGTTCGGCTTCGGCGATGTCGCCGGCGTTGAAAGCATCGAGAATGCCGGCGAGCACATCCGGAAGCGCGTTGCCGAGACCGGAAATGCAGCCTGCCGCACCGTTCTGCAGCGACCACAGAACGAGATGGTCCGGGCCGGAATAGACCTCGAAGCCGGGCACATCCTTCGCCACCCGAAGATAGGCTTCGAGCGTCTGCTGTGCACCGCCGGAATCCTTGATGCCGGCGATATTGCCGTGAGTGGCGAGTTTGCGGGCGGTTTCCGGTTCTATGTGGTTCTGGGTGCGGGCGGGAATGTCATAGAGATAGACCGGCGTGTCGACAGCGTCGGCCACCGTCGAGAAATGGCGGATCAGGCCATCCTGCGTACAGGCGATGAAGAAGGGCGTGATGACGGCGATGCCGTCGACACCGATACGGTCGAAGGATCTCGCGAGCTGCAGGGTTTCGAATGTGGCCGGCATGCCAGCATTCACGATGACCCTGGCGCGGCCGGCCACCTCATCCACCACCTCCTCCGTCAGCCGGATCTTTTCATCATGCGTCAGCGCGGTAAAATCGCCGTTGGTACCGGCGCACATGATGTTGTTGCCGGCGGCTACCTGGCGGCGCACCTGCGCACGCGTCGCCTCATAATTGATGGTTTCGTCTTCATTAAAACAGGTGACGAGCGCAACGAAGGCTTGTTTGCTCATGAAAGAACTCCGCTTGAATTTCCGGTGGCCTGGACAGGCGACGCAGCGTTATGCCCGGCCTCCCTATCGGGGTCGGGGTCGAGACTGGCTGAAAGAAGCGCGCGCGTGTAAGCCTCGCCCGGTGCTTCGAAAATCTGGCGGACGGTGCCGAATTCCACCACCTCCCCGCGCTGCATGACCATGACGTGATCGGCAAAATCCCGCACCACCGGCAGGTCGTGAGCGATGAAGATGAAAGAGAGGCCCATTTCGCGGCGCAGCTTGTCCAGCAGCGCAATGACCTGCGCCTGAACCGAAACGTCGAGTGCAGAAACCGCTTCGTCGCAGATGATGAGCTTCGGCTCCAGCGCCAGCGCCCGGGCAATGGCGATGCGCTGCCGCTGGCCGCCGGAAAACTGATGCGGATACCGGCGCATATGATCCGGTGAAAGACCCACCTGCTGTAGCAATTCGCCAACCCGTTCGCGCCATTTCGCCCTCGGCACTATGTCCGGATGAATGACCCAGGCTTCGGAAATCAGCTGGAACACCGTCATGCGGGGATTGAGCGACTGGGTAGGGTCCTGAAACACCATCTGCAGATCGCGCCGAAGCGCATAAAGCTCCGCTGGCGACAGCCTGAACAGGTCACGCCCCTTCCAGATGGCGCTGCCGGCATCCGGCTCATCGAGCCGCAGCAGGATGCGGGCGAGCGTCGACTTGCCGGAACCGCTTTCGCCGACGACGGCGATGGTTTCTCCGGCCATCAGGTCGAAAGAGACACCTTTCAACGCCTCGAAGGCGCCGTAACGCTTGCGCACATTGCGCACGCTGAGCAATGGCTCACCCGTTGCTTTCGGCTCATGCATCTCGCCCCGGCCGGGGGCGGCGTTGATCAGCTTGCGGGTGTAGGGGTGCTGCGGATTGCTGTAAACCTCGCGAACGGTGCCGGCCTCTACCAGAACGCCCTTCTCCATCACCACGACCCGGTCGGCAATTTCGGCGACTACGCCGAGATCATGGGTAATGATGAGCACTGCCATGCCCGTTTCCCGCTGCAATTCCTTGAGCAGCGAAAGCACCTCCGCCTGCACCGTCACGTCGAGCGCAGTGGTGGGTTCGTCGGCGATCAGAAGATCGGGGCGCAAAGCCAGCGCCATGGCGATCATCACGCGCTGGCGCTGGCCGCCGGAAAATTCATGCGGATATTTCGTCAGCGCCTTGTCAGGATCGGGAATGCCCACACGCGCTATAAGCCGCCTCGCTTCCGCTTCAGCCGCGGCCTTGCCCATGCCATGCGTGGTCATTGCCTCGCGGATCTGCCAGCCAATAGTGTAAACCGGGTTGAGATGGCTGAGCGGATCCTGAAAGATCATGGCCATGCGCCGGCCGTTGATCTCGCGGCGCGCCTCGGTCGGCATGGTCAGCAGGTCCTTGCCGTCGAGCAATATTTCTCCACCGCCGATGCGGCCGGGCGGCATGTCGATGAGGTTCATGATGGCCGACGAGGATACCGACTTGCCGGAACCGCTTTCGCCAAGGATCGCCAGCGTCTCACCTCGGTCGATATGGTAGGAGACATCCTTCACCGCATGCACGACACCGCTTACGGTGTGGAATTCCACGGAAAGATTGCGCACCTCGAGAAGATGGTCAGCCATTTTTACGGCCCTTCATTTCCAGCCGCCAGCGCTGCACCGGGTCGAGCGCGATGCGCAGCCAGTTGGACAGCAGGTTGAGCGACAGGGTGGTGAGAATGATGGCGAGCCCCGGCCAGAAGGACAGCCACCAGGCATTGGTGAGATATTGCCGCCCCTGCGAAATCATCAGGCCCCAGGTGATTTCCGGAGGCTGAATGCCGATGCCGAGGAAGGACAGCGCGCTTTCCGCGAGCATAACATAAGCGAAATCAAGCGTTGCCAAGGTCGTCAGTGTCGGCAGCACCACGGGCAAGATGTGGCGGAAGAGGATGCGTTTTCCCGAAGCGCCCATGACCCTTGCCGCCTGCACGAACATCCGTTCGCGCACCTCCAGCACCTCCGCCCGGGTGGTGCGGATATAAACGGGAATCCGTGTGATGGCGAGTACCAGCATCAGGTTGAGGATGGAGGAGCCCAGCAGATAAAGCACGATGACCGCAATCAGCAGCGATGGAAAGGACATGATCACATCCGCAAGCCGCATGATGATTTGGCCGGTGCGGCTGGAGGAAAAACCGGCGATGAGGCCGAGTACGGTTCCGGTAACGGCGGAGAGAAAAACCGCGCCGGCGGCGATCATCACCGTGTTTTGTGTGGCGGCGACGATGCGCGCGAGAAGCGGGCGGCCGAGTGCATCCGCCCCCAGCCAGAAATACCACTCGCGCTGCCAGTCGAACGGTGCAAGGTTGCGCCCGCGCAGGTTCTGTTTCGTCGCGAGATCGCCGAGCCAGGCCGGGCCGACAAAAGCGAGAATGACGACAATGACGAGAAAGATGGCCGCGCAGAGCGCAAACTTGTCCGCCCACAACATGCGCAGCATGCGGGTTGCGAAAGACGGTTCATCGATGATCTCAGTATCGGCGTTCATAAGGCTCATGGCTGGACGACCTCCTCAGTGCCGGATGCGCGGATCGAGCAGCGCATAGGCGATATCGATCAGAAGGTTCATCAGGAAGATGGCCAACGCCGTGACGAGGATGGCGGCCAGAACGACATTGAAATCCCGCTGAAGGATGGAATCGATCATCAGCTTGCCGACACCGGGGAAACCAAAGATGGTTTCAACCACGACGGCGCCGTTAAGAAGGCTCGCCGCCTGATCGCCGATAACGGTGATCACGGGCAACATGGCATTGCGCAAGGCGTGGATGAAGATGATCGGACCCGATTTCACACCCTTGGCGCGCGCCGTTTTGACATAGGCCGAGGACAGAGCGCCGATCATCGAGCCGCGCACCACCTGCACGATAATGCCGAAGGGGCGCACAAACAGAACCGCGACAGGCAATATCCAGTGCAGCACGGACCCTGTGCCCGACGTGGGCAGCCAGGCCAGGTTGACGGAAAAAACCACGATCGCAACGATCGCCAGCCAGAAATCCGGCACGGATGCCCCGATGAGTGAGATACTCGAAGCGACGCGGTCAAAAAAGCCGCCGGAACGGAACGCCGCGAGCGAGCCGATGATGATGGCCGCCGTGGTGACCAGCGACATGGTGATAACGGCAAGCCAAAGCGTCCAGACGAAAGCCTCCAGCACCACATCCAGCGCCGGGCGCGCCTTTCGGAGGGATTCACCCAGATCACCCGTCATCACATCGCCGGCATAGCGCAGAAACTGCACCATCAGCGGGTCGTTCAAACCGTGCAAGGCGCGAAACTGCTGCTTCAATTCCTCGGACGCTTCCACCGGCAGAAACAGCGCCGCAGGGTCCCCCGTCAGACGGGACAGGAAGAAAACCATCACGATGAGGCCGATCAGGGAGATCAGGCTCGCAAAGGAACGTTTTCGGATGAAGCTCAGCATTGTTGCCTCCGGTTTTTCAATGCGGCGGCGAAGCTTCCGCCGCGCCGCCGCTTCTTCATTGACAGGACGCGGGACCTTATTTGATGCCGATTTCCGAAAGCTGCAGCATCGAGTTGGTGGCAATGGTCGGCTTGAAGTCCAGCCGCTCGGAGACACGGGAGAAACCGACCATGTGGAACAGCAACACATCCGCCACCACGTCATCATGCAGATAGGCGATGAGTTCGGACCAGAGCTTGGCGCGCTCGTCACCCACGGCTGCGGAGGCGCGTTCGATCAGATCATCCACCTTCTTGTCAGAAAAGCCGGACTGGGTACCCTTGGTGGCATATTTGAAGAACATCGTGAAGGACGGGTCGCCCTTGGAATTGTCATGCATGGCGGCGACGATCTGCGGTCCACGGCCTTCCTTGAATGGCTTCGAATAATAGCTTTCGTGCTCGGCCACTTCCACGAATTTCAGGTCGATCTTGAAGCCGACTTCCTGCAATTGCTGCTGGATCGCTTCCATGATTTCGGTAACGTTCGGGAAATTCGCCGTGCGCGCGATGACGGTGATCGGTGTATCCACCTTTACGCCGGCGGCCTTTGCCTCTTCGAGCAGCTTTTTTGCACCCTCAGGGTCATAGGGGAAGACCTTGACGTCGGGATTCCAGCCGAGCGTGGTCGGCGGAACCAGCGCCGTTGCCAGGACCGCTCCTTCGGGAACCAGCGTGCCGAGAAATGCCTGCCTGTCGATGGCAAGGTTAAGCGCGCGGCGCACCCTGACATCGTTCAGAGGCGCGATATTATGATCGAGGCGCATATAGACCGTTTCACTGTCGAGATAGGAAAAATCGGTCTTCGGATTTGTCGCGTCTAGCTGTGAAATGGAGGGGGAGAGATCCGCCTCGCCAGTCTGCACCATGGCGGCCCGCACCGAGGGATCGGCGCGAAAGAGATAGGTCGCTTCCGTGACCTGCGGCTTCTTGCCCCAATAATCATCACGCGACGTCAGTACGATCTGCTGGCCGGGAGTCCAGTTGGTCAGCTTGTAGGGCCCGGTGCCGACAGGCTCGCGGATGAATTCCATCTTGGTTTCTTCGGGAACGATGGTCACGAGCGACATCAGCAGCGGCAGAATCGGCTGGGCCGGATCCGTCTTGAAATCGATCGTATGGTCGTCGACAACCGTCGGCGTCACCGTCATGCCGCCGAAATAGCGACGGGACTCGCAGGCGTTCTTGTCGCTCATGATGCGCTCGAAGCTGTGCTTCACATCCTTGGCGTCAAAATCCGTACCGTCGGAAAATTTCACGCCCTGACGCAGGTGGAAGCGCCAGCTGCCATCCGAGTTCTGCTCCCATTTTTCAGCAAGGCGCGGCTGAACGCCGTTCTTGCCGCGCACATCAAGCTCGGTCAGGGTCTCACTGACATTTTCCATAATGATACGGCCAATGTTGGAGCGCGTGGCCATGCAGGGCTCAAGCAGGTCCGCTTCTTCCGCCAGCACGATCTTGATCGGCCCCGAAGCTGCAAACGCCGGCGAGCCGGCGGCGCTGAGGGAACCCAAAACAAGGGCGCCCGCAATCAATGACTTCTTCATTCCGTTCTCCTCCCAGATCAGAAATTCAGCAACATGGCGGTGGACCGCAAGAGGCAGTTGAAGGCCCCGTCTCCCGCATCGGGGAGCATGGCGTGCGGATGATCATCTCCTCCACCCGTCATCAAAGCATCGACGCTATCGCATTTTTTGTCAATTTATTTTTCCTTACCGATTTCAGATCAGTCTCTGTTTATAATTTTTATTGTTGTAAATCAATATATTAGATATAAAACTGCGAATGAATATCACGATATTTTTTTCATAATAAACTTGACAACTTTTTGAATATGTCATTTTCATCTGCCCAAGAGGAGATCAAGATGACCCCTGATGACATCGCTCAGGCCATGACCGGAGATATCCACGTCACGTCAGAAAAACGGCGTGAAGCCTTTCTGCCATCGCCCATGATCCAGAACCATGCGAGCTTCCTGCATCTTCTGGACGATGGCGTGCTGCTCTGCGCATGGTTCGGGGGAACGCTCGAGGGAAAGTCGGATATTTCCATCTTCGCATCCGTGCTGACGCCCGGAGCCGGACGCTGGGGAGCGCCGCAGCGCCTCAGTCATGATACGGCCCGCTCCGAACAGAATCCTGTTCTTTTCACCGCGCCGGATGGCGCTCTCTGGCTGTTTCACACCGCCCAGCCCTCCGGCAATCAAGATGAGTGCCGCATCCGCATGGCGAAAATCCATCGTAATCGGTCGGAACCGGAGAAGCTCATTTCAGAGGATGGACGATTTCTCGATCTTCCCAAGGCCTGTTTCATCCGCGCGCCGCTGCGCATCCGCGACGATGGAGCATGGCTGTTGCCGATCTTCCGTTGCGTTCAGCGACCCGGACAGAAATGGAACGGCAGCCACGATACGGCAGCGCTCGGCATTTCCACGGACGATGGCGAGACATGGACATTGCAGGAATTGCCGGACTCGATCGGCTGCGTGCATATGAGCCCGGTGGCGGGAACGGACGGGCAACACTCCGCTTTTTTCCGCCGCCGCCAGGCCGATTTTGTCTACCGCACCGAAAGCAAGGATGGCGGTCGCTCATGGTCAAGGCCGCATCCGACCGATGTGCCGAACAACAATTCTTCCATCGCCGTGACAAGGCTCGGTAGCGGCCGGCTGGCAATGATTTGCAATCCCGTCAACGCCGCCCAGTCGAGCGACCGCCGCGCCTCGCTTTATGACGAACTCGGAGAGGACGATGGCAGGCCGGATGCTGATCCAAGCGGCGGATGCGTGCCCGTCTGGGGTGTGCCGCGCGCACCCGTCACAATCTGCCTTTCCGATGACGACGGGCGCAGCTTTCCGACCCGTATCCTGATCGAGGACGGGCCGGGCACGTGTCTGTCGAACGATTCGACAGATGGCCGAAACCTGGAAATGTCCTATCCATGGCTTCTGGAGACACCTGACGGTGCGCTGCACGCAAGCTACACCTATCATCGTCGCGCCATCAAATATGTGCGGCTGGAGCCCGGCTGGGCCGAAACTGCGGACGGGAGAAAAAGATGAGCAATATTATCGGCATCACGATGGGCGATCCTTGCGGGGTTGGCCCCGAGATCACTGTCCGGGCATTTGCTGAAATGTCCGCTTCCGACCAGGCCGCAACGCGGATTTACGGAAACCTCGCCACGCTGGAGGCAGCAAGGCAGGCGCTCGGTCTCGATATCGATCTTGCCCCGCACGTGGCAGACTTGCCCGTTGAGGGTGCGCCTTTGCCCTGGGGCACGCTTTCACCGGTGGCCGGCGACGCCGCATTCCGCTTCATCGAAACGGCTGTGCGGGACGCCGAGGCAGGGCGGATCGGCTGCATCGTCACCGCGCCGATCAATAAGGAAGCGTTGAACCTTGCGGGCCATCATTATGACGGCCACACCGGCATGCTGCGCAGCCTGACAGGTGCCTCGGCCGCTTATATGCTGCTCGCGTCCGAGCGGCTGAAGGTCATTCATGTTTCGACCCACGTTTCGCTGCAGGAGGCCATACGCCGGGCGACGACGGAGCGGGTGCTGGCCACCATTCGCGCCGGCAACGCCCACTTGAAGCGCATCGGCTACGAACGACCCCGCATCGCGGTGGCGGGCATCAATCCGCATTGCGGCGAAAACGGTCTTTTCGGCACCGAGGACGACGATCAGATCGCGCCGGCGGTTGCGGCCGCACGCGCCGAAGGCATCGAGGTACAGGGGCCTGTTTCCGCCGATACCGTATTTCATCGCGCCTATTCAGGCGCTTTCGATCTCGTCGTCGCGCAATATCATGATCAGGGGCATATCCCCATCAAACTCGTCGCCTTTGACACCGCCGTCAATGTCTCCGTCGACCTGCCGATAGACCGTACCTCCGTCGATCACGGCACCGCCTTCGACATAGCCGGCAAGGGCATCGCCAATCACGGCAACATGAATGCGGCCATCGCCTATGCGCGCAAGCTCGTGGCAGGCAAGGGTGGAAAGGGATGAGCACCATGTCTACGGCTCCCATTCTTATCCACCAGCCGCGCAGGCTCGCGGTTGGCGCAGGCACCGTCACGCAGGTTGGTGACTGGGCCGGCAAAACCGCCTCAACACTGGTAATCGCAACGCCGCTGACGGCAAAATTCGCCGAACGTCTGCAACTGCAAGGGCCCTTTGCCGTCTTCGACGCCATTCCGGGTGAGCCGGATACGGCGACACTGGACGCCGCTCTCAACGCGGCGCGCACTGCCAGGCCCGATCTCATCATCGGCCTCGGCGGCGGTTCGGTGATGGATGTGGCAAAGCTTGTCGCCGCATTGTGGAATTCAGATCAGACGCTCGAGGACGTCGCCGGACCTAACAAGGTCGCCCGTCGCGATACGCGCCTCGTGCAGATAGCAACCACGGCCGGCACCGGCTCGGAAGCAGGCATCCGCTCACTGATCACCGATCCCCTCAGGGGCACCAAGATCGCCGTCGAAAGCCCATATCTGATCGCGGATTTCGCTATTCTCGATCCGGAACTCACCTACTCCGTACCATCGGCCGTAACTGCGGCAACAGGCATCGACGCCATGGCCCATTGCGTCGAAGCCTTTACCAACCGCAAGGCCCATCCGATGATTGACGGCTTTGCCCGCATGGGCTTCACGCTGGTCGGGAAATATCTCGCCCGCGCCGTTCGCGACGGATCGGATACGGAAGCGCGGGAAGGCATGATGCTCGCCTCCTATTATGGCGGCATTTGCCTCGGGCCGGTCAACACGGCGGCTGGCCACGCCATCGCCTATCCGCTCGGCACGCGTCTCAGCCTGCCGCACGGGCTGGCCAACGCCATCGTCTTTCCACATGTGCTGGCCTTCAATCAGCCTGCGGTTTCCGCGAAGACGGCGGAAGTGGCCAGAGCGCTGGGGCTTCGTGACCATCTCTCGCCCGGTGATCTGCGCAAGGCAGCAACCGATTTCTGCGCGGCGCTCGGCATCGAAATGTCGCTTGCCAAACACGGAGCAGCCGAGGCCGATCTGACCCGCTATGCCGAGGATGCCCATGCCATCCGCAGGTTGATGGATAACAACCCCGTCGACATGACCCTGCAGGACGTGCTGGGAATTTACCGTCACGCCTACTGAAGCAGAACCGATGCGCGTGACCGCGCATCGGTTCTCGGGCCGTTTACTTGAGCCGCCTAATCTCCGTGCGATGACTCGAAAAGCCGGTCGCGCGATCCTGTCAGGTGCTGCAGCATCAATTGGCGGGCTGAATCGGCATCTCCATCCGCGATCGCCTTTGCGATGGCCTCGTGCTCGGCAAAAACGCGGGTCAGGCCTGAGGCCTCGCGCTTTACGGACATGCCGTGGAATTTCATCCCGACCGCGATATGATCCTTGAGAGCCTCCATCGCGGTGGAGAAATAGCTGTTCCGCGCCGCCCGCGCGATGGCAAGGTGGAACTGATAGTCGGCATCCTCGCGGTGGGACTGGCGGTTGGTCGCATCCCGCATCAGCTCAAGCGCCTTCCTGATGGCCGCAAGTCTTTCGGCGTCATGCCGTAATGCCGCGGCAGCGGCCGCCGCGGGCTCGAGCGTCAGCCTGAATTCGTAGCAATTCAGAAGGTCCGCAACGTTTTCCAGCTGTCCGAAGCCAAGCGGTTCACGCAAACCGAAGGCCCGGACATAGCTGCCGGAACCCCTGCGGGAGTAAATGAAACCCTGCTCGCGTAATCGCCGTAGTGCCTCGCGAACGACCGGCCGGGACACTTCGAATTCCATGGCGAGTTCATGTTCGGTCGGCAATCTTTCATCCGGCTTGTAGGCGCCGGATTTTATCGCCCGGTGCATCCTTTCGAAAATAATGTCCGGAAGTGCCTTGCGCGCCGTTTCTTTCATCAGCCCCATCTGGTCAGCTCTCTCCAGCATCTGTCGCGCCAAGCATCATTTTCGCGATACGTTTCAGTGTGTCAGCTTGCCCAAAACCGCCCGATTTCGCAATGATGCATTGGTTTCCCGCCCAGCCGACACCGAGGCCCGGCAGGCACTCGCCGGCAAGACGCAGCCGCAAAATGCCCATCGCGCGCAGCACCGCCTCGGCCGTTGCCCCGCCCGACAGAAGCAGCCTGCCCGCGCCGGCCGTGAAGTGCGGAACGACCCCTTCCGCCAGCCGGTCTGAAACTTCAAGCGAAGAAAGATACTGATCCCCCTGGGTTGCCTGAATGAGGGAAAGGTCGACGTCTTCATCCGCGTCCCGAGGAACGGCACCGTTGGGCGCTTCAATGATCGACACCAGATCCGCGCTCTTGAGGACGTCAATCTGCTCCAATGTAATCGGATCGCGGGAACCGATGACAAAGATCCCCTTGCCAGGTGGAACGGTTGCAACATCGGGCAGGACGCGCGCCGCCATCACCGAAGCCAGCGTCTCTGCAAGACCACGCGCGCCAATGAAAAGATCAACCCCTTCAGCCTGCGCGGCAGAAAGGGCCTGCCTGATATCCTCAGTCGTTCGCGTATCGGGTATTGAACAACGCAGGGCATGTCTTCCCAGTTTTTCATCAATCGCGATGGCGGTTTCAACCCCAAAGCCCGAGACGGCGCCGCCGCTGACGATACGTCCGAAATCCGGAATTGCCGGCACGACAAGAGCGCGCCGGAAAGAAATTGCATCCATTTCAGCCGCAATATGTCCCTTCAGGCGGGAATCGATCTTTTTGAACAGGATCGTGTCGGCTGGAACCAGTGCCAGTAGTTCCTGTGTGCGACGTCGGGCCTCGTCCGCCTTCCCATCGCGGCATCCAAGATTGACGCTGAGAACGGCAGGGGCAGCGGCCAGCGCCGCATGCACGCCTTCCAGCCCCGTTGCCACCTCTGTCACCATTCCGCGCCCGGCAAAGGGGGCGGCCGCGTCGAGCGCGCCGGTCAGATCATCGGCAAAAATCAACAGCACGGCATCGCCTTCAAAAAGTTGTAAGGTTTTACGTCGATAAATTTATTTATATTCAATAGATAAAGAGATGTGAATAACAAAATTGATCGCACGGACCTTTCAAGTCGCCGGAGAGAAATGGAAAGCAAGATCAGCCATGCCCACCGGTAGCGGGGTGCCAGCAAGGATGACGAACCCTCGCGTCGCTAAACGAAGCGGAAAGGCAGACCGGAGATAAGGGCTTTGACGAAGCGCTTTTTCTGAAAGCGGCCGTTCAGTGAAACACGCGGCAAGAGTGTGGGCTTTTCGAGACTGCCGAGGCCGAGAACCCCCGCCTGTGTGGTGACTGCCGCGGAAAACCCTGCGTCCGATACCGCCTTCGCCTCGCGCTCGCCCACCGCCTTCGTCCAACCATAGGGATAAGAAAAGGAGCGCGGTGTATGGCCCGCATATTCCTTTACCCGGCGCTTCGATTCCACAATCTCGTAAGCCAGGCGCTCAGCGTCGATCTTGCGCATATTCACATGGGTCATGGTATGGGCGCCGAGATGCACCAGAGGATCCTCCGACAGCGCTCTGAGTTCTGCCGCATCCATGATGAGTTCGTCCACGATGGCAACCGGATCGATGCCACACTGTCGAGCGGCGCGATCGATCCTCTCCACCGCTTCATCTTCGGCGGCACTTTGGACAAAATTTTCCAGCCGCGCGAATGCATCCGCTTTTTGCAGGAGCGTTCCGCATGTCACGTGCTCCGGCCCTGCCCCGAAATCGAAATCGAACGACGCCGCCTTCTGCGTCAAGGCGGCGGCGGTCTCCCACCACAGGCCGCGTGTACGCTCGACAAAACCGGGCGTGATGAAGACCGTGTAGGGAACGTTATATTTGCGAAAGATCGGCGCGGCGTAGTCTGCGTTGTTGCGATAGCCATCATCAAGCGTGAAGGCACAAAACGACCGGTCTTCTCCGCTGCCGGCAAGCAGTGCCGGAAGATCATGCAGGTGAACGGGAACGAGACCCGATTCGAGCGCCGCCTGTATGGCCTCTTCGAGGAACTCCGGCGTGACGGACAATTGTACATTGGGCGCGAAAGCCGAAACAGCGCCGCCCGGACGCACGTGGTGAAGCGTGAAGATGACACCTCGCCCGGCAAGCGAAGGGAATGCCGAGCGGACAGCCGGAAGGGAACTCACCTCCAGCCCGGCCCTTATGACGGTGTATTTCACAAGGCGTTTTACCGGCTGCAGCAAAAGGTCCGCGGGTTGTCGCGACGACAGGCCGGGTAATATACGCTTTTTCAACACCCTGAAAGCTGTGAGCGGCAGGTCGATCAGGCCCGGCAGCGGGTCATTCAGCGCAAATGCAGCCCAACTGCGGACTTTGGCGAGGGACGCAAGATAGTCGGCAGCCCGCACCTCACCTCTCCGCCCCAGGGTAAATGCGGCAACAAGATCACGGACAAGATAGGACCACGACGTGCCGTTGCGGGGCTTGACCGGCTCGCCGGTCGGCTCTTCGTTGGCGGCACGCCATAACAATGCGCCAAGATCAATGCCGGCAGCAGAACAGAGGCCGAACCACGACCAAGGACGCGGATTCACATCGAGAAGTTTCAGCGTCCCGTCCCGGTCATCGAACTTGAATTCCACCTCGACCATTCCGCTATGACCGGCGGACCTCAATATTGTCCGGGCGGCATCGATCGCCGACGGGTTGTCGACAATCTCGACCCGAGTGCTGGTGTAACCGAAATCGACGGGATACTGACGGACGCGCCGGGCGGTGAATTCCGCCACTGGTTCTCCGTTCAGCCACAGGGCAGCATAGGAGAACTGGTTTCGTCCGCCACCTGGAATGAGTTCCTGCACCACCACATTGCCGGCGCCGATCTCTTCGCTGGCCTCGGCAAAGGCGGCTTTCAGGGCCTGCCGATCTTCGGCGCGGACGACCTTGGCGCGGGCGATCGCGGTATCGCCGCCGCCCATATTTGGCTTGAGAATGACGGGAAACAGCACGTCAAGCGCATCGATATCAGCGGCTGATGCCAGCGCATAGGTCCTGGGAATGCTGACGCCGAGTTCCGCCGCACGCCTGTATAGCAGCGGTTTTTCACACAGCCATTGCAGCGCCGCCCAGTCCGGCAGAACGATCTTGTAGAGAGCCGAAAGTTCATCGTGATGCTGCGAAACGAGCTGAACCTCACCATCGCCGGATGGGACCAGCAGCCAACCCTTGAGATGATGCCTGTCGGCCATCTGCCGCAGGAAAGACATTGCCCCTGCGTCGTGCGGACCGGCCCAGCGTATTGTCTCCCGCACGAAACGCGACCAGCTAGGCAGGGGTGAGTCATGGGTGAGGTAATAAACAGGCACATTCAGGGCCCCGAGGCTGCGCGCGAGGGCGAGCGTGCCATGAGCGCCGCCGACAATAACAACACCTGGAATGGTCAAAGCCTGATCCCCGTCCTACTCCATATCTTGATCGCAAAAATTGATAAATAAATTCGATATTTCCGAAATATGGGGGTCGCGGAAAGGCCAAGGCGCTTGCGCTGCCGGTCTCTCCACGATGCGTTCCGGACAGCATCCGGAAGGAAAATCAACGCCTCATACGTCTTTCCGAACCGGGCGCGGCTCACCGTTCTCATCGACGGCGACCATGATGAAGACGGCCTCTGTCACCTTTTCACGCGAATCCCGATAGTGCCGGCGCGTCCAAGCTTCGATCTTGAGCGTGACGGAGGTGCGGCCAATCTTTTCGATGCGGGTATAGACGCACAATGTATCACCGATCTTGACCGGCTTCTTGAAGACGATCTCGTTGACTGCGACGGTGACGGTTCGGCCCCCGGCCACATCATTGGCGCGGACGAAAGCGGCAAGGTCCATCTGCGACATGACCCAGCCGCCGAAAATATCGCCGGCCGGATTGGCATCGGCAGGCATGGCAAGCGTTCTGAGCGTCAGTTCCATATCGGCGGGCGGCTGCTGATCCATCTGTCAAATTCCTTTCACAAACCTCCCGCTGCCGGACTTAAACAACCGCACCCCTTCCGCCAATAGCCGATTTGTCGCGGCAGCCCTTCCAAAACCGCAAGGAATCACAGGGGCATCGTAAGCTTCGGTTAACCATGATGGGGCACGATTCCAAAAAAAGTGCGGGGGCGTACAAATGGCCTATGACTGGAGTGGAAACAACACGATACAGCAGCGTTACGATCGTATAGTTCTGGCGGTCGCTAGCGTTGTCGCCATCAGCCTGGCAACAGGTACACTGGCTTTCCGCTCACAGGTGGAGCCGAACAACACCATAAGTATCGCCAAACAACAGCGGCTCAACTCTGAAAAATGGCATTTGCGGCTCTGATACGCCTCGATCGGCACACCCGGCAGCACGACCATTGAGCTATTGCGGGGCGCCGCCATCGCGCCTGTCGGTCCCGTCCTTCTGGGAGACGTGGTCTAGATGGGCGACCGCCGGAGAAAGAATCGACAGAAAAGTCTCGGACCGGCCGATATAAACAATCGCCGCGCCCTCGATCCCGTTCAAAACCCCGGCCAGCGTGTCCTGCGTCTGTTTTTCCAAGCCTTCCAGCAGATCGTCAATGACGATGAATTTCGGTTTCAGCAACAGCGCATTGGCAACCCGGATGCTGGCCTGTTCGTCCGAATCCAGTTTTTTGTCCCAACGGATGTTTTCATCAAGACGAGAGGCCATCTCGCCGAGACCCGATGCGGCGAGCGCCGAAACATAATCCTCATCCGCAAAGCGCTGGGGTGCACGCGGATAAGCCATGATTTCGCGCAGCGTTCCTGCCGGCAGATAACCGTGCTGAGCAATGAAAAGCGTGTCGGTTTGATCCGGCATCTCTATCCTGCCCTGGCCCCAGGGCCACAGCCCCGCCATAGCTGCGAACAAAAGCCGCCGGTTCACACCTTGCTCGCCATTGATCATCAGCCGTTCGCCCGGCCCGACCTCGACATCCGCCTCATGCAGCATGAACCCGCGTTCAATGTCCTGCCCGCCCGCATCGCGGCAGATCGTAACCGACTGAAGACGGATTCTGTCATTTTCCGCACTGCGTTGCAGATCGATCGTCAGGCCGTGCTGTTCCACGCTGTCCATCTGGATCAAAGCGTTCCGGAACACGGAGACACGCTGCAACGTCGCCTTCCAGCTGGCGATCGGCCCGAAATTGTCGATATACCAGCGTAGCGCCGTATTCACCTGATTGAAGGCGCCGACCGCCATCATCAGCCCGCCGAAAGTGAGATTGCCGGAAAAATAGACCGGAGCCGCGATCAGGATCGGCGCCACCACCGCCAGCCAGCCATATCCCGCCGAGACCCAGGTCAGATGTGTCAGCGCCATGGCGAGTCCCCGGATGACACCGAGGACGGCATCGATATCGACGCCAATCCGCCGCCTCTCATTTTTTTCGCCACGCGCAAGGGCAATGGCGGCAAGATTTTCGCTCGCCCGCATTAGCGAAAAGCGAAGCTCAGCCTCTTTGGAATAACGCTCCGCGTTCAGCCCCACCAGCCGATAACCGACGAGGTTGCTGAGCAGGGAAGCGGAACCGGCATAAAGGATTGCCGCCCAGACCATATAGCCGGGGATAGCATAGGTATCGCCGCTGATGGTAATGGCAAAGCCCGCCGAGAGCGACCAGAGGACGCCGATGAAGCTGACAAGCAGGATCGTCGCGTTCACAAGACCGATCGAAAGCGCCGTACTGCTTTCGGCGAGGTTGCGGACATCGTCATGGAGCCGCTGGTCCGGATTGATGGCTATCGTACCGAAACTGGCGAGGCGGGCGGCTCGACCCGGCTTCAGCCACTGGTCCACCATATCCTTGGCAAGACCCTCGCGCATGTTAAGCGCCGTCATCTGGTTGAGCCAGGTCTGAATGACGTTGAGGAGCAGCAACAGCCCGGCGATAACCGCGAAAACCTCGAGCTGATGAAGGAAGGCGTCGAGATCGCGCCGTTCCAGCGCGTTATAAAACGGCGCATTCCATTCGTTGAGCCTGATCTGCCCGTAGGCCGTCAGCAATATCACCGTGAGAAGGGCCATCGACAGCAAGATCAGACGGTTGCGCACCGGCGATGTCCAGAAGGCGCGCCCCATCACGCGCAGCTGAGCCGGAAAATCGAGATCGAAGCCCGAAAGGTTAGCCGCGCCCTTGCGCTGATCGTCGCTTACCGATGTTGCCATTCATCCATTCCGAAACGTCAGTGGGCAAAGAAAGCCGGTCGCGATTCTGCGCCTTTCGATGCCAAGCAATAACACGCCGTTCGACCATGTCCACAATGCCGGCGAAATCTCCGCGGCGACAACCTGAAAGCCCGCGCAATTCTTCGTGCAGGCAAATGAAGCGGCTTCGACCAACAATGCGATTGCCCCAGGAAATGATCCTTGCTTTCTTTTCCTGCATTGCACAAAATCCGAGTAATTTCAGAGGGGCGGACAAACCGCATAAGCCGGAAAACCGGGCAAGGCAGATTAATGGCGATCAAAGCGAGCATCTATCATCTGACGCATTATAAATACGACAATCCGGTTCGCCTTGGACCACAGATCATCAGACTGAAGCCCGCCTCACATTCCAGAACCAGCGTCATCAGCCATTCTCTCAAGGTTTCACCCTCCAATCACTTCGTGAACCTTCAGCAGGATCCCTACGGTAATTACCTTGCCCGCTTCGTTTTTCCGGAACCGGTGAGCGAATTCAAGATCGAGGTCGATCTTGTCGCCGATATGACGGTTTATAATCCGTTCGATTTCTTTGTGGAGGAAGAGGCGACAAAGTGGCCCTTCGACTATCCGCAGGAACTGCGCGACGATCTCTCCATCTACATGAAGCCGGAACCGACCGGCCCTCTGCTCGCCGCCTTCATGGCCACTGTCGACCGCACTCCAAGTCAGCAGACGGTGGACATGGTCGTCGGCCTCAACGCCCGCCTGCAGCAGGAGATCGGTTACGTCATCCGCATGGAACCCGGCGTCCAGACACCTGAGGAGACGCTTGCTTCCGGCAAGGGGTCCTGCCGCGATACCAGCTGGCTGCTCGTGCAGGTCCTGAGGCATCTTGGCCTCGCTGCCCGTTTCGTGTCGGGATATCTCATCCAGTTGACACCGGACCTCAAGGCGCTGGACGGCCCATCCGGCACCGAGGTGGACTTCACCGATCTGCACGCATGGGCCGAAGTTTATATGCCGGGTGCGGGCTGGATCGGCCTCGACCCCACGTCCGGTCTGTTGACCGGCGAGAGCCATATTCCCTTGGCGGCAACACCGCATTACCGCAACGCCGCGCCTATTTCCGGCGGCTATTACGGCCATGCCAACACGGAATTCGCCTTCGACATGCAGGTCCGGCGGGTTGCCGAGACGCCGCGCATCACCAAACCTTTTTCGGACGAAAGCTGGGACGAACTCAATGCGCTCGGCCAGGAGGTCGATGAGGTTCTGAATACCCATGATGTCCGGTTGACCATGGGCGGCGAACCGACCTTCGTTTCCATCGACGATTTCGAATCCGATGAGTGGAACACCGGTGCGGTGGGGCCGACAAAGCGCGAAAAGGCCGACCTGCTGATCCGCCGCCTGCGCGAGCGTTTCGCACCGGGTGGGTTTTTGCATTACGGCCAGGGAAAATGGTATCCGGGCGAAAGCCTGCCGCGCTGGACGTTCTCGCTCTATTGGCGCAAGGATGGACTGCCAATCTGGCAGAACCCGGCGCTTATCGCCGAGGAGGGCGCGAATACCGGCGCAAAGGCGGAAGACGCGCAGAAACTGCTGGGCGGCATCGCCTCCCATCTCGGCATCGAACGGGAGCTGGTGCTGCCGGCCTATGAGGATCCGGCGGAATGGATCATCAAGGAAGGAAGCCTTCCCGACAATGTTGACCCGTCAAATTCCAAGCTGAAGGACCCGGAGGAGCGAAACCGCATAGCCCGCGTCTTCGAGCGGGGACTGACGACACCGACCGGCTATATTCTTCCCGTTCAGGCGTGGAATGCGCGCGCCGCCGGCAAGCGCTGGATCAGCGAAAAATGGAAGACGCGGCGCGGTAAAATATTCCTCGTTCCGGGTGACAGCCCGGTGGGTTACCGCCTGCCACTGGGCACCCTGCCCTATGTGCCGCCATCCGCCTATCCCTATATTCACGAGGCAGACCCCTCGATCCCTCGCGGTCCGCTTCCCGACGTCTTCACGCCATCGGGCCGCGCCATGCCCGAAGCTTCTTTCCATGCCAGCGAAGCCGCGGGGCAGGAACGCGTAGAGCAGACGATCGGCGAAATCGGCGGCGCGGTGCGCACCGCCATGTCGGTGGAACCGCGTGATGGCAGGCTCTGCGTCTTCATGCCGCCAGTGGAACGCATCGAGGACTATCTCGAGCTGATTGCAGCAGCGGAGGCGGCTGCCGCCGAGCTTGGATTGCCAGTCCACATAGAGGGTTATGCGCCGCCGCATGATGAGCGTATCAATGTAATCCGCGTCGCGCCCGATCCCGGTGTCATAGAGGTCAACATCCACCCCGCTTCAAGCTGGAAGGACTGTGTCGACATTACCACCGCAGTCTACGAAGAGGCGCGCCAGTCACGTCTCGGTGCCGACAAATTCATGATCGATGGCCGTCATACCGGCACCGGCGGCGGCAACCATGTGGTGGTGGGCGGCGCCAATCCCAATGACAGCCCATTCCTGCGCCGACCCGATCTTCTGAAAAGTCTTGTGCTGCACTGGCAGCGGCACCCCTCGCTTTCCTATCTCTTCTCAGGGCTCTTCATCGGCCCGACGAGCCAGGCGCCACGTATCGACGAAGCCCGCCACGACAGTCTCTACGAACTGGAGATCGCGCTTGCGCAGGTGCCGCTGCCCGGTGAAGGCGTTCCGCCCTTGCCATGGCTGGTTGACCGCCTGTTCCGCAATCTTCTGACGGATGTAACGGGCAATACCCACCGCGCCGAAATCTGCATCGACAAGCTGTTTTCGCCTGATGGACCCACCGGCCGCCTCGGGCTGGTGGAATTTCGCGGTTTCGAAATGCCGCCGAATGCGCGCATGTCGCTTGCCCAGCAGTTGCTGGTGCGTGCTCTCATCGCGCGTTTCTGGAAAAACCCGGCCGTCGGCAAATTCGTGCGCTGGGGCACGGCACTCGCCGATCGTTTCATGCTACCGCATTATATCTGGGCGGATTTCCTGGATGTGCTTGCAGACCTCAGGGAAAACGGTTTCGACCTGAAGCCCGAATGGTTCACCGCCCAGCAGGAATTCCGTTTCCCCTTCTTCGGGGAGGTGGAATATGAAGGATCAAAGCTGGAATTGCGCCAGGCGCTGGAACCCTGGCATGTGATGGGCGAACAGGGCGCCATCGGCGGCACCGTGCGTTATGTCGACAGCTCCGTCGAGCGCCTGCAGGTGCGGCTCGAAACGTCCAATCCCGCCCGCTACGCGGTGGCCTGCAACGGCCGCGCCGTTCCGCTGACTCCGACGGAAAACCGCAGCGTCGCAGTTGCCGGCGTCCGCTTCAAGGCATGGCAGCCCGCTTCCGGCCTGCATCCCGTGCTGCCCGTCAATTCACCCTTGACCTTTGACATTTATGATACATGGTCGAGGCGATCGATCGGCGGATGCATCTATCATGTTGCTCATCCGGGCGGGCGCAATTACGAGACATTTCCCGTCAACGGCAATGAGGCGGAGGCACGCCGCCTCGCCCGTTTCGAACCATGGGGGCATACGGCAGGGCAATATCCGCTTCGGGCGGAAACCGTGTCGCCAGAATTTCCGCTGACGCTCGATCTGCGCCGGCCTTACGGAGTATAAATTGTCCAAAGCCCCGGCAACGGAACGCAAGACGGAAACGAGCGCGCGACCAAGCGGGCTTGAATATTCCCCTTTGCCTGGCGTTGCCGACGAAATGCTCGATAACAACGGCACGGTGAGACCGGTCTGGAAGACCCTGCTCGAGGCCCTCTCGCGCATGTCTGAGCGGGAGCTGCATGAGCGTTTTGCCCGCACTGACCGCTATCTGCGCGATGCCGGCGTGTTCTACCGCGATTACGGCAAGGGCAGCAGCGAAAGAAACTGGCCGATCTCCCATATTCCGGTGCTGATCGACGACCGGGAATGGACGGTTCTTGCCGAGGGGTTGAAGCAGCGCGCCAATCTTCTGGAAGCCATGGTCGCCGATTTTTACGGCGAAAACCGACTGGTGAAGGAAGGTTATGTGCCGCCGGCGCTGATTGCCTCCAATCCCGAATATCTGCGACCCATGGTCGGCGTAAAGCCGGCAAGCGGTCATTACCTGCATTTCTGTTCCTTCGAGATCGGGCGTGGGCCAGATGGCAACTGGTGGGTGCTGGCCGACAGGACACAGGCGCCCTCCGGTGCGGGTTTCGCGCTCGAAAACCGGGTGGCGACCACGCGTGCGCTCTCCGACATCTATGCCGAAACCCATGTTCACCGTCTGGCCTCGTTTTTTGGTGCTTTCCGCGACACGCTGCAGGCGCAAAGAAAACACCCTGACGACCGGATCGCCGTGTTAACGCCCGGCCCGGCCAACGAGACCTATTTCGAACACGCCTATATCGCCCGTTATCTTGGCTTCATGCTGCTGGAGGGCGAAGACCTGACCGTTGTCAATGGCCGCGTCATGGTCAGAACGGTTGCCGGGTTGAAGCCGATCGGCGTCCTCTGGCGGCGTCTCGACGCATCCTATTCCGATCCGCTGGAGCTCAACCAGCAATCCCATATCGGCACGCCGGGCATGGTACAGGCATTGCGCAATGAAGCGCTCACCATCGTCAACGCGCTCGGCAGCGGAATTCTGGAAACGCGGGCGCTGCTTGCCTTCATGCCGCGCATCTGCCGCCACATTCTCGGCGAAGAACTGAAATTGCCGTCCATCGCCACCTGGTGGTGCGGACAGGAGGCTGAACGCCGTCACGTCGCCGGCAATATCGAAGGCATGGTCATTGGCCCGGCCTATTCCCGGCTTCCGTTCTTCGACGATAACGGCCAGTCCGTGCTTGGCTCTTCCCTGAGAGAAACTGCAAAGGAATCGATCAGCGACTGGCTTGCCTCCGATGGCCACAGGCTGGTGGGCCAGGAAGTGGTGAAGCTTTCAACCACCCCGGCCTATATCGACAACAAGCTCGTGCCGCGCCCGATGAGCCTTCGTGTATTTGCCGCCCGTACCCAGGATGGCTGGCAGATCATGCCGGGTGGCTTTGCCCGGATCGGCAGCGGTGACGACGTGTCCGCCATCGCCATGCAATCGGGCGGAAGCGCGGCTGATGTCTGGATCGTCAGCGACAGACCGGTGGAGCGCACCACGCTTCTGCCGGCGGAAGAGAGCTTCACCCGCAACATGCCGGGCAGCCTGCCAAGCCGCGCGGCCGACAATCTCTTCTGGCTGGGTCGTTACATCGAGCGCTCTGAAGGCGCCTTGCGCATCCTTCGCGCCTGGCATGGGCGTTATGCCGAATCCGCTGATCCGCGCCAGCCGCTGCTCGCGCATGTCACGCGGTATCTCGAAGCGCTTGATGTGGAGATGAACGATGCCGTGCCGGAAAGCCTGCTTACCAACATCAACAGCGCGCTTTATTCCGCCAGCAACATTCGTGACCGCTTTTCGCCGGACGGATGGTTGGCGCTGAACGACCTTGCCAAGACAGCCCGCCGTTTCCACGCGAAAGTGGCTCCCGGCGACGACGCGACCCATGCCATGACGGTCCTCTTGCGCAAGCTTGCGGGCTTTGCCGGCTTGGTGCACGAAAACATGTATCGCTTTACCGGCTGGCGTTTCCTGTCGATCGGCCGTTATCTCGAACGCGGACTGCATATGACGCGTCTTCTCGGCCATATGACCGGCCCGGACGCGCCAGATGGATCCTATGACATGCTGCTTGAAATCGGCGACAGCGTCATGACCCATCGCCGGCGCTATAACGTCAATACGGCAGGTCTGACCGTGACCGATCTTCTGGCACTCGACCCGCTCAATCCCCGCTCGATCCTGTTCCAGCTGAACGAGATCCGCACCGAGGTGGAGCAGCTTCCAAACGCCTTCGTCAACGGCCAGATGTCGCCCTTCTACCGCGAGGCGATGCGTCTGCATTCCGGGTTGGCGGTCATGACGCCGGAAAACATGAATGGCGCGATCTACCGCCAGCTCGAAACCGACATGGAGCATCTTTCCGATGTTCTGGCCCGGACCTATCTCGGATAATCCTATGCTCTATGATCTTTCCCTGCATATGGGTTACACCTACGACACGCCGGCACATGGCGCACGCCACATCATCCGCGTCCTGCCGCTCTCCATCCCGGGTCGACAGCGGCTCGTCGCCGGCTCCATCGACGTTTCGCCGACGCCGGAAGAACGGGCCGTCTTCGAGGATTTCTTTCATCTCTCGGCAACATCGGTGCATCTGCGCGCACCGCATGAAAAGCTCGATATTCACATGCAGGCGCGGGTGATGGTGGAAGCCCCGGCATTGACGGCGGATTTTTCGCCCGAGCTTTCCCGCCTGCCGCAGGACCTCGCCGGTGTGTGGTCGCTCGATTTCCAGTCACCGCACCACTTTATCGGCGCTAGTCCAAGGATCGGAATGGACACGGCGATATCCGCCTATGCCCGGGAAGTGCTGAAGCCCGGAATGACCATTCGCGAAATTGCGCTCTCTCTGTGCAAACGGATCCATAAGGACTTCACCTATGACGGCGAGGCGACGACCGTTGATACGACACCCGCGGAGGCCTTCAAACTAAAGCGCGGCGTGTGCCAGGATTTTTCGCATATCATGATCATGGCCTTGCGCAGCCTCGGCATTCCCGCCGGTTATGTCAGCGGTTTCCTGCGTACCATTCCTCCGCCCGGCAAGGAACGGCTTGAAGGCGCCGATGCAATGCACGCCTGGGTGCGCATCTGGTGCGGCGAGGCTGCCGGTTATCTGGAGCTCGATCCCACCAACGACATCGTGGCGGGGAGCGACCATATCGTCGTCGGTTATGGCAGGGATTATTCCGATGTCGCCCCCGTTATCGGGGTATTGAAGAGCTACGGCAACCAGCAGATAAAACAGGCGGTCGACGTGATCCCCATCCAGCAATGACACAACGTGTATTATTCCAGACCTTCGCGACGACAATTCTTGAAAATACTTTGAAAGCTGCGTCAATTTGACCACTGCGTAAAATTGAAGCGATCACCTTAGCGGATTTTACATCGTTTGCGGGTTTCCTGCGCTCAGTCGAATATTCTAATCGGTGAGCCCCCTATGACCGCCTCCGCCTCCGCACCTGACAAATTGAAGCGCCGTTTCCTGACCGATAAGAGCGGCAATTTCGGCATCATGACGGCAATCCTGCTGCCTGTCTTGCTCGGTTTTGCCGGTGCTGGCATGGAGTTGGCGAATGTGATGCAGGTGAAAGCGGACATGCAGAACACTGCGGATTCAGCCGCCCTTGCGGCGGCAACCGAGGCGCGGCTGAAAAAGGGCGATCTGACGGATGCGCAGATCAAGGAAATCGCCAAGGGCTTCATTGCCGCGCAGATGGAAAAAAGCCTGACCGAAGAAGAAAAGAAGAAACTGGAGGAGAATTCTCCAACCAGCATTACGACGACGGAAAATGCCCGCGGCAAGACCTACACGATCGAAACCACGATCAACCACAAGGTTCAGCTCAATCCGCTGCTCGGGTTCATTGGCGCAAAAACACTCGATCTTTCGGTAACCGGCACCGCAAAGAGCACCGTCAACAAGGGTGCTCCGATCTCCATGTATCTGGCGCTTGATCGTTCCGGCTCGATGTCGTTCAAGACGGATACCGTCAATGCCGCAAAAAAGTCGTGCCCGAACTATACCGCCAGCAACTGGGGCAAGAGCGAAGCGCAGGTTACGTCCAGCCCCTGCTATGTCAACAAGGCCACGTCGCTCAAAACCGCGGTCGGATTTCTCGTCGCCACATTGAACAAGGCCGACCCGACCTACACTGCCAACGGCAGTTCGCAACTGGTGCGGACAGGTGCCTCGGTCTATACGCACGAGACCTATGCCGCCCAGCCCCTTAGCTGGGGCACGAGCAGTGTTGTCAGCTATGTGGACAAACAGATTCCGGAATTTCCCACCGGCGGCACGGACGCCCGCAGCAGCCTGAACGCCGCCTATAACGCACTCAAGAAAGCCAATCCCGACGAAGCGAAGGCACATAAAACGCAGGGGAACGAATCCTTCGAGCGCTATATTGTTCTGATGACCGATGGCGAAATGACGGGAAACAGCGCCTCGTGGAATTCCAGCATCGACCAGTCGGTGCGCACCACCTGCGAGACTGCCAAGAAAGATGGAATAAAGATTTTCAGCGTCGCCTTCATGGCGCCAGACAAGGGCAAGGCGCTGCTGCAATATTGCGCATCGAGCGCTGACAATTATTACGCCCCTGAAAACATGGAGCAGATCGTAACAGCCTTTGGCGAAATCGCCCGCAAGGCTGCAGGCAGCATAGCCACGCTCACCAACTGATCCGCTTCCGGCGCCGCCGTGCCGGAGCGCCTTGTCCGCTGCATGGCTGACAGAACATGTGCGGCAGGTGACAGCGGCGGCGGCCCGTGGCATAGGAGGGCCGCTCCCATTCACAGGCCCTGTCATGATCCGCATCGAAAACATCAGCAAGTCGAACAGTCACCGCATTCTCTATATCGAGGCCTCCGCCGCGCTCAATCGCGGTGAGAAGATCGGCCTTGTCGGTCCGAACGGTGCCGGCAAGACAACGCTTTTCCGGATGATCACTGGCGAGGAGCAGCCGGATGAGGGTCAGATCGTCGTCGAAAAGGGCATGACGGTCGGCTATTTCGATCAGGATGTCGGTGAAATGTCCGGCCGCTCTGCCGTGGCCGAGGTTATGGAGGGTGCAGGCCCGGTCAGCGAGGTCGCGGCGGAGCTTCGGGAACTGGAAGCCGCCATGTCCGATCCCGACCGGATGGACGAGATGGACGCCATCATCGAACGTTACGGCGAAGTGCAGGCGCGGTACGAAGAGCTTGATGGTTACGCGCTGGAGGGCCGTGCGCGTGAGGTGCTGGACGGGTTGAGCTTCAGCCAGGAGATGATGGACGGCGATGTTTCCAAGCTTTCCGGCGGCTGGAAGATGCGCGTCGCGCTTGCCCGCATCCTTTTGATGCGGCCGGACGTGATGCTGCTTGACGAACCCTCCAACCATCTCGATCTTGAAAGCCTGATCTGGCTTGAGGATTTCCTGAAGAATTATGACGGCGCGCTGCTGATGACCTCGCACGACCGGGAATTCATGAACCGCATCGTCAACAAGATCATCGAAATCGACGGCGGGAGTCTCACCACCTATTCCGGCGACTACGGCTTTTACGAACAGCAGCGCGCGCAAAATGAAAAGCAGCAGCAGGCACAGTTTGAACGCCAGCAGGCCATGCTCGCCAAGGAAATCAAGTTCATCGAACGTTTCAAGGCGCGCGCCTCGCATGCCGCGCAGGTGCAGAGCCGCGTGAAAAAGCTCGACAAGATTGATCGCGTTGAGCCGCCACGCCGGCGCCAGACTGTTGCTTTCGAATTCGCGCCGGCGCCCCGCTCGGGTGAGGATGTCGTGGCGCTGAAGAAGGTGAACAAGGCCTATGGCAGCCGCACCATTTATGGCGATCTCGACTTCATGGTGCGGCGCAAGGAACGCTGGTGCATCATGGGCGTCAATGGTGCAGGAAAATCAACGCTGTTGAAGCTCGTGACCGGCACGGCGGAACCGGATTCCGGCAAGGTTACCCTCGGCGCCAGCGTCAAGCTCGGTTACTTCGCCCAGCACGCCATGGATGTTCTTGATGGTGACAGCACCATCCTGGAATGGCTGGAAGAGCGCTTTCCAAAGGCGGGGCAGGCACCGTTGCGCGCCCTTGCCGGCTGTTTCGGTTTTTCCGGCGACGACGTGGAAAAACGTTGCCGCGTTCTTTCCGGCGGTGAAAAGGCCCGTCTCGTCATGGCTGCCATGCTGTTCGATCCGCCGAATTTCCTCGTGCTGGATGAGCCGACCAACCATCTCGATCTCGACACCAAGGAAATGCTGATCAAGGCCCTCTCGGATTATGAAGGCACGATGCTGTTCGTTTCGCATGACCGTCATTTCCTGGCCGCCCTTTCGAACCGGGTTCTGGAACTGACGCCCGATGGTATCCATCAATATGGTGGCGGGTACACCGAATATGTCGAAAGCACCGGACAGGAAGCCCCGGGCCTTCACAGCTGAGCCATCTGCCGAACGCACCGCCCTGTGACGGCAGCTTTCTTTTGGAGACTGGAGAAGCAGATGCGGATCGTGGTTTACAGCGCCAAGCCCTATGACCGGCAGTTCCTTGACGCTGCCGCCCACCCTGGCATGAAGATGCAATATTGCGAAGCGCGCCTGTCTGCCGAAACGGTGGCGTTGGCGGAGGGAGCGATGGCGATCTGTGCCTTCGTCAATGACGACCTGTCCGGACCGGTGCTCGAGAAACTTGCGGCAATGGGTGTGCGACTTGTCGCCCTGCGATGCGCCGGGTTCAATCAGGTGGACCTTCAGGCCGCCGAAAAGCTTGGCCTCACCATTGCGCGCGTGCCGGCCTATTCGCCCTATGCGGTGGCGGAACACACCATGGCGCTCATCCTGTCGCTCAACCGCAAGATTCACCGCGCCTATAATCGCGTTCGCGAGGGAAATTTCGCACTTGACGGGCTGCTTGGCTTCGATCTTCACGGGAAGACGGTTGGTGTTGTGGGGACGGGAAAGATCGGAGCGATCTTCACGCGTATCGCGGCCGGCTTCGGCTGCCGTCTGCTCGGCCACGATATCCGCCAGAATCCGGATTGCGTGGCGCTGGGCATGACCTATGTCACGCGAAAGGAGCTGTTCCGCGCGTCGGACGTACTCACACTGATGTGCCCGCTGACACCGGAGACCCGCCATCTCATTCGTAGCGAAACGCTGCCGCTGCTGAAAAAGGGCGTAATGCTCATCAATACCAGCCGCGGCGCCATCATCGACACGCAGGCCGCGATTGCCGGATTAAAAGACGGCACAATCGGTTCCCTCGGCATTGACGTCTACGAGGAGGAAGCCGATCTCTTTTTCGAGGATCTGTCCAATGACGTGTTGCGCGATGACGTTTTCGCGCGGTTGTTGACCTTTCCCAATGTTCTGGTAACCGGTCATCAGGGTTTCTTCACACAGGAAGCACTCACAAACATTGCGGTCACGACAATCGCCAATATTGCGAGCTTTCTTGATACCGGCAAGGCGCTGCATGCCGTCTCGAGGGCCTAGGTCGCCGGGATCGCTAACCGCCTGAGAACTGCAAAATTCGCCCCGGACGCAATTGCCCGCCCCTGAGACCCGGTATAGGTTCACTCGATCTTTTTCGAGCTTTCAAAGCTGACCGGTCGGGCAACAGATGCAACTTAAAGACTGCTATAATTTCCACGATTTTCGCCGCATGGCCAAACAGCGTCTTCCCGGACCGATCTTCAACTACATCGACGGCGCAGCCGATGACGAGGTGACGTATCGACGGAACACGGCCGCCTTCGAAAAATGCGATCTGGTTCCGGACGTGCTGCGCGGCGTTGCCGATGTGGATATGTCGGTCACCGTCATGGGGCAGAAGCTGTCAATGCCGGTCTATTGTTCCCCGACGGCACTTCAGCGCCTCTTTCACCATCAGGGAGAACGGGCGGTTGCTGCGGCGGCCGGCAAATTCGGCACGATGTTCGGCGTGTCCTCTCTGGGCACCACAAGTCTGGAGGAAGCGCGCCGGATCAGCGGCGGGCCGCAGGTCTATCAGTTTTATTTCCACAAGGACCGTGGCCTCAACCGCGATATGATGGCGCGCGCAAAAAGCGCCGGTGTGGAAACCATGATGCTGACGGTGGACAGCATCACCGGCGGAAACCGCGAGCGCGACAAGCGCACCGGCTTTGCCATTCCCTTCAAGCTCAATCTTTCCGGCATTGCGCAATTTGCCATGAAGCCGGCATGGGGCATCAATTATCTGACCCATGAGCGCTTCAGCCTGCCGCAACTCGACGATCACATCAAGATGGACGGTGGAGCGCTCTCCATCAGCCGCTATTTCACTGAGATGCTCGATCCTTCCATGAATTGGGAGGACGTGGAGCAGATGGTGCGCGAATGGGGCGGACCTTTTTGCCTGAAAGGCATCATGTCGGTGGACGACGCCCGGCGTGCCGTCGAGATCGGCTGCAGCGGCATCGTGCTCTCCAATCATGGCGGCCGCCAGCTTGATGGTTCCCGCAGCGCTTTCGACCAGCTGGCCGAGATCGTCGATGCGGTCGGTGACCGGATTGACGTGATGATGGATGGCGGCATTCAGCGTGGCACCCATGTACTAAAAGCCCTGTCTCTGGGGGCAAAAGCCGTGGGGCTTGGCCGCTATTATCTTTTCCCGCTTGCCGCTGCAGGCCAGGCGGGGGTCGAGAGGGCCTTGGAAACAATGCGTATCGAAATCGAGCGCGGCATGAAGCTGATGGGCTGCACAACTGTCGAGCAACTGACCCGCCGCAACCTCCGGTTCCGGGACTAGGGAAGCGTTCCACGATCTCAGGGCAGGTCAAAGCCTGCCACTGCCACCGCAGACCATTTCAGCCGCGTTTCGTTGATGTTCCTGAAGCGCCAGACCGATGTTCCAAGTGAGCGCCAGGGATACCAGCACGCAAATGCCACCGGAAATCAGCGAACGATGGCGCCTGGCGCCAGACAAAAACAGCCAGCCGATGACGGCATAGGCCAAAAACGCCGGCACGGCAGCGACAAGAACCGATAGGGGGCCGTCGCAATCGATAGCCTCGATACCGACGGCGCGATATTCATTTGGCGTTCCCACAAGCCCGAGGGCGGCGACGGGGAACATCGCAACCAAAACGGCATAACGGAAAAAGCGGGGCGTATCGGGCATATCTGCTCCCTGACCGGATTATTGACCTCCCTGGTGCGGCCGAGAGGCGCTTTATCGGTGCATGGAAGGAGGATCGCCAATATTTGCCAAGAAAGCCAGTCCTTATGCCGAGATGGCCTTGGCAGACCGTTCCGCATGTGTATATAGTTGCATCACGCAACCATATTGGATTAACCATGCCTGAACAGCCCCTTCCCATACACGATATCCGCTCCATCTCGCGGCGGCTTGTTCGCGAACTCGGCTTTATGGGAGGAGATTTTGCCGGCACTGATCTGCCGCCCTCCGCCGTGCACGCGCTGATTGAGATCGAGGCGTGCCCCGGCATCACAGCTCGGGATCTGGCGAAGTTGCTCAGGCTGGAGAAATCGAGCGTCAGCCGAATGCTTCGCAAACTCGTCCTTTCAGGAGACCTCCTGGAGGAGACGGATATCGACGATAGCCGAATCAAACGGCTCCGCCTGACCAAACCCGGGCACAATAGGGTGGGAACCATTCACGCCTTCGCAAATCGGCAGGTATCGAGCGCCTTAACACGGATCGGCCCGGCGCAAGCTCTCACGGTTCTGGAAGGGCTACGCCTTTATGCCGATGCGCTGGGAGACAGGGGCGATGTCACGGCTCCCGCCGTCGAGGTCATCGAAGGCTACAGGCCAGGGCTCATCGCTCGCATCACGCAGATGCATGCGCTTTATTACGCCCAGACATCCGGCTTCGGCCAGCGTTTCGAATCCGTTGTAGCAGAGGGCCTCGCGGCTTTTTGCAACCGGCTGGACAGCCCGAAGAACGCGATCTGGGTTGCAATGCGCAGCCAGCAAATCATCGGCTCCGTCGCGATCGACGGTGAAGATCTCGGAGCGAATATTGCGCATCTGCGCTGGTTTATTGTCGACGACGGTGTGCGCGGCAGCGGTGTCGGACGCAGACTGCTCGAAACAGCACTGGCCTTTGTCGACAAAAATGGCTTCGCCGCAACCCATCTCTGGACATTCAACGGTCTCTCGACCGCACGCCACCTTTACGAAACCCATGGTTTTACATGCGTCGAGGAATATCCGGGCAGCCAATGGGGAAGCGAGGTCTTGGAGCAACGCTTTGTCCGGCGGCGGCCCGGTTGATCGTCTGCACGTGGTGCACTTTCAGGTTCGCGCCAGCCGCAAGGCGCTCCAGAAGCCACGCAACTGCGCGGTCAACTCCGCATAAAGACCATAACGCCGCGCATAATGCGAGACTTGCGCAGCGTCCGGCTGGTAGGCATTCGCAACCCGTGTCATCGCCGAAACCGCCTCCTCATAATCGGGATAAAGTCCAATCGCCACGGCCGCACCAATGGCAGCACCGAGCGCACCTGTCTCGCGGGCCTCCGCGACACGCAGCGGAATTTCCAGGACATCAGCCATGATCTGTGGCCAATGCTGGCTGCGGGAACCGCCGCCGGACATCACGGCGCTTTCCACCGGCAAGCCCGCTTCGCGCAAGACGCCGATGTGGCGGCGATGCTCAAAACACACACCCTCGAACAGGGCGCGCAACATGTGGCCTTCACCATGCCATCCCGCGAGGCCGTAAAAGCCGCCGCGAAATTCCGCACCCAGCCGTGAGCCGAAAATGAACGGATGGAAGAACGGATCGTCGGCGCGCGGAGTAACGGAGCCGACCAATTCGTTGCAGCGCTCGAAGGCGTGGGCGCCGTGGTCACCGCGAACACGATGCACGTACCATTCGAGATTGGCGGCGGAGGTGGCGCTGGATTCGATATTGACATAGCGGTTGCGGCCAAAGGTCGTAACCATGAAGACATCGGGACTGATGACCGGCCTGTCTGCGAAAACCTGGTTGATGCTCCAGGTGCCGGCGATGATCGAAGCTTCCCCGGCATTGATGACGCCCGACCCCATGGCGCTGGAGACCACATCGAAGAAACCGCCGATGACGGGTGTGCCTTCGGACAGCCCCGTGATGGCCGCAGCCTCGCCCGTCACCCGGCCGACGATGTCGGCCGATTCCACGCGATGGGGGAAAAACGCGAACGCGTCCTCGATATCGTAAAGAGACAGAAGCTCGCGGTCGAGCCGCGCTTCCGGCAAAGCCAAAAGTCCCGCGCCGCTGAGATCGGAAATATCATTGGCAAGGAGGCCCGTCAGGCGGAAATTGACGAAATCCTTGCAGAACAACACCGTGCCGGTCCGGGCGTAAAGATCGGGTGCATGTCGCTTCACCCAAGCCAAAAGGCTCGGGGTTTGCGCAGGCCATGGCCGCTGCAGGCAGCGGGCCTGCAATTGCGCTCCGCTTTTCCCGTCAAGCTCGGCCGCCACATCGGCGGCGCGGCTGTCGAGCGACTGGATGCCGATCAGGGGCTGTTGTTTCTTGTCTAGAAGATAAAGACCATTGCCATGGCCGGCGCAGCCTACCGCGAGGATACTGCGAGGATCGACAGCCGCTTTTACCAGAAGCTGACGGATCGCCTCGCAGCCGTTGCGCCACAATTCCTCAAGATCGCGCTCGACATAGCCGGGCTGCGGGAATGTCGACTGTCCGTCGATCGCGTGTTGCGCAACCTGTCGCCCCGCCGTGTCGAACAGCACGGCCTTGATGACCGTGTTGCCGACATCCAGACCCAATATGTGATTTTTGTCAGCCACGATTATAGATATCCCATGCTTCCTCACCACCCGCGCCCTGATGGATGATGGCCATCAACGCCGCAACAACGGCCTTGGGATTGTCGTGCTGGTAAATATTGCGCCCGTAAACCATGCCGTTTGCACCTTCGGCCACCAGAGCCGCCGATTTAGCCAATACATTGCGCAAGTCCTCACGCCCCCCGCCCCGCACCAGCACCGGGCACCGCGCCGCCTCGATCACCCTGTGAAAGTCCTGCGGGTTACTGGTCGGATCGGCCTTGATGATATCGGCTCCCATTTCCGAGGCAAGACGAACCAGCGTAACGATCTTTTCGGCATCGCCATCCACCTGATAACCGCCGCGCACATCATTCGGCAGCATGACCAAAGGTTCGATCATCAGCGGCATGCCGAAACGATGGCAATCGGCACGCACGCGGCTGATGTTTTCAACACATTGACGAAAGAGCTCAGGTTCGTCCGGCAGCATGAACAGGTTCACGACGACGCAGGCGGCATCCATTTCCAGCGCGCCGATGATCGGGTCATGATAATTCTGAAGCTGCGACCACATGGTCCTGTGGCGTGTTGAGTTATAGGGGTTGCCCATGTCGATGCGCATGACGAGCGCCGGCTTGTCGCGCTCCGGCCGCTGCTGCAGCAGGTCTGCCTGGCCGTAGGCCATCTGGATGGCGTCGGGGCGAGCCTCTACCAGCCGGTCCACGGTCTGCGACATATCCTCCAGCCCGACGAGGAAGCTCGGCTCGTTACAAACCCCGTGATCGATGGCCACATCCAGACAGCCGCCATTGCGGAACAGCCTGTTCATGCGCGCCTTCTTCGAAATCCGCATCATCATGCATTCTCCTTGCATCTGTGTTGAAGCATTGCCGGCGTGACCCCGTAAAAGGTCTCCAGCTCGTGAATGAGCCGCTGACGTTCCGCTGACGCCTGATTTGGCAGCCAGCCCAACTCGCGCGCTGCAACGGCGAGCATCGCGTCGATCAGATCGGCATCGATGACGCCGGTGATGGCGAGCGTCGTGCGACGCAGGACGAGATCGGTCAGGTGCCGCACCTGTTCGCAACGGATAAGCCAGACCATTTCCGCTGCCGTGATCGGCGATTTTTCTGAAAGCTGCACGTCATCCGAACGATCCCGGCAAAAACCCATCAGCTCAAACGCGCGGGAGCCGTAAGCCAGGGCCAGATGCTCCGCCCGGTCTTCGGCAATCGAAAACTCCTCCGACAACAAAGCAGGCAGGCCGCCTGCACCGGCCGGAAAATTCCTGCCGCCGCCGATTGCGCGGTCCATGGTGCCGGTCAGCCGCTTTCGTCCAAGAAAGGCCAGAACCTCGTCGGTCACCTGTTCGCCAAAAGCTCTGAAAGTGGTCCACTTGCCGCCGATCATGCAGAGCTGCGGCGGATCACCCGCAACGCGGTGGATGAAATGGCTGCGGGATATTTTCCCGGTGAAGGCGGCATCGCTTCGCGGCAATGGGCGTATACCGCTGAAACTGAAGACGATGTCGGAGCGATCGATGGCAATCTGCGGAAAGACCTGCCGGATCGCGTCCAGAATGTAGTCCCGTTCCTCGGGCTCGCAGCGTACCCGCTCGGGCCGATCCACCTTGATATCGGTCGATCCCGCAAGAACCCGGTCGAGATAAGGGAAGAGGATGCAGACCCGGTTGTCCGTGTTTTCAAAGAAAATCATGTGGCCGTTCAGCGCCTTGAGAAGTTCCTCATTGGCAAGGATCAGATGCGATCCCTTGGTGCCTGAAACGGTGGGTTTTGCCCTGTCCGACGCCGGGCCATCGGCCAATACGCCGATCGTCTCGTCGATCCAGGCTCCCGTTGCATTGATGATGATCCGGGGCCCTATCGGCAGGATTTCGTCCGCTTCCTCCGTCCGCAGACCATATTCATCGCCCACACGGACGAGTTCGGCATAGTTCAGTGCAACGCTTTGCGGCGCATCCGACTGGCTGTCGATCAGAAGCTCCAGAGCAAGCCGTTCGGGCTGGCTTATCCAAGCATCGTAATAGGTGGCGGAATATCTGATCTCCGGTGTCAGATCCGGCCAATGCTGCAAAGTATCGGCCGCGCCACGAAAGGCGTGACGGGGCAGGATGCGGTTTTTGCGAGTGACGAAATCATAGAGCATCAGACCCGCCTTGATGGCGAGCGCGCCCCGGCTTGCGGGTTTCCCACCGGAGCCGGCAAAGGTTGCTACCGCATTGAACAGGCCGCTGAAAGTCGAAAAAATCGGGATCGTGGTCGGCAGCGGCCGAACCATATGCGGTGCGAGCCTCAGAAGTGCATCGCGCTCCCGCAGGGATTCCGCCACCAGGCCGAATTCGCCGTTTTCTAGATAACGCAGGCCGCCATGGATCATCCGCGAGGGAGCAGCGCTGCAGCCCGAGGAGAAATCGCTGCGCTCGACCAGAAGAACTCTCAGCCCCTGCAGGGCAAGATCACGATAGGCGGCGATGCCATTGATACCGCCGCCGATGACCACGGCGTCGAAATCACCGTCTTGCCGGATGCGATGGAGAGCGTCCTCGCGAAAACTGGGCATAGGAATACCGTTCGCTGGCGATGACCAGCGTCCCAATGTTGTTGACCGTTAAGCGACATGAGAAAGGGAACGAAATTATGCGATGTGCGCCTGAAACCCCGTTCCAGCGACATAATCAGGTATCGAGACCCACGAGATGCTCCGCGACACCAGTGCTGATGAGCGCCAGCTCACTCTCTGTGAGGCGAAGACGCGCCGCGGCGGCGTTTTCAACCGCCTGAGCCGGGTCGCGTGCGCCACACAGCGAGAATGTTATACCCGGCTGGGCAATCGTCCAGGCAATCACCACCTGTGCCACTGAGGCGGAATGGGCGGCCGCCACCGGTTTCAGCACGCCGATCAAACGCGCGATCTTTTCACGGTTGGCCTGGCTGAAGCGCGGATTGCCGTGGCGCTGGTCATCTTCCGCAAAAACCCGCTCCGGCCCGACCTTGCCCGAGAGGAGACCGAGCGCCAGCGACGAATAGCTGAGAACCGAGACGGCATTCTCCCGGCAAACGGGCAGGAGCGCCGTCTCGATGTCGCGCTTTACCATGGAATATTCTTCCTGAATGGCATCCAGCGCCCCGGTGGCGATATAGGCTTCCAGATCGGCCTGCGAGACGTTGCTTGCCCCGATCGAACGGATCTTCCCCTCTTCCTTCAGCCGCACCAAAGCCCCGACTGTCTCGGCAATCGGCGTCGTGGCATCCTGCCAATGGGTGACGTAGTGGTCGATATAATCTGTCCCAAGCCGTTTCAGGCTCTCTTCGACCTCGTACCGGATGGATGCGGCGCCGAGATAACGATGAACCGGCTTGCCATCCTGATGGAAGAAATAAGCGCCCTCATTCACATGCCACACAAGCCCGCATTTGGTGACCAGCACCACCTTGTCGCGTCTGCCGGCAATTGCCTTGCCAACGATTGTTTCGGCAAGCCCCATGCCATAGGCTGGCGCAGTATCGATGAGGGAAATCCCCGCATCGATGGAGGCCTGGATGGCTGCTATGGACTGCCGCTCGTCGGTGCCGCCCCACATCCAGCCACCGATGGCCCAGGTTCCAAGCCCCACGGCAGATGAGTTGATACCGCTTTTGCCTATCGTCCGGGTCAATATTGCGTTGTCCGTCACGAGGTTTCCCCTCCTTCATGATCCAATAAGTAGCCGGCTATTGCTTCATCCACGACCAGCGAGGTCAGATAGTGGCCGGCAAGCGTGGCCGCCACCGGGCCGGCCTTGATGGCGCCTGCTGCGACACCGATGATGTTTGGGCACCGGGCAAGCTGCCCGGGGTCCAGCGCCACGACGCGCGAGTTGAGATCGATCCGGGCAAGCTGGCCGTCCGCCATGGTGAGGTGGGCGAGAAACTCGCCGGCAATGCCGGCATCCACCAGCGCCTTTCCGCCACGGGCGGCATCCGGCAGAAGATCGTAATAGCCAGAGCCTGGCGCCTCCACCGAACCAATGCCGACCAGCGCCACCTGCGCCTGACGCGCCAGATCGAAAACCTCACGGATCGATGCAACATTCATGAGGAGATCGCGCTGTTCCTCGTCTTCGGCGAATAACGGTGCGTGCAGCAGCGAGGCGCTGCCGCCAAGTTTTTCCGCCAGTTGCGTGGCGAGATGATTGACATCGGTGTAATGCTTGCCCTGCACCCCGCCGGTGAGCGGCACTACCCGCACATCGAAACGGCGCTCCGCCTGCAGATTGTCGACAACCGCACTCACCGCCTTGCCGCCCGTAATCGCGATCACATCGCCGTCGCGGATCGTTTCCAGCAAATGGTTTGCGGCCACCCGCCCGACCATTTGCAAGGCTGTTTCCGGATTGTCCGATACCGTTGGCGTAACGACGGATTGTCTAAGGCCAAACCGGCGGGTGATCTCGTTTTCAAGGTCCACAAGCCGCTGATAAGGACTGGAGATGCTGATCTTCACCATGCCCGCCTTGCGGCCGGCCGCAATCATGCGGTTCACCTTGGTGTGGGAAAGGTTGAGCCGCTCGGCGATTTCGGACTGTTTCACCCCTTCGATGAAATGCAGCACCAGGACGGAATACATCTGCCTCTGTTGATCGAAATCGTCCTTGATATCCAGCATGATCGTCTTTCTCCAGTTACCTTCGGGCGAGCGAACGGCGCTCAACGGCGGCGCCTGACCAGATAGTGGTCGAACAGTACCGCAGCCAGCAAGATGCTGCCCCTGATGATGTCCTGCCAGTAGACAGACACATTGAGCAAGGCAAGCGAACTGGAAACCACGGAGAGAAGGATGGCTCCCAGGATCGCGCCAAGAATCGTACCCGAACCGCCCGAAAGGCTGGCGCCGCCGATGACCGCGGCCGCAATGACGTTGAGTTCCATGCCGATGCCGAAGCTTGGCTGGGCAGAACCGAAGCGCGCCATGTAGATAACACCTGCAACACCGCAAAGCATCGAACAAAGCGTTGTGGTGGCGAAGACCACGCGGCCGACACGGATGCCGGAATAGGCCGCGGCCTTGGGATTGCTGCCGGTGTAAAAAACCTTGCGGAAGGCAGTCGTGCGCCGCAGCAGCAGATCGAAAGAAACGACCACCACCATAAATATGATCAGCACCAGCGGTATGCCGCCAATCACACCCTGACCGATGAACTTGAATTCCGGCGGCAGGGAGTAGAGCCCGAGCGGCCGCCCGCCGGTCGCCAGCAGGCAAACACCGCGCGCAATGACCATGACGCCCAGCGACACGATGAAATGATGCAGACCGATGACCGTGGTCAGAAATCCCATGACCATGCCGACCAATGTCGTCAGGCAGATTGCCAACCCCGCCGCCACCCAGGGGTCGACGCCGTTGAGGAAAAGCCAGCCGGCTGCCACCATCGCGAGCGCCGTAACGGATCCCACCGAAAGATCGATGCCACCAGAGATCAGAAGAATCGTCATGCCCACCACGACGATGCTTTCGATAGCGAAGACCATGGCCATGGCCCGCAGATTGTCCACGGTCAGGAAGTACGGCGAGATGAAGGACATCACGGCAAAAAGCGCGAGAATGATTACGATCAGCCCGGTTTCCCGCGCCTTGAGCGCCGGCTCCCACCACGCTGTCCGGCGAGCCGCCGTCCCGGCAAGGCTTGAAGGTGTTTCCGATGTTGCCATTTTCCCGCTCCCTCAGGCTTCCGCCGCATTCTGCACAATATTGATCGACGCGAGCTGCATGATCTTCTCCTCCGTCATGTCGTCCCCCTCGACCTCGCCGGTGATGCGCCCCTCGCGCACGACAAGCACACGATCGCTGACGCCGATGAGTTCCGGCAGTTCGGAGGAGATGACGACCACGCCAACCCCCTCACGCGCCAGTTCCCGAATCTGGCGGTGGATTTCCGCCTTGGCACCCACATCCACCCCCCGTGTCGGCTCATCCAGAAAGATGACCTTCGGTTCAACCGACAGCATCTTCGCCAGCGCCACCTTCTGCTGGTTGCCGCCGCTCAGGGTCGAGACGGAATCGCCGACGCTGTTCGCCCGCAGTTTCAGCCGGCGCCCCAGCTCATCTGCGCGCTTCATCTCTTTGCGCCGTTCGATGAAACCCATGCCATTCGATATCCTTCCTATGTCGAGCGCGGAGACATTGGCGGCGATGGACATGTTCAGGAACAGCCCGTCCCCCTTGCGGTCTTCGGAAAGATAAACGATCCCTTCCCGGATGCTGTCACGATAGTCTTTCAGACCAAGCCGCCGGCCACGTAACATAACCTCGCCTGTCGGCTTGCCCTCCAGCCGGCAGACCGCCCGCGCGATCTCGCTTCTTCCCGCACCGATCAGTCCAGCCAACCCCAGGATTTCACCCCGACGCAGATCGAAACCGACATCGAAAACGCGCTTTCCTTCATTCAGACCCCGAACAGAGAGAATGACGTCGTCAGATTTCTCATCATCCGAGAGCTTCGGCGGGTAGAGCTTGTCGAGTACCCGTCCCACCATGCTGTTAACGACTTCCTCAGGGGAAATATCAGCAATATTCTCCGTCCTGATATGGCAACCGTCGCGCATGACGGTGATGCGGTCGCAATGTTCGAAAATCTCCGCCATGCGATGCGAAATATAGATGATGGCAATGCCGCGCTCGGCCAGCCGGTGCATGATCCGGAAAAGTGTCTGGGCTTCGGTCTCTGTCAGCGCTGCCGTTGGCTCATCGAGGATCAGAATGCGGCAATCCAGCGTCAACGCCTTGGCAATCTCAACGATCTGCTGCTGCGAAATTGAGAGGCCGCCCGCGCGGCTGGCGGGATCGATGTCGCCGATCTCCCGCAGCACCGCTGCCGCCCGCTTTTCCAGGTCGCGGTAATTCATGAACCAGGAACGGCTTCGACCGGTCTCTGACATAAACATGTTTTCGGCAACCGAAATATCAGGGCAAAGAGCGATCTCCTGATGCACGAAACCGATGCCGAGCCGGTTCGCCACATTAGGCGAGGATATCTTGACCGGCTTGCCATCCAGCAGGATCTCCCCTCCATCGGGCTGCAGAATGCCGTCAATGATATGCATCAGCGTCGACTTTCCGGCACCGTTTTCCCCCGCCAGCGCGTGGATTTCGCCGCGCCGCAGGTCAAGTGCAGCACTCCGCAGCGCCTTCACGGGCCCGAATGCCTTATGAATATTCGTCATGCTGAGGATGACCTCACCCATAACGCCCTCCCGAACCGGCTTTCCACATGGCCGGCGAGGCGTAAACCTCGCCGGGTCCAGATCGACGCCTCAGCGCCCCTTCATATATTCGTTGAGATCGAAGGAGGCGGCGTTCGCCTTGGTGATGACGGCAAAACCATTGTCCATCGAAGGCACCTGCATCGGGTTGAAGCCGGAGACCTTGTAGTCGTTGAACGGGTCGATCAGGTCCGAATGAGCACCAAGAAACGTGTTCATGAAACCCATGAAGCCCTGAACCCCCTGATTGGGATTGATGGCCATATAGATATTACCCTGCTTGATGTGTTCCAGCGTTGCCGGCGTGATATCCGCATGCAGGATCAGGACCTTCTTTTTTGCCTCGAGAACGGCGGTCGTCGCACCTTCAGCCGAACCGGCCTCAGGGATCCACAATGCACCGAGATTGGGATTGGCCTGCAGTAGTGCGGCGGTTGCCTGATAAGCGACGTTTGCATCCTGGTTGGTCGCTTGCCGGCCAACGAGCTTCATCTGCGGATAAGTCCGCCCCATATAGTCTATGAGGGCGGTAACGCGCAGATCATGGTTGCTTTGGCCCGGATTTTCCAGAACGGCATATTCGCCTTTTTCACCAAGCTTCTTGACGATTTCGTCAGCCGCAAACTTCGCCTCTGCGACATTGTCCGAGGTAATATAGGCGGTGCGCTTCGACTTCGGAGAATCGGCGGCAAAAGTGGTGACGGATACACCTGAGGCGATCGCCTTGTTGATCGGCTCGATGAAAGGATCGGCCTGCATCGGGTGCAGGAGAACGCCTTTCGGCTTCTTCACCAGCTCCTGCTCGAAGGACGCGATCTGCTTTGTGATGTCATATTCCGGCGTGCCGGTGAAAACAGCTTCGCAGCCGAGCGCCTTGGCGGCCTGCTTGAACCCTTCAAATACCGGAACCCAATAGGGATGGCTGGAAACCATGACATTCATCACATAGGTTTCGCCGGGTTCACAGGCAAACTTGCCTGCGGCGGCGGCAGGCGAACCGGCGCCAGCCGCAAGCGCCACGGCCAATACACCCGCAGCAACGGTCGATTTCAGAAAAGCCAACATATTCCCCTCCCAAGGATAATGACTTGTCGTGCAATAAATTTTAGTCTCTGTAATTTATTGCACGCTGATGGGATAGCTGGAAAAACCGGATACGTCAACGGCATTGAATTTTATTTTTCAATGCGAAATTTATTGCAAGCATATCCCGCCACGCGGTGACTTGAAGCTCGTGCGCAGGCGAAAGCCAGCAGCGACAGAAATCGCTTCCGAGGAAAAAGGGCTGGGCTGAAGGAGAAACGAAAAAAGGTTTCTGACTGCTCAGAAACCCTTTTATGAATTCGGATGGTGGGCGTGACAGGGATTGAACCTGTGACCCCTACGATGTCAACGTAGTGCTCTCCCGCTGAGCTACACGCCCTCCGTGGCGGCGGATAGACCACAAAACCGGTTCATGCGTCAACTGCTTTTTTTCGGTTTTGTGAAGGTTTTTTGAGAGGCCTTACGCCACAAGGAGTTTGTTGACCTCATCCACCAGATCGCGCAGATGGAACGGCTTGGAAAGCACCTTGGCGTCCTTCGGAGCCTTCGAATCGGCATTCAGCGCAACCGCTGCAAAGCCGGTGATGAACATGACTTTCAGGTCCGGGTCGAGTTCGGTCGCGCGTCGTGCAAGCTCGATACCGTCCATTTCGGGCATGACGATATCGGTGAGCAGAAGGGAAAAGGGCTCCTCGCGCAGCCGGTCGTAAGCGCTTGCGCCATTGTCGAAGGAAGAAACCTTGTAGCCGGCTTTTTCCAGCGCCTTGACGAGGAAGCGGCGCATATCGTTATCGTCTTCAGCGAGAAGAATTTTCTGATTCATGGTTAAGTGACCGTAACTGCTTAATGTTTGGAATACCCTAGCCCGATTATAGGATTTTCACGGTAAATATCCTGTGAACACGTGAATCGGTATAGCGCTACTTGGGCGACAGTATGGACTTGCCGCACCGTAACTGGCAACATGAACCTCCTGATAGTTTGCGACATGGTAAATGGCCTGAATGGACTGGGTAACAGGTGAATATGAGCTGTTCGAAGTAACGGAACCTGCCGTTCAAACCCTGCCATTCGTCTATAATTCCCCTCATAGCGGCCGCTGCTATCCCATCTCCTTCCTAGAATCGGCGCGGCTCGATTCGCATGACATCCGTCGCTCCGAGGACCACTTCGTCGACGAGCTTTTCGGCGCCGCCCCAGAGATTGGCGCGCCGCTATTGAAAGCGAATTTTCCGCGCGCCTATCTCGACGTCAATCGAGAGCCCTATGAGCTCGATCCCCGCATGTTCGAGGGCACCTTGCCGCCCTACGCCAATATCGGCTCCATGCGGGTCGCAGGCGGCCTTGGCACCGTGCCGCGTATCGTTGCGGAAAACATGGATATTTATGCCCATCGCCTGCCGGTGGATGAAGCCCTCTCCCGTATCGAGACCATATACAAACCCTACCACGCCTGTCTGCGCCGCCTGCTGTCCCGCACGCACGCACATTTCGGCATGGCGGTGCTGATCGATTGCCATTCGATGCCCGGTAATATCCGGGTCACCGGGTCAAACCTCAGACCTGATATTATTATCGGCGACCGCTACGGCACCAGCGCCTCCCAGGAAGTCTCGCGTGCGGCCCTGCATTTCCTCGAAGAACTTGGCTTCGTCGCCGTCTGCAACAAGCCCTATGCCGGCGGCTTCATTACCGAACATTACGGCCGTCCCATACGCTCGCTTCACGCGCTGCAGATAGAGGTCAACCGGTCGCTTTATGTCGATGAAAAAACGCTTTTGAAGAAAGGCGATTTCCCCGCCATTCAGGCTTCGCTGGAAATATTCATGCGCCAGCTCGGGGCTTTCGTGTCGGAATATGCGATCGAAACTTCGCTCGCCGCCGAATAGCACAGCCAAGCTTCCCAATTAAATCCTTCGCCCCCTTGCCTGGCTGTGCGCCGGGCAAAAAAAACCGCGCCTTGGCGCGGTCAAGTCTAGGGAGGAAACACCCAAGGAGGGTATTTACAGTCAAAGACTGTAGCATCACGCTACGCAGTAATTGCACAATTGTCAATCATTTTATTTTTTGCATGTTTTTTGTGCTTTTGCCGAAAATATGGAAACCGCGGCTTCGTCACCATACGAGTGGACGGCGGATGTGATTCCGGTCTATGCATTTCGCCACACAATTGAGGCCATCAATTCACGCAATGAGGTTTCGCATGCTGCCCGACCGGAATTTCTTCTTCGAACTTGCTGATGCGGCCAGCGCCGAAACGCTTCCCCGCTTTCGCACGGGCGTTGCCGTTACCAACAAGCAGGATGGCGGCTATGATCCGGTGACGGAAGGCGATCAAGCGGCCGAAAGCGCCATTCGTGCGCTCATCGAGGCTCGTTTTCCCCAGCACGGCATCCTCGGGGAAGAACATGGCAATGTCGGTCTCGACCGCGAGCATGTCTGGGTCATCGACCCCATTGACGGCACACGCGCCTTCATTTCCGGCGTGCCCGTATGGGGAACTCTGATCGGCTTCCAGTCTGCCGGCCGCGCCACGATGGGTATGATGGACCAGCCCTTCACCAGGGAGCGTTACTTTGCCGACGGCACCTCCGCCTGGTATTTCGGACCCGAGGGCGAACGAACCATCCGCACGCGTGACTGCGCTTCGTTATCGGACGCAATACTTTTTACCACAACACCCCATATTTTCACCGCCGAGGAAAAGCCATTCTACGAAAAGGTGCAGGATCAGGTCCGCCTTTTCCGCTACGGCGTGGATTGTTACGCCTATTGCCTGCTGGCCGCGGGTCATGTCGATCTCGTCATTGAATCCGGCCTGAAGCCCTACGATGTGGGCGCACTTATTCCGGTCATCGAGCAGGCCGGCGGCATCATCACCACATGGGATGGTGGACGTCCTGAAAATGGCGGCCGCATTCTGGCCGCCGGCTCCAGATCCGTACACGAACAGGCGCTTGCCATTCTCTCCAGACTATAGACCTGCCCTTCAAGGCGGCCATCACTCCGGCGCGAAAAACGCGTCGATGGCGGCCAGTGCCTGCTTGCGGAAAACATCCCGCTCATGCAGCAGTTCATGACGCGCGCCGGTGATGGGAAGAAGCTGCGCTGCCCGGAAATTGCGCGACAGCTCTTCCTGCGCCTTATAGGGCGTTATCGTGTCCAGCATGGGCGCCAGAATGAGGGTAGGAATGGTTATGTTCGTCAGATGATCCTGACGGGTCACGCGGCCCATGGTCTTCAACGCCTCATAGACCCAGCGGGCCGTTGGCGCGCCAATGAACAGTTCCGGAAACTGCCTGTGCAGCGAGAGATTCCTTGCGAAACGTTTTGCGTCCGAGGTTAGCGGATTGCCGTCAAAATCCCGTTCGCGCTGGTCCCTGCCAAGCTGAACTTTTCCCAGGCCGGCAAGGCTCAAAGCCGTGGCGACCAGCCGGATAACGGATGACGGGACGGATTGCTGACTGTCGAGTTCTATGAAGGGCGAACAAAGCGCCAGCCGATCAATCCTGTTCGCGAGCCCGGGCGCTGCGGCAAGCGCGGCAAGCGCGCCGGTAGAATGTGCAATCATGAAGAACGGCAGCCTCGTATCCGGAAGCACCACCTGTTCCAGAAAAAGGCTGATGTCGTGCTGATAATCGGAAAAGCGCCGCACGTGCCCGGCACCCGGCCTTTTCAGCAGCCGTTCGGAACCGCCCTGCCCGCGCGTATCGAACGTCGCGACCCAGAAGCCCATGGCCGTCAGATCGGCCACTGTTTCAAAATATTTTTCGATACATTCGTTTCTGCCATGCAGCAGAACCACCGTTCCGCGGGCAACATGACGATGGGTCCGAAAGATCGCATAGCGGAGCTGTTTGCCGCCATGGCCAGAAAAATATCCAACCACATGGCTGTCGGGAACCGGATTGTCTTCACTGGCGCGCAATGTGGCTTCGATCATCGGTCTTTTTCCGGCTTTTCAACTCTTTTCGGATAGGTCGGCGGCGCGGGAAGGTCAAAGAAAAAATTGCCGGAACCGTCGGTTAAAGCAGTCGCGGTTCCGGCGAGTAAGACAGAAGAAGAAGGGACGTTATTGCTTCTGTCCACGGAGAATGTCTCCGATGACTGGAGTTTTATGGCTCTCAAACTGAACGATGCCGGAACCGGATGTTCAGACATGGTTCATGTTGCATCCACCCCTTGACGCCGCGCGACGCCATTCCCATCTCCTTCATGCGGTCGCCAAAGCGGGGCCGCGCCAAATGTCCGACCGTCGCCAGAATGGGATGGCGGACTTAACCGCAAACAGTCGCTTCTTAAGGAGGACACCATGCGTCACGTTGATTTTTCCCCTCTCTATCGTTCCACCGTGGGCTTCGACCGTCTTTTTTCGATGCTTGACGGCCTCGGCCAGCCTGAGCAGGCCCAGTCCTATCCGCCCTACAATATCGAGCGGACCGGTGAGAATACCTATCGCATCACCATGGCGGTTGCCGGTTTCGATGAAAATGAACTCAGCATCGAATCCCGCGCCAATGCGCTGACCGTGAAAGCCGAGAAAGCCACGGATGAGAAGACGACGGAAGGCGAATTTCTGTATCGCGGCATCGCCACGCGCGCCTTCGAACGCCGCTTCCAGCTTGCCGACCACGTAGAAGTGCAGACCGCTTCCCTGAAGAATGGCCTGCTTCACATCGATCTCGTTCGCAATATTCCGGAAGCCATGAAGCCGCGCCGCATTGCGATCTCGTCCGACAGCGCCGATGCGCCGAAGACCATCGAAGCCCAGGTTACCCCGGCTCAGGTTAACTAAGTATTCCACATGCAAGACAGACGGCCCCCTTGAGGGGCCGTTTTTGTTGGCGGGAGCGCGTTTTATCGAGCGGAGGCTGCGGCGCCTTCTGCCGCAGCCGCTTCGGCTATCGCTGCCTTTTCATGGGCCTTGCGGGCATAACGCTGGGCAAGGACAGCGCAGACCATCAACTGGATCTGATGAAAGAGCATGATCGGTAAAACGATGGCACCGATGCTCTGGCCGGCGAAGATCGCGCCGGCCATGGGCACGCCGCTGGCGAGGCTCTTTTTCGAGCCGCAGAAGGTGATGGTGATCTCATCGGCCTTGTCAAAACCCAATAGCCGGCTGCCGAACATCGTTACACATAGGACAAGCGCCAGCAGCAGGATATTGATGACGATGACCACACCGATATCCCGGAGCGAAAACGTGTGCCATATGCCCTCGATGACCGCATCGGAAAAGGCGAGATAAACGACCATCAGGATGGAGCCGCGATCGACCGGAGAAAGCAATTTCTTGCGCGCCCTTATCCAGTCACCAATCCAGGGCTGCAGGACCTGACCGACGATGAAAGGCAGAAGCAGCTGCAGGAAGATTTGCAGGAAAGCATCCAGCGAAAATCCGCCGCCATGGCCGCCGACCGTGAACAGCAGGCCAACCAGCAACGGCGTCAGGAACATGCCGAAAATATTCGAAGCCGAGGCTGAACAAATCGCCGCCGGCACGTTTCCGCCCGCCATTGACGTGAAGGCGATGGATGACTGCACGGTGGATGGCAGCACACAGAGAAACAGCACGCCCATATAGAGCGGTGCCGGCAGGATGCTTTCGGGAATGAAGCCTATCGCCACACCGAGAAGCGGGAAAAGGCCGAAGGTCACGAGCAGGATCGCCAGATGCAGACGCCAGTGCAGGATGCCCGCAATCACCACATCCCGCGAAAGCCGCGCGCCGTGCAGGAAGAACAGCAGAGCGATCGCGAGTTTTGTCGCAAGCCCGAAATATTCTGCCGGCTCGCCGCTGATCGGCAGGATGGAAGCCAGAATTACGGTGGCCACCAGCATCATGGTGAAACGGTCGGGCAGGAAGCGGGTCATGGGAGGTCTTTCCGGCAGCGGTTTTGCTTGAAACGCGCGCCACTATCGCTCATCATGATTTCGGATGCAAAGATTAACAGTTATCATGATTTGAGATAATGCTGAACCTTCAACATCTTGCCAGTTTCGTCATGCTCCAGCAAACCGGCAGTTTTACCCTTGCTGCCGAACGGCTCGGCATTGGCCAATCCACTGTCAGCCAGCATATTCAAAGGCTTGAAGCCTCCCTTGGCCGCCGATTGATCGCACGCAACACCCATCAGGTAAAACTGACCGGCGAGGGTGAGGCATTACTCGGTTACGCTCGCAACATGCTTGAAATCGATAGCAAGGTCTCTTCGCTCTTCAGCGAAAGCCGCCTGCGCGGTCGGCTGCGGCTTGGTGTGTCGGAAGATTTTGTCGCCAGTCGCCTTACGACCATTCTGGAGGAATTCATTCGGCTTTACCCGCTGGTTGACCTTGAACTAACGGTCTCGCTGAGCGGTGTGCTTTACCAGATGCAGGACAATGGCGAACTTGACGTGGTGTTGGCCAAGCGTCGTCTCGGCGACAAGCTTGGTCATTTCCTTTATCGCGAACCGCTCGTCTGGCTGGCGCGCGATCCTGAGCGGATGCTGAACCAGCCGGATGCGCTCCCGCTGATTGCCTTTCCGCCACCGAGCATCACCCGGAAGGCGGCGCAGGAGGCACTGGACCGGGCCGGTCTCGCCTGGCGAATCGTCTGCACCTGCGGCAGTCTCAGTGGACTAACCGCCGCAGCAAGGGCGGGCATGGGCATTCTGGTGCAGCCGCGCAGCATGGCGCCGGCTGGTCTGAAGGAGATTGCCGCAGGCGTGCTGCCGCTGCTGGAAGACGTGGAATTCGTGCTTCAACCGAGCAAGGGCGCGGAGGCGGAGCTGGTGCGCGCCCTTTCCGATCTCGTTTCCAGCAAGAGCATCGCACCCGGCAGTTTCGTGTAACCGGCCTTAATTGTCCCGTTTCGAGAGGCAACGGCCGACGCTGTCGCGCCAGCCTGCGATGGCGTTCTTCCGCTCGCTCTCTTCCATCTCGGGGCTGAAGCGGCGGTCGCGCCGCCAATGGTCGGCGAAGGCCTTGCGGTCCGGCCAGATGCCGGCACGTGAGGCCGCAAGCCAGGCGGCACCAAGGATTGTCGTCTCGAGAAACACCGGTCTATCGACGGGCGCGGCGAGAATATCTGCCAGCCGCTGCATCGTCCAATCGGAGGCGACCATGCCGCCGTCGACCCTCAGCACCGTCTTGCCATTGTCACCTGCCCAGTCCTTGCGCATCGCATCCAGCAGGTCGAACGTCTGATAGGCAACGCTTTCGAGCGCCGCGCGGGCAAATTCCGCCGGGCCCGTCCCGCGTGTGAGGCCGAAGATCGCACCCCGCGCCTCGGCATCCCAATAAGGCGCGCCAAGACCGGTAAACGCAGGCACGAGATAAACGCGCTGCTTCGGATCGGCCTTTTCGGCAAGCGCGCTGACTTCTGATGCAACCGAGATGAAACCAAGCTCGTCACGCAGCCACTGCACCGCCGCCCCGGCGATGAAGATAGAGCCTTCCAGCGCATAGGTCGTCACGCCGTCGAGACGATAAGCAATCGTCGTCAGCAGCCGGTTTGTGGAGGCCACCCGGTCTGTGCCCGTATTGAGAAGTGCGAAGCAGCCGGTGCCGTAGGTCGATTTCATCATGCCCGGCTCGAAGCAGGCATTGCCGATCACCGCCGCCTGCTGGTCGCCCGCAACGCCGAGGATCGGAATTTCCGCGCCCAGAAGCGACTTGTCAGTTACGCCGAAATCGGCGGCGCAATCCAGAACCTCCGGCAGCATGGCGCGGGGGATGTCGAGGATGGACAGGAGCTCATCATCCCAGACATTGTCTTCGATATTATAGATCAGCGTTCGCGAGGCGTTGGTGGCGTCGGTCACGTGCCGGCGGCCGCCGGTGAGACGGTAGATCAGGAAACTGTCGACGGTACCGAAGCAGATTTCTCCCTTGCCCGCCCTTTCGCGAAGACCGCTGACGCTGTCCAAGAGCCATTTCAGCTTCGTGCCGGAAAAATATGGATCGAGCAGCAGTCCGGTCTTTTTAGAGAAGAGCGGTTCCAGCCCCCTTCTTTTCAAATCCTCGCAGACCGGGGCGGCACGGCGATCCTGCCAGACCACGGCGCGGTGCACCGCTTCGCCGGTGTTGCGGTCCCACAGCACCGTCGTTTCCCGCTGATTGGTGATGCCTATCGCCTCTATATCGGTTGCGGCGATGCCGGCATCGGCAAGCGCCAGTCGGATGGTTTCAAGCACACTCTTCCAGATGTCTTCGGCATCGTGTTCGACCCAGCCGGAGGCAGGAAAATGCTGCGGAAATTCTCGCTGCCCGACACCGATGACCCGCATGTCGCGATCAAAGACCATCGACCTCGTCGATGTCGTGCCCTGATCGATCGCCAGAATATAACCGCCCATTATGTCACTCCCTTTCAAACGCAATGACGGGGCGGCAGAGCCGCCCCGATTTAAGATTTTATGCAGACATCACTTCTGCCAGCTTTTCACCAGTTCGTCGTAATTGACGGTGACCGGCTTTTCCTTTTCGTTGGCGATCTTCAGCTGCGGCGCGAGATTGCCCTTCGAAACGGCGTCCTTGTTCCAGTATTCGATATCATGCTCTTCCGCCAGCTTCGGGCCGATATCGCCCTGCACGCCAGCACGTTCCAGGCGGCTCATGACCTTTTCCTGTTCAGCGCAGAGCGAGTCCATGGCAGCCTGTGCGGTCTTGGCACCCGACGACGCATCGCCGATTGCCTGCCACCAGAGCTGCGCCAGCTTTGGATAATCAGGAACGTTCGTGCCGGTCGGCGACCACTGAACGCGGGCCGGCGAGCGATAGAACTCGACAAGACCACCGAGCTTGGAGGCGCGGTCCGTGAAGCTCTTGTGATGGATGGTACTGTCACGAATGAAGGTGAGACCGACATGGCTCTTCTTCACATCCACGGTCTTTGAGGTCACGAACTGCGCATAGAGCCATGCGGCCTTGGCGCGGTCGTCTGGCGTGGATTTCATCAACGTCCAGGAACCCACATCCTGATAACCGAGCTTCATGCCGTCCTTCCAGTAGACGCCGTGCGGCGAGGGTGCGACGCGCCATTTCGGCGAACCGTCCTCGTTCACCACAGGCAGGCCGGGCTTGGCCATGTCGGCAGTAAAGGCCGTGTACCAGAAGATCTGCTGGGCGATGTTGCCCTGTGCCGGCACCGGGCCTGACTCGGAGAAGGTCATGCCCTGCGCTTCCGGCGGCGCATATTTCTTCAGCCATTCGAGATATTTCTCGATGGAATAGACCGAAGCGGGACCGTTGGTATCGCCACCGCGCGCCACGCAGGAGCCGACCGGCTGCGACTTGTCATTGACCTTGATGCCCCATTCATCGACCGGCAGGCCGTTTGGCAGGCCCTTGTCGCCATTGCCGGCCATGGAAAGCCAGGCATCGGTGAAGCGCCAGCCGAGCGAGGGGTCCTTCTTGCCGTAGTCCATATGGCCGAAGACCTTCTTGCCGCCGACATCGCGGCCGGTGAAGAATTCGGCGATGTCCTCATAGGCCGACCAGTTGACGGGAACGCCGAGGTCGTAGCCGTACTTGGCCTTGAAGTCCGCTTTGTTCTTGTCGTCGTTGAACCAGTCGTAACGGAACCAGTAGAGGTTCGCGAACTGCTGGTCGGGAAGCTGGTAGAGCTTCTTGTCCGGTGCCGTCGTGAACGCGCTGCCGATGAAGTCCTTGAGGTCGAGACCGGGATTGGTGACATCCTTGCCTTCATTGGCCATGAAGTCCGTCAGGTTGCGCACCTGCTGGTAACGCCAATGGGTGCCGATGAGGTCGCTGTCGTTGACCCAGCCATCGTAAAGGTTCTGGCCGGTCTGCATCTGGGTCTGGATCTTTTCGACAACGTCACCTTCCTGGATAAGGTCGTGCGTCACCTTGATGCCGGTAATGGCGGTAAATGCAGGCGCCAGAACCTTTGATTCATATTCATGCGTGGTCAGGGATTCGGATACGACCTTGATCTCCATGCCCGCGAAAGGCTTCGCGGCATCAATGAACCATTGTACTTCCTTTTCCTGCTCTGCACGGGAAAGCGCCGACATGTCGCCGATTTCCTTGTCCAGAAACTGCTTTGCTTCCTCCATTCCGGCAAAAGCCGAACCTGTCATTGCCAGCAGCATGGCTGCCGTCGTCGTCATCAGATGCCGTCGCATATCAGTCCTCCCAAGGGTTGCGATTGCATGAAGTCTGCGAGATGCGGTTTTCCTCCGCCGCATCTTTTCCTGCTCTAGACAAAACGGAAAACGCCAACGGCGTAGACCACGGATAGAGCGAGAGCCCACCACAGGTTCGGGCCGACCAGCCCGAGCCATGCGAGATGAATGAAGGCGCTGCCAAGCAGCGAGATGAACAGCCTGTCACCACGCGTCGTTTCGAAGCGCAACAGGCCGAAGCGGGGATTGCCGCCGGGCGAGAGACGTTCCCAGAACCACATGCCGACCAGCAAAACCGCGATGGTGCCGAAAAAGGCCGCCGTCTGCCACGTCCACGCCATCCAGGTAAAATCGGGCATCTTCGTCATGGTCAAACCCTTCCCAGCGCAAAGCCTTTGGCGATGTAATTGCGCACGAACCAGATCACCAGAGCGCCGGGTATCAGCGTCAACACGCCGGCAGCGGCAAGCAGGCCCCAGTCCATGCCGGCGGCAGACACGGTGCGCGTCATCGTCGCGGCAATCGGCTTGGCGTCCGTCGTCGTCAGCGTACGGGCGATCAGAAGCTCGACCCACGAGAACATGAAGCTGAAGAAGCAGGCGACGCCGATGCCGGAAGCAATGAGCGGCATGAAGATCTTCACGAAGAATTTCGGAAAGGAGTAGCCGTCAATATAGGCGGTCTCGTCGATTTCCTTCGGCACGCCAGACATGAAACCTTCGAGAATCCACACCGCCAGCGGCACGTTGAACAGGCAATGCGCAAGCGCCACGGCAATGTGGGTGTCGATCAGCCCGAAAGCGGAATAGAGCTGGAAGAACGGCAGGGCAAAGACCGCCGGTGGCGCCATGCGGTTGGTCAAAAGCCAGAAGAACAGGTGCTTGTCGCCGAGAAAACGGTAACGCGAAAAGGCATAGGCCGCTGGCAGCGCGACAGCCACCGAGATCACCATGTTCATGACGACATAAATGATCGAATTGATATAGCCGGAATACCAGGATGAATCGGTGAAGATCGTCCTGTAGTTCTGCAGCGTCGGCTGATGCGGATAGAGCGTCATGGAAGAGACGATTTCCGCATTCGTCTTGAAGCTCATATTGATAAGCCAGTAGATCGGCACGAGCAGAAGCAGGATGTAGATGGTCGGCACCAGCCAGGAAAACCGGGATGGCCCGTGATGGCGGCGTGAGCGCGCCGTTGCGGCAAAGCTGGGTCTTGCCGACGTGGCAACGCCCGACGAGCCGGAGACCAAGCCGTTACGTTCCACGCCGGTCGTGACATTGGAGGCGCTCATGACTCAGGTCTCCGCGTCGTGGCTGGTCATCACGGTATAGAACACCCACGATAACAGCAGGATGATGAGGAAGTAGATCAGCGACATGGCCGCTGCCGGGCCGAGGTCGAACTGGCCAAGTGCCATCTTCACGAGATCTATGGACAGGAAGGTTGTGGAATTGCCCGGGCCGCCGCCAGTGACGACGAAGGGTTCGGTATAGATCATGAAACTGTCCATGAAGCGCAGCAGGAAGGCGATCAGCAGCACCCGTTTCATCTTCGGCAGCTGGATGAACCGGAACACCGCAAAACGCGACGCGCCATCGATCCTTGCCGCCTGATAATAGGCGTCAGGAATGGAAACGAGGCTGGCATAACACAGAAGCACGACAAGGCTCGTCCAGTGCCACACATCCATGATGACGACGGTAATCCAGGCATCGACGGGATCGTTGACATAGTTGTAGTCGAGCCCGAGCTGATTGGCGTAATAACCGAGAAGTCCGATATCGCTGCGCCCGAAGACCTGCCAGATCGTGCCCACCACATTCCACGGCACCAGCAGCGGCAGTGCCATGGTGACGAGGCAGATCGGCACGCCGATGCCGGATTTCGGCATTTTGAGTGCGATGAAGATGCCGAGCGGAATTTCAATCGCGAGGATGATGCCGGAGAATAGCAGGTTGCGCCCCAGCGCATCCCAGAACCGGTCCGACGCCAGGATTTCCTCGAACCATTGCGTTCCCGCCCAGAAGAACTGGTTGTTGCCGAAGGTGTCCTGCACCGAATAATTCACGACGGTCATCAGCGGAATGACAGCGGAGAAGGCGACCAGCACCAGCACCGGCAGCACCATGAACCATGCCTTGTTGTTCCAGCTTTTTTCCATGGTCAGGCCCCCATCTTTACACGCCAGGAATCGGCGAAAACACCGATGGCGGCCGGGTCGAAGCGCACACCGGCCTCCGCCGGGATTTCCTCGTCTTCCGCAACGACGATCGCGAGTTTCTGGCCGGCGAACCGGGCACGCACGATCTTCTGCCGGCCGATGTCCTCGACCTTATCGACAGTGATGGGCATGCCGCCGCGCTCCAGCCGGACGAATTCCGGGCGGATGCCGATTTCGATGCGCTGCCCCGATGCGATCGTCGGCGCACCTGCCAGCGGCACACCAAGGCCGCCGACTACAGCCGTCGTCCCCTCGATATTGGCGGGCAGAACATTCATGCCCGGCGAGCCGATAAAATAACCGACAAATGTATGCCCCGGCCGCTCGAAAAGCTCAGCCGGCGTGCCGATCTGGACAATCTGGCCGTCATACATCACCACCACCTTGTCGGCGAAGGTCAGCGCTTCGGTCTGGTCATGGGTGACGTAGACCATGGTAAAACCGGACTGGCGATGCAGGCGCTTCAGCTGCGAGCGCAGCACCCATTTCATATGCGGATCGATGACCGTCAGCGGCTCATCAAAGAGAATGGCGTTGACGTCGGAGCGTACGAGGCCGCGCGCCAGCGAGATCTTCTGCTTCTGGTCCGCCGTCAACCCGCGGGCCCTGCGTTTGGCCATACCGGAAAGGTCGGTCATCTCAAGGATTTCCCGCACGCGGCGGTCGACCTCGGCCTCCGGCACATGCCGGTTGCGCAGCGGAAAAGCAAGATTGTCGTAAACTGTCATCGTGTCGTAAACGACCGGGAACTGGAACACCTGGGCGATATTGCGATCTTCAGTCGCAAAATCCGTGACGTCTGTTCCGTCGAACGCGATACGGCCGTCGGAGGGGCGCAGCAGGCCAGAAATGATGTTGAGCAGCGTGGTCTTACCACAACCGGAGGGACCGAGAAGTGCATAGGCCCCGCCATCCTCCCATTCGTGATGAACCTCCTTCAGGGCATAATCGCCGGCAGCCTGCGCCTTGGCGTTATAGGCGTGGCGGATATGATCGAGCGTGATACGTGCCATGACCGATCCCCCTTACGCCGCTTCGCCGATGGCGCGGCCATTTGCGTCGAATGCCATCAGGTGGCTTGTATCGAGAAACAGCTCGATATCCCTGTCCGGTTCGATGTCGTGGATGCCATGCGCCAGCATGACCCAGCGTCGGCCCGAAAATTCCACATGCACGAAGCTTTCCGACCCGGCGATTTCAGAGATCAGCGTCCGCGCCCGTATGGATTGCCGTGCTTCACCCTTCGCCTGCGGGAAAAGATGATGCGGCTGGAAAGCGATGGTCAAAGGTCCATCCGGCACGGTGGCAAGGTGCGCCGGCACCGCGACAACGGCGCGATCAGCACGGGTAAAGGCTCCACCCGTCTTGATGACCTCGATGGTGTTGAGCGGCGGGTCGGCGAAAATTTCCGCCGTCACAATATCCACCGGGCGCCGGTAAACCTCGATGGTGCGACTGAACTGGGTTACCCTGCCCTCGTTGAGTGTTGCCGTATTGCCGCCCAACAGCAGCGCCTCTGACGGCTCTGTGGTGGCATAAACGAAGATCGCGCCCGACTCCGCGAAAATGCGCGGCAGCTCCTCGCGCAATTCTTCGCGCAGCTTGTAATCGAGATTGGCCAATGGCTCATCGAGCAGCACCAGAGTGGCGTTCTTGACGATGGCGCGGGCAAGTGCCGTGCGCTGCTGCTGGCCGCCGGAAAGATTGAGCGGCGTACGGTCGAGATAGGGTGTAAGCCTCAGAAGCTCCGCGGCTTTTCTCACTTCCCGGTCGATGGTTGCCTGATCCTTGCCCGCAACCCGCATCGGCGAGGCAATGTTTTCGTAAACGCTGAGCGCCGGATAGTTGATGAACTGTTGGTACACCATGGCGACGTTGCGCTTCTGGACCGGCCAGCCGGTCACATCCTCGCCGTTGACCAGGATCGAGCCGCTGCTTGGCTTGTCCAGCCCTGCCATTAGCCGCATGAGCGACGTCTTGCCCGAAAGCGTCGGTCCAAGCAGAACGTTCAGGCTTCCGCGCTGCAACGTCAGATCCGTGGGATGAATATGATAGTCACCGCCCACCATCTTCGAGACATTTCGCAATTCAAGCATGGTGATCCAAAGCCTCCTCCGCTTTTGTCCGGATCGTCAGATTGCCTTCAATCGTCCACCTGCAATGTCATCGATGTAGTCCTCCAACCCGCGCACCTCGTCGGGGGTCAAAAAAAGTCCCTGCTTGGTACGGCGCCACAAAATATCCTCCGCCGTCAGCGCCCATTCCCGCGCCATCAGCCAGCGAACTTCAGCTTCGTAGAGCGTGCCGCCGAAATGCCGCCCAAGCGCGGGCGCGTCTGTCGCATTGCCTATCATCGCCGCCACATCGGTGCCGTAGCAGCGGACAAGCCGCTCCGCATGACGCTTTTCCAGGAAGGGATAACGCGATAGCAGCGCAGAAACCTCCGCAGCATAAGCTTCTACATTGAAATTTCCGCCCGGCAGATGAGAACCCGCTGTCCATCGGGCTCCCTTTGTTCCCAGCGCATCGCCGATCTTTTCAAGAGCATGTTCGGCGAGTCGCCGATAAGTGGTGAGCTTGCCGCCGAAAATATTGAGAAGTGGTGCCTCGCCGTCGGTCCCCTCGGTCTTCAAGACATAATCACGCGTCGCCTCCTGCGCTTTTGACGCGCCGTCATCAAAAAGCGGCCGCACCCCGGAGTAGGTCCAGACGATATCGGACGGCTTCACCGGTTCGGCAAAATATTCACTCGCCGCGCTGCAGAGATAGCTGATTTCCTCGTCGCTGATCTTAACAGCCCGGGGGTCACCGGTATAGTCGCGATCCGTCGTGCCGATCAGGGTGAAATCCTGTTCGTAAGGGATGGCGAAAATGATGCGGCCATCCGGATTCTGAAAGAAGTAGGCGCGCGGATCGGAGAACTTCTTGCGCACGATGATATGGCTGCCCTGGACGAGGCGAACATTGTGAACGTTGTTTTTGCCGAAGGTCTCCGACAGAACCCTGTCGACCCATGGACCGGCGGCATTCACCAACATCCGCGCCCGGTGGACCTGCGTTTCTCCGGCGGCATTTCTCGTCTCGACCCGCCAGAACGCGCCGTCGCGCCGCGCGGAAACCACCTGCGTCCGACTGAGGATCAACGCGCCACGGTCAGCGGCATCACGGGCGTTCAGCACGACCAGGCGGGCGTCATCGACCCATCCGTCGGAATATTCGAAAGCCCGGGCGAAAATCGGTTTCAAAGGCTTTCCGGCCGGATCACGGCGCAGATCGAGCGAGCGGGTGGCGGGCAGAAGCTTGCGGCCGCCAAGATGATCGTAAAGGAAGAGCCCGAGACGCACGAGCCACGCCGGACGCACACCGCCCTTCTGGAAGGGCAGCACGAAACGCATGGGCCAGATGATATGAGGCGCCATGGCCCACAGAACCTCGCGTTCCATCAGTGCTTCGCGCACCAGACGAAACTCGTAATGTTCGAGATAACGCAGGCCGCCATGAATGAGCTTGGTTGCAGCAGACGACGTACCGGAGGCGAAATCGTTCATTTCCGCAAGTGCGACGGAATAGCCCCTGCCGACGGCGTCGCGCGCAATGCCGCAGCCATTGATACCGCCGCCGATCACGAAAATATCGTGAATTGCCTCGTCAGACATGCACCCTCCCGCGCTTTCATCGACGCTCTCCTCATCGATATATTGAAAGCACGACCATCTAATTCGAAGACAAAACGAATGTCAAACGAAATTCCGACAGCCCGTGGATCAGGTGCCGCGGGCCTCCGTCTCGATCAGCCGGACATCATGATCGGCGCAGATACCGCGGATGGAATCAATCGGACAATGATCGGTGATGAAGGTATGAACCTGCGAAAGATGGCCGATGCGGACAGGGGCCGTCCGTTCGAATTTGAGCGAATCCGATACCAGAATCACATGGCGCGCGTTGGAGATGATTGCCTGCGCAACCTTGACCTCGCGGAAATCGAAATCCAGCAGGGCGCCGTCCTCATCGATGGCGGACACGCCGATGACGGCGAAATCCACTTTGAACTGGCGAATGAAATCCACGGCCGCTTCGCCGACAATGCCGCCATCGGAGCCGCGCACGACACCACCGGCAATCACCACCTCAATACCCGGGAAAACACGTAACCTGTTGGCAACATTTATATTATTCGTGATGACCATCAGTTCGTGATGATCCGCCAGCGCTTCGCCCACCGCCTCCGTGGTCGTGCCGATGTTGATGAAAAGCGACGAATTGTTGGGAATGAGAGCGGCGGCAGCGGCTCCGATCGCCTGCTTTTCCACGGAAGCAATCGCCCGCCGAGCCTCGTATTTGACATTTTCATTGCCGCTTGGAAAAAGCGCGCCGCCGTGGATGCGGGTCAGAACACGGGTATCGCAGAGGTCGTTCAGGTCCTTGCGGATCGTCTGAGGGGTGACGGAAAACCGAGATGCCAGCTCGTCGACCAGCACTCGCCCGTTCGCTTTCGCCAGCGCGACGATTTCATCCTGACGCGGTGTGAGCAACATTTCGCCCTCCCTCCTCTTTCAATTTTTTCGTTTTATTGAAGAGCGAACGAAAAACCAATGTCAAGGGATGGTTTAGGCCGACCGTGGGTGGCCGCGTCGACGTCGTGTGTCAAAAATTTGCGCCGGGGCGGCGCGTGGTCCGTCAGCGAGCTATCAGAACGGGCGGAAGGATCTCCTTTGCGTCCATCACGGACAGCGCCGGGGAAGCGGCGCGGAACACATCGCCAATGCCGATCAGAACGGGCTCGTTTACCCCCAGCCGCTCGATTGCCGCAGACAGTTGCGTGAGTGTGCCGCACCAGCGCTGCTCATTCGCCCGGGTGACGGAAACCACGACGGCAACGGGCGTCGAGGCGTCCATGCCGTGGGCGAGCAAGGAGGACCGGATTGCCGCCGCGGTTCGCCCGCCCATGTAAAAAACCGTGGTTACGGCGGGGTCGGCAAGCGATGTCCAGTCAATATTCTCCGGCAGCTTTCCCTGACGGGAATGGCCGGTGATGAAGCGCACCGACTGGGCGTGGTCGCGATGGGTCAGGGAAATGCCCAGGCGGGAGGCCATGGCGCTTGCCGCGGTGATGCCGGGCACGACATCGACGGGAATGTTTTCAGCCGCCAGCGCGGCGATCTCCTCACCGGCGCGCCCGAAAATCATCGGATCGCCGGATTTCAGGCGCACCACCCTTTTTCCCGCCTTTGCAAGCCGGATCATCATGTCGTTGATATCTTCCTGCCTGCAGCTTTCGCGGCCGCCGCGCTTGCCAACCAGCATGCGCTTGGCCTCCCGCCGCGCCAGCTCCAGCACCTCGGCTGAGACAAGATCGTCAAACAGAATGACATCTGCCGCCTGCAGGGCGCGCACCGCTTTCAGCGTCAGAAGTTCGGCGTCTCCAGGGCCGGCGCCCACAAGCGTCACCCGCCCCCCAACCTCGCAAGCCTGCATTCCGGTAGCCGTCAGCAATCGTTCTTCGCTGTCTTCGTCCAGCCTTTCGGTAAAGGCCCGATCGACGAATTTCTCCCAGAACAGCCGCCGGGACGGACCTGGCGTCAGCCGCAGGTTAACCCGCTCACGGATGGTCCGGGCAAGCGCGCCCCAATCCCTGAGCGAGGGCGGCAGCAATGTCTCAATGCGCCGACGGATAGCCTGAGCCAGAATAGGTGCTGCGCCATCGGTGGAGATCGAGACGACCACTGGCGAGCGATTGACGATGGAGCCGAACTGGAACTGGCAGAATTCCGGCTTGTCGATGACGTTGACGGGAACACCCGCCGCCCGCGCAGCGGCATGAAAGGCTGCCGCCTCCGTATCCGTTTCGCAATCCGCCAGCGCCAGTTCCGCATTGGCGAATATGCCACTATGCCAGCGCATGGCATGGAAATGCAGGCGAGTGCTTCTGGCAACGAGCCATGCAAATGTCTCGGACAGGTCACCCCTCTCACAAAAGACATGCAATTCCGCGCCGCAGGCCAGCAACAGCTCCGCCTTCCAGGCGGCCCCATCCGATCCGCCCGCCAGCACCACGCGCTTGCCCTCAAGCCCCCAGAAAACCGGCAGCTTGGCGAGTTTCTCCATACGGGCCGGTTCATTCCGCTGCGGTTTTAAGGCATCCATTGATGACCTCCTTGATTTCGGCGCGGCACGAGCCGCAATTGGTGCCGGCATTCAACACCTTGCCGATGGCTTCGACGCTATGGCAGCCATCCCGGACTGCGGCCGTGATCTGGTTGACGCCGACATTGAAGCAAGAGCAGACCGTGGCCCCCGGATCGGGACGGCCGGCTCCGGGGCGACCGGCGATCAGCGCAAACCGCATTCGCAGATCCTCATGGCGCTCGGTCAGTTGCGAGATCGCCCAGTTGCGGGCAACAGCCACCGGCCGCCTTGCGATGAACAGCGCCGCCAGCAGTATATCGCCATCGAAAAAGGCAAGGCGCAGATCGCCAGTTTGCCGGTCGCTACAACCCAGCGGCTCGATCCCGGCGTCGATGCCGAAGACCTGTCGTGCCCAGAGCGTCCAGTCCTGCGGCTCTTCCGCAAAGGCAAGCTCCATGCGATAGCCGCCATCCGCCTTTGCAATGGCCCAATAGGCGCAGTCCGGCGCATCGGGCCGGGTGCGGGAAATGGCGAAACCGTAAGCCTTCGCTTCGAAACGTCTTGCCCTCACGCCCGTGTTTTTCGAGGCGGGCTGGCCGGAATAAGGGTCCGTGACCGGGGCCACAACCATATCGATCCGCGCCAGCGAGGCAAACTGGTCGTTCCAGTGCATCGGCGCGAACACCGATCCGCGCGCCTGCCTTTCGCTGATCAACGCCCGCAGCAGAACCTTACCATGTGGACTTTCCAGCTCTACCAGATCGGCGCTTTCGATGCCCCGCGCCTGTGCATCGCGCGGGTGAAGCTCGGCGAATGGCTCGGCGATATGGGCGGTAAGGCGTGCGCTTTTGCCGGTGCGGGTCATGGTATGCCACTGGTCGCGAATGCGCCCGGTATTCAGCGTCAGCGGATAGTCCGCCGACGTTCTGTCCACCTCCGGCAAGGCTGTGACGATGAACCGTGCCTTGCCATCGGCGTGATAAAACCGGCCATCTGCGAAGAAACGCGTCGTGCCGGCGTCGCCTGCCTGCGGTCTTGGCCATTGGAAGGGCGCCATCCCGTCATAGACTTTCGGGTCGACGCCACTGATGTCGAAATCGCGACTGCCCAGATTTTCGAAGCCAGACAGAGCCGCATGTTCGGCGAAAATCTCCGACGCGTGCCGGAAGGCAAAGGCTGCGCCGAAACCCATGCGCCGGCCCACTTCCGCCATCTGCCACCAGTCCGCTTTCGCTTCACCGGGTGTATCGAGAAAACCGCGCTGGCGGGAAATGCGCCGCTCGGAATTGGTGACCGTACCGTCTTTTTCCCCCCAGCCAAGCGATGGCAGAAGCACATGGGCATGGCGCGCCGTGTCGGTCTTTGCCATGACATCGGACACCACGACGAATGGACAGGCCTTGATGGCCGCTTCGACGGCACCGGCGTCAGGCATGGACACCACTGGATTGGTCGCCATGATCCACAGCGCCTTGATGCGGCCATCGGCCACGGCCCGAAACATATCAACGGCCTTGAGGCCGGGTTTTTCCGCAATGGCAGGCGAGGCCCAGAAGCGCTGCACGCGATCACGATCCCCGGCACTTTCGATGGCCATATGGGCGGCCAGCATGTTGGCCAGCCCGCCGACCTCGCGCCCGCCCATGGCGTTCGGCTGACCGGTCAGCGAAAACGGTCCCATGCCGGGCCTGCCGATGCGACCGGTCGCAAGGTGGCAATTGATGATAGCGTTGACCTTGTCGGTGCCGCTTTGCGACTGGTTGACGCCCTGGCTGTAACAGGTGACGGTTTTTTCGGTGCGTTCGAACAATTCGTAAAAGGAAATCAGTTCGGCAATCGTCAGCCCGGTGGCCTCAGCGATATCAGGCAGGCTATATTCGGTTGCTGCCTGCATCGCAGCATCAAAACCGACCGTGTGATCTTCCACAAAGGCGTGATCGACTGCAGGACTACCGGAAAGATGCGCCAGCAGGCCGGTAAACAAGGCCACGTCTCCATCCGGGCGGATGGCGAGGTGCATATCGGCAATATCGGCGCTAATCGTGCGACGCGGATCGATGACAACGACTTTCATTTCCGGCCGTGCCGCCTTTGCCGCCGCTAGCCTCTGGTAGAGGACGGGATGGCACCAGGCGAGATTTGAACCGGTGAGGATCACCAGATCGGCAAGCTCCATATCCTCATAGGTGCCCGGCACCGTATCGGCCCCGAAGGCGCGGCGATGGCCAGCGACCGAGGACGACATGCAGAGCCTTGAGTTGGTATCGATATTGGCCGAACCGATGAAACCTTTCATCAGCTTGTTGGCGAGGTAATAATCCTCCGTCAGCAATTGGCCGGAGACGTAAAAGGCGACCGAATCCGGGCCATGTTCGGCAATGGTGTCGGAGAAGCGGGAAGCGACGAGATCAAGCGCTTCGTCCCATGTCGCCCGTTTGCCATTGATCTCAGGGTGAAGAATGCGTCCTTCAAGGTCGATGGTTTCGGCGAGGGCCGAGCCCTTGGAGCACAGCCGGCCGAAATTGGCGGGGTGGTCCTGATCGCCTCTGATGGAAACGATGCCATCGTCGTTGACGGTGGCGATGACGCCGCAGCCGACGCCGCAATAGGGACAGGTGGTTTTGGTTTCAACGGGCATGGGTTTGCCCTCTCAGCGTGTGGCGGTTACGCCGCCTCAACGTGTGGCGCTTACCCCCCTCTGCCCTGCCGGGCATCTCCCCCTCAAGGGGGGAGATCAATCGCGGCACAAACTTCCATTCACAACTGGCGTCGTCGCCGGTGGAGAGGGAACGAGGAGCCCTCCGCTTGTCGATCTCCCCGCTTGAGGGGGAGATGCCCGGCAGGGCAAAGGAGGGTAAAGCCGCCGCCATCGCAATTCACTCCGCCGCAATCATCAGCGTTTCAAGCGCTATCGAAAGCCTCCCATCCAGATTACGCACCGGGATGGTCCGCACCTCGCCCTCGTCTGCTCCCAGCGCTTTGCCGGTCTCCAGCGAAATGACCCAATTGTGCAGCGGACACGTCACTGAAGCCCCATGCACGATGCCTTGGCTCAACGGCCCGCCCTTGTGCGGGCAATGATCCTCGATGGCGAAGACATGATTTTCCGCTGTGCGGAACACGGCGATCTTGCCCATCGGCGTTTTTACGCACCGTGCGCCGCGTAGTGGGATGTCGGAGATGTCACCAATATCGATCCAGTTGACGTCCATCGTTCTCACTCCGCTGCCTCGCTGAAACCGATTGCCGCCATGGGCCTGAATTCGTGCTTGTCGTGGCCGGACACACGCTCGGACCAGGGATCGACCTGCGCGAATTTCTGGCCGAAGACGAAGCGTTCGAAATAGGCCCGACGCTTCTCCGCATCATTCATGATCTGGCGACGAACCTCGTCGTAGCCGATGCGCTTGGCCCATTTGTAGATGCGCTCAAGGTAGCGCGCCTGCTCACGGTACATTTGGGTGAGCGCCACGATATGCTCCAGCGCTTCATCCTCGGTTCTGACAAGACCCAGAACTTCAGTGCCCTTGATATCGAGGCCGGCGGCGCCGGCGAAGTGGATCTCGAACCCGGAATCGACGCAGATGACGCCAATATCCTTGCAGGTGGCCTCGGCGCAGTTGCGCGGACAGCCGGAAACGGCAAGCTTCAGCTTGGCGGGTGTCCACGATCCCCACATGAATTTTTCAATGCGGATGCCAAGCCCGGTGGAATCCTGCGTGCCGAAGCGGCACCATTGCTGGCCGACACAGGTCTTCACGGTGCGCAAGCCCTTGGCATAGGCCTGGCCGGAAATGAACCCGGCCTTGCCGAGATCGGCCCAGACGGCGGGCAAATCCTCCTTTTCGATGCCGAGAAGGTCGATGCGCTGGCCGCCCGTCACCTTAACCATTGGGATTTCGAACTTGTCGACCACATCGGCAATCGCCCGAAGTTCGGAAGAGGATGTCACACCGCCCCACATGCGCGGCACGACGGAATAGGTCCCATCCTTCTGGATATTGGCGTGAACACGCTCATTGATGTAACGCGACTGGTAATCATCGGCATACTCATCCGGCCAGTCGCAGACGAGGTAATAATTGAGCGCCGGCCGGCATTTCGCACAGCCGCAGGAGGTTTTCCACTCAAGCTCCTGCATCACGGCTGGAATGGTCTTAAGACCCTTGGCCTTGATGAGACGGCGTACATCGTCGTGGCCGAGATCGGTGCATTTGCACATGGGCTGCACGGCAGCGGGGTTATAACTGTCGCCGAGCGTCAGCGTCATCAGCTGTTCGACAAGACCGGTGCAATTGCCGCAGGAGGCGGAAGCCTTGGTGTGGGCGCGCACATCATCCAGAGACGTCAATCCCTTGGAGGTGATGGACGAGGTGATCTTACCCTTGCAAACGCCGTTGCAGCCGCAGATTTCCGCATCATCCGGCAAGGCTGCAACGGCCGCCATAGGGTCCAGCGGGGACCCTCCCTGATAGGCCTGGCCGAAAATCAGGGTTTCGCGCATGGCGGAAATATCGGTGGACTTTTTCATCAGATCGAAGAACCACGACCCATCCGCCGTCTCGCCGTAGAGCACCGCACCGATGATGCGGTTTTCTTTCAGGATGAGGCGCTTATAGACGCCGGCTGTGGCATCGCGCAGCACGATTTCCTCGCGGTCGTCGCCTTCTGCGAAATCGCCGGCGGAAAACAGGTTGATGCCGGTGACCTTGAGCTTCGTGTTAGTGACGGAGCCGTGATATTCGGCCGAACCGCCGCAAAGGCGGTCGGCTAACACCCGGGCCGATTCATAAAGCGGGGCAACCAGCCCGTAGCATATGCCGCGATGTTCCGCGCATTCGCCAAGCGCATAGATCGAGGCGTCCGACGTCATCATGCCATCGTCAACGACGATACCGCGATTGACGGCAAGACCGGCTTCCCTGGCAAGACCGGAAGCGGGACGGATACCGACCGCCATCACCACCATGTCGCCTTTGATGATCCTGCCGTCTTCCAGCTCGATGCCCTCGACCTTCTCCTTGCCAAGAATGCATTTGGTATTGGCCTTGGTGATGATGTCGATGCCGCGCTCGGTGAGCGCCTTTTCCAGAAGATAGGCCGCTGCCGGATCAAGCTGACGCTCCATGATCGTCGGCATCAGGTGGACGACGGTGACGTCCATTCCCTGACGCTTGAGACCATAGGCGGCTTCCAGCCCGAGAAGCCCGGCGCCGATGACAATGGCGCGGCCCTTTCCTTCTGCGATCTCCAGCATCTTCGTCACATCATCGAGATCGCGATAGGCGAGCACGCCGGGCAATTGATGGCCGGGGACGGGAATGATGAAGGGCAGAGAACCTGTGGCGATCACCAGCTTGTCATAGGAAGCCGTAATACCGTTTTCGCTGGTGACGGTCTTTTTGTCCCGATCGATACCGGTGACCTTCGCACCCTTGTGCAGCGTCACATTATTGGCCGCATACCAGTCGTCATTGTGGATGACGATGTCCTCGTAGCTCTTTTCGCCTGAAAGCACCGGCGAGAGCATGATGCGATCGTAATTGACGCGCGGCTCGGCGTTGAAAATGGTGACATCGTAGAGGCCGGGCGCGGTTTCGAACAGGTTTTCCAGCATGCGCCCCGGCGCCATGCCATTACCGATGATGACGAGTTTTTGCGTCATGGTCGTTACTCCGCGGCTTCGACGAAGCGGTGACGTTCGTAAAGGAACTTCAGCACGGCCTCGCGGCATTTGAGGTAGGTCTTGTCGGATGCAAGCTCGATACGATTGCGCGGGCGTGCCAGCGGCACCTCGAGCACTTCGCCGATGTGAGCTGCGGGACCGTTGGTCATCATCACGATACGGTCGGAGAGCAGCACAGCCTCGTCCACGTCATGTGTGATCATGACCATGGTGTTGCCGAGCCGGGCGTGGATTTCCATCACCGCGTCCTGAAGATGGGCGCGGGTCAGCGCATCCAGCGCCCCGAAAGGCTCGTCCAGCAGCAGGATTTTCGGCTCCATGGCGAGCGCCCGGGCAATGCCGACACGCTGTTTCATGCCGCCGGAAATTTCCGAAGGCTTTTTGTCTTTCGCGTGCCCCATCTGAACGAGATCGAGATTGCGCATGACCCAGTCATCCCGCTCGGCCCGTGTCTTGGTATTGCGGAAGACCTTCTCGACAGCGAGATTGACGTTTTCATAAACCGAAAGCCACGGCAGCAGGCTGTGGTTCTGAAACACGACGGCGCGTTCAGGTCCGGGTTCGTTGACCTCCCGGTTTTCGAGGAGCACGGCGCCGGCGGAGACTTTCGTCAACCCGGCGATGAGGTTCAGCATGGTGGATTTGCCGCAACCGGAGTGGCCGATGACCGAGACGAATTCACCCTTTTCGATAGTGAGGTTGATGCCTTTCAGCACCTCGGCGCGCGAGCCGCCCTTGTCGAAATATTTGTCGATGTGATCGAGCTTGAGATATGCGTTCATAGTTATCGCCCTTTCAGTTGCCCGCAGAGCCGCGGGTGATGACCTTGCCGAGCGCCGCCACCAGCTTGTCGAGCATGAAGCCGACGACGCCGATGTAGGCGAGTGCCACGATGATGTCGGGCAGGCGCGAGGAATTCCAAGCGTCCCAGATGAAGAAGCCGATGCCGACGCCGCCGGTCAGCATTTCCGCCGCCACGATCGCGAGCCACGAAAGGCCGATGCCGATGCGCAGGCCGGTGAAGATGTAGGGTGCTGCCGATGGCAGCATGATCTTGAAGAAGAATTCCAGCTGGTTCAGCCGCAGCACCTGCGCCACGTTGCGGTAATCCTGCGGAATGTTGCGCACGCCGACTGCGGTATTGATGATGACCGGCCAGATGGAGGTGATGAAGATCACGAAAATGGCCGACGGATTGCTGTCCTGAAAGGCGGCCAGTGAAAGCGGCAGCCAGGCGAGCGGCGGCACGGTGCGCAGCACCTGAAAGATCGGATCGAGGCCGCGCATCGCCCAGACCGACTGGCCGATGACAGCCCCGAGAATGATGCCGGCGATGGCGGCAAGGCCGAAACCGTAGGCCACCCGCTCCAGCGAGACCAGCACGCGCAGGCCGAGACCTATATCCTGCGAGCCATTATGGAAGAACGGCGATACGATGAGATCGTAGCTCTCCTCGAAAACCTGGCTCGGCGGCGGCAGGGAGGCGCCGGGGGCGGAACAGAGCAGCTGCCAGACAGCAAGCAGAATGGCGAGAACGACAAACGGCGGGATGATGTTGCGGGCCGCTACCACAGCCCATTTGCGCAGATCAATCCGCGGCGACTGTTTCGGCGCAAGCGCCACGACATTTGCCTTCTTCGCTGCCTGCTGCTGCGGCTCTTCGTTGAATTTTCGGGCCAATGCGGACATGGGCATTTCCTCTTGATGTCGGTTGCGGTCTGGGCTCGCCCCTCACCCGGTCTTCAGCCGCACCGGTTGGGAAGCGCGGCCGGCGGATGAAGGGCGACGCCCGGGTCTCCTCCTCAGGAGGCCGCCTTGATGGACAGGCTTTCGAGATAGGCCGACGGGTTTTCCGGGTCGAAGACCTTGCCGTCGAAGAAGGTTTCCTTGCCGCGCGAGGTGGAGGCGGGCAGATCGGTTACGCCGAGATCCTTGGCGGCAGCGCGCCAGATATCCTCTCGGTTCACCTTCGCAACCAGCGCCCTCACATCGGTGTCGGGCGCGAATTTGCCCCAGCGGATGTTTTCTGCGATGAACCAGCTGTCGTGGCTGCGGAAGGGATAGGAGGCATGGTCCTGCCAGAACTTCATCTGCAGGCCGGTGTTTTCGAGCACGCGGCCGTTGCCGTAATTGATATTGCCCTTGAGGCGGCCAAGAACATCCTTTGGCGGCACGTTGAACCACTGGCGTTTGCCGAGGATGGTGGACATTTCCTCCTTGTTCGCCATCTCGTCACACCACATCTGTGCTTCCATGACCGCCATCAGCAGCGCCTTGGTGGCGTTGGGGTTCTTTTCCACCCAGTCGGCGCGCATGCCGAGCGCCTTTTCCGGATGGCCCTTCCAGAGTTCGCCTGTCGTACAGGCAGTAAAGCCGATGCCCTGATTGACCAGCTGCTCGTTCCAGGGCTCGCCCACACAGAAGACGTCCATGTTGCCAACCTTCATGTTGGCGACCATCTGCGGCGGCGGAACGACGATGGTGGAAACGTCCTTGTCGGGATCGATACCGCCGGCGGCAAGCCAATAGCGGATCCAGAGATCATGCGTGCCGCCCGGGAACGTCATCGCGGCCTTGATTTCCTTGCCTTCCGCCTTCTTTTTCTCGAACGCCACCTTCAGTTTGGAGGCATCGAGTTGAACGCCGGTATCTGCATATTCCCTGGCGACGGAGATGCCCTGGCTGTCGAGGTTCAGGCGGGCGAGGATTGTCATCGGCACCGGCACATTGTTCTGGGTTACCTTGCCCGTATGCATCAGATACGGCATCGGCGTCAGAATATGCGCGCCGTCAATACCGTTCGAAGCGCCGCCGAGCACCAGATTGTCGCGCGTTGCGCCCCATGACGCCTGCTTCAGAACCTCGACGTCAGGCATGCCATGCTTGGCGAAGAGGCCCTTTTCCGCGGCGATAACGAGCGGTGCGGCGTCGGTGAGTGCGATGAAGCCGAGTTTTGCACCTTTGACCTCAGGCTCGGCGGTGGCTGCGAAAGCCCCGGAGGGAAACGCGCCGCGTACCGCAGTGACAAGGGCTGCGGTGGTCGTGGTCTTCAAAATCGCGCGGCGGCTGACAGCGCCGGAGAATATCTTTTTCATTCGCATGTTCCCCTTATTGGGCCACCCGTAGGTGACGTTTTCGCTTGCGAAAAAACCGGAAAATAAAAAAACGCCGCTCGGTGTTTGCGTCTGCGGACGGGAGAAGTCCGGACTGCAAAACCTTGCGACGTCTGTGTCTTTGAAAGCGCCTATGCCGCGCCCTGCTCGCTCCGATCGCCGTTGACCGGTGCGAAAAACAAAAAGCAAAAGGCGTGCCAGTTTATCAAAACTAGATTATAACCCTGAAAAGAAAGGCGTATTTCAGGAGATGAGCTTTACGACTAAATTTTAATCAGGGATTTTCTTGGCTTGCATTTGGGCAAATGGAGAAATCCCGCGCTTGAATTTTACGCAGCTTGACCAGCTTGGGGGCCGTTTATGCCTCACCGGAAGGTTGAGAAACAGCCGTAGATGTACGTACTGAAAATTCCTTCACATAGCCTTCTATGTCGGCGGGATCGAATATGAGGCCATCTACGAAACGATCACCCTCTTCCTGCCCTTCGACACGGATATCGGCATCATCAGGTGCATTGGCGTCGCCCAGCACCGCCCGGTAAATATCCGGCCGGTAGGAAGACAAGGCGGCCGCCACGCCTTTGCGAGAAAATTCCGCCTGCCCCCAGCGGATCATCTGGCTGTAAATCCACAAAGCCTGACTTTGCCGGGGATAATTCGCATGGCCGCCATGAAAGGTGAAATATTTGTCGATCACGCGCCTATTCCCCCGGCTATCAATGCTGAATTCACCGGCAAGCACACGACGGATAATCGCCTCAGGCGCTCCAATGTAACGCGGATCGGCAAGGGCCCGGCTTAGTTCATCGTGATTTTCTGCAAGGTCGCACCAGCGCGCGGCCGCATCAAGCGCCGTCAGCAGCCGTCCGACCGCTTCTTGTTGGTTTGCCGCCCATTCGGGCCGCATGCCGACGACCTTTTCGGGTGCGGAAGGCCACAAATCCTGCTTGGCGGCAACGATCCGGCCGACACCGCGTTCGGCGGCGACGATATTCCACGGCGCTCCAACGCAGAAACCGTCAATCGCTCCCGCAGCGAGCGCATCCGATGTCAACGGCGGCGGCACGACCACAAGCTTGACGTCGTTGTCGGGGTGAATGCCGCCAGCGGCAAGCCAGTAGCGAAATTCGTAATTATGCGAGGAAAACGGGTAAGTCATGCCAAGCGTCGGTGGCGGCTCGCCGCGGGCACGCATATCATCAAGCACACGCTTCAGCGCCTCAGCATTTTCGAGCGCTCCCGCCGTTTCGGAAAGTCCGGTCACGGCCTTCATGCGGTCAAACAGGCGGGTCGAAAGCGTGATCGCATTGCCGCCGCGTCCGAGTGAAAAAGGCGTAATCGTCGGCGACGGGTTGGAACCGAGCCCGAGCATGGAGGCGACGGGCATTGGCGATAGCATATGGGCAATGTCGAATTGCCGGAACGCCAGCCGGTCACGCACATTTGCCCAGGAAACGTCTTTCACGAGATCGAGCGTAATGCCCTCGCGTTCTGCAAAGCCGAATTCGGCCGCTGCGATAAGAACCGATGCGTCAACAAGGGGTATAAAGCCAGCACGCAGGATTTTCTGCCGGTCACTGCCGACCCTTGCCGGTGCGCCCGGGGCTTTCGTCGCTCCGCTGTCTGGTCCTGCCGTTTGTTCCGGTGCCGCCATGTTATTCACTCCACGCTGTCCGGCTGGTCTTCGTCACATCAACAGACCGGCCGCGGTGACCACGCTTTGCGCGATCTCGGATATCTTCTTTTTCTCGTTCATTGCCGTTTGCCGCAGAAGTGCAAAGGCCTCTTCTTCAGAAAGGCCGCGCATCTTCATCAATATGCCTTTGGCGCGTTCGATGACCTTGCGCTCCTCAAGCGCCGATTTCGCATCGGCCAGCTCCCGCTGCAGGCGGCTGAAAGCATTGAAGCGGCTGACCGCCATATCGAGAATCGGTTTCACACGCTCTTTCTTCAACCCGTCCACCACATAGGCGGAGACACCGGCCTCGACGGCTGCCTCGATTGAGGCGGTGTCGGAACGATCGACAAACATGGCGATAGGCCGGCCAACCGTGCGGGTGAGCTGAAACAGATGCTCCATCATGTCACGATTGGGATTTTCAAGATCGATGAAAATGACATCAGGCTGCAGCGTCTCGATGGTGCGCGCCACCCCGTTCACTTCGTGGATGACGGTAACGCGCTGATAGCCCGCCTCGCGCAGGCCCTCCTCTATGATGGAAGCGCGGATCGCGTTTTCGTCGATAACGAGAATTGTCAGGTCGCGAAGCGTCATGCCAGCATTGATGACGCAGCGCAGCAAACTTGGCAATCGCCCTGATCGGCAAAAGTGAAACAGTACGGCACGAGACTTTCGCCGCCGCCGCCGCTATGTCAGGAGGCGTGTTCCACGGCACGTTCGAGCGCTTTCAGGACCGTACGCTCTGAAAGATTGAGATAGGTGTCCATCTCGTCGCCCGCTTCCTGCGCCTTGCCTTCCTCCATCAGTGACAGAATTTTGCTGTTCATGTCGACAAATGGAGAATGAAGCTGTTCGGGATCTTTCAAGAGACCGAAACACAGCCGGAGTTCAGCGGCGATACGCTCGTAAAAATCGCTGATCCGGGCACTGTCGAGGAGATCAACGACAGCGGCATGAAATTTCATATTGGCGCTGCCCACGCCCAGCCAATCAGCAGCCTCACGCTTTACCTTCGCATCCTCAACCGCTGCCCGCATCGTTTTGATCGCGGGGTGCTTGTGCCAGGCCTGCCGCAGCGCGCCGCATTCCACCATGCGCCGCACCCGGTAGATATCGATGACCGAGGAGATGGTGGGAACTGCGACGAACACTCCGCGATTGGCCTCATGACGCAGAAGCCCATCCTTGGTCAAAAGCCGGAATGCCTCGCGCAGCGAATTGCGGGAGACATCGAAACGTTCACTGAAGGCTGCCTCTGACAGGCGCTGCCCCGGCGCCAGCTCACCTGATATCAGCAGGGTACGAATACCCTTGGCCAATCGATCCGCAAGCGGCAGACCCTCTGTCGTTTCCGTCATGGCGCTCCTTTCCTAAGAGCAATGCAGCATCTGGAATTCCGTGACAGGCATGTTCGGACACGGCATGTTCTGCCCATAGCACAAAGCATTAGCAAAGCACGAAAAAAACATGCTGAATTCATGCGCATAACGTCCAACAAATAGACAAAATAAGAGAACGATTATTATTTATTGTTGAACAATGTTGACAATTTCGCGGAACAGGCCAAATTCGGTCTCATAAAGCATCCGCGAGGGGCGGATTGCAAATGGAGCGGAGAAAATCCATGGAGCAGAATAAGCTCTCGCCCGCCGACCCTAACGAGGTTGCGCGCAAGGCGAAGAATCAACGGTATGCCTTGCTTTCGGCAATGTTCTTGATGTCGATGTCGGCCGTCGGGCCGGGCTTCATAACACAGACCGCAAATTTCACGGTTAAACTGGGCGCCGCATTCGCATTCGCCATCGTCATTTCCGTCCTCATCGACTTTGTCGTGCAGGCCAATATCTGGCGCATCGTCACCATTACCCGCATGCGGGCACCGGCCATTGCCAATGCCGCTATTCCGGGTTCGGGTTATCTGCTTGCGATTCTCGTCATTATCGGCGGCCTGTTCTTCAACATCGGCAATATTGGCGGCGCGGGCCTCGGCTTCAACGCCATGATCGATCTCGATCCGAAGATCGGCGGTGCAATCGGTGCACTGGCGGCCATCGGAATCTTCCTGTCCCGCCGCGCCGGCATTGCCATGGACCGCGTGGTTTTCGTCGCGGCCTTTGTCAAGCTGGCGTTGATCGTTTATGCGGCATATGTTTCCGGCCCGCCGGTCGCGGAAGCCTTCCGCCAGACTTTCCTGCCAGACACCATCGATTTCGTCACCATCACCACCATCGTAGGCGGCACGGTTGGCGGCTACATCACCTATGCCGGTGCGCATCGCCTGCTGGACAAGGGCATGGTGGGCATTGAAAATATCAACGCGGTCAATCGCGCGGCGCTCAGCGGCATCGCCATCACCGGCGTCCTGCGCTACGTCCTGTTCCTTGCCATCCTCGGCGTTGTCGCAAGTGGCGTGGTCATCGATCTCTCCGGCAAGGCGGCGAATCCGGCCGGCCAGGCTTTCCATGCCGCCGCCGGCAATATCGGCTACCGCCTGTTCGGCGCCGTCTTCCTCGCCTCGGCCATGACCAGCATCATCGGCGCGGCCTATACCTCCGTGTCATTCCTGACAGCTTTCAAGCCTGACATAACGGAGCGTCAGCGTAATCTGGCAACGGTCGGCTTCATCGCCATTTCGCTGATTGCCTATGTCATCATCACCACCCCGCCTGCAGCCATGCTCGTCTTCGTCGGCGGTCTCAACGGTCTCGTCCTGCCGATCGGTCTTTCGATCTTCATGTATGCCGCCTGGAAGCGCGCGGATCTGATGCACGGGTACCACTACCCGCGCTGGCTGCTGGTGCTTGGCGTGCTGACCTGCGCGCTCACCTGGTATATGGCCTATAAATCGGCGGGCGCGATCTTTGCCCTGCTCGGCTACTGATGGAATAAGGGAGGCAAACATGGCCGCTATCGATCTCAACAGCGATCTTGGTGAAAGTTACGGCGCATGGCGCATGGGTGATGACGAGGCGATGCTCGCCATCGTTTCCAGCGCCAACATCGCCTGCGGATTTCACGCAGGCGACCCAGCCGGCATCTACCGCACCGTCAAGGCCGCTGCCGAAAAGGGCGTGGTCGTTGGCGCCCATGTCTCCTATCCTGACCGCGTCGGCTTCGGCCGCCGCGATCTGGACGCCACCTCGGAAGAACTGATTGCCGATGTCATCTACCAGATAGGCGCGCTGAAAGGTGTTGCCGCCGCTGCGGGCACCACGGTGCGTTACGTGAAGCCGCATGGCGCACTTTACAACCGCATCGCCAATGATGCGAAACAGGGGCAGGCCGTGATCGACGGCATCAAGGCCATAGATTCTTCACTGGTGTTGATGGGCCTTGCGAACGCGCCCATCCTCGATCTCGCCCGCAAGTCCGGTCTTGCCGTCGTTGCCGAAGCTTTTGCCGATCGCGCCTATACGCCTCAGGGCCAGCTCGTTTCCCGCCGGGAAGCCGGTGCCGTATTGCATGACGCGGCAAAAATTGCCGACCGCATGGTGCAGCTTGCCCGCGAAGGCACGCTGGAGGCCATCGATGGCAGTATTATAAAAATCGAGGCGCAATCCATCTGTGTACATGGCGACAGCCCCGGTGCGGTCGCCATCGCCCAGGAAATCCGCCGGCGCTTCGAGGCTGATGGCATCGACATCCGCTCTTTTGCATCCAATCGCTGAAAGGATAGCCGATGACGATACCCACATCCTATCTCAATCACACGGACGCGGACGCCGCCCGCCAGGCCCGCGCCACCTATCGCGGCGGTCTTGTCGCCCCTACCTCCGGCATCGCGCCCGGCTTCACGCAGGCGAACATGATCGTGCTGCCGCGCGACTGGGCTTTCGATTTCCTGCTTTATGCGCAACGCAATCCCAAGCCCTGCCCGGTACTCGACGTGTCCGATCCCGGATCGCCGACCACTCTTCTGGCGCCTGGCGCCGATCTCAGGACTGATCTGCCGCTTTATCGCATCTGGCGTGACGGCAAGCTTGTTGAGGAAACCGCTGATGCCACCGCCGCATGGGCTGAGCGCGACGATCTCGTCGCCTTCCTCATTGGCTGCAGCTTCACCTTCGAAACACCGATGGTGGAGGCGGGTATCGAAATCCGCCATATGACGGACAAGAGCAATGTGCCCATGTATCTCACCAACCGCCCCTGCCGTCCGGCCGGTCGGCTGAAGGGCAATATGGTCGTTTCCATGCGGCCGATCCCGGCGTCGCGCGTCGCTGATGCGGCGACCATTTCGGGACGTTTTCCAGCGGTGCATGGTTCGCCCGTGCATGTGGGTGCGCCCGAGGAGATCGGCATTACCGATCTCGCAAAGCCCGATTTCGGCGACGCGGTGCGGATGGAACCCGGCGAGGTTCCGGTCTTCTGGGCCTGCGGCGTCACCCCACAGGCCGCCGTGATGGCATCCGGTGTTCCCTTTGCCATTACCCATGCGCCGGGACACATGTTCATTACCGATATTCCCGATTCCGCCTATCACGCGTGAGGATATGATGCGTTTTCTTCCCGTCAGCCTCGCCACCATTCTTGTCGAACTCGCCGATCTCGATGAAACGCTGGCGCTTTTCGCCTCGCTGCAGAACGATCCCATCGAAGGTATAGAAGAGACGGTGCCGGCTGCCCGCACGCTGATGATCCGGTTCCGGCCCGAGAAGATCGGCTCCGAAGCGCTGGCTGCGCGGCTTGCGAGCCGCGATCTCTCGGCAAAGATCGCGCCGTCGGACAATCTTGTCGAAATCCCCGTCCGTTATAATGGCGAAGACCTTGCAGATGTTGCCGAACTAACCGGCCTGAGCATCGAAGAGGTTATTCGCCGGCACACCGAAAGCGAATTCACAGTTGCCTTCTGCGGCTTCGCTCCCGGTTTTGGTTATCTGGTCGGAGGCGATCCCGCGCTGCATGTCCCGCGCCGGCAAAGCCCGCGCACCCGTATTCCGGCCGGCTCCGTAGCATTGGCCGGTGCTTTCAGCGGCGTCTACCCGCAAAACAGCCCCGGCGGCTGGCAGATCATCGGCACGACGCCGGTGAAGATGTGGGATATAGACCGCGACCCCGGCGCGCTGTTTCAGCCGGGCTACCGTGTGCGTTTCTTCGACATGGACAAGACCGGTCGAACGGTAGATATCCCAGCTCCGGCACCGGACAGGAAAGTACCAAAAAAGGATGGCCCGCATTTCGAGGTGCTTGCCGCGCCAATGCCAGCCATCTTTCAGGACCTCGGCCGTTTCGGCCAGACCGGGCAGGGTGTCTCCGCCTCCGGCGCGCTGGATCGCGGCGCATTTAATGCCGCAAACCGCATCGTCGGCAATCCGGTCAACACGCCCTGTCTCGAACTGACGCTCGGCGGCTTTTCCTTCAAAAGCGCGAACCGTACCGTTATCGGCATAACCGGCGCCCCCTGCCCCGTCACGATCAAGACGGCAGAGCGCAGTTTCGCTGCCAAAACCCCGGGCCCGGTCTCCCTTGAAGCCGGTGACGTGATCACTTTCGGCCAGCCGCCGAAGGGAATGCGCTGTTATCTTGCCGTGCGCGGCGGCTTCGACGTCGAGCCGGTGCTCGGCAGTTTTGCAACCGATACTCTGGCTGTCGTCGGTCCCGAGCCAGTGGGTGCAGGTGCCATCCTGCCGCTCAAGGGCGAAAAGTCAGGTCTATCCAGCGTATCGATCAACGAGGCTCCGGCTTTCGAGCCGCCGGCAACGGGCGAGATCGTGACACTGGATATCGTTCTCGGGCCCCGAACGGACTGGTTTACGCTGAAGGGTATCGACACGCTGACCGGCCAGCTCTGGCAGGTCACCCCGCAATCGAACCGCGTCGGCATTCGCCTTGCCGGCGACGTGCCGGTGGAACGCAAGGACAGCGCCGAGTTGCCGAGCGAAGGCACGGCAACGGGCGCGATCCAGATTCCCCATAGCGGCCAGCCGGTTCTTTTCCTTGCTGATCACCCCCTGACTGGTGGTTATCCCGTTATAGGCTCAGTGGCCGAATATCATCTCGATCTTGCCGGGCAGATCCCGGTCAACGCCAAAATCAAATTCCGCCCGATCGGCCCCTTTGCCGAAATCGCGGCCAAAAACACATAGTTCCGAGGAGAAAAGCGATGAAAAAAGTGCTGATTGCCAATCGCGGCGAGATCGCGGTGCGCATCATCCGCGCCTGTCGCGATTACGGCCTGAAATCGGTCGCCGTTTATGCCGATCCCGATCAGGACGCGCTTTTCGTCCGGCTGGCGGATGAAGCCTATGCGCTGGAAGGCGTGCGGCCCGCCGAGACGTATCTCGATATCAATAAGCTGATCTCGATTGCCAAACGCGCCGGCGCAGATGCCGTCCATCCGGGTTACGGCTTCCTTTCTGAACGCGCGGAATTCGCAAAGGCCGTCATCGATGCCGGCCTGATCTGGATTGGGCCGGATCCTCATGTCATCGAGGCGCTGGGCGACAAGGTCGAAGCACGGCGCATCGCCACCGGCGTTGGCGCACCACTGGTTGCCGGCAGTGATGGCCCCGTCTCTTCCGCCGCGGAAGTCACCGCCTTCGCCGAACAGCACGGCCTGCCGGTCGCCATCAAGGCTGCCCATGGCGGTGGCGGGCGCGGCCTGAAGGTTGCCTGGAAAATGGAGGAGATCGCCGACCTCTACGAATCCGCCGTGCGCGAAGCAACCGCCGCCTTCGGTCGTGGCGAATGCTTTCTGGAGCGCTTCCTTGACCGGCCGCGCCATATAGAAGCGCAGGTTCTGGCCGATAAACACGGCAATGTGCTTGTCCTCGGCACCCGTGACTGCTCGCTGCAACGCCGGAACCAGAAACTGATCGAAGAGGCCCCCGCCCCCTTCCTGTCCGATGAGCAGCGCCAAAAAATCCATGACGCCGCCAAGGCGATCTGCGCCGCAGCCGGTTATTCCGGCGCCGGCACCGTCGAATTCCTGCTCGGCGTTGACGGCACCATTTCTTTCCTTGAGGTCAATACGCGCCTGCAGGTGGAACATCCTGTCACCGAGGAAACCACCGGCATCGATCTCGTCATCGAGCAGTTCCGTATTGCCGAAGGCCAGAAGCTGCGGGTCCTCGAAACGCCCGAACCGCGCGGGCACTCCATGGAGTTCCGCATCAATGCCGAAGACCCTGGCCGCGGCTTCCTGCCGACGCCCGGCTCGATCTCGGTTTTCGACGCGCCGTCCGGTCCCGGCATTCGCATGGATAGCGGTGTCGTCAGCGGCTCCGTCGTGCCTGGTGTCTTCGACTCGCTGATGGCGAAGCTCATCGTGACAGGTGTCGACCGAGATCAGGTCCTGCGCCGTGCCCGCCGCGCGCTGAAGGAATTCCGCATCGAGGGTATCGCGACCGTTCTTCCGTTCCATCGCGCCGCGATCGAGACGGACGACTTCATTGGCACGGATGGGTTCAAGGTTCACACCCGCTGGATCGAAACCGATTTTGCGGCCGTGCCCGACGCCATGGAGCGCCCGGCACCGGCCGACGATCCTTCCATGACACGAACCTATCTCGAGATTGACGGAAAGCGTGTTTCGGTCGGCCTGCCCAGCATTCTCCTTTCCAGCCTCGGCAGCGTCAACGGCGGCCAGGCGTCCGTTTCCGGCACTGCGGTCGACAGGAACGAGGGTGAAATCACTGCTCCCGTTTCCGGCACCTTGCAGTCCTTCAAGGTAAAAGATGGCGACACGGTCTCGGAAGGTGATCTCCTGGCAATCATGGAAGCAATGAAGATGGAGACACAGATTGTCGCCACCAGGGCCGGCAGGGTCCGCCTGATCGGCAAGGAAGGCGACTATCTTCAGGCCGGCGATAGGGTGCTCGAAATAGCCGGCTAATATTGAAGCGCCGCAACGACCTCATAATCGCAGATCGCGCATCCCCGGTGGCGGAACCCTTTCGTCACCGGGCCGTTTATGGCGCGACCTGCTAACCATCGTGAGGGACATATGGCCGGACGCACCTTGCTTCAATTCTTCCATTGGTATTATCCGGACGGAGGGAAATTATGGAGCGAGGTGGCCGAGAAGGCCGAAAGCCTTGCCAAAATGGGCATTACCGACGTCTGGCTGCCGCCCGCCTACAAGGGCGCCGCCGGCGGTTATTCGGTTGGATATGACACCTACGATCTCTTCGACCTCGGCGAATTTGACCAGAAGGGCACCGTCGCCACCAAATACGGTGATCGTGGCGCCCTCGAGCATGCGGGCAAGACGCTGAAAGAGAATGGCGTCCGTGTCATTCACGACGTCGTTCTCAATCACAAGATGGGTGCCGACGAGAAGGAAAAGGTACAGGTTCGCCGCGTCAACCCCGACGATCGCACGGATATCGACGACGAGGATTTTTCCGCACTCGCTTACACACGTTTCACCTTTCCCGGCCGAGGCGGCGCGCATTCCAAATTCATCTGGGACCAGAAATGTTTCAGCGGCGTCGATCACATCGAAGAGCCGACCGAAGACGGCATTTTCCGGCTCGTCAACGAATATGGCGACGGTGAGTGGAACGAGGAAGTCGATCAGGAAAACGGCAATTTCGACTATCTGATGGGCGCGGATATCGAGTTTCGTAATCGGGCCGTCTATGAAGAGCTCAAATATTGGGGCCGCTGGCTTTCCGAGCAGGTCCAGGTGGACGGCTTCCGTCTGGATGCTGCGAAACATATTCCGGCATGGTTCTTCCGCGATTGGGTCGGCCATATGCGCGAGACTATTGACCCCGATCTTTTCGTCGTAGCGGAATATTGGCACCCCGATCTTGAGGCCTTGAAGAGCTATCTCGAACTCGTCGACAAGCAACTGATGCTTTTCGATGTCGCCCTTCACCACAGCTTCCACGACGCGTCGAAACAGGGGGGTGATTTTGACATGCGCAGCATTTTCGATGGTGCGCTTGTTGCCGCCGTTCCCGATCACGCCGTCACGCTCGTCGATAACCACGACACCCAGCCATTGCAATCGCTGGAGGCTCCGGTGGAGCCCTGGTTCAAGCCCCTCGCCTATGCGATCATATTGCTGCGTGAAAACGGCGTGCCTTGCGTTTTTTATCCCGATCTGTTCGGCACGAGCTATACCGACACGGGTAATGACGGCAATGAGTACAAAATCGATATGCCGGCCATCGAATGCCTGCCGAAGCTCATAGAGGCGCGCAGCCGTTTCTCCAATGGCGTACAGACGGACATTTTCGATGACCCGAACTGCATCGCCTTCATTCGCCATGGCACCGCCGATGCGCCCGGCTGTGTCGTGGTGATGTCGAATGGCGAACCGGCGGAAAAGCATGTCGATCTCGGTCCGGATCATGCAGGGGCGGTCTGGCGCGACTTCCTCGGGCACCGTCAAGAGAAGATCACCCTCGATGAGAGCGGCAAGGGCGTCTTCCCCACCAATGGCGGCAGTGTCAGCGTTTGGGTGCCAGCCGAATCCGGGTGAGCAACAAGGCTAACGGTCCGAAAATTATGCTCACTCTGCCGAAACGAGGCGGCGGGGACCTGCGCCGTTATCGGCGAGAACATCGTTCGGATTGCGCAACGGACAATCATCCAGCGAAAGGCACCCGCAACCAATACAGCCGGTAAGCTGGTCGCGCAGCATGATCAGGTTGTTGATGCGGAGCTGGAGCATTTCCCGCCAGGATTGGGAGAACCTGCGCCAGTCGGCTGTTGTCGCCACCCGATCCTGCGGCAGGTCGGCCATCGCGTCCCTGATGATGCTCAGCTGTATACCCGCCCGCTGTGCAATGCGGATGATGGCGATGCGCCTCAGAACCGCGCGATGATAACGGCGTTGATTGCCGGCGGTGCGCCAGCCCTCGATCAATCCCTTCGCCTCGTAAAAATGGATGGTGGAGACGGCGATGCCGCTGCGGCGGGCAACCTCTCCCACCGTCAGGCTGTGTTTGAGTATGGTATTTTCCATTCTGGCTCCTGCTTCCGGACCGATTTCCGCTCGGAAACGCGGAAACACAACGAAGAGCAGCCGGTATAATTCCTCAACCATAGTTGAGGTCAATAGACCAACGGTCAAAAAAAGAGGCGCCCGATGGCGCCTCCGAATTTCGCGGCTATGACTGGATCAGAACTTCGCTGTCATGCTGATCCAGAAACGACGGCCTTCCATGACGGTGTTGAAATCGTCGGTGCCGACATCCTTGTCGAAGACGTTGTAGACGGCGGCATTGAGATCGACATTTTCGGCGACCGCATATTTCGCGCCGATATCAAGCGTGGTGTAGGCGTCATATTTTCGACCGGCCTTGCCGTTGATCGTCACCGGCGTGCCGTTCGTGCCGATGCGCGGGCCGGCATTGATTTCCGATCCGTGGTAATTCAGCGAGGCCCAGGCTTCAAGACCATCGATCGGTGTCACCCAGTCGCCGCGCAGATTGGCCATATGCTCCGGTGTCCGCGCCAATGGAAAACCTTGGTAATCACCGGTCTTCTGTTCGGAATGCGTATAGGTATAGTTGCCGCGCAGCGTCAGTTCCGGCGTCGCGTACCAGGTCGCCGTCAATTCCACACCCTGAATGACTGCATCGTCGATATTGTAATTATACCAGAGGCGGTAGTTGCGGTCTTCGCTCCAGCGGACTGGCGTTCCGTCGGGATTGAGCACCAGCGCGTTGGAAATCTTGTCCTTGAAATCGGTGTAGAAATAGGTGGCCCCCAGAGCGACGTCACCATTCTCCCAAAGTGCCGCCACTTCGTAACTCGTGCTTTTTTCCGCTTCGAGGTTGGGATCGCCGATGATCACACCGCAGGTGCCGCTCGGACCATAGGTGCAACCGCCCCCACCTGTCGTATAGGCATAACCCGGCGCGATCTGACGGATTTCCGGTGCGCGGAAACCGGTGGAAACGCCGCCCTTGATGGTCAGCTCTTCCGTGGCGCTCCAGACGCCATAAAGACGCGGGCTGAAATGATTGCCGTATTTTTCATGGTTATCGAGGCGAAGCCCGCCCGTCAGCGCGAAATTGTCGACGATGCGCCACTCATCCTCAAGGAAGAGAGCCCATTGCGTGGCCGAAAACGTCTCGTCGCGGCCGGTACGGCGGCCCGGGTTCTGGTCCGTCAGCCGTGCCTCGAAATATTGGCCGCCCGTGACCAGTGTGTGGTTGCCGAAAAGCTCGAAAGGCGTGGTGAACTTGCCATCGAGCACGGTATTACGCACCTCCGGCGAGCGTGCATTTTCAGTCACGCGGCCGGTTCGGATGTTTCTGGTGAAATTGGTGCGTTCCGCCCATTCCTGCTGCAACGAGAATTCGGATGTGGTCGGTCCCCAGCGGCCGGTGTGCGAGAGTGACCAGTGGTCACGCGTGTTAATGTTGTAGGTGCCGTCGCTATTGGCCGCGAGCGATTCGCCAGGCTCGGCGCTACGGCGCAGCCTTGTCTTGCCACCTTCGAGATAGATGTCGTGATCTTCGTTCGGCGTAAACGTCAGGCGGCCGTTGAAATCATATTCCTTGGCGCCGGTGGTCCCGCTCAAAATGCGGTCTTCGCCGCGCGTGAAGCCCCTGCCCCAGAGCTGCAGACCAAGCTGATCCTTGAGGATCGGACCGTTCGCATACCAGGAGACCTGGCCGCTATTGCCGAATTTCGAATGTTGTTGAACTGTGCCCTCGGTGGTGACGGAGCCCGACCAGACGTCGCCGACCTTGCGGGTGATGATGTTGATCACGCCGCCCATGGCATCCGAGCCATAAAGCGAGGACATGGGACCGCGCACCACTTCGATACGTTCGATCGCCGAAACCGGCGGCACGAAGCTCTGTTCGAAGCCGGAGTTGCCATTCGTGCGGGCATCGCGCGTGCTCTGCCGCTTGCCGTCAACGAGGATCAACGTATAGGCGCCCGGCAAGCCGCGGATGAAAACATCCTTTTCGTTGGCGATCCCGGTGACGGACACGCCCTGCACTTCGCGCAAGGCGTCAGTCAGGTCGCGATACGCCCCCTTTTCCAGATCCTCCCGTGTGACGACGGTGATGCTGGCCGGAGCGTCTTTTACATTCTGCTCGAAACCGGACGCGGTGACGACGATCTGCTCAAGAACAGTGGTATTTTCGGATACCTGCTGCGCAAAAGCGGGCAGAGCAATATTTAACGCGGTTCCCGCCATTGCTGCCGAAAAAGTAGTCTTTATTGTCATCGAAGCCTTTTTGCAGCCCCGGTACTTCAATTCCATGTTATGCCCCCGCATTTAACTTGAGAATTTCACCCCACTTATTTACGAGGGGCGTGTAGGCGCAACAGGTTTGTTTTCGAACAGTTCTAAATTCTAGAAATTGCAAAAAGGGCTCCCTCTTAAGACGAGTGGAGTAAAAATTCGCCAGATGACAACCAGCAAGAGAAAAGACGGACCGGCTTCCACGGCAAAACCCGACAGGCTTGGGCAGCTGAAACTGCTTGTCGCTTTTGATGCGTTGTTGCGGGAAGGTAGTGTCAGCCGCGCCGCGGCGGGCATGGGACTTCCAACATCATCGATGAGCCGGATCTTGCAGCAGCTACGGGAAAAATACGGGGACCAGCTCTTTCTCCGCACCGGCCAAGGCCTGCGCCCCACCCCCTTTGCCGAAACCATGCGCCTGCGCATCCGCTCCCTGGCGGCAGAGGCCGAAAATCTGATCGATTACTCGCAGGAAGAACCCGAGGCGCCGGCCACCATCAATAAGAGCGGCTGGGAGCAGCCGGCATTGATGAAAGCACCGCCACTTTCCCTTCGCCCCAGCATTCTTCTTGAAGGTCAGCCGACGCCGGAAAACATTGCCGAGCGTCTCGCCCGCATCGGCCACAATTCCGCCCCACAGGAACGGCTCGCCAAGTATATTGCAACGTCTGCGATGGGAATAGGCAACAGCCGTCCGCTCAGCCAATCGGAGGCGACGGATGCACTGTCGATCATTCTGGAAGGGGATGCCGATCCGATACAGATCGGGGCACTGCTCGCCACCATGCATTATCGCGGCGTGACGGCGGCCGAACTGGCCGGCTTCATCCAGGCGACGTGGCGACATGTCGGGCGAGACCGCTACCGGCCTGTCACCGTCGATCTCGACTGGCCGGCTTATATGTCCCCCAAACACCGCGACGCGCCATGGTTCGTGCATTCCGCCCGCCTCGTTTCCATGGCGGGGTACAGGGTGCTGCTGCACGGCCATGTTGGTCAGGGCGAAAATGGCGGCAAGCTTGAACGCGCCGCACAAGCCTGCGGTATTCCCCTTTGCCGTTCGCTTTCGCAGGCGGCCGAGGCCACGTCATCCGAACGGATCGCCTATCTCCCCCTGGGCGGCCTGTCTGTGCAATTCCAAAGCCTGCTCAGTCTCCATGGCATTCTGGAAATGCGCCTGCCGGTGCATACTGTCGTCCACCTTCTCAATCCACTGCGCGCAAGGAGCACCATTATAGGGCTTGCCCGTCCGGCCTATCAGGAGCTGCATCGCGATACCGCCCGCCTGCTCGCCGTGGAGAATCTCGCCATACTCGGTAACACGCGGGATTTCGCACAGTTCACGCCATTCCGCAGCACACGGATTTTCGGTCTTTCAAGCGGAAGGGACGTGGAGGTCCTGGTCCCCGCCCGCGAAGCACCGCCTGCCGAAATGCCAACCATGTTCACCACCTTCGAATATTGGCGTGCAGTCTGGACGGGAGCCGCGAAAGACGAAAGGGCGGAAACCATCATCATATCCACCGCCGCCGCCGCGTTGATGCTCGTCAATGACATGGGGCTTTCCTTTGACGAAGCTTACGCGAAAAGCCTCAAGCTCTGGAACGAGAGGACGCGCAATCTGGTCAGCGTCTGAGCATTCGAGATCACGCCGTGGCGACTGACTTTTTCAGAGCCAGATATTCCCACAGGGCAACAAGCAGCAGAATACCCGTGCTGGCCAGCTGCAGGATGAATAGCGGAATGCCCGGCACCGGCAACAATAGGCAGAGCGCTGCCACGCCCGCAAAATGCGAGACGGGGCGCTGATAGGTCGCTGCGATCTTGACACCGATATTGCCTGCCAGAAAGAGGACGGGACCACCGACGATTGCGATGGCCTCCCTTATCGTTGCGGCCTCGTGGGCGTGGGACAGGCTGAAATCCTCTCCCACCGCCGTCAGAATGATACCGGCGACGATTGGCAAATGTCCGTAGTTGAAGAGATTATGGGCGATCTTCGCCTTCTCGTCGGCGTTCTCGGCTTTTCTGGAGGCTTCCGCCTGTCCGTGATGGAAATAAATCCACCACATCGCGACGGTGCTTATGAAGGCGGAGCAGAAAACGACAAATGTCAGCCCGGAGTTCATATATTCGGTTGCCGTCCGGCCAGTGGTCAGAATTGTTTCCCCCAGACAGATGATGACAAACAGGGCGCAACGTTCCGCCAGATGCTCTCCGGAAAGATGCAGACTGTCGTCATCGCGAGAACGCAAGCCGGGGACAACATAGCGGCAGGCCGGACCGGCATACTCGATTGCGAGCGCCATGCCCCACAGGAGAATGCGTTCCCCCAGATCGCAAAACCCGCCTGCCAGCCAGAACAGACTCGAGATGGCCAGCCAGATCGTCACCCTCACGAACACCAGAAACGACTGCCGGTCTTCATCCCTGAACGCATAGAGAGCAAACAGGCTTCGACCGATCTGCATGACGCTGTAAATCAGCGCGAAGACCAGGCCCTGTTCGGCAAAGGCTTCCGGCAAGGCGATGGCCAGCAGTACACCGCCAAACATCAGCACGAAGAGCAAAATCCTGACCGGTTCTTTTTCGGTATTCAGCAGATTGGTGATCCAGGTGGTGTGTATCCACAGCCACCACAGGGACAATATCAGGATGCCGGCTTCCAGCACCGCCGTTGGCCCAAAGTCCTTCGCCAGAGAATGGGATAACTGAATAAGAGCGAAAACGAAAACCAGATCAAAGAACAGCTCAGGAAATGTCGCCTTTCCCGTCTCCTGGCCGTCATGCCGGATCCAGCTTTCTGCACTCGGCGCCCGTCGGGAAATCTTGGTTCCTGTTCTCATTCTGCTTCCGTTTGCGGAGCATAGATCATCGCAATCCCTCACTGTCGCAAGACGTGGGTTTCAGCCCCGGTATTGTTATGATCTGACCGGCGGCCGGGGAATTCCAGCCCACGCGCGCTGTCGGGAAGGAACTGCGGTCCCACCAGCCGCACCGTTTTTCCGGAGACATCAATAATGTAACTTTGGGCGGAAGGCGCCGATGAAACCGCTGCGTTACCGTCTTTTTTATCTTCCAGCCGGCTGATTTCCAGGGACTGGGAAAATACCGGCACGACCATTACGCAGACGAGGCCGGCGGCGAGAAAGAGGGGCTTGGGTAACATCGAAATTCCCTGACGCTTTTATCTGCGCCAATAACAGCCATCACCTGCATTTGTTCCGCGTAGCTTCAGGTATCGCCGTCAAGGTAAGTGCGGTATTGCACGTAATCACCGCTCGATTGCCCATCGACGACTTCAGGCGGCCGCCCCTCGCCCCCTGGGAGATAGCCGGTGTCTTCGAGGACCGATTTCACGAGCTCTGCAATCGCAATATGTCGGGGCAGAGCTTTATCCGCCATGTAAAGGGCGACGGCCAGTTCTATATCATCCGGAAATGTCATGAGCGTGGCGTTCCGTTAAACCATTGACTGGAACGCGCAGTGCCAGGGAAAGTTCAATTCGTCGGCGCCAAGGTAGCGCGGATTGGCGACATATCGCGGAACTTTTTTCGAGGGAGGAACTTCTGCCCGAACATCCACAGCCTGATGTTCACCGTACGATTTTCATCCCGGCCCCGTCGCCATCTAACTGATGCCGGAAGGCGGTGAGACGGCTACTTCGCATTAAAATGCTCCAGACTCAAGCAATTGAAACCAATCACGGAAACGCGCAAACGAAAGCTAAATTGGACTTAACTTTCGTTACTGTGCATTAACCATGGGAAGCCCCGATCGGACACTAAGTGTTCTACCAGCTTCGTTCCAACGAATCTTTTGGTGTTTGCGTGGACATCAAGAATCTAACCGCGTAGCCGGTTTTTCGCAAGCTGCCGCCGCTCCGCTCATCACGCCCTCATAATCTCGTTCCCGCCTCCTGCTTGTCTGTCCGGCCACGCAGTTGCGCCATGAGCATGACCTGGAGATCGAAACTGCCTTCCTGGGCCTTACGTGTGAGATTGCGCAGATATCCGCCAAGCGAACTGATTTGATCAGCCTTCTGCAACAGGCAAGCGAGGATGGCCGCTGTTCCCTGCCTCCCGAAGGTGGCCAAAGCATCCTGATAGGCCGACTGGCTGATGCTGAACATGGTTCTGATGACGGAAGTTGCAACCTCCATATCTCTCCAGCCAGTCACCGCACCTCCGGGTGCATAGAGTGAGATATCCGGGCACGCTTTCAAAACCAAAACAATATCAGGAACAAAAAATTGCTTATGAAGATCGTTCCTGGGTGTTGGCTTTGGAGGTGTGACGCCAGTGACCGCGGCATCTGCGGATATGGACGCGATTGTTGCAGCAGTTCGAACCGGCGCGGCATCCTCCGATTCCTGCGGTTCAGATATGGATTCGGATTCTGAATTCTTTATGAGGCGCTCATTTTGGCAGTCATTGCCGCTCAAATTTTCCGATTTTTCAAGATTTTCCAGATAGTTGGTCACTTCTGTGCGCAGTGAAGCCAGAAAACCGGCGATTTCCTTGAGTTCAGCTGTCTTCGAATTGCGCCCTAGAGCCCGCGCGATGTCGTTGTAACGGGCCTGAAACCCGTCAAAGATCTCGATCTTGCCGCTGGCAGCAATCATTTCGCAGAGTTTTTGGATGTCCCGACGGCAGAGGCTGATCGTCTCGCGAAGCCGTTGAAGATCGAGCCGTTCGCGAATGATGCGTTCGGCCAGTTCCTCTATTTCCGTTTTACGGGCAAGAAGCGGTGCGAGTGAGAACCCGTAGGCTTCGCTGATCTCGCCACCCCTGTGCTTCCGTGCGTAACGTTTCCCATTCGGGCTGTCCTTGCGGATGATGAGGCCGGCTTCGACAAGAGCTGAAAGATGCCGGCGCAATGTCTGTTCCGCCATGCCATGTGCTCTGAGCGACAACTGCGTATTGGATGGAAACACCACCAATCCGGCTTCGCTGGAAAGCTCATTTTTGGGATAAAAGCTCAAGAGCGCGTTCAGAACGGCAAGCGAGCGATCGGTCACACCGAGCAGCGGTCTTGCTTCGCAGACCGACCGATAGAGTTTCCATTTGTCGACTGCTTCGCATTTTCTGTTTTTCTGCGCGGCAAACTGGGTTGCGAGCACGCCAAACGACATCGCTCGCCGCCCAAAGGGCGTCGTTACACATGTGCTGTCCATGTCTTTCACCTTTCACAAGGCAAAAGAAAATCGCTCACCGAAAAATTCGATGCCAAGACTCTTGACTATGATTCGCGGAAATGAGATTCTTCGGGTGCTTAAATCAAAGAAAGGCTTCCGCGCGGCAACGTTCGGGGGCTTTTTTCTTTTGTGATGCGTCTCCTGTTAGTCGTTCGGGTTAGAAATCACTGCTTGGACCGGTACTCGGCAAACAGCGTCTGAAGATGTTCCAGAACGAATTCGGCAAATTCCGGTGCTTCGTTCTTGTCGATCGATATATCCAGCTTCCGGTCGCTCTCGACCACTTTCGCCAGGCGACGGCCCGTATCCGAAGACCATACGCCGGTTTTCTTGGCCTGTGCCTTTGGCTTCAAAAAGTCCAGAAGCGCCTTGAAGCGTTCTTCGGAAGGAAGCGAGGCAACCGCCGGTTCGCTGACATATGCGCGGGCCGCCTCCTTGACCTGTGAGGAGGAAAGCTGGTCGGCTAGATCCATCCAGTTGCGGCGGCCGACAGTGGGTGCGGGGCCTATGAGATCGACCAGATCCTCTGGAATGCGTCCAACGACCGAAAGCATATTGGACAGATCGCCCTTGTGAAGCGACATCGCCGCCATGATCGTGTCTCGAGGGAACCGCATCTGCAGTTTCTGCGCAAACCGCGCTTTCTCGATATAGGTCAGGTCGCGACGTTCGTTATTTTCCTGGCCCTGGGCCACCACCAGCTGTTCATCGCTGAGATCCCGCACAACGGCCTTGACCGGAATTCCAAGACTTGAAACGGCGCGAAGGCGGCGATGACCGAAGGCGACCTGATAACGGCCCGGGAAATCGGGATGCGGACGCACGAGAATCGGCACCTGCTGCCCCTGCTCACGAATTGCCTCCACCAGACCGGCATCGGCCTCTTCGGAAGCGGGCATACGATCCGGTATGAAGGAGGGATCGATATCCGCGGGGTCGAGAGAGACAATCGTCAGTCCTTCGGCGAGCTGCTTTTCAATGGCTTCAGCCCGTTTGGCGCGCTCCGAGACTTCATTCAGGGATTGACCGATCATACCGACGGGGGAGTTCAAAACATCCGTCACCAGCTCAGGGGAGCCGAGGATAGGCCTGATACGGGGTCGCGAACGCTCCGGCGTGGTATCGTTGTTGTCAGTACCCGGTGTGCCAAGATTTGCGAAGATTTGTTTTCTGCTCATGCTGCCCTACCCCACGCTTTTTTAATCAGTCCTTCGATTTCAGCGTTCACATTGTTCATGGCTTCCAGCGCGCGATCATAGGTCGACCGGGTGAATTGCGTCCTCTCCACTTCGAAGAGCGTCTGGTTGGTCAATCCAGCGTCCGAGACCGCCGTGCTTTTCAGCATCGGATGATTGAGGACGTTTTCACCAAAGATCGATCGCAGGAAGGCGACCATCTGGTTCTGCGGCCCGTCGCTCGGTTCGAAGCGGGTGATCAGGTAACGCATCCAGTTATAATCCGACCGAGCACCGGCCCGGCCAATTTCTGCCAGAAGGTCGCCGGTCATGGCGAGGAACTGGTTCATCGACATCACGTCAAGCATCTGCGGATGGACGGTGACGAGCACCGATGTCGCCGCTGTCAGAGCCGAAAGCGTCAGATAACCGAGTTGCGGCGGGCAATCGATGACGACAACGTCGTAGAAATTTTGCGCTTGGGCGATCGCCTGGCCGATACGGGCGAAGAACAGCGTGTCACCCGGTGCACGGCGCATCAGCGCACGCGGAGTATCGTGTTCGAACTCCATAAGTTCCAGATTGCCAGGAACAATGTGGAGATCGGGAATATAGGTGCCACGGACGATCTCGGCGATGGGGCGGCGTTCATCGTCATAACGGATCGCGCCATAAAGAGTCTCGTTCGGCCCGACATCAATCTCGGGCTGGTGACCAAAAAGCGCGGAAAGGCTGGCCTGGGGGTCGAGATCGATGGCAAGAACCCGATAGCCACGTAGTGCCAGATATTGCGCCAGATGGGCAGAGGTGGTTGTCTTTCCCGAACCACCCTTGAAATTCATGACGGCGATGACCTGTAACTCTTCGCCCTCCCGGCGGTGGGGCAGGTAGCGGCGTGTGCCACGCGCACCCTGGTCCAGAAAACCCCTGATATCGCGCATGTCTTCTACGGAATAGGAGCGACGCCCGGATACCTGCGCGGCATCAAGCTCAGGCAACTCGGAAGCGATCTGGCGCAGATAGGCTTCGCCAATGCCGATGAGCTTTGCGGTCTCCGCCGGAGAGAAATGCCGCATGCTCTTTTCGGTATGGGGGGAAAATGTATTTGCGTTATGCGCCTGCAACTGGGCTGACAACGCAGCCGAATGCTGTTGTATAAGACTCGTCAGGTCAGGTGCTCCTGCGGCACGTCTTAAATCGGCACTCTGTGTCATCGGTCTTCTTTCGCTCGAAATTGCAGTAGCGGTTTTTTTCGAAAAAGGCGGTTTTTTCCGCAACTGAGATATAAGCGCCGATTCTCTTTTTGGCGCAATAGGCTTTTTTTTCATGTACAGAGACGCCGCTAAAGCATTGTGGAAGAATCACTTTTCCCTTCTTGGCGTTTTCTGGTTTGCCGCGGCTAACTTGGCCTCGTTTTCCCCTCGCTCCCTCGCTCCCTCGCTCCCTCGCTCCCTCGCTCCCTCGCTCCCTCGGCTTGAGTTATGACAGCAGGGGGGCCGGAAGTTTGCCGCGGCTAACTCTCGCTATCTTGCCGCTAGGGAGGGGCAGTCGGGAAATTCAAGGGTGGACATTCGCAGCTGGTTAATCTCTACTGCATGACTAGAGTATGGGATGCCTCGCGCCGGTTGCCGGGCAATTCCATTGTCGTTGGTTGGAGGATTGAATGTCCTATGACGTCGCTCTAGTCGGTTCGGGTTTCTCGGCCATTTGTACAGCAGCCCATCTCCTGTCATCACTGCCGGCGGAGGCGTCGATTGCCATCGTTGGTGACGAGTCGGATTTTGGCCGCGGAACCGCCTATCGCACGGAACTACCCTATCATCGGCTGAATGTGCCTGCGGGGCGTATGAGCGTCTTCCCGGACCGCCCGGACGATTTTGTCGAATGGTTGGCGCAGAACGGGCTGGGAAACGATCCCCTTCTATTCGCGTCGAGGGGCGATTATGGGCTCTATTTGCGGGACCGGCTCGCCAGTCTTCTCAGAAGCCGGGAACAGCGGGCGCGTGTGGATCTTATTCGGGCGAAGGCATCCGCTTGCCGGCCCGAATCACAAGGCGGCTTTACCTTCACCCTGGAAAATGGCGAGACATTGCAGGCACGCAATGTCGTTCTGTGTCTCGGCGTTGGTGCTGCAAGTTTGCCGGTGCAAACTGTCGCAAAACGTGAAGAGGGCGTGCAGCGCGTGGTGAGCCACTGCTGGCAGCCGGGATGGTTGTCCCGGGTGAAGAGCGGGGATCGTATCTGTATCCTTGGTTCCGGCCTCACGATGATCGATCAGGTGTTGACGCTGCGCGGAAAAGGTCACCGGGGCCCGATCCATGTCCTGTCCCGCCGCGGGCTCATTCCGCATCCGCATGTTAGTCCGCCTGTGCCGCCGAGCGCTCCGCGTCTGCCTGAAAGTTCTACTGAGATAAGCGAGCTATTACGATCTCTCCGTCAACAGGTGACCAACGGGGCGCCATGGCGCTCGGTTATGGACGGTTTACGGCCAAAAACACAATCGCTATGGCAGAGCCTCAGCTCACAGCAACGCGCAAGGTTTTTGCGGCATGCGCTGCCTTGGTGGAATATCCATAGACATCGCATCGCGCCGGAGGTGCATGACGCCTTTGACAGGCTGTTGTCAGACGGCGTTCTCACTATCCACGCGGGTTATCTCCAGGCGATCGATGAACAGGAGGAGAGCATCTCCATTCGTTATCGCGTTCGGCACACGCAGATGATTAAGGAACTGCAGGTCGATTGGGTCATCAATTGCACCGGCATGGAACGCGCCGGTATCGGCCACTCTCGCCTTCTGGAAAGCATGCGATCTGACGGGGTGCTTCGGCTCGATTCCTTTGGCCTTGGTGTCGAGGTCGATGGCGATTCCCGGCTGCTGCGCACGGATGGCCAGGCATGGCCAGGTCTCTTCGCCGTCGGCGCGCTGACGGCAGGCCGGTTCTGGGAAATTACCGCCGTTCCGGATATACGGATCCAGGCTCGTGATATAGCGCATTTCATCACTGACAGAGTGATCGGTAAGCGCCTCATATCCGCACAAGGCTGATGCCTGTTGCGGACCCAACAATGGTGCCGGACTCTCCGGCCTCCTCATTTATAATGCGTAGTTTGCCGCGGCAAACTCGTCGGTTGAGTCACGGTCACCGCGTGGATGACGCTCTTTGGCTTGGATGCAATAGGTCATATTCGACGCGTGGCGAAAAATCGCCGGCCGTTAAGTAAATATCCGCAACATTCAAAAAATGTCGCGAAAAGCGAATGAATCTCATCATTTGCTAAATAATTTACATGGGTTATGGAGTATCGTCGTTAAACCGGCTATAAATGCAAGAAAAATTGAACATCATGAAAATAATTTGCGAGGCTTGAATGGTGAAAAATAAGTTGGTGCGGTTCGAGGTCGCAGATAGCCAGGCCGGCGGGCAGCGTCGACCCTTCGCCAAGGCCGTCCGGGCCGGTGATTTCGTCTATGTGTCCGGACAGGTGCCCACCATTGATGGCGAAGTGGTGACTGGCGGTATCGTCGCCCAGACCGAGCAGGTGGTGGCCAATCTCAAGGATGTCCTGGCGCTGGCTGATTGTACGCTTGCCGATGTGGTGAAGGTGAATGTCTGGCTGGATGACGCCAGGGATTTCTCCAGTTTTAACGCCGTGTTCCAGAAACATTTCATCGATCATCCGCCTGCACGCTCAACCGTACAATCCCCGCTGATGGTTGACGCCAAGGTGGAAATGGACGTTATCGCTTATAAGCCTTTGGCTTAAGTATCTGATTTATTTCGCTTAGAGAGCATATGATGACCTATCCATGGCCTGACGAGGGCGCAAAGCTTGATGCCATTTCGACGCCAATGCCGGTGATCGACGAAGACCGGCTTGCCGCAAATATAAAGAAAGCGCAGGCCTATCTCGACAGTCATGGCAAGGCCTTCCGGCCGCATATCAAGACACACAAGATACCGGCCATCGCCCGACAGCAGCTTCAGGCCGGCGCTATAGGCATCAATTGCCAGAAAGTTAGCGAAGCGGAGGTTTTCGCAGACGCCGGTTTTGACGATATCCTGATTACCTACAATATTCTTGGTGCCGCGAAACTGTCGCGGTTGAAAGCGCTGAATTCCCGTATAGCTCAGCTGAGCGTCGTTGCTGATAGCGACGTGACGGTTGCCGGCCTCGCTGCCACATTTGATGAGGAGCGGCCGCTCGCCGTGCTCGTTGAATGTGATACCGGCGGAAAGCGTTGCGGTGTGCAGACACCGGCGGCGGCAGCAGCACTTGCTGAGAAAATCGTCGCCGCGCCGCGACTTATATTCAAGGGTATCTTGACCTATCCGGCACCCGGCGGAGCTGAAAAGGTGGAAAGCTTCCTGCGCGACACCATGGCGCTGCTTGCGGCAAAAGGCGTGGACTGTCCGGTTCGTTCCAGCGGCGGCTCGCCGGACTTCTATGCAGCGCATCTCGTTCCCTCTGCAACCGAACACCGGGCAGGCACCTATGTCTATAATGACCGGGCGATGTTGCGTGCCGGCCATTGCACGGCCGATGATCTGGCAATGCATGTTCTCGCTACCGTTGTCTCGCGGCCTGCAGCGGACCGCGCCGTGCTTGATTGCGGCTCCAAGGCTTTGACCTCCGATCTCCTCGGCTTCAACGATTATGGGCTGATCGAAGGCCATGAAGGCGCAAAAATCATCTCACTCTCTGAAGAACACGCGGTTGTCGATCTTTCCGGCTGCGCGTCCGGCGGTCCCCGGATCGGCGATGTCGTCAGGGTCGTACCGAACCATACATGCGTCGTGAGCAACCTTTTCGACAGGATGGTGTTCCATCGAAACGGCGTTGTTACCCGCGTCGAAGAGGTCGCTGCACGCGGCACGGTCTGGTAATGTTACCCGGCTAATTAACTTGAGGAAACGAGCTCAGCCCGCAGGCAGCTCTGGCAACGAGACCCCATAAATGCGCATATTCACGGCGTCGCTCGCCACCGAAACCAACACGTTTTCACCTGTTCCCACGGATATGGATGCCTTTCGTGCGGCTTTCTATGCCGGGCCCGGTGAACATCCGGACACGCCGACGCTATGCTCCTCGCCGGTCCCTATTCTCCGGCGCCGCGGCAAGGCGGAAGGGTTCACGGTCATCGAGGGCACGTCCTGCTGGGCGGAGCCTGCCGGCCTCATCCAGCGCCAGACGTATGAAACACTACGAGACACCATTCTTTCGGAGCTCCGGGCAGCCCTGCCGGTCGATGCTGTGGTTCTTGGCCTGCATGGCGCCATGGTGGCGCAGGGCTATGACGATCCTGAAGGGGATTTCCTGTCGCGGATGCGGGCAATGGTGGGCCCGGACGTCTTGATTGCGGCGGAGTTCGATCCCCATAGCCATCTCACGGCATTAAGGGTTGAAAGCCTGGATATCATGGCGACGTTCCTGGAATTTCCCCATACCGATTTTGAGGAACGCGGCGAACATGTCGTCGAAATGGCGTTGCGTACTCTGCGCGGCGAAATCAGGCCCGTCATCTCGACTTTCGATTGCCGAATGATCACCATTTATCCGACCAGCCGTGAGCCGATGCGTTCGTATGTGGACCGGTTGAAGGCCATGGAGGGCAAAGACGGTGTTCTCTCCATCTCCGTTATTCATGGATTCATGGCGGGTGATGTACCGGACATGGGCACACGCATCGTCGTTGTTACGGATGACGACAGGATCAAAGGGGACGCGCTGGCCGAGAAGCTGGGCCGTGAACTTTATGCCATGCGCAGGCTGACCGCCATGCCGATGCTGGATACGGAAGCCGGTCTCGACCAGGCCGTTGCCATTCGCAGCGAAAATTCGCAAAGGCCGGTGGTGATCTCGGATATATGGGATAATCCCGGCGGCGGTGTTGCGGGTGATGCGACCCACATTCTGCGCCGCATGGTAGAGCGCGGCATGGACAGGATCGGCGTCGCGACGATCTGGGATCCCATCGCAGTGTCTTTTTGCCATGCAGCGGGGGAGGGCGCAGAGCTCGATCTTCGCATCGGTGGAAAATCCAGTCCGCAGGGCGGCGATCCGCTGGATTTCCGAGTAAAGGTCATGCGCACCGTCGAGACGGGCTGGCAGAGTTTCCGTAATAGTCGCGTTACGCTCGGCCGCGCCGCCGTTGTCCGGCCGCTCGGCACCGAAATCGACATCATTCTCATCACCAGTCGAACGCAAACTTATGAGCCGGATATCTTTTCCAATCTCGGAATCGATTTCGCGAAAAAAGACCTGTTGCTCGTCAAGTCGACCAACCATTTTCACGCGGGTTTTGCGCCGATCGCTTCAGAGATCGTCTACATCGCGGCCCCGACCTCCTATCCCACCGACCCGGCAAAAACACCTTACCGCAAGGCAAGCCTTGGCCTATGGCCACGGGTTGCCGACCCGCTCGGTCTCGATTGAGGGAAGCAGCTTAGACCTGATCAAACGTCACGACGAAGAAACGACCATCCTCTTCCATGCCCTTCACTGCAAATCCGGCGCCGCGCTCCAGCAAGAGGCTGTCGCGTCGCTGCAAATGCACCGTTTGGCCGGCCGATGAGACGCTGACGGGATCAACGGCAAAAATTATTGTCGCCGTTGAGCCTGTCGACTGGACAGTGAGTGTGGTGCGGTGTCTTTCGACGCGATGCGAATATTGCTCGCGACGGGACATGACATTGAGATCGACGATGGGACCGTCTGCCAAAACGGCGTCCACCGGAACATCCGCGGCGAAGGGCAGGGGATCGCTTGCCATCGTCAACACCACCGGCTCGCGTGCGTCGATGCTGAGGCTCATGCCTTTCCCTTCGAGGATGCAAAGGGTGCGATCAACTCCGGGAAATATGGAAAAAGGCCCGTCTTGCGCAACGTTCGCCATGCTGATGCGCCAGTCGAAATCCGCCATCGGGGCTTTTGCGGGATGAACGATGATCTCTGTCGTTACACCGCCGCCGTTTTTCCAGGGCATTGATGTATAGGCGGTGTTTTCTAGGTGTCTCATCTTCTGCATTCCCTGGTCGTTTGTCTGGACGATGGCACTATTTATCGCGGTCGCCAGCGATACGTTGTTCAAGCTTTTTTTGCGCGGCGCGTAGATCAACACTTTTTCCGGCGAGTTTTTCGATTGCCGCGACCACAAGATCACGCGCAACGTAGTCCGACTTGTGTCCGAGATTCCTCACAATGATCAAGCTCGACCCATCAATAGCGCGTGCAAGCTGTCGGGAATGAATTTCCGGTGAAACAACATTGTCGGTATCGCCGGTTATAATGACGGTCGGCGCCTTGATTTTGGAGTAGTTCGGTGAGGCGCTCCGCGCCCATGTGTTCAGCGCGGCGACTTCCTGCGCGTTATGGCGAAAAGCCTGCGGTCTCAACGCCCCCCATGCGCGCGTTGCCTCCACATAGCCAGGAGGACGATGATTGGGGGCGAAAACCCCGCGCGTCGCCCGGTCGAGCGCAAGGAAACCCACGGGCGGTGCGACGAAGATCGAAAAAAGCGGGCCTGTCACCCGGGCGCTTGCCGCCGTGTAATACCAGGCGATGCCTCCAGGCCAAGGGTAAACCGCCGGAGAAAGAAACACCAGGCCCGACACCATCTCCGGGTGGCGAAGCGCGAATGCCGCGGTAATGGCTCCGCCAAAGGAGTGGCCGACGATGATGGCCTTGCGGATGCCGCGCTTTTTCATCAGTTGAGCCACGGCGTCGGCCTGTCCGTCGGGCAGGATATTATCTTTGCCGCCGATGTCGGAACTGCCATGGCCCGGCCTGTCGACGAACAGAAGTTTTGCGCGACCGCGGAATTTGTCCGCAAAGGACAACAGCGGGTCGTAGAGACTTGCGCTCGCGCCATGCAGGAAGACGATCGGTGGCAGCTCTGCCTGCTTTTGCGGTTCCAGCAACAGGCTGTTGAGCTTATATCCGCCAACATCGATTCTTACCGGCACAGGCTCTTGGGCCTGGGAGGATGCAGGGACGGTCAAAGAAAAAGCCGGAAAAATTGCACCAACCAAAAAGCTGAAGGCAAGTGAAATACGCCGTGGTGCCATGCTGTCTTCCGCACTCCATTAAAGCTTGCCGCGCCGTTATAGACGCTAAAAATGATCGGCTATGACCGACCAACAGCTAACAACGAGAAAATCGAACCGGAAGTTTCAGTCAAAGGAGCGTTGGGTAATGCCCTGAGGCTTTGCCGACGCAAGGTCGGAATGCCGCGCGGCGATGGACCGCGCGGCACGCTCATCAATTGCCGAGAATACCGGGCAGACGCAGCCCCTGCTCCTTGGCGCATTCCACGGCAATCTCGTAACCTGCATCGGCATGGCGCATGACGCCGGTTGCCGGGTCGTTCCACAGAACACGCTCGATCCGACGCGCGGCGTCGTCGGTGCCATCGCAGCAGATGACCATGCCGGAATGCTGGGAAAAGCCCATGCCAACACCGCCGCCGTGATGCAGCGATACCCAGGTTGCACCGGATGCAGTGTTAAGCAGTGCGTTAAGCAGCGGCCAATCCGATACGGCATCGGAACCGTCCTTCATGGATTCGGTCTCGCGGTTGGGCGAGGCGACGGAGCCAGAATCGAGATGGTCGCGGCCGATCACGATGGGCGCCTTCAGCTCACCGTTCCTGACCATTTCATTAAAGGCAAGCCCGAGACGATGGCGGTCGCCGAGCCCAACCCAGCAAATGCGGGCAGGCAGGCCCTGAAACGCGATGCGTTCGCGCGCCATATCCAGCCAGTTGTGCAGGTGTTTGTTGTCGGGCAGTAGTTCCTTCACCTTGGCGTCGGTCTTGTAGATGTCCTCCGGGTCACCGGAAAGCGCCGCCCAGCGGAACGGCCCGATGCCTCGGCAAAACAGCGGGCGAATATAGGCCGGCACGAAGCCGGGGAAAGCGAAGGCGTTTTCCAGCCCTTCGTCCTTTGCGACCTGGCGGATATTATTGCCGTAATCGAGCGTCGGAACGCCGGCGTTCCAGAAATCGACCATGGCCTGGACGTGAACTTTCATGGAGGCGCGAGCGGCAGCGGCAACGGCCTGTGGATCACTCTCCTGTTTGGCGCGCCATTCGGCCACGCTCCAGCCGGCAGGCAGATAACCATGGATCGGATCGTGCGCCGAGGTCTGGTCGGTCACGATATCGGGCCGGATGCCGCGACGGAAAAGTTCCGGGAATATCTCCGCCGCGTTGCCAATCAGGCCGACGGACTTGGCCTCGCCGGCCTTGGTCCATTGATCGATCAGCGCCAGCGCCTCATCGAGTGTATGCGCCTTCGCATCAACATAACGGGTGCGCAGACGGAAATCGACGCGGGTTTCATCGCATTCGACGGCAAGGCAGCATGCGCCGGCCATGACGGCGGCGAGTGGCTGCGCGCCGCCCATACCACCGAGACCGCCGGTCAGGATCCATTTGCCCCTGAGATTACCGCCATAATGCTGGCGGCCAGCCTCCACGAAGGTTTCGTACGTTCCCTGCACGATGCCCTGGGTGCCGATGTAAATCCACGAACCAGCGGTCATCTGGCCGTACATGGCCAGGCCCTTCTTATCCAGCTCGTTGAAATGATCCCAGGTGGCCCAATGCGGCACCAGATTCGAGTTGGCGATCAGCACACGCGGCGCATCCTTGTGGGTGCGGAAGACGCCGACCGGCTTGCCGGACTGCACGATCAGGGTCTCGTCCTCGTTCAAATCCTTCAGCGTCGCGACGATGCGGTCGAAATCGTCCCATGTGCGGGCGGCGCGGCCGATGCCGCCATAAACCACCAGCTCATGCGGTCGCTCGGCCACATCAGGGTCGAGATTGTTCATCAGCATGCGCAGCGGCGCTTCCGTCATCCAGCTTTTGGCATTGAGCTCGGTGCCCTGCGGTGCGCGAACGTCGCGAATATTATGGCGCGGATTGTTCATAAGATTTCCCCTTATCGTTTCGTGTCGAGCGCAAATTCTTCCATGCGCGTGAGAATCGTCTTGAGATGCTGGCGAAGGCGTTCGGCTTTGCCCGCGTCATAGGCAAAAGGCGGCACCTCGCTTTGCAGATGCGTGGATTGTGCCAGCTCCATCTGGATTGCGTGCACACCTTTCTGCGGCCTGCCATAATGGCGCGTCGTCCAGCCACCCTTGAAGCGGCCGTTCAGAACGCTGTCGTAACCTTGCGCGGCGGCGGTGGCCTCAACGGCGATGTGTTCGATGGCGGGATCACAGGTTCTGCCCATATCCGTGCCGATGTTGAAATCCGGCAGCTTGCCTTCAAAGAGGAAGGGGATGTGCGAACGGATCGAATGGCAATCATAGAGAATGGCGATCCCATGGATGCCCTTGATCCGCTCGATCTCGGCCGCAAGAGCTGCATGATAGGGCGCGTGGAAGGTTTCAAGACGGTCCGCAATGTCATCCGGCGTGGGTTCCTGCCCTTCATTCCAGATAGGCTTGCCGTCGAAATCGGTGTCCGGAACCAGCCCGGTCGTGTTCTGGCCCGGATAAAGGCTCACCCCGGCCGGGTCGCGGTTGGCGTCGATGACATAACGATGGAACGTCGCCCTCACGGTTGTCGCGTTTTCCAGAAGCCCGGCATAAAGCTCATGGATGTGCCAGTCCGTATCGGCCAGAATTTTGCCGTTGTCGTTGAGGCGGCTCCAAATCTCCGCCGGAACATCCGTGCCGGTGTGAGGCAGACCGAGGATGATCGGCGAAGTGCCTTGGTGAAGGGCAAAGGGAGTCTTCATCGATTGCCTCTCTTTTCCGTGGGTTTAGCCCCTGCAAGAAGAGAGTTGGCGAAGGTTAAAACGTGCCTCATCTCAAGCCTCCAGCTTCGGCAGGATGCCGTCCGAAATCGTGGCGACCAACGCACCGGAGGCGATCAACTCCGCCGCCGCCTTGAGATCCGGCGCCATATAACGGTCTTCCTCCAGCGAAGGGATTGCGGCCCGTAGCACGGCAATGGCCTTTTGCAGTTCCGGGCTGGTTTTCAGCGGCCCGCGCAGTTCCACGCCCTGAACGGCTGAAAGCGCCTCGATCCCGAGGATGGCGAATAGATTGTCGGTCATCGGCAAAAGTCGCCGCGCTCCGTGGCAGGCCATGGAGACATGGTCTTCCTGGTTGGCCGAGGTTGGCGTCGAATCCACCGAGGCTGGATGTGCCATCTGCTTGTTCTCGCTCATCAGCGCTGCGGACGTAACTTCGGCGATCATGAGCCCGGAATTCAGCCCCGGCTTCTTGGAAAGGAAAGCGGGCAGGCCATAAGAAAGCGCCGGATCGACCAGTAGCGCGACACGGCGTTGGGCGATGGCCCCGATCTCGCAAATCGCGAGCGCCGTCTGGTCGGCGGCGAAGGCCACCGGTTCGGCATGGAAATTGCCGCCGGACACGACGGAATTGTCAGAAAGCACCAGAGGATTGTCGGTCACCGCATTGGCTTCGATTTCCAGTGTGCGGGCCACCTGCCGCAGGAGGTCAAGGCAGGCGCCATCCACCTGCGGCTGGCAGCGGATGCAATAGGGATCCTGCACCCGCTCATCGCCTTCGATGTGGCTGATGCGGATTTCGGAGCCGTCGAGCAGCCTGCGAAGCGCATATCCCGCGTCGATCTGCCCCTTGTGGCCCCGCAGGCTGTGAATATCCGGGTGAAATGGAGCGGAAGACCCCATGGCGGCGTCCGTGGAAAGTGCGCCGGTAATCAGCGCAGCCTGTGCGGCGCGATGGGCGCGAAAAAGCCCGGCAAGCGCCAGTGCGGTGGAGGTTTGCGTGCCATTGATCAGGGCAAGCCCTTCCTTGGCGGCGAGAACCACCGGCGTCAGCCCGGCTTTCGCCAGCGCCTGGCCGGCGGGCAGCAGAGCGCCCTGATAAAAAGCCTCGCCCTCGCCCATCATCACCGCCGCCATATGCGCAAGCGGCGCGAGATCGCCGGAAGCGCCCACGGAACCCTTTTCGGGAATGACGGGAATAACGCCCTGTTCCAGCATGGCCTCGATCAGCCGCACCAGTTCCAGCCGCACGCCGGACGCGCCGCGGCCAAGCGAAATCAGCTTCAGCGCCATGATCAGCCGAACCACATTTTCAGGAAGCGGCGCGCCTACACCGCAGCAATGCGACAGGATGAGATTGCGCTGCAGCGTTGCCACGTCGGCTGCATCGATCTTGATGGAGGCAAGTTTTCCGAAACCGGTATTGATGCCATAGACGGGGGCATTACCCGCGGCAATCTCGGCAATGCGGGCAGCCGCCTTTTCGATGCCGGCGTCGAACGAGCGGTCCAGCTTCGCGGAGCCGTTGTTCCAGTAGATGCCGGCCAGGTCGGCCAGGGCCACGTTGCCGGGGTGAAGCGTAATGGTCGTCATGGTCATGGAGAAACCTTCTGTCCCTTGAATATGCGGGCATGGAGCGGATTGAAACCGATGCGATAGACAAGCTCGGCCGGGCGTTCGATATCCCAGATTGCAAGATCAGCGGATTTCCCGGCCTCCAGCGTGCCGGTTTCCGCAAGCAGGCCAAGCGCCTTGGCGGCATTGCGCGTTGTCGCTGCCAGGCATTCTTCCACGGTCATGCGGAAAAGCGTTGCACCCATGTTCATGGTCAAAAGCAGGGAAGTGAGCGGTGAGGTGCCTGGATTGCAGTCGGTGGCGAGGGCGATTGTCGCGCCTGCATCGCGCAATGCCTGCATCGGCGGAGCCTGTTTTTCACGAAGCGCATAAAAGGCGCCGGGCAAGAGTACGGCCACGGTTCCCGCCTTGGCCAGTGCCCTGGCGCCTGATTCATCCAGATATTCCAGATGATCGGCGGAAAGCCCGCCGCAGGAGGCGGCAAGTGCTGCGCCGCCCAGGTTGGAAAGCTGCTCGGCATGCAGCTTGACGGGCAGACCAAGCTGCCGCGCCTTTTCAAAAACGCGTGCTATTTCTTCGACGGAGAATGCGATGCCCTCGCAGAAGCCGTCCACCGCATCGACCAGCCCTTCCGCCTGTGCTTTTTCCAGCCCGGGCAAAACGACATCGGTGATATAGTCACCGTTCCTACCCTTATATTCAGCGGGTGTCGCATGGGCGGCCAGATAGCTGGTGACGATCCGCACCGGCCGCAGCGTCTCCAGCCTGCGGGCAACACGCAGCATTTTCAGTTCGGTATCTATATCGAGGCCGTAACCGGATTTGATTTCGATCGTCGAGACGCCCTCGGAAAGAAGCGTATCGAGACGGGGGAGCGCTTGCGCCATCAAGACATCCTCTGAAACCGCGCGCGTGTCGCGCACGGAGGACACGATGCCGCCACCCGCCTTGGCGATCTCTTCATAAGTCGCGCCATTCAGCCGCATTTCGAATTCCATGGCGCGGTTGCCGCCAAAGACCAGATGGGTGTGGCAATCTATCAGAGCGGGAGTGATCCAGCGCCCGTCGCAATCGGTGATTTGCTCGGCGGCGGCGAGATAAGCGGGCAGATCGCTCTCCGGGCCAGCAAATGCGATGCGACCGCTGCTGACGGCGATCACGCCTTTTTCGATTGCGCCGATGCCTTCCCTCAATGGATCGAAGGTGGCCAGCCGGGCATTACGCCACAAGGCCGTTGCGTTTCCCATCGCCGCTCCCTTTGCAGATTTGTTCCCGGGCATTGCTTTTCGCCTTTCCTTTATGGCGTAAATGTATATACATAATAACCGGCTTGGCAAGCCGCATTTTCTGTTCGAAATGGCCTTGCCCGATGTCGTAACAAGAGGAGAGGGTGGTATGACGGCAATTCACGCGGGTGCGGCACTTCTCAGCGGCGGGTGGGCGCAGGATGTCCGTATCGTCTGTGATGGCGGGGTTGTTTCATCGGTCGAAAGCGGTGTTTCTCCCGAGCGGCAGGATGAACGCCATGCCGTCATCGTTTCGGCCATGCCCAATCTTCACAGCCACGCCTTCCAGAGGGCCATGGCTGGACTTGCCGAAATCCGCGGGCCTGCCGACGACAGTTTCTGGAGCTGGCGCACGGTCATGTATAAATTCGCCCTCTCCATGACGCCTGACCATGTCGAGGCCGTTGCCGCACAGCTTTATATGGAAATGCTGGAGGCTGGTTTCGGCAGGGTCGGAGAATTCCATTACCTGCACAATGACAGGGACGGTTCACATTACGGAAATATCGCCGAAATGGCGGAGCGTATCGGCGCTGCCGCCGCCCAAACGGGCATAGGTCTGACATTGCTGCCGGTCTTTTACGCGCATTCCGGTTTCGGCGGTCAGCCGCCAATCGACGGGCAGAAACGTTTCATCCATTCGATTGACAGTTACGAGAAGCTGATGCAGGGCGCACAGGCTGTCGTCAAATCCCTTCCGGGTGCGGCGCTTGGCATCGCGCCGCACAGCCTGCGCGCTGTGACCGGTGATGAGCTTGCGGCCATCGTGCCGCTCGCAAAAGACGGGCCGATCCATATTCACGTGGCGGAACAGATCAAAGAGGTCGAGGACTCCCTCGCTTTTTCCGGTGCGCGGCCAGTGGAATGGCTTCTCGGGAACGCGCCGGTCGATAAGCGCTGGTGCCTCATACACGCCACGCATATGACGCAAGCGGAGATACGCCGTATGGCACGGAGCGGCGCGGTTGCGGGCCTCTGCCCTGTCACGGAGGCCAATCTCGGCGACGGTGTCTTCCACGCTCCGGATTTTCTCGCGGAAGACGGACATTTCGGTGTCGGATCCGACTCCAATATTCTCATCTCGGTTGCTGAAGAACTGCGCACGCTGGAATATTCCCAACGCCTGTCTCGACGCGCGCGTAATGTCATTGCCGACGCGGGCAGTTCCACCGGGGAAAAACTTTTCCAGGCGGCGCTGGAAGGCGGTGGCGGGGCACTCATGTCAGAAAGTAGAATCGAAAAGGGAAAGAGCGCCGATCTTGTCGCGCTCGATATTTCGGCCGTGCCCTATCTTCCCGCGTCAAAGATCCTCGATCAATGGTTATTTGCAGGCAATGTCCGTGTCGATACCGTTTGGGTCCGTGGCGAAAAACAGGTGCGGGCGGGTCAGCATATCCGTCGTCGGGAAATATCGGATCGTTTCAACCAGGTCATGGCCGAACTTCTTAATAGCTGATATGGGCTCGGCGAGAACGAGAAAGAGCCCGTGCGGAAAGGTATCACGGACGTGACAAAGGCATCGGCCGGACAGACCCTGCATCAGACGATCCTCAGCGATATAGAGGGGCGGATCGTCTCGGGGGAATGGCCGCCCGGTTACAGGCTGCCGTTCGAGGTCGATCTTGCCACCCACTATGACTGCTCGCGCATGACAGTGAACAAGGTCATGAGTCAGCTCGCCAAGGCGGGTTTGATCGAGCGACGCAAGAAATCCGGCAGTTTCGTTCGTCAACCGCAGATCCAGTCGGCAGTTCTCGAAATTCACGACATCAGGGCCGAGGTTGAATCCCTCGGTCTTGATTACGGCTTCAAGGTTCTGAAATGCACGCAGCGTACGGCAACGAAAGACGACCGTACACGGCTTGACATGGCAGCCGGCGCGCCGCTGCTGGATATCGTCTGTCTTCACTTCGCGGGTGAGCGGGAATTCTGTATCGAGCAGCGCCTTGTCAACCTCGTGACCGTGCCGGAGGCTGCAGAAGCCGATTTCGGCGGCGTCGCGCCCGGCCCGTGGCTGCTCGGCCATGTTCCGTGGAGCAATGCCGAACACCGTATCAGTGCCGAAACGCCGTCGAAAGAGATTGCGCGCCTGCTAGCCATATCTGAAAAGCAGGCCTGCCTCGTCGTGGAGCGCCGGACGTGGAGCAATTCCGGCGCCGTCACCTATGTGCGGTTCACCTATCCCGGAAATGCGCACGCTCTTGTCGCCCGTTTCAGCCCGTCCGCGGATTGATTGTAAGGCTTAAACCCCTCTTATTGCGAACGTGAAACCCCATATAGGCGAGGCATGCTATGCTTCCGGCAAAGTCATGCTGGAATCATTAATCGTTGGTAATTAATACGATAAATTGGAAACTAATTTTTATTATCAATAGCTTGACTGATTTTTTTAGAATTCGCATTTTCGGCTGTTGACTTGTTCGGTGGGGTTCTCTTATAAGTCCGCTCACTGAACGAGGGCGGCGGCGCTGCTGGCGACGAAGTCTTTCGTTCTAAATAAATC
>NZ_JACJIT010000009.1:0-248319 GCF_014138475.1 Agrobacterium sp. RC10-4-1
ACTCGAGCGCATAGCCAATGGTTGGCCCAGCAGCGATCTCGATGCACTCATGCCCTGGAATTACACGCGCTGAACGGTCTCAGGTTGCCGCTTACAGTTCATCGCGTAATTTCCTGCTTTCAGTGGCCAACGCTTCTTGCTCGATTCGCGAGGCTTCCGTTTCTGCTAGCAGCGCTCTCTGGCGGTCGATTAACGAGGCCTCTCTCTCGTCCAGCTGAGTTGATTGCCTCTCAATCAAATTCTCTAGCTGCGTAACGTGGGATTCAAGTTCTTCGATTCTTCGTTGTTGCTTCGCGAGGTCGAGCTTTTGCTGAGCGAGTATGGCAGGCACTTGTTGCGGACTGGGAAAATCAACTGTGAGTTTTTCACCGTCGGCGCGAGGTGGGAGTGGAATGTTTTCCCATTGATGTTTCGAACGCGTCTCGTAGGCAGAGAGATGCCGCAACGCAATTTCCTGCACTGATGGATTTCCCAGACGCCACACGTAGTAGTCCAGATCGAAAAGGAGGTCGAATGGCACAAGATAGCATAGAATGAACCATTCCAGAAAGCTCTCGCTTTCGTCGTCTGCCATTTGGGCGATCAGCTTGACCGGGCTGTCACCAAATATCTGCGCTTTCTTGCCCCAAAATAGCGCCTCTATTCCTAGGCTCGAGTTAACGGTCCATATCTCCTCGATGTCAGCTAAAAATTCCAGAGGAGACGGGGACAAATCGATTAGTCCTGGATAGACAGCACATCCCAAGGGATGAAGACGAAGTAGCGAGTCGTTTGCAATCTCAGAGCGGCTGACGTGGTTCACTAGTGAAAGATTGGTCCAGCCCCCGCCGTAGGCCAACGCATTGGAGTCGGTTTCCACCTGTAATGCCACGCCGACCTTGGCACGCTGTCCGCCTTCCTTCATTACTAAGTGACTTGCAGGCTCCGCTAAAAGCGCTCGCAGAGCATGGAGTGCGCCACCATTAGGATATGCCGTAGTCTTCCAGGACACGAAATCCGGTTTCTCAGTTTGCCACCTATTGCTCACTTCGGTCTCGCCGTTGACGCCACTGCGATCCCAATATGCAGTCGGCCGATAATAGGGCTTCCGGAAAGGGCCGAACTCGTTGAATATCAAAGGACAATGCAGCTCGTTCGCTGCCGCCCTCAGCGATGCATTGTTTAGCCAAGTTACCACGGCGATGTCGTCACGGATCCGAGTTTTGGCCTCTCGGAGCGCGTCCACATAGAAATTGGTAAGCGCTGCCTGCTGTCGCGTTATCAGATCAACAAATGTGGATGTCGGCGGAGAATTATCTATTCGTTCTTCTAAAGATTGCGGCTGAATAACGATTTCGACATGACTCCCAATGCTCCTAGACGGTAAATACTGGTTGAAGTGGAAGCTTCTTTCAGAAAATTCCCATCTGGACATATCCTCGAGAGCAGATATATATTGGGAAGGTGTAATAATTGATGTTTTGTATTCTTTCGTTTCGTGTAGCCATTTTTGGAAGACCCAGAAATAGTATGTTTCGTCACCCGTTGCGGAGAGAGGCGGAATGACTAGGACGAAATGCATGTGATTTTTCCCCGTTACGCTGCGGTCTCTCAGGTGTCGCCTGATGGCAATCCTGTGCTTGAGCTTATTATGATATTCAGTTATCCGTGCTGAAACATAAATTCAAACGAAGAGTTTCCGATGTTGCGCTTGTGGCGTAAGAAAACCGTTTCGGTAGTGCCAGAGTCAGTGCGGACGGAGCCTCCTATTCCGTCATCTGTAGTCGCCTCCGAACTGATGGCGAAATCCAGCTTGGTCGATCCCGCGGCCCGCGGTGCCGCTGTCGAAATCGCAGGAATGACGATTCCTCTCGATCTCGGCAATAGGCATGAGCGGGACTATTTCATTCGTCACTATTTGCGTGTTCCACATCCCCAAGCTGATGTTGACCGGCTCATTTTCAAGGCATTTGTTAAGCCCGGGGATGTCACTCTTGATGCGGGTTGCAATATCGGGATGACGATAGGGGAGCTGTTGGAAGCCGGGTGTTCTCACGTCCATGCATTTGAGGCCGTGCCCTCGTTGTATGAGAGGGTTGTGGCTATAAAGGATCCACGATTTACGGTCTATCCTTGTGCCTTGGGAGATGGAGAGGGGACTATATCGATATGGGTGTCGCAGACCCATAACCAAGGCAGCACGATCGAGCCAAGAATGGTAGAGCACTTTGCGCCAATATTCGGTGACAAGCCGGTATCGCAAGAGGTGCCGTTAAAGCGACTGGACGACGCTTGTCCAGGCGTTGGTTTCGACTTTATGAAAGTTGACGTTGAGGGAGCTGAAGCAGCGTTTATACGCGGTGCCGCTAAAGCGCTTGCAAGTCATCCGCCCCGAGCGATGTCGATGGAGTTGTTTGATCGGTTTTTTGATGAGGCAAAAATGGAAGCGGACAAATATTTTAGAAAATGCCATCGTTGTTTCATCTTGAAATCCGACTATTCACTTCATTTGGCAGATTGCTCAACGCCGCACGACGACGATCTGTATCATTTTACGTCGCCCACATACCTTTTCACAAATTAACTTCTGAAGTGGTCACCAAGATGACGAAAATTTTGGGTGTGCCGTATGGAGCCGGGAGTCTCTTGATTTGCGGAGTTAACTATACTGAACCCGAAGTCAAACCTTACTTTCCTTCGACGATGCATGCTTAGCCAGTGCGGTGTGATGCATTTTTTAGCTTTTCTTACTAAGTATATATTCAATGGACAGTAAGTAATCGTTTTCGGTAGCGAGATCGTCTCGCTGACTCAAAAGGCTTCGATGTTATTAGGCTCCTGTGCTGCTATGAATTGCCTTGCGCTTGTCAATTAGAGAAATGTATTCTTCGAGATATTCTGATGCCAGATGACTGATGTCAAAAGTCTTTCCTAGAGCATTTGCTGCCTCGCGAAATTCTTCTCTTTGAGTTTCGTCGAGAATCTGCTCCATTTTTCGTGTAAGCTCATCTACGAACATTTCCGTATCATCTACAGGTTTAAAGATGATGCCAGCTTGCCTCGAGTCGATCGTCGTCATCCGTTTGATTTCGCCGACATCGGTTGCGATACACGGAACTCCGACCTGAAACGCCTGGATAAGACTTAGCGGAAACGACTCGCCTGGATATCTGCTTGGAAGCAGAGCGACGTCGCTAAGGCGGTACAGTCCATGAACTTCACTGATAAAGCCAAGAAAATGGACCGTAGGGTCATTCGCCGCGATCATTTTAGCATCTTCGACGCTTGGTCCTTCTCCTGCCATAAGTAATGCCAAGGGGAATTCCGGACGGCGTTCTCTCAGTTTCAGGTAAGCTCTGACGGCCTCCGTCCACCCCTTGCCTTCAACGCCCCTTGCGGCTAGGGAAAAGACGATTGCGTCCTGCGATATGCCCAAGTCCGTGCGGGTTTTGGGAAACGGCCTGTCATCCACTGGGATGGCGTTTCGTACTTTAAGGAATTTGTTTTCTGGAACGTTTAAGCCTTCGAAGGGTACACGGTTGCGTTCGGCCAAATACGCATAACGATCGACTTTTTTACTCCATCGACTGATCCTGGGCTTCGAAATTTTCATGGCTTCGTACGAACCATGCAACGTGGAGAAATATGCACATGGTAAGTCGCCGTTCTCGAGAAAGAGCTTGTCGACATTCGCGACATGAGAATGGACAAGCGATACCCCTGCGCGCTCCAGAAAACTTACCACACCTGCCTCTCTGACTTGGTTCGCATTATAGATCGGTATCGCAGGATTTAGTAATTGCTTCACCCTTTGCTGATCATCGGATGTGTGCACCTGTAAAAGCGATACCGATATTCCCAATTCGTGAAGGGCGTTTGCCAAATGAATTGGAAATATTTCACCGCCGCCGAAGGTAAAGCCGAGCAGTCCAATCAAGACGTGGGGTTGAATCCGGGAAGCCTCTCTCAACTCGTCGATATTAATAAGGGTTTCGAACTTCGCGCCGCTTACGCGTGATCGCCGGAAGTTCTTATGCGCCTCAGCGACAAATCTGTTCAGCGTTTCGTCTGGGATCGGCCATTTTGCTTTCAGGATTTTCATGATGCGAAAGTACTCGTCGTAGTACGACGCGGCACCCTGAGCTTTTTTACCCGATGTATTGTTTGAATGAATTCGAAAATAACTTATGGCGGTCGGTTCGTAGGCGATTTGGCCTCCTCCCGCAATTATGGAGTACAGGAACCAATCGCCCATAATCTTAAATTTAGAGGCCTCAACCCAAACTGTATCCGAAATAGGGAAACGACGCCATAGTGAGCCGCCAACATTAGGAATGGCATTCTTGACTCCAAAGCCGTTGCAAAACCATTCTGACGCAGGTCGGACAATTGCGCGATCCCATATGCCCGGCTCGCACTCTTCGCGGTAGTCATCCAATCCCTCCACAAATTCGCCAGCGGTATTAGCGTATTGCACGCTTCCGAACGAAAGCATCACGCTCGGGTCTCTGAAGGCTCGAATTGCACGTTCCACGAAGGTTGGTTCGCAGAAATCATCGCTCTCGCAAATCCACACGATATCCCCTGTGGCATGCGAATGACCATTCTGCCACTGTCGAAACACGTTGCCTGAATTCTTCGTCGCGAATATCGACTTTACCCGTCCAGGATACTTGTGAACGTAGGCCTCTATGACCTCGCGACTGTTGTCGCTCGAACAGTCGTCCAGAATTATGATGTCAATAAGTGGATAGGTCTGGTTGAGAATACTTTCAATGCGCTGAGGGAGGTATTTCGCGTGATTGTAGTTTGGAACAATAGCGGTAACCGTTAGCCCATTACTATTGCCTAACTCCGCACTACGTTTTGCTAGCGCCTCATTTTGATTGACGCGCCGATAATATTTCATGCAAAATTGGTCGACTTTTTGCACCAGCAACATTGGATCACGTTTCTCTGCCGATCTGAAAAAACGCGCGCGTCGACGCGGGCTGAACCGCTCGATTTTCGACATTCTGTAGAGCATACGTGAGTAAAGCAGGTTCTTGAGCAGTCGTACCAGCGACACTTTGCTTGACCAATTTGCACGTTGAAGCGAATCCACTTCTCCGGATATGAAATCGATATCCGCGAGGAGATTTTCCATCTGTGTGCTTTCGTCTTCACGGCGTGCGGCCAAATCTTGTTCCTAACTCTGCAAAGTTTCCGGCGACATGCTTCGAATTTGGATCGCGATACCGCATTACGGTTTGCAAGTCGAGCGCTTGATCTTATCGGTATCCGCGACTCATCGGAAATGTTGCTGTTGTGTCAACGAATACCCGACCGTTCCATTTAAGGTTTTTTCCGAGACCCGAGCGTTCCTGCGTCTAAGAAGTCGGACCAGATGTTCGCAAGAGCGCCCTGAAGAAATCCAATAGCTTTCGCCCTGCGACGAGCCGAAAATAACACGTACGGTGAAAGAAGGAGAAGGCAGGCCTGCAACAAGGTTGAAGTTTTAGGAAACGGTCTATGATGCTTTTGCCCCGCATAAACCCTCGACCGAGCCATGTGATATGCCTTGAACCTGGCAATCTCTGGAGATCGCCCGGATGAGTGACCAGCAGAGTGAGCTATCCTAGAGTCTCGCACAAATCTCAGTTCGCCAAGAGCCCCTAAGCGAAGAGATAAGTCATCGTCTTCATGGTACATGAAGATGTTGGGGTCGAAGCCGCCGACAAAATCAAAACTTTTCTTCGACACGAAAAGCGCTGCACCGCTAAGAATCGGGACGACAGCGTCTTCGCTTGGCCATCCTTTTTTCATGTAGAGTTGGCGAGGCAAAAGCCATGATCGTCGCTTGAAATATGGGCTTCCGTCTTCGTTGCAGATCCTTGGATTGAAAGCAACGGCTGAGGGATACTGAGTAGCCGCCTCAAGGAGAGCTTCAATTGCGCCCGGATAGGGCGAGGCGTCGGGGTTTAAAAACAAAATCCAGGGAGTTTCCGCAGCGTCAGCTCCAGCATTACACCCCCTGCCGAATCCGAGATTGTTATCGAGTCTTACAATTTTCACGTTCCTGTCGGCAGGGAGATCGGCAAAAGTATTGGTGCGCCCATTATCGACCAACACGATCGGAGTTTGCTCCGGGATTGCTGTAACCAAATCCCGGATAAGCCTATCGCTTTTATAACAAACCGAAACCACTGTAACGGCGGAGAGTGGCAACGCTGTCATTTCACACCAATAGCATCTGCTGTTGAGGTCTGTCTATCGAAGGCAAATGGCGGCTCATTGCAGAGACCGAACGACGAAGCATCCTTACGATGCCGCGAGCCTTCTCAAGTAAACGCCATAATCGCCTTTACCCGCATTTTCTGCGAGTAGCGCAAATTCCTCCTGTGTAATGAAACCTTTAGTGAGCGCAATCTCTTCCGGGCAAGCGATCTTGAACCCTTGTCGCTTTTCAAGCGTGCGGACGAACTCGCCAGCTTCGAGAAGACTGTCAGGGGTGCCCGTATCGAGCCAAGCATAGCCGCGGCCCATGATCGATACCTTTAGTTTACCGCGTTCGAGATACACACGATTAACATCCGTAATCTCGTATTCGCCACGCGGCGACGGTTTGAGATTGGCTGCGATGTCGACGACGTCTGCGTCGTAGAAATAGAGACCGGTAACTGCCCAGTTTGATTTCGGTTTGAGCGGCTTTTCTTCGATGGAAAGCGCACGCATTTCGCTGTCGAAGTCGACCACGCCATATCGTTCGGGGTCATTCACGTGATAGGCAAACACTGTCGCGCCGTCGATCACGCTCGTCCCACTGTCAAGCAAGTCGGGCAGGCCGTGGCCGTAATAGATGTTGTCACCAAGGATAAGGCAGGATGGCGAACCGGCCACGAAATCCGCACCGATCATATATGCCTGCGCGAGCCCGTCCGGGCTTGGCTGAACGGCGTATCCGATCGAAAGGCCCCATTTCGAACCATCACCCAAAAGATTTCGGAATAGCGGCATGTCGTGGGGCGTCGAGATGATCAGGATTTCGCGGATGCCTGCGAGCATCAGCGTCGTCAGCGGATAGTAGATCATCGGCTTATCGTAGACTGGCAAGATCTGCTTAGAGACTGCCAATGTCATGGGGTGCAGGCGCGTACCGCTGCCGCCGGCCAGAATGATGCCCTTCATGGCGTTTCCTTTTTGCTTCGCGCAAGGGCGGTGACCACCGCGCGCGTTGATGACTGCCAGTTCGGCAGCCTTATGCCGTAAATCTCCTCAAGCTTGCTGCAGTTAAGCCGCGAGTTTGCCGGGCGCCGGGCGGGGGTTGGATATTGCGCCGTCGTGATGTCATTGACGACAACCGACTTGCCACCATTCTCCGCAGAAAATGCGAATATCTGTTTGGCGAAATCCGCCCAGTTCGTTTCGCCCGTTCCGGACAAGTGAAACACGCCGCGAAGACGAGCGGAAGTGTCAGTGGAGAGCTTTTTTCCAATCTCGACGATTGCGGTTGCGATATCGTTTGCCGAGCTCGGGCACCCTAATTGGTCTGCAACGACGTTGATCTCATCGCGCGTTTCACCGAGCCTAAGCATAGTTTTCACGAAGTTGTTGCCGTATTCCGAATAAACCCACGCTGTGCGCAGGATGGCATGATCAGAGTTACCCTCGGCAACAGCGTTTTCGCCTTCGAGCTTGGAGTGACCGTAGACGGAGGAGGGGCCTGTCGGATCACTTTCTACGTAAGCCGTGGCCTTGGTGCCGTCAAAAACATAATCTGTGGAAAGGTGAATAATGGGAACACCAAGTTCTTTTGCCGCCTGCGCGACCGCCTTTGCGCCATCCCGGTTGACGGCAAAAGCAACCTCCGGCTCGCTTTCCGCCTTGTCGACGGTGGTATAGGCCGCTGCCGATACCACCACATCGGGTTTTGCATCTCGTAGGGCCTTCAAGACAGTCTCAGGCTGCGCAAGGTCGAGTTCCGGTCGCCCCAGAGAGACGATCTCCAGTTCGTCATTTGCCAACGCCTGTAGGGCGCTCACGACCTGCCCATTTTTTCCGGTCACCGCAAGCCGCATGCAATCAGCCTTTCGTCAGAACGCCGAGGCGCTCTCCAGAGTACACTTCTTCGCGCAGGGGCTGCCACCACCAGGCATTGTCGAGATACCATTGTACGGTCTTGCGAATGCCGGTCGCAAAATTTTCCTGCGCTTTCCAGCCGAGTTCTGTTTCGAGCTTGGTCGCATCGATAGCGTAACGAGCATCGTGACCGGGACGGTCGGTGACGTATTTGATAAGCTGCGCATAAGGCTTCGATTGCGGGCGGAGCTCATCCAGAATGGAGCAGATGCAGTTCACGACGTCGATATTCTTCTGCTCGTTTCTGCCGCCAACATTGTACTTCTCCCCGACAAGGCCCTTTTGAACGATGAGCCAGAGTGCGCGGGCGTGGTCCTCCACGTAAAGCCAGTCGCGAATGTTCGCGCCGTTGCCGTAGACCGGCAGCGGCTTGCCCTCCAGCGCGTTCAGAATGATCAGCGGAATGAGCTTTTCCGGGAAATGGAACGGGCCGTAATTGTTGGAGCAGTTGGAAATGACAACCGGAAGGCCATACGTCCGCTGCCAGGCGGTGGCCAGATGGTCGCTTGCAGCTTTTGAAGCAGAGTAGGGCGATGAAGGGTCGTAAGGCGTTGTTTCTTCGAAAAGACCGTGGTGACCGAGTGAGCCGTACACCTCGTCTGTCGACACGTGCAGCATCCGGAAATTCGCCTTGGCGTCGCCCTCAAGACCACTCCAATATTGCCGCGCCGCCTCCAGCATCGAAAAGGTGCCGTTGATGTTGGTCTGAATAAAATCAGCGGCTCCAGTGATGGAGCGATCGACGTGGCTCTCGGCTGCCAGATGCATCACATAATCCGGCTGGAACGTCGCAAACGCGTCGTTTATCGCTATCCGGTCACAGATGTCGGCCTGAAGGAAGCCGTGATTGGGCGCATTCTCGATCGGCTTCAGTGACGCAAGGTTTCCCGCATATGTGAGCTTGTCAACGGTGAGAACATCGGCGCCAATCTCGCTCACCAAGTAGCGTACAAGGGCGGAGCCGATAAAGCCGGCACCGCCGGTAACTAGAACGCGCATCATCAGTTTCCAGTTTTTTCGTAAGTGAAATATTCAGGCAGATCGGACAGAAGCGGTTGCTTTGCGTCTTTATCTGAAAGGACGATGCCGTCCAGTTCAGGCCAATTTATGCCGATGGCGGAGTCGTCCCATTTTACACCGCGGTCATTGGCGGCACTGTAGGGAGCCGTCACTTTGTATGAGATGACAGTGTCGTCAACGAGCGTCATGAAACCATGCGCAAATCCCGCTGGCACCCAGAGTTGGTCGCCATTCTCTGGCGATAGCTCAGCGCCGATCCATTGTCCAAAAGTCGGTGACCCCGTCCGAATATCGACCGCGACGTCGAGCAGCCGCCCTCGGATGCAACGAACGAGCTTGCCCTGTGCGAAGGGTTCCGTTTGAAAATGAAGCCCACGCACGGTTCCTGCCTGGGCAGACAGAGATTCGTTATCCTGCACGAACTCAACGTCCGCGACGTTCTCGCGAAACCACTCCCGCTTGAAAACCTCGCTGAAGTAACCTCTGCTATCGCCGAAGCGGGCTGGGGTTATCTTTTTCACGCCCGATATAGGGAATGCTTCTAGTTGCATTTCGCGGTCCTGTCTGGTCTCTCTCGACGGTGATATGGCTTGATCGTAAGAGACAGTCAATAACGCTTTATTGATCCCGCACAAGTGCAATGGCTCGCGCGCCGAACCGGCATCTGGAGGCTTCGCGACCCACTGGTGTTTTTTTGCAATGATATTGGTAGAGCTTCGGGGAGTATTCGGCCATTACGCTACACGTCAGGCGCGAACTACAATCTCGATCAAGATCTGGTCCGGCTTGGTTGAGCGGCTTCAGTCTCGCATGTCCGATTGCGCTCATTTCCACATCGCCCGCATTCGCGCACCCACATCAATTCGGATCTGCTGAGCGCTGCGCTCGGAAGCGGCGGCTGAAACCAGGGGCCAGGTCAGTGTCTCAAAAAACTGAAGCAAGGTCGCCGGTATGAAACGGGTTCTGGCGGCGTAGACATGCCGGTCGCCCTGAGAACTCTGCCCACCAGTGAAGAAACGTTGCGGCGTGATCAGCGACAGGCTGTCCTTGGCGCGCGTCATGGCGACATAAAGCAGCCGGCGTTCCTCCTCCAGTTCCTGGGTGGTGCCGACGCCGAGGTCGGAGGGTATGCAGCCGTCGACCACATTGAGGATGAAGACGGAGCGCCACTCCTGGCCTTTTGCCGAATGGATGGTCGAGAGGCTGAGATAATCCTCGTCGAGCAACGGCACGCCGGCCTGATCGCTGGTGGCGTCGGGCGGGTCGAGCGTCAGTTCAGTCAGGAAGCGTTCGCGTGAAGGGTAGCCGCCGGCGATCTGCTCTAGCTGCAGCAGATCGGCCTTGCGGGTGTCCGCATCCTCATGCAGGCGTTCCAGATGCGGCTCATACCACATCCGAGCCTGCCCGATCTGGCCCGGCCAGTCATTCGGCGCCTGCCGCAGGCTCACAAGCATTTGTGTAAAGGCTGCCCAGTCATCGCCGGTCTTCGGCGGCGACGGAATTTCGGCGAGGGCAAGCAGCGGCTCTGGGTCTGTCGCAATCGCATCGAGAATATTGCCAGCCTTCTTCGGTCCGATGCCTGGCAGCATCTGCAGCAGCCGGAAACCGGCGACGCGGTCGCGCGGGTTCTGTGCGAAACGCAGCACGGCCAGCATGTCCTTCGCATGGGCGCTGTCCAGGAATTTCAGGCCGCCGAATTTGACGAAGGGGATGTTGCGGCGGGTCAGTTCCACCTCGAGCGGGCCACTATGGCTGGAGGTTCGAAACAGCACGGCCTGCTGTTTCAGCGTCATGCCGCTCTCGCGATTGGCGAGGATCTGGTCGATGATGAAATTCGCCTGCTCGGTTTCATCCTTTACCGTTACGAGCTTTGGGCGCTCAAGCGATACCCGTTCGGTCCAGAGGTTTTTGGTGAAGCGCTCGCGCGCGAGATCGATGACGCCGTTGGCGGCGGCAAGGATCGGCTGCGTCGAGCGATAGTTGCGGTCCAGCGTGATGATATCGGCCGCCGGGCTGAAGGAAGCCGGAAAATCGAGGATGTTTCGCACCGTCGCCGCACGGAAAGAATAAATCGACTGCGCATCGTCACCCACCACGGTCAAGCCGCGGCCACCGGGCTTCAGCGCCATCAGCACCGATGCCTGCAACCGGTTGGTATCTTGATATTCATCGACCATCACATGGTCGAAGCGGTTGCCTATATCGTCAGCCAGAACGGGGTCGCTGACCATCTGGGCCCAGTAGAGCAGAAGATCGTCGTAATCGAGCACGTTCTGGACCTGTTTGGCCTCGACATAGGCCGCGAACAATTCCCTGAGTTCGTTTTCCCAGTTGGCAACCCAGGGATAATGCTGGCGCAAGATGTCCTTGAGTGGTGTCTGGGAATTCACGACACGCGAATAGATCGCAAGACAGGTGCCCTTTGTCGGAAAGCGGCTTTCCGTTTTGGAAAAACCCAGCTCGTGCCGGGCAAGATTCATCAGGTCGGCGCTGTCTTCGCGGTCGTGGATGGTGAAATCGATGTTGAGGCCGATCTGCTCGGCATAGATGCGCAACAGCCGTGCACCAATGCCGTGAAACGTGCCGGACCACGCCAATGCATCTGTCATGATTGCCGAATTTGCCCCGAGGACCTGCTTGCATATCCGTTCGACACGGCGCGCCATCTCGGAAGCTGCGCGCCGTGAGAACGTCATCAGCAGGATGCGGCGGGGATCGGCGCCATTCACGATCAGATGCGCAACACGGTGAGCCAGCGTATTGGTCTTTCCCGAGCCGGCGCCGGCGATGATCAGAAGCGGACCGGCGACATGTCCATCCACCAGTCCAACCCCATGTTCCACGGCCTTGCGTTGTTGCTCGTTCAGTTTTTCCAGATAGGCAACCGCCATCCTGCACTAATCCTCGATATTTGCCCTAGGCGAAGTTGCCTGCCCGAAAACGGCGGGCGACTGAGCCTGCGCCGCCGTTTCGCGTTCGTACCGCAATGATTAGCAAAGACTCAAACAGCAAGCCAGAACAAATGCTGAACGTAAAGGCCTTGCTGCACAAGTCCGGTTGGCGCCGTTACCTGATAGTTCGGTTTCCGAAGTCTCTTCTGCGAATGTTGCCTCAGGAGCGAAAGCGGATATGCTGTCATCGCATTCGCCGGAAATCGGATGAGGCAGTTGTCTCATTGGTTTGAAATAAAGGGATATTTCATGTATTCCGAGGCGCTTTTTCTGCTTTTTCCGAGAGCGTTGAACCCTATCGGGTTTAACGGTCATTACCCCGGAAGAGGCTTATACACTGGGAGGAAAAAATCATGAGACGACTTAAATTCTACCTGATCGCTCTTGCCGCAATCGCTGCCTCGACATTTGCACAGGCCGAGCAGAAAGCGATGAAATCCGATGTCACCATCGCTTCTGACATCAACTACCTGCTTTATACGCCCAAGGATTACTCCGGCTCGAACAAGACCTATCCTCTTGTCGTCTGGCTGCATGGCGGCGATCAGGGCGGCAGCGACGTCGAAAAGCTACGGTCGAGCGGCTTGCCGAAAGTGATTGAGGAGGGACGTGAGTTTCCCTTCCTGGTGTTTTCACCCCAAAATCCGAGCGAGGAACTACTTTATCCAATCGAGCGTGTCGCAAGCGTTCTTGAGGCGGTGGTGGCCAACCATCGGGTCGACCGGGAACGGATCTATCTGATCGGCTATAGCCGGGGAGGGTTCGGCGCATGGTCCATGGCAGAGCAGTTTCCTCAAACTTTCGCCGCAGTGGTTCCGATTGCCGGCGGCGGCATTCGGCACTACCTCAATCGAACGAACGAGAAGGCGGCTTTCTGGGCCTTTCATGGTGCAAATGACGAGGTGATCCCGCTGTCCGATACAGTGGTTCTCGTGCAACGTCTTAAGGAGCTGAAACGCAATGTCCGGCTTACCGTGTTTGAGGACACGGACCATCAGGCGGTCGAGGGAAAGGTGCTGAACGACGAGGAGATGTGGACTTGGTTGCTTGAGCAGAAGCTCGCGGGCGAAAAAGCATCCGCTAATCCGTAAATCCGGGCCGACCGCTGTTTTTTACAGCTGACATTGCCGTTTCTGCCGCGTTTTGCCATCGCACCACTATTTATGAAAAGCATAAATAATCCAATTGGCTGGATCGCGTGGATAATTTTCAATCCATCTTTCTGTCCACCTTTTACGCATTGATGTGCGGCGTTCACGGCGAGACAGACAGGTAGCAATAACTGGTCTTCGCGCTACTCATCCGAAGGAGCTTCGAGGTGGCCGCCTCGCACGAGGTATTAGGCCCACTGATGAAACATTCCTTCTCGTCCATTCCTGCTTGCAGCGCTGTAAAGGCGGTACGGCGTGAACCCTACCGTCGTGGGCTTTTCTCCAATGCGCGAGCTTTTCGGCCTGTCCCAGTCAAACGCACAAATATTCATTACAAGTTGCCGGGAGTTATTGACTCTCATTTCGGGTTGTAGTGAAGCTTCACCCCGGCGATGTATTGCGTCGTCAGGGGATTTTGGGGACTACATGAGATATATTTTACCTTTGCTGGCCTGCGGGCTGGCCGTTTCTTCGTGCGCAAAGAGGCCAGATGCAATCGTCCCGGTGTACGTGCCGATGGCAGCTTACAGTAATCTCGACTGCCCAGCGCTCGCCCGGGAATATTTGAATGAGCAGTCGTCGCTCACTGCGATTTCTAAGCAGCAGCATGACGCCGCGACTGGCGATGCCGTCGGCGTCTTCCTCGTCGGCGTACCAATGTCGAGCACGTTTGGTGGCGACAAGGAAGGCCAGGTCGCTGTTGCCAAAGGCAAGGTCCACGCGGTCGAGGCGAACATGAAGGCAAAGGGCTGCAATACTCCAACTGTAGCAAAAGCCGCCGGAGCGAAGGGAGCTTCCAGATGAACGACATAACGTCAATCACGCAGATGCGCAGCGCTCGGTTAAATTGCTCCTTCAGCACGACCGAAGCGATCGGTACAGTCGTTCTATGGTTCGTTCTCACCGTCTTCACGCTCGGCGTGGCGCTTGTGGTGTTCCCATATTACCTTAATAAAGCCGTGCTCAACAAAACGGAAATTCTTGACGCGTCCGGCAAAACGATCGGGCGCCTGAACTGCACGTTCAGTATCGGCCATTCCATTGGTCACGTAATTATCTGGGCCGTACTGATCATCATAACGCTCGGTCTTGCAGGCTTCGTATACGTGTATCGGGTGGTGCGCGTCGTACTGAATGAGACGCGGATCGAATATTACTGACAACCGTCATGCGGAAAATAATAGCAAGCGCCACAGAGGAATTTCATGAAATACTTATTTCTCGCTATTTCAGCGTTTGCACTGACGGCCTGCCAAACGGAAACACCGATGGAATGGCAACTGCGAAAATCGTTCGAACAGAGTTCCGAACGAGCCTGTCGCGACAAGAAAGGCACACCTCTCTATGAGGCTTGTTACCAGCGCCACATGGGTAAGTTTAACAAGTTCTGGGAAGAGGTTCAGGCTCGACAACTGGGCGTAAAAAAACGCTAGAAGCTCTGTGAGGGGCTGCGGTCAATGATGAGCATAGCACGCCTCATCTGCAGCCTTTTTGCGGTTGTCGCCATCGTGATTTTTATTGGCCTACTGACGGTAGATCAGTGGTTTACCATCGGGGAGCGAGCGCAAGGTGATTACCCGCCACGGACGCCGGCAAGCCGAGGCTGAAGCTAGGGCGAACGCAGCGGCCGAGGAAGCCATTAAGGCCGCCGATGGGACATTGAGGATCATAAATGGCAGCGATGCCGAAATAAAACGGGACTAGGTTAAGAAGCAGTGAATGAAATTGGGAATTTGCGACTGATCCACATTGATTGTTCTAACATAAGTTCAACTGAGGAGTTTTGGCAGCGCTATGTCGACGTCGTAGAGCCTCGCGATTCCGCCGATTTCGGCAGAAATCTCGACGCTTTTGGGATGCGATCGAAGGTGGGGATCAGGCTACCCGGGAGAAGTCGAGCTTGTCGTCATGAATTACGCTCACCTGTCAGACTTACGGCTTAGAGATGGCAAATCGTCGTTTCTCAATGCGCTCAGAACCATTGGGGAAAATACTTCTGTCGGGAGCATCAATTTCGTAGATCAGGGGTTCGCACGAGTAAAATGAAACCGTCGGTGAAAGGGCGGCGCGTTACCCCGGTTTGGGTGTAATTGGGTTGCTCACCCGGTACGATCAGCCAGAACAACTGCACCAGGTCATCCCAGAGCCGACCCAGAACCTCGATCATCGCAATGATTTCCAGATACGCGTAGATACCAGCGACGATGAGCAAGACCAGTGCGCTGATCAGCAGCCATGGCCAGATCCTGCGTTTCCGCTTTGGAACGGATTGCGCTTCTTGCTCTACAGTCATCTGGAATTCCCATCTCACTATAGACACCAACTGCCATCTCTGGAATCTTTCGTCTCGAAGGATGCTTGAAGGACATTCCAAGAGTCGCCATAGCCAAGATGCCGAGTGAGCATGAGCGACCAGACCAATAAAGCCGGCCACGGCATTCACGAGAACCACTGGTGCGAGCATCCGGGCTGTCGTAAATGGGAGGCTTCGGCGGGTAGAGACAGGTGCAGAAACAAATTCATCGGAGGCGCGCATGCATTTGTGGAAGCGGTTATGCTTTTGCGGCCTCTCGGGTGGGGTAAAGATATTCTATTTCTGGTTTATCAGCGTAATTTGGTGCTGCCTCATAAGCACGCCCACATATGCATCTGACTCCAGCAAGGATGCCTCAATCAACGCAGTCCTCGAGTCGTACGTTCTGCGTGCGGCGAAAAAAGGTTCTTTTGACTATAGATCCCCAACTTCTATCAACATAAGAGCGGGAACTGGCAGTGAGCCACTATTCGAATATATATCTGAGTGGTACAAATTTTATGCAGAATTCCTCTCTTTCACGCAGCAAGAAAACGATAAAAATATTGCGATACTCATTGGCAAAAACGTTTTAAAAGATGCAGAATCCGGCAAGATCACAGGTTTCGGATCTAGCTTCAACGTTGTAGATAGTCGTAAAGACTACTGTTATGTCGGCGCGATAAGTGAAAATGATTCTGACGGTATTTTTCGTGAAGGATCAATTTTGATCGACCCAAGCATGGGCGGTGATACACGAGAATGCCTCCTCGAATCTTTTGTGAGGCTTTTCGGCTTTCATTTTTCTCTGGCGTTCTTCGTTGCTGCGAACCCCCTCTACCATCAAGCCCTTTCAGGCAAGCCAATAGATGAAGCGCAACTAAAAGCATTTCAGATTAGAGAGAAGTGCCGACTTTCGATTGATACCGCCGATTTCGAGGTCTGTGTCCGGAAGGAACTAGGAGACTGACTCTTTCGGAACCGAGGGGCGCTGCGGGTAAATGGATGGTCTTCCCTCCAGTCCGTTACTCCTGCAGCCTCTAAGGGCTGCGCAACTAAACCCTCCGCGTTAGAGGGTTATAATATCCGCCAGCGATCGGTGCAAATCGCCCACAGAGGATAGGCTGAAATCGCCCCGATAGAGAATACGGCAAGTGCGACAAACGAGAAGATTGCGGAGGCCGGCAGACTTCCGCTGTACAGTGCCATGGTGAGGACCGGGCATACCCCACCAACGGCCGCATACACCAGATAGCTTTTTGCTCTCAGCGCCATCAAGAGAACCACGCTCGGTACCGCTACGGGCAATGCAAAGAAAAGAATTATAGCTGCAGTCATCAACATCACGTACACGAGCTCTCCGAAGCTCGCCCCGGCCTCACTAGAGAAAAAGCCCAACCCAACGACGCTCAGGACACCCGCCACCACTGCTGACATTGTGTAGCCTAGATAGATCTTGGCTATTGCCTTGAGCACGCCCATTTCACCCAGCACCCCTACTGTTTGCACGAGATTGGCATATTCGGCGTGTAAAGCAATGAGAAAATCTAGCTCCGATTGAGTTGCGGCAGGCTCCGAGTTAGGAAATGTGTGGCACATTCTACGTCGCCAAAAATCCCAGCTTCAGCGACATAAGGAAATCGACAGTGGCATTAATCGCCAGATGGATTCGGAACATCGTTGTTGCCTTCGCAGTATATGTGGCCGCTGTGATGTCGACTGGGGCGGTAATGGTCTATGGCTGCATAAGCCGCATCGATGAGACGCAGGTTTTTGATGCTGCAAAGCGCGCGTATCTGAATAGGCTAATCACCACAAAGAAATTAACGGACGAAGATTTGCGATACGTAAAATGCGGGCCGCCTCAAACCGTTACCGATTACTTCTACGGTATCCCCATGGGTTGGGAGTGGAGTGCATTCTGCGCCTACATCAAAGACGATGTCGTTATCGCATCCGAAGCGTTTCATATCAATGAGTGCCGGCGAACTCGCCTTTGGGAACAGGTTGATGAGGGATTTCCGAAATCACTGCGGGAAATAGGTTATGATCGACTTTTGTAGCGGACACGCACTGGCTTATATTTACGTCACAGATTCGATGAAACGGTACGCAGCCAAGAAGCAGTGAGCGAGCTGGAGGACTTAGTGCTGTCGGCGTTTCGATGATTCCTTTCACTTCCAGCATCTTGGACCCCTTAGCTCTTGTATGGCCTGCGCCGGTCCGGACTGGGATAAGGCGAGCCCCGCCTGTCCTGTCGTTCTCAAGTTACTCTAGCCGCGACACGAGACTTCTCATCTAAGTCATCCTCAGAGGCTTAGACTTCAATTCAATGCCAGCCATTGCAGCGCAGGCTTGCGATAATCTGCGACCCCTTCAGCGAACGCACTTTATCGCTTGACTCCGTACGCGGAGATGGTGCTAATACGCATTAGCTGCTAATACGTATTAGCACGGAGCGAATGCCGGAGGAGGGCATGGCGTGTCCAGTCACAGACGTCTCACGCAGAACGATATCGCCAAGCTTGCCGGCGTCAGCCAGGCAACGGTGTCTCTTGTTGTGAACGGCGCGCCGGCAGCGGTCGCGCGCATCCCGGACGAAACCCGGGAAAGGGTGCAGGCCGTCATTCGCCAGACCGGTTATGTTGCCGATCCGATTGCGCGGCGCATGGCCAAGGGGCTGAACCGGATCCTCGGCGTTTTCACCTATGAGCCAGCGTTCCCCAGTGCTCAGGCTGACTTCTTCACGCCCTTCCTGCTGGGTATCGAAGAAGAGGCGCAGCAGCAGGCTTATGATCTTCTGCTGCTGACGAGCGCCGGTGTCGGCGATAACCGAAAGATTTTCTCGGAAGGCAACAGGCTTCGGATTGCGGACGGCTGTCTGGTTCTCGGCCGCGAGTTCGATCGCAAGGAACTCGCCCGGCTGGTTTCGGAAGACTATCCCTTCGTCGCGATCGGCCGGCGTGAAGATGCCGGTGGGCCGGTTCCCTATGTCGGCGGTGACTACGCCGCGGGAACGCGTCAGCTTGTCGAAGACGCCATCGCGCTGGGACACACCAGGCTCGCCTATATCGGCCCTCAGGGTCCGGCAGAATCGATTGCCGATCGCTGGCAAGGTTTCAGCGCGGCGCTCGCAGATGCGGCCACGATTGCCCTGCATATCAAGGCGGTCAACCGCCCGGCCGAGAAAATACTTGATGCCATCATTGAGAGCGGGGCCACAGTCGCGTTCTTCATAGAATTGGCCGATGCCGTGCGCGTCGAGGCGCTGGCGCGGGCGAGGGGGCTTGTCGTGCCGGACGCATTTTCGATGATCGTGCTTGGCAGTCATATCAGGGCCGCTCGCAGTCCCGTGCGCTTCACCTCCTATGAAATTCCGCGCGAGGAGATGGGGCGGCAGGCAACCGCCATGCTGGTCAACCGCATCGAGACCGGCAGCGCCGGTGGGCAGATCCTTCTCAAATGTGAACCCGTCAAGGGAGAGACGTTGGGGCCGGCCCCGGCCGGCTCGGCAAACAAGTCCTCAGTCAACAAAACGGATGTGACGTCGTGAAAGACATGAAAGCAGATATTCTCGTGGTCGGTGGCGGCCTTGGCGGCGTAGCGGCGGCACTGGCTGCCGCACGAGCGGGCAAACGCGTGATCATGACCGAAGAATACGACTGGATCGGCGGCCAATTGACCAGTCAGGCCGTTCCCTCGGACGAGCATACATGGGTTGAACAGTTCGGCATCACCCGGTCCTACCGGGCGCTGCGCAACGGTGTGCGGCAATATTATCGAGACCATTATCCGCTGACGGAAGGCGCGCGCGCGTGGGGCGACCTTAATCCGGGCGGCGGATGGGTGAGCCGCATCTGCGCCGAGCCGCGTGTCAGCCTCGCGGTCATGGAAAGCATGCTGATGCCCTATATTGGCGCAGGTCGCCTGACGATACTCAAGCCCTGGCGTCCCGTCGGGGCCGATGTGGACGGGGACTTGGTTCGCTCCGTGACCCTCCGCCATCGCGATAGCGGCGCTGAAATCGTCATATCCGCCGATTACGTACTCGACGCCACCGAACTTGGCGATCTGCTGCCGATGACCGGCACGGAATATGCCAAGGGTTTTGAGGCGCAGTCTGACACGGGAGAACCGAGCGCGCCTGAGCACGCTCAACCGGACAATGTGCAGGCTGTCTCAATCTGCTTTGCCATTGACCATGTCGATGGCGACCAGACGATCGACAAGCCTGAGAACTACGACTATTGGCGCTCTTATCAGCCGCATTTCTGGGGCGGGCCGCTCCTCGGCTTCACCGCGCCCCATCCGCGCACGCTGGAGCATACCACCCGCTCCTTCACGCCAAATCCCGATGATAATCCGCTGCTGGTCGATGCCGATCAGCGCAAGGGCGGCGGTGATGAGAATCTCTGGATCTTCCGGCGCATCGCGGCACGGAAAAACTTTGCGCCCGGCTTCTACCAATCGGATATCTGCCTCGTGAATTGGCCGATGATCGATTACATGGATGGCACGATCATCGATGTGACCGAGGAAAAAAAGGCGCGCCACCTGAAGGCGGCGGCAGATCTTTCTTATTCGGTCTTTTACTGGCTGCAGACGGAAGCGCCGCGCCTTGATGGCGGGCAGGGGTTTCGCGGGCTTCGGCTGCGTGGCGATATCACCGGCACCGAACATGGGCTTGCCATGGCACCCTACATTCGCGAAAGCCGCCGTATCAAGCCGGTGACGCGCATCGTCGAGCAGGATCTTTCCTATACGGTTCGCGGCGAAAGAGGCGCGGTCCGCTATCGCGACAGCATCGGTATCGGCATGTACCGCATCGACCTGCATCCATCCACCGGCGGCGACAACTATATCGACGTGCCATCCTGCCCGTTTGAAATACCGCTCGGTGCGCTGATCCCGCAGCGGGTGAGAAACCTGATCCCGGCCGGCAAGAACATCGGCACGACGCATATTACCAATGGTTGCTACCGCCTGCATCCGGTCGAATGGAACATCGGCGAAGTGGCCGGGATGCTTGCGGCGCACTGCCTGGAAAATGGCCTCACGCCACATCAGGTGCAGGAAGACGATGACCGCCTGGAAGCCTTCCAGACGCAGCTGACCCGTCAGGGCATCGAAATACGCTGGCCTGATATCGCGGCCTATTAGGACGGCGGTTTGCCGTCTCATCGAACCCATCTTTGGAGGAGGACCGGGAATGAACAATCATTTTAAACTGAAATCCACGGCCTGTGCGCTTGCCCTGATTGGCTCGCTTGCGTTTGCGGGCGGAGCGATTGCGCAGGATGCGGTTAATCTGCGCATGACGATCTGGAGCGCCAACGAGGCGCATCTCAAGCTCTTCAACGAGATCGCAGCCGGTTTCAAGAAGGATCATCCAAATGTCAGCGTGACTTATGAGTCCCTGCCTTTCGATACCTACACGACTGCACTCACCACACAGATCGCGGGCGGCAACGCACCTGACATGGCCTGGATTTTCGAGACGTCGGCTTATGATTTCGTCAAGTCCGGGGCGCTCTACCCGCTGACGGACACACTGAAGGCTGCGCCGGGATATAATCTTGAGGAGGTGGGTGCCGGCGCCACGGAACGCTGGTCGCAGGACGGTACGCTTTACGCCTATCCGTTTTCGACCTCGCCCTTCGCCGTCTTCGTCAATAACGATCTTATCAAGGCTGCCGGTGCCAAGACCCCTGCCGACATGATCGCTGCCGGCGAATGGACGTGGGACAACGCCATCGCAACCGCGTCGGCTGTCGCCAAGACCGGAAAGGGCGGGCTTGTCGTCCGCGATTTCAATTACCAGAGCTGGCAATACCTCACCTCCGTCTGGAATGGCTGGGGGGCTTCACCCTGGAGTGCTGACGGCGCCACCTGCACCATGGCGGAAAAGCCGATGGCGGATGCCATTTCGTTCATCCACGACGCCATCTTCGACAAGAAGGCCATTCCAGGCCCCGGCGAGACGGTCGATTTCTTCGCTGGCAATGCGGCGATGACGATTACGCAGATCAGCCGCGCCTCGCTTTTGCCGAAGGACAAGCCATTTGGCTGGGACCTCGTGCCTCTTCCGAAGGGCCCTGCCGGCGATTATGCGCTGATCGGCCAGGCGGGTATCGGCGTCATGCAATCAGGCAAGAATGCCGAGACCGCGGCGCAATTCGTGGCTTACATGACCAATCCGGAAAATTCCGCCAAACTCAGCCAGTTCTTCCCTTCAGCGCGCAAGTCTTTGCTGAATGCGCAGGTGCTGAAAAAGACGAACCCGCTTCTCAGCGAGGAGCAGATCGAAAAGGTTGTCATCTCCGGCATCTCGACCGGCAAGGTCATGCCCGGCCATACCGGTTTTGCCCAGATCCAGCAGATCGTGCGTTCGAACCTCGACGCCGTCTGGCGGCCGCAGGCCGATGTGGCCGGTGCGCTTCAAAAAATCTGCGGCCAGATCGGGCCGCTCTTGAAGCGCTGAGGAGAAAACCATGGCTGTCGCGCAGGATATTGCCCGTACTCAGGATCGTCCGGCCCCGGCGTTCTGGACCATCGCGCGGCGCGACAGCCTTGCGGGATTCCTGTTCATCGCCCCGCAGCTGATCGGCATCGTCATCTTCGTTCTGATCCCGCTCGGGCTGGTGTTCTGGTATTCGCTGCATGAATGGAATGTGCTCGCCAACACCTTCACCTATACGGGTGCGCAGAACTACCGGATGTTGGTCGAGGACAGCAATCTTCGCGACGTCCTTGGCGCGACGGCGATTTTTTCGGCCGGGCTCGTCGTGTTCAACCTGTCACTGGCGTTGCTTCTGGCCGTATTGCTGAACCAGAAACTGGCTGGCATCGCGATATTCAGGACGCTGTTCTTCTCGCCGGTCGTCGTCTCGCTGGTTGCCTGGACGATCGTCTGGGGGTTCCTGTTGCAGAAAAATGGCGGCATCAACGGCATGTTGCTGATGGTCGGCATCGAAGGCCCCAACTGGCTGCGCGAGGAAACGACCGCGATGATCTCAGTCATCGTCGTGCAGGTCTTCAAGAATGTCGGGCTTAACATGATCCTGTTTCTGGCGGCACTTCAGGGTGTGCCGAAGGAACTCTACGAGGCGGCCCGCATCGACGGCGCGCCCGCCTTCAAGCAGTTTCGTCGCATTACCCTGCCGCTGATCAGTCCGACGATCCTGTTAACCTCGATCATTACGATTGTTGGCTCGCTGCAGGTTTTTGCGCAGATCGCAGTTCTGACCCAGGGGGGGCCGGGTCTCTCGACCACGGTGCTGGTCTATTACCTCTATCAGCAGGCCTTCCAGTTTCATTTCTTTGGCTACGGCTCGACGCTGTCCATCCTGCTGTTTGTGATCGTCGCCGTACTGACCTTCGCCCAGTGGCAGATGCGCAAGAGGATCGTCTTTTATGAAAGCTGACCTTTCCCCACGCATGCAGGTCGCTCTTTACGGGTTGTTGTGCGTGCTCCTGATCCCGTTCGTCTTTCCGACATGGTGGATGGTGACGTCATCGATCAAGCCGATCAGCGATATCTTCGCCTTCCCGCCGCAATTCTTCCCGCAAAACCAGGACTGGACGAGCTATTCCAAGGTCTTCGAGTTGCAGCCTTTCGTGCGGCAATACTGGAACTCCGCCTATATTGCCGCTGTGGTGACGGCAGGAACGATGATCATATCGTCCATGGCAGGCTATGCTTTTGCGCGGATCCGGTTTCCGGGCGCAAATCTCATTTTCATGGTCGTGCTGCTTGGCCTGCTCATTCCGTCGGAAGTCACGATCGTGCCGCTGTTTCAGATGTTTCTGAAGGCGGGCATGGTCAACACACACTGGCCGCTCATTCTTGTGCCGATCTTCGGTGCGCCCAGTGTTTTTGCCACTTTCGTCATGCGGCAGTTCTTCGTGACGCTGCCCGCCGAGCTCGAAGAGGCGGCGCGTGTCGATGGTCTCGGGCGCTTCAAGATATTCCGCAAGATCGCGCTGCCGCTGGCAAAACCAGCGCTGGCCTCGGTTGCGATCTTCACCTTCCTGCACTCCTGGAACCTGTTCCTTGAGCCCATCGTCTTTCTCTCCAGCGCAGAGATGTTCACGCTGCCGCAGGCGCTGACCCAATATACCGACGCCTATGGCGGACCGATGTGGAATATCCAGCTTGCCGCAGCGACGCTGACGGCGCTGCCCGTGCTCATCGTCTTCGTGATTGCCCAGAAGCAGTTCGTCGAAGGCCTCGCCCATACCGGCCTCAAGGGCTGAAGAACCGGATTTAATCGATGGCTAACGTAACCCTGTCCGACATCCGCAAAAGCTATGGCGCGGTAAAAACCATTCACGGCGTCGATCTCGATATCAGAGATGGCGAATTTGTCGTCCTCGTCGGACCCTCCGGCTGCGGCAAGTCGACCCTGCTGCGGATGGTCGCCGGTCTCGAAACGATCACGGGTGGTGAACTCAAGATCGGCGAGCGCATCGTCAACGATCTCGATCCCAAGGACCGCGACATCGCCATGGTGTTCCAGTCATACGCTCTTTATCCGCATATGACGGTCGCAACCAATATGGGCTTTTCGCTGGAGCATCGCGGCTCAAGCAAACAGGAAATCGCCGAGAAGGTGAACTGGGCGGCGGAGATCCTTGGTCTTACCGCATTGCTCGACCGTTATCCTCGCCAGCTCTCCGGCGGTCAGCGCCAGCGCGTTGCAATGGGTCGCGCAATCGTTCGCAATCCGCAGGTGTTCCTGTTCGACGAACCCCTCTCAAACCTTGATGCCAAACTGCGCGTCGTGATGCGTGGCGAGATCAAGGCTTTGCATCAGAAAGTCAGGACCACCACGATCTATGTGACGCATGACCAGGTGGAGGCGATGACGATGGCTGACAGGGTCGTCGTGCTGAACGGCGGCCGTGTCGAACAGGTCGGCACGCCGCTCGAACTTTATGACCGTCCGGCAAACCAGTTCGTTGCCGGCTTCATAGGCTCACCTTCCATGAATTTTCTGCCCGGCGTGATTTCGCAAGCCGGTTTTGAAACCGGCGGTGCGGTCTTGCCATTGCCGGCCGCTGCCGCCGCTCTTGCGGGAAAAGGGGCGACTTATGGCATCCGGCCCGAGCACCTCGCCCTTGATCCCTCCGGCGTACCGGCCGAGATCCTGCTCGTCGAACCGCTGGGATCGGAAACGCAGGTCACCATGACACTGGGTGGTTCGCGGGTGCTCGGCGTTTTCCGCGAACGCATAGGCCAGGCGGTCGGCGAGGAGATAAGGATATCCCCGGCTTTGGACGGCATTCATCTGTTTTCGGACGAGAACGGCGGTCGGCTGAACTGAGCCCCGGCGCGCGTTCAGACAGGTCCGGCCGCGGCGTTGCCATCTCCGCGACCGGTCATCTCAAAGAAAGCTGCTTTCGAACAGCTCGCCTGAATAGGCGGCATGGGTAACGCCTGCTTCAAGGTCGGCCTTGGTCAGCTCATCCACAAAAACGCCGTTCTGCATCACCAGCACGCGATCGCACATATGGGCGATGACAGCCAGATCATGGCTGACGAGAACAAAGGTCAGATCGCGTTCTTCGCGCTGGTCGGCAAGAAGGTTGAGGATTTCGGCCTGGATGGAAACGTCGAGCGCGGATGTCGGCTCGTCGAGCAGCAGGATCGGTGGTTCGAGGATCAGCGCGCGGGCGATTGCCACGCGCTGGCGCTGACCGCCGGAAAGTTCATGCGGGAACCGCTCGGCAAAATGCGCAGGCAGGCCAACCTGTTGCAGGGCGGCGGGAACCTTCGACCAGCCGTCGCCAAGCCCCATGGCGCGGATGGGCTCGGCCAGTGCCCGGCCGATGCGGTGGCGAGGATGCAGTGAGCCGTAGGGATCCTGAAACACCATCTGGGCCAGTTTCAGTTCGTCGCGGCTGCGGGTCTTGCCGACCGGTTTTCCATTAAAGCTTATCGAGCCGGTCCAGCCACCCTCCAGACCTGCCAGCGAGCGCAGCAAGGTCGATTTGCCGCAGCCGCTTTCGCCGACAATTCCGAGGGTTTCGCCTTTATTGACCGTAAGGCTGACGCCGCGTACGACGTGGTTACGTTTTTCCTTGGCGCCGTAGACGACGTCGAGCTTGTCTACCGTGATCATCGCATCACCTCCGCATCGATTGCCTGACGATCCAACACCTTGAGGCGCCTGACCGGATTGCGGGGATCGGGCATGGCCGCGATCAGGCCGCGCGTATAGGGATGCTGCGCATCTTCAAGCTTCGTCAGCGTTTCCACCACGCGCCCGCCATACATGACCAGCACGCGTTCGCAGAAGGCCGCCACCATGCGGATGTCGTGGCTGATGAGGATCAGGCCCGAATTGTTCTCGCGCACCATCTCATCCAGAAGCAGAAGTACATCCTTGCGCACGCTGACATCGAGGGCCGAGGTCGGTTCGTCGGCGATGACAAGCTTCGGCTTGGCGAGCAGCATCATGGCGATCATCACCCGCTGCCCCATGCCGCCCGATATCTGGTGCGGATAAAGCGCCATGACGCGGTCGGGATCGTTGATACGCACACGCAGCAGCATGTCGCGCGCAGCAGCCCTTGCCGCCTGGCCGGTAAGCGCCAGATGCAGTTCGGCGGCTTCCGCCACCTGTTTGCCGATGGGCAGCACCGGGTTCAGCGAATAACGCGGGTCCTGCATGATCAGCGCCATCTCGCTGCCGCGGATCGCGCCCATCTGCCGTTCGGTTTTTGTGAGCAGCGGTTCGCCAAGAAAATCCATTCTCTCCGCCGTCACCGTCGCGCTCTTTGGCAAGAGGCGCATGGCGGCCCGGCCGGTGGTGGATTTGCCGGAACCGGATTCACCGACGATACCGACCCTTTCGCGGCCGACGTCGAAATTGACGTTGGAAACGGCGGAAATGGCATTGCGCCCAAAACGGACATTGAGGTCGCGTACCGAGAGTATGGGAGTGCTGTCAGGAACGGGCATGACGCGGATCCAGAAGGTCGCGCAGCGTATCGCCGGCGATGTTGAAGGCAAGGCTCGTCAGCAGGATGGCTATGCCGGGCATGACGGCGACCCACCAGTAATCGAGCATGAATTTGCGGCCGCTGGAGATCATCGCACCCCATTCAGGCAGCGGCGGCTGCGCCCCAAGGCCGAGAAAGCCGAGCGAAGCAGCCGTCAGGATGATGCCCGCCATGTTCAGCGTGAGGCGAACGATGACCGAGGGAATGCACATCGGCGCGATATAGAGAAACAGGATGCGCAGTGGCGAGGCACCGTAGAGGCGGGCGGCGGCTACATAATCGGTGTTTCGCACCACCAGTGCTTCCGCGCGGGCGAGACGCGCAATCGGTGGCCACGCCGTCAGCGAGATCGCGATGATCGCTGTTCCGAGACCGGCTCCCATCGCTGCCGCAAAGGCAAGTGCGAGCACGAGCGAGGGGAAGGAGAGGACGATATCGGTAGCGCGCATTAAGATGGCATCGGTGCGCCCGCCGAAGAAACCCGCCATGACGCCAATCGCAAGGCCGATCGGACCGACGATGACCGAGACCGACAGGACGGTCTGGATGGTGATGCGGGTGCCGTAGACGAGCCGGCTGAAAATATCGCGGCCGAATTCGTCGGTTCCGGCCAGATGCGCCCAGCTTGGCGGCTGAAGCGCGTTTTCGAGCGCCTGGCGGGCAGGATCGTAAGGCGCAATGAGCGGAGCGAAAATGGCGACCAGAACCAGGACCGCCAGAATGGCGAAGCCGAACATCCCAAGTGGCTCGTCTGCGAGTTTCCTAAGTGTCCGCACAGTTGTGGTCGACAGGCGCGACAGGACGCCGGGGCGATCGACGGTATTGTTTTGCGCGATATCGGTCATCGTGCGGCCTCCCGTGTACGGGGATCAAGCGTGGTGTAGGCCAGATCGGCGAGGAAGTTGAGCAACATGAATATGAAGCCGATGACGATCGTGGCGGCGAGGATTGCATTCATGTCGCCGATGAGCAGCGCATTGGTCATATATTGGCCGATGCCCGGCCAGGAAAAGACGATCTCGGTCACCACGGCGCCTTCCAGCAGATTGCCGTAGGAAATTGCCAGAACGGTGATGAGCTGCACGGCGATATTGGGCAATACATGGCGGGTTATGGTGCGTGCGGGGCTGACACCTTTGGCCCGCGCCGCGATGACATAGTCCTGGCTCAGCTGTTCGAGGGTGAAGGCCCTCGTCATGCGGGTGATATAGGCCATGGCCATATAGGCAAGGATTACGGCCGGCAGGATGATATGTCCGAGCGCGTTCCAGAAGATTTCCGTCTCGCCCGCAAGCAGGCTGTCGACCAGCATCAGGCCGGTTCTGGGTTCCACAAGACCCTCGTAGAACACGTCCACCCGGCCAGGCCCTCCGACCAGATTGAGACTGGCATAAAAAATGACGAGCCCGACAATGCCGAACCAGAAGACAGGTATCGAATGTCCAACCAGCGCAAAGACACGCGCGAACTTGTCGATGAACGTATCGCGAAACAGGGCTGCTGCAAGACCGAGGGGAACGCCGATGATCGTCGAGATGATGATCGCCAGGGTCGCGAGTTCGAAGGTTGCGGGGAAGGCCTGCGCCAGATCGCGCGTCACTGGATTGCCTGTCAGGATCGCGATACCGAAATCCCCATGCAGCAGACCACGCAAGTAAATGAAGAACTGCTGATAAAGTGGCAGATCAAGGCCAAGCCGCGCCCTCATGGCCTCATAGGCTTTTGGATCGGCAAGCTCGCCGACGATTGCTCCGACCGGATCGGTCGGCATCACACGGCCTATGATGAAGGTGATGCAGAGCAGGATGAAGAGGCTGACGATCAGTTGCAGAAAACGATGCCCAAGCCCGCGCAGTGAAATCTCCGTCATTGCTGGCCGCACTTCCTTGAGAGAAATCCGTCAGGGGCCGGCCCTTTGCCCGCTGCTCGCCGCAGACGCGCAATTCTCTTTTGTAAAAACTCTTGATGGTACTTCATCCCAACCCCTCCCTGAGTTAACATGAAAACATATGACGTGCCGCCACGTCATCATATGAGTAACGAAGGGATTCGTATTCTGCAAGAGGGAAGACTGGCATGATTGGCGACAAAGCGAGGCCGCGGGAGAGGCGGGCGCAACAGATCATCGATAATCTCAGCGCAGAAATTCGCAGTGGAAAACTGAAAAATGGCGACCAGCTTCCCACGGAGCCGCAACTGGAACGCGCTTATGGCGTGAGCCGGACCGTGGTCCGCGAAGCGATTGCCGATTTGCGTTCTGCCGGTTACGTCGTCCCTATCCAGGGCAAGGGGGTTTTTGTCAGTAGCGACAGTGAATGGGCCGGCGTGAAACTGACGCAGTCTGAAGTTGGCACCATTGCCGAGACGCTGGAAATGCTGGAGTTCCGCCTGGCAACGGAAGGGGAGGCGGCGGCGATCGCAGCCTATCGCCGGACGGCCCAGCAGGAAGCGGCAATCTCGGCGGCGCACCGGAAAATGGCCCGTGCCATCGACGCTGGCGAATCGACCGTCGATGCGGATTACGAATTCCATTCGGCCATCGCGACCGCAACCAATAACCGCTTCTATCTGGAGGCATTGCGCCAGTTCGGTTCACGCTCGATACCGCGTGGGCAGTTCCCAACGCTGCCTGAAACCGGCGACGCGAATTATCTTCGCAAAGTCCAGGCCGAGCACGAGGCAATCCTGCGCGCCATCGTCGAGCAGGATCCCGATGCGGCCCGAAAAGCCATGCGTGAACACATGCTGGCAAGCCAGCGGCGATACAGGCTGCTCTCGGAGGCGCAATAGCATCTCGACACTCATCTTATTTCATGCGATGTCATATGATGACTTGCATGGAGAGAGGAGAGAATCGATGTATGTCGGCACCCAGGTTGCTGCGCGCGATGACGAGGATTACAAGGTCTGGGCGCAGCTCGGCGTCAAAAACATCAGCGCGGATCCGCCCGGAGCACCCGCAAGCTGGACTTTCGAGGATTTCGAGCGCCACCGTGACAAGGTCGAAAGCTTTGGCCTTGTCCTCGATATGGTGCAACTGCCGTTGCCGTCCCGGCCGATCGAGCAGGCGTCATATCCCGATATCCTGCTTGCCGGCCCGGACCGCGACCGGCAGATCGATGCCGTCTGCGCGATGATCGAAAATATCGCGAGGGCCGGAATTCCTGCCGCGAAATACAATCTCAACCTCATTGGCATTCCGCGCACGGAGATGGAGCGCGGCCGTGGCGGTTCGCTCAACGAGGCATGGCGCTGGGACAAGGCGGACCATGATGCCGCACCGGGCCTCGCCGGCGTTCTGTCCGAAGACGAGAACTGGGAACGCATCGACTACTTCCTCGAGCACGTCGTGCCGGTTGCCGAAAGCAACAGCGTGCGTCTCGCCTGCCACCCCCATGATCCCTATACACCGCCAGGCTACAGGGGCGTCACCCGTGTGCTCGGCACAGTCGATGGGCTGAAGAAGTTCGTGCAGATGCGCGAGAGCCCCTATCACGGCCTGAATTTCTGCCAGGGGTCAATCGGCGAGATGCTTGATGATCCGCGCGAGGAGATCGACGACATCATCCGCTGGTTCGGCAGCCGCGACAAGATTTTCAACGTCCACTTCCGCAACATCAGCGGCGGGAAATTGTCCTTCATGGAGACTTTCCCCGATGAGGGGGACATGGACATGGTGCGCTCGCTGAAACTCTATCACGAACTCGGTTATCGCTACATGATCATGCCGGACCATGTGCCGACGATTGCCGGACGCGATCCCGTCGGCGTCGCTTTCGCCTTCTGCTACGGCTACATCGCAGCCTTGATCGAAGCACTTGATAACAAACATCTTTGACCGTTTTGGCCCGCGACGCCCCGCTGCGTCGCGGCTTTTCCCGAACATCAATTACCGATCTGTAGGAGGAGCAGGTATGAAAAAAACATTGATCCGTCTCGCATTCACCACCGTTCTTGGCGCTATGCTCGTGCAGGGATCGCCCGTCGCGGCCAAAACCCCCAACGACCAGCTGGTTATCGGCACGTCGCTGGCCCAGGTGCTGTCACTCGACCCCCATCAGGCCACCGAGGCAAAAGCCAACGAAATCATGGCCAATCTTTATGATCGCCTGATCTCGGTGGACGGTTCCGGCAAGGTTTCGCCGCAGCTCGCCGAGCGCTGGGAAACGGATGAGAAAGGCATCACCTTTCATCTTCGCGAGGCGAATTTCGCCTCCGGTAACCCGGTGACCTCGGCCGATGTGGTTTATTCGCTCAGCCGCCTTCTGAAGATGAACCAGGCGGCCGCAGCGAACCTCAAGCGCGTGGGCTACAATGCCGATAATATCGACAAGCTGGTCAGTGCTCCTGATGAAAAAACGGTTCGCGTCGATCTTTCAGGTGAAACGACTTCTGAATTGCTGCTCTATCGCCTCGCCATGGTCATTGCCAGCGTGGTCGACAGCAAGGAACTGAAGTCCCACGAGGTCAATGATGACTGGGGGAATGCATGGCTGAGAACGAATTCGGCCGGCTCCGGCCCGTTCACCCTCAACCGCTGGTCGCCGAATGAGATCATCATTCTGGAGGCGAATAAGGACTATGTGGCCGGCAGCCCCAAAATGCGCCGCGTCATCGTGCGGCATGTGCCGGAAAGCCAGGTTGAGCGTCTGATGCTGGAGCGCGGCGATATCGACATCGCCAGCGCGCTGACGGCTGCGGATCTCGCGACCTTCAACAACAAGGACGGTTTCCAGATCCAGCGTGTGCCAACGGGCGGTTTTTACGTCCTGTCCATGAATGCCGGCAAGGAGCCCCTGTCCAACCCCAAGGTCCGCGAAGCGATCGCCTACGGCATCGACTACAAGGGCATGGAAAAAACCATCATGGGTCCCTACGGCCGGGCGCGCACGGTCCCCGTGCCGGAAAACTTCGAATATGCCATTCCGAGCCCGGATTGGAAGCTCGACGTGGAGAAGGGAAAAGCGCTCCTCAAGGAGGCCGGCTACGAGAACGGTTTCACGCTCAATCTGAAGACGATCGCGCAGACGCCGCGCATCGACCTCGCCACCGCGATCCAGGCCACGCTCAGCCAGATTGGTATCAAGGTCAATATCCAGCAGGGTAACGGCTCGGACGTGATTGCCGCGCACCGCGCGCGGGATTTTGATCTGCTCATCCCGCAGACCGGAGCCTACATGCCGAATGTTCTGGGCTCGATGGAGCAGTTCTCCAGCAACCCGGACAACTCGCTTGCCGCCAATAACGCCGGCAATTTCGTCTGGCGCTCGGCCTGGGATATTCCGGAACTGACCGCGCTCACGGCAAAGGCGTCGCTCGAGCCTGATGCCAAGAAGCGCGGGGAAATCTACACCCAGATGCAGGAAATGTTCGTCGCGCAGAAGCCTGCGGTGCTGCCGATGTTCGAGAGATTCGAGCCGATCGTGCTGAATGCACGCGTCAAGGATTATGTGGGCCATCCCAGCCAGACGACCCGGCTTGAAAAGGTCACGAAGGACTGACGGCAAAGCATAGTTTGCGAAACAGGTGACGGGCGGTTTTACCGCCCGTTTTTGTGCGTGACTGGGCCAATGCGCCAGAGTCTTCTCCCGCACATTGACCAGGAATACAGCGCCGGGACGGGAGATAGTCGTGCGCCATCCCGTAATTTCAGGGGGTTTTCTCAAGGACTTCATCGGTTTAGACCGTGCGGCAACTTTTCCTTCCGTCGGGCGAGAGTCGCGAACTCCGCTCACCTACCTCCCGAAGAATGCGTTGACGACTATGAACCTTGCACAGATAAAACTTCCGTCTCGGCCACTCAGCCTCAAACGCGGCGTCATTTCGGTGCCGGCAGCCTATTATTTCTCCGTTCCCGTGCTTCTCGTAATCACGATTGTCATGCTGGTAGCCGAAGGCCCGGGTGTCGTGCGTGACTACAAGATCAGCCAGGATCCGCTGGAGATTGAAAACGGCGATATCAGCGGCAGCTGCAAGACACGCAAGGCGATCTTCACGACCTGCAAGGCCGATCTTTCCTACGAACATGCGGGCGTGAGCTACAAGAAGGATGTCGAGGTCATGTTCGTCGATCTCCATTCCGGCGATTACGAAACCGGGCTCGTCATCTCCGCGAAGAACCCGGAACTCGCCACGATCTCGCTGGGTCTGGACATGCTCTGGAACCGTATCATCACACTCGGCGTGTTTGTCTTTCTGCTTGGTTTCGGCAGTCTCGCCATGCTGTTCACACTTGTCCGCATGCTGCGGGTCCGCCTGCAGCTACGCAAGCCGGCGCCCTTGACCGTTATTCCGGTGGCGCTTACGGCCGTTGCAGAAAAACGCAGCCGTCTTTTCGTGACCTATGCCGATACGGTCAGAGACGATAAAACCAAGCGGCAATCCTTCACGCATCTGGAACGGGGTCGCATTCCCGTTGTCATAGGCAATACCGGCAAACAGGATGTGGCGCTTGCAGTCCTGCATGGTGACGGCGCCTTGCCTGTCCTGCTTGACGATCAGCTGGAGCGGATCGACCTGACGGAACAGGAGCGCGCGGAAGCTCTCGCATCGCTTGCCCCGATGGTCGCGCACGAGACACAGGAGGCTGCCGCCGCCCAGGCCGCGTCGATGAACAAGGGGCCCGGCCTCCTGCGCAGGCTCGGGACTTTCGTCGCCATTCTCGCCGTCATCATCGTGGCGGTCATGGGCTACTGGCTGTGGTATGTCACAAGCGCTCCGTCGCAATTCAACTCCCCCGGCATGGACATCAACAACATGCTGCCGGCGGCACTCAACGAGTGGGGCTGCGCCCGCCTGCAAGAACGCTTCTCTGACGGCCGGGCTCCGTTTGGCTGCGCCGCTGCGGATTATCAAAGCTGGAAATAAAGGGTTTTCCTTTTTACCGTCGGGTCGGTTTGCCAAAAGCGTTACAGCCTGGCACACCGGCCCGGACTCTACTCAGGATTCTGGACGAGAAGAGGTCGTTATCAGTAGTTGCATTAGAGATTTATAAATAAACCACTTTCATAGTGCCATCGTGAGCGGTTCTTCAGAGGCTGGGAGAGTGCATCATGTTCACGGTGCTGGAATGCGTTGCCGTCCAACACGATCGGGAGATCGTGCTTCTTGCGGCATTGATCTGTCTGCTGGGAATGCTCGCCTTTTTTCACCTCTTATTGCGCGCTGAGGAAAGTCCCTCCAGCCGAAAGCCCTATTGGGTCCTGGTTGCCGCCTTCGCGGCGGGGCTCAGCGTCTGGGCCACCCATTTTGTCGCCATGCTTGCCTATAAGGGCACTGTTCCCATCGGCTTCGATTTTTACTTCACCGCGCTTTCGGCGGCTCTTGCCGTGCTCGGCTTCTGGCTGGCGCTTACCGCTCGCACGCAGGCAATTTTCGGCCCGGTCATCGCCGCCACCCTGGTGACGCTCTCCGTTGCCGTCATGCATTTCGTCGGAATGGCGGGAATAGATGTCGCCGCCACGGTCAGCTACGAGTGGGGGGCTGTTCTTGGCGGATTTGCCGTCGCCTGGGCGTTTTTTCTTCTGTCCTCCTGGCTGTTTCACCGCCTCGGCTCCTGGAAGCGTATCGTTTTTCCCGCCGCTGCGTCGATCCTTGCAATCTGTGCGCTGCATTTCACTGCCGTGTCGGCCACCGTTCTTTCGCCCGACCCGTCCATTTCCGGACCAGACCCCGACAATCTCGGCCGGCTGATCATGATCGGCGCGGTTTCCGGCGTGACATTCCTGATCCTTTCCGCAACCGCGACCGCGGCGCTCGTGGACCGGTATCTCGTTGATCTCAAGGGTCTCGTCGACGCGACACTGGACGGTCTTGCGGTCGTGCGCGATGGCCGCATCGTCGAGCTGAATACGCGTTTCGCAGGCCTGCTGGGGCGCGATGAGACGTCGCTGGTCGGAAAGAATCCCGATGAACTTTTCCGGGCCACGGATGGGCAACCCGTCTATGTACCCCGTAATGCGCCCGTAGAGGCCATACGTGAGCGCGCCGACCGCGCGCAGGTGTTCGAACTCGCCGTGCGCACCATCGAATATCGAGGTCGTCCCTGCGAGGTCATGGCCATTCGCGACCTGACGGAGAAGCGTGAGGCGCAGCGGGAGATCGAATATCTTGCCCGCCACGATGTGCTGACCGGCCTTTCCAATCGCACCATGTTCCAGACGCGGCTGCGCCAGCTGATCGAACATTGCGGCGAGGGCGACGAATTTGCGCTGCTGGCGCTCGATCTCGACCGCTTCAAGGCGGTCAACGATATATTCGGCCATGCCGAAGGCGACAGGGTACTCAAGAAAGTCGCGGCGATTCTCGATGAATGCGCGAGATCTGGCGATGTGGTCGCCCGGCTCGGTGGTGATGAGTTCGTCATTCTGACCGCGCGGCATACCAAGGCGGAAGAAGCGCGCCTGCTTGCCGAGACGATCCTCGCCATGTTCGCCCTGAAAATGAATGCCGCCAATGATCCGACCGCCGTCGGTGTCAGCATCGGTATTGCCGTCTTTCCACGCGACGGAAAAGATGACGAAAGCATCCTGCATGCCGCCGATCTCGCGCTTTATCGGGCCAAGATGGGCGGCCGTGGCATATTGGCCTTTTATGACCCACTGATGGATCAGGAGGCGCGCGAGCGTCGCCAGCTCGAGACTGATCTGAGGCTGGCAATCAATCGTGATGAACTCGTGCTGAATTACCAGCCGGTCCTTTCCGTCGAATGCGGTGAGGTCGTCGGTTATGAGGCGCTGGTACGCTGGCAGCATCCCACAAGAGGCGTGGTGCCGCCGGACGTGTTCATCCCGATCGCCGAGGAAAGTGGTATCATCATCTCGCTCGGCGAATGGGTGCTGCGCGAGGCCTGCCGTCAGGCGAACACCTGGGCGCCGCATCTGAAAATCGCGGTCAATGTGTCGCCGCTGCAATTTTCACTGGCCAATCTGGGCCATGTCGTCTGCACCATCCTGATGCAGACCGGCCTTTCGCCCAACCGGCTGGAACTGGAGATCACCGAAGCTGCCCTGCTGAAAGACCGCAAGGCGACGCTGACAATTCTGACCCAGCTCAAAGCGCTTGGCGTTGCCATTGTCATGGATGATTTCGGTACGGGTTATTCTTCGCTCAGCAACCTGCAGAGCTTCCCTTTCGACAAGATCAAGATCGACCGCAGCTTCATCGCCGCCATGAGCGATGACGACAATGCCCGCGCCATCGTGCGCGCGGTAATCGGCCTTGGCCGCAGCCTCGATCTGCCGGTAACGGCGGAAGGAATCGAAACCGATGCGCAATATCGCATGGTCGTCGATGAAGGATGCGCGCAGGCCCAGGGCTATCTCTTTGGCAAGCCGGATGTGGCGCCGGCACAGGCCGCGGGCACAACCACCCGGAAAAAATATACCGTTTGAAGAAGGCGCGGCAGCGCGCGGGGCGCGCTGCCGACCATCTCCATGTCGGCCATCCACGCTCGGCCATTCATCCTCCCAGCCTGATTTCATGGAACGAGAGCCTGCGCAGATCGTTAGGATTGCGTGTGGCGCGCCGTGTTGTCCGTGCCACTTCTGGCGCCGGACAACCGCTCGGACAAAGCTGTCGGATCAGCTTTTCCCGGGCCGCGCGACGAATGGACACCTTTTATTGGGAGAGCCCGCAATGACAGACCGCCTCGAGCCCCAGGATCCGCGCAGCCAGTATCCGCGCCCGCCTTTTTCGACGCCGGAGCAGGAGATGCCGGGTCTCGTGACCAACATGACGCCCCTGCCGGATCATGGGGAGAAGACCTACAGGGGCTCGGGAAAGCTTGCCGGGCGCAAGGCGCTGATAACGGGCGGCGATTCCGGCATCGGGCGTGCGGTGGCAATCGCTTTCGCACGAGAAGGAGCGGATGTCGCGATCTCCTACCTTGCTGAAGAGGAATCCGACGCCGAGGAGGTGGTCGCGCTCATCGAGGCGGAAGGCCGTCTGGCGGTGGCGTTACCCGGCGACATTACCGATGAAGGGTGGTGTCGCGAGCTGGTCGAAAAAGCGGCTGGCGATCTCAACGGCCTGGATATTCTGGTAATCAATGCCGCAAGACAGCAATATCGCGAGAATATCGAGGAGCTGTCGACTGAAGATTTCGACCGCACGATGAAGACCAATCTTTATGCTCTTCACTGGATTGCGCAGGCCGCCGTTCCGCATCTCAAGCCAGGCGCTTCCGTTATAACCACGGCCTCGATACAGGCCTACGAGCCTTCCGCAATCCTCTTGGATTATGCGACCACAAAAGCGGGCATCGTTGCCTACACCAAAGCGCTCGCGAAGCAGCTGATAGACAAGGGTGTGCGCGCCAACGCTGTCGCACCGGGCCCGTTCTGGACGGCGCTGCAACCGAGCGGCGGCCAGCCCACCGAAAAGGTGCGCAATTTTGGCAAGGATAGCGATTTTGGCCGCCCCGGCCAACCGGTGGAGCTTGCGCCGGTCTATGTCCTGCTCGCATCGCAGGACGGCAGTTTTATCAATGGCGAGGTTTACGGCGTGACCGGCGGCAAGGGTATTGCCTGAGGCAATGACTTTGTCGGCAGCTGGCTGGTCGAGGAGCAGACATGAAAAGGCACGAACGACGTTCACAAACGGACGCAAAACCCTTCGATGTACGCGACCGGCTGATATTGGCCCTTTACGCGCAGCTGAAGGCGGAAAGGCAGACGAGAGAGGCCATGGAATGGGTCATTCGCAATGGCGGCCTTTCCCCTGAAGTGCTGGAAGCCATGGCCTCCGACCCTGTGCCGGTTCTTGCGGAAGCGGACGTTCCGGCCATCGAGCGCATTCTTGCCGCAGACCGGAATGGGGGCCGCTCGTCGCGTAACGACAATCACGGGCGGGCGTCATGAACAGGAGGGCGAGCTGGAAAGGCCATCTGGTCTTTGGTGATTTGAATTGTGAAATCGGCCTTTATTCCGCGCTGACCTCGTCGGAGAAAATCTCGTTCAACATCGTCAACCGCAAGACGGGTCACCGCGTAGAGCGGCAATATGTGGATAGTGATACCGGCGAGGCGGTCGAACGGGACGAGCAGGTCAAGGGCTACGAACGCGATAATGGTGATTACATCGTCATCGAGGGTGACGAAATCTCAAAGCTGATGCCGGAAAATGACAAGGTTATCCGTATCCGGCACTTCCTCCAGTGCGACGACATAGACAAGCTTTATTTCGACAAATCCTATTATCTAGCGCCCACACAGGAAGGTGGCGAGGAGGCGCTGACGCTTCTTGCCAGAGCGATGGAAGACGAAAATGTTGCTGCTCTTGGAGAGGCCGTGATGTTCCGTCGCAACCGCGTGGTCCTCATCCGCCCGAGCGGCCGGGCGCTCGTCGCAACTACGCTGAACTTCGGTTACGAGGTGCGGGCAGAGAATACCGTCTTCAAATCCATCCCGGACATCGAGTTCGATGACGAAATGCTGGAACTTGCCGGTCATATCATCGAAACGCGGGCCGGCACCTTCGATCCCTCCGATTATAGCGACCGTTACAACGATGCCCTTGCGGAGTTGGTGAAAGCCAAGATTGAAGGCCGGGAAATCCGCAAGCGGGCGCCGCAGAAACATGACAATGTGATTGATCTCAAGGAGGCGCTTCGTCGCAGCGCAAGGGAAGACGCCGGAAAAAAAGCGAAGCCGCCAGGCCGCAAGACGTCACGGAAAGCGAGCTGATCCATGGGATTGCAGACCTTGAATGCAAAACGCAGCTTCGACAAGACCCCTGAGCCCAAAGGGACGAAGGCCGGAGGATAAGCCTGCTCGACAAACGGAACGGGAGGAGAAGGCCGTGAACGACACAAGGCCGCCGCATTCTGCCATCCAATTCACACACCCGGACCGCCTGTACTGGCCGGATGACGGCGTGACGAAGGAAGGTCTTGCTGATTATTATACACAGGTCTGGAAGCAGATGGCGCGCTTCGTGGTCGACCGGCCGCTGGCGCTGCTGCGCTGCCCGGAGGGTATCGAAGGGCAGCGGTTTTTCCAGAAACACGCCTGGCGCGGCATCAACAAGGCCATCGAACAGGTCAGGGATCCCAAGGACAAGGCCGGCGAACCACTGATCCGTATAACCGATTTTGACGGCATGATGGCGCTCGTGCAGTCTGCGGCCCTTGAAATCCACCCGTGGGGAGCGACCACCGCCAGCTGGGAAAAGCCGGATATGATCACCATGGATATCGATCCCGCCGAGGATGTCTCCTGGGAGGATGTGATAGGGGCGGCGCTCGAACTGAAGCGGCGTTTTGAAGCTGCGGGTCTGGCAGCTTTCGTCAAGACATCAGGCGGCAAGGGGCTTCATGTCGTTGCCCCGCTGAAGCCGCAGGCGGGCTGGACGGCAGTCAAGGCATTTGCCAAAGCCATGGCCGTAGACATGTCGAAGGCCGAGCCGGACAGGTACCTCTCGGTCGCAACCAAGGCAAAACGGAAAGGCCGCATTTTCATCGACTATCTGCGCAACGGTCGCGGCAATACCGCGGTGGCGCCTTATTCGACCCGGGCGCGGCCGGGTGCGGCGGTCTCCGCCCCCCTCGAATGGTTCGAACTCACGGCTGATATCGGTCCTTCCCACTTCACGGTCAACAATATCGGGGCACGTCTTTCCGCACTGAAGAAAGATCCCTGGGAGGGCTTTTTTGCCGCCGCGGAGGTTTTGCCGAAATAGGCACGCTAAGACCGCGCCTCAGCGCTTCTTTTCGGCCGCGATGCTTTTCTTCAAAGCGTCCATGATGTTGATGACGTTGCCGCCGGTTCGGGCCTTGGTGCCGGCCTTCTTGTTCGAGGCGGGCGCTTCATTGCCTTTGCTCTTGAGCAGCGACCTAATCTTTTTCTGGATCGGGTCCTGAACCAACGTCGGTTTCCACTCCGTCATCTGGCTGGAAATGCGTTTTTCCATGGCCTGCAGCAGCGGCTTTTCAAGTTTCATCTTCGGATCGAGAGCGTCGATGCTTTCGCGCACCTCCTCGCCGTAGTGCAATGTCCACAGGATGATGCCCTTACCGGAAGGTTCCAGCAGCACGGCCCGTTCCCGCCGGTAGAGCACAAGCCGGGCAATGCCGATAACGCCGTTTGCCGTCATGGCTTCGCGAATGACGCTGAAGGCTTCGGCGCCGATCTGGTCTTCCGGGCGAAGAAAGTGCGGTCGGTCGTACCAGATCCAGTCTATGGAGCCTTTTGGCACGAAGGTCTTGATATCTATGGTGCGGGTACTTTCGAGCGCCACCGCATCGATCTCGTCATCCTCGAGCAGCACATAATCCACCTCGCCTCGGGGAAAACCCTTCACCTGGTCTTTCGCCGCAACGGGGCGGTGCGTGACGCTGTCGACATATCGGCTTTCGACGCGATTGCCGGTCTTGCGATTGAGAACGTGGAAGCGGTATTTGTTGCCTTCTGTCGTTGCAGGTGTCAGCGATACGGAGGCCGTCACCAGCGACAGCTTCAGATAACCCTTCCAGAAAACCTGACGTGCCATTTCCCGCGATCCGCTTGCCCGTTGATCTCCCGGGTCAAACAGCCACGGTGTGGTTTTTGTTCCGGGAGGGTTGATGGGGCAGGGAGTTAGCCGAACAGCGATGTCAGCCAGTAAACGGAAGCGGAAATCAGTGCCGCCGCCGGCATGGTCACGATCCAGGCGATGACGATGTTGCCGGCCAGTCCCCAACGCACCGCGGAGACGCGGCGTGCGGCCCCGACGCCGACGATGGCGCCGGTGATGGTGTGCGTGGTGGAGACCGGGATGCCGAGCCAGGTGGCGCCGAACAGCGTCAATGCGCCGCCGGTTTCAGCGCAGAAACCCTGCATCGGGTTGAGCCGCGTGATCTTTGAACCCATCGTATGCACGATGCGCCAGCCGCCGAACAAGGTGCCGAGCGCCATGGCAGACTGGCAGGAAATCACCACCCAGAAGGGCACATAGAAACTCTCCCCGAGATGTCCCTGGCTGAACAGCAGCACGGCGATGATGCCCATGGTCTTCTGCGCGTCATTGCCGCCATGGCCCAGCGAATATAGCGAGGCGGAGATGAACTGCATGACGCGGAAGGTGCGATCGACTGCAAAGGGCGTCTGCCGCACGAAAAGCCACGATACCGCAAGCACCAGAAGCAGCGCGAGGAAAAAGCCGATTGCCGGTGACATGAAGATGGCGCCGACTGTCTTCAGCAGCCCCGACCAGACGATGGAATTGAAGCCGACCTTTGCCAGACCTGCGCCAACGAGGCCGCCGATCAAGGCGTGCGACGAACTGGAGGGGATGCCGAAAATCCAGGTGACGATGTTCCAGACGATCGCGCCTATCAGCGCCGCGAAAATCACCTGCGGAGATACGATGGCCGGGTCGATGATGCCGGTGCCGAGCGTTTCCGCCACATGCAGGCCGAAGAAGAGGAAGGCTATGAAATTGAAGAAGGCAGCCCACGCAACGGCATATTGCGGCCGCAACACCCGGGTGGAAACGATCGTGGCAATGGAATTTGCGGCGTCGTGAAGACCGTTCAGAAAATCGAAGAACAGCGCAATGGCGATGAGGCCGACAAGCAGCGGCAGTGCAAGTGCGACATCCATTAGACGTTCTCGATAACGATGCCGCTGATCTCGTTGGCCACATCCTCGAAGCGGTCAACCACCTTTTCGAGTTCGCCGTAGATCTCGCTGCCGATCATGTAGGCCATGGCATTGCCGGCGGCGCCATGGCGGCGGAACAGGTCTTTCAGTCCCTGGTCGTGCAGGTCGTCGGAGCGCCCCTCGACGCGGGTGATCTCTTCGGCGATCGATGACAGGCGCTGGGCATTGGTGCCGACCTTTTCGAGAAGCGGAATGGCCTCTGCGATCAGGCTCGCCGCGCGCACGATCTCATGGCCCATCTCCTTCATCAGCGGGTCGAATTCGGTCTGCTCGAAGAGGCGGATGGTCTTGACCGTTTTGTGCATCATGTCGATGGCGTCATCCATGGACTGGATCAGGTCCTTGATATCGCCGCGGTCGAAAGGCGTAATGAAACTGCGTCGCACCGCAAGCAACACGTCACGGGTGATGTCGTCCGCCTGATGTTCGAGGGCAACGATGAGGTCGCAGTTCTTTTCGACATCGACGCCGCTCAACAGGCTATCCAGGGCTTCGGCCGCTTTGATGACGGTTTCGGAATGTTTGCTGAACAGGTCGAAGAAACGATCCTCGCGCGGCATCAGTTTGCGGAAAATGCTCATCATGCGAATTGGCCCTCAGTGGCGCTTTTCATGTTGTGGGGGGTAATTGTCATAAAACTGTCATAAATGCACGCGGGGCATTGATGCAACCCGGAAAATCAGCACTATCAACGGATATGAAATCGACGAAAAAAAGCCGGAAATCCCGCCCGGCCCGCCCCCTGACATTGCTTCAGCAGCTTGCTGCGGTTCCGGAAAAGCTCTTCACAGGCGCTTTCCGGCAGCAATATGCCGCGCTGTGTTTTCGATATGGCGGGGGCGATGACGATGTCGAAATCCTGCTTGTCACGTCACGCACCAGCGGCCGCTGGATCATTCCGCGCGGCTGGCCGATGAAGCGCAAGAAGCCTCATGAGGCCGCGGCAATCGAGGCTTGGGAAGAGGCCGGTGTTCGTGGCCGCGTCAGAAAGGAAGCGGTCGGCCGCTATACCTATCTCAAGATGCTTGATGATGGCGAAGTCGTGCCCTGCGTCGTGGACGTGTTTCAGATCGAAGTGACGGGCGCGGAAACCAAATTTAAGGAGCGCGGCGAGCGCTTGGTGGAATGGGTTCGCCCGGACGAGGCGGCAAGAAGGGTCAGGGATATCGAGCTGAAATCGCTGCTGGTCGATTTCAGGCCAAAGGGCAAACGGAAGGATCCGCAAGGGCGAAGCGCATGAAGATCGCAGAACCAGCGCGATCCTGAGACCGTAACCGTCAGGATTTGAGGCCAAGCTTCTGAGAACCACAGTCTCGGACGATCTCCGAAATATGAGCGAACTGCGCCGAAAGCGGGTTACTCTTCCGCCACACAATTCCGATGGTGCGGGACGGTCGCGGTTCCGCCAGACGGAAGACCGAGACCGTGGACTGCCTTGTCTCCATGTCGACGGCCATTTGTGGAATGAGCGTGACGCCGATCCCGGCGCCGACCATTTGCACCAGGGTGGATAGTGAACTCCCCTCCATCAGCACGCGGGGTGGCGCATTTGTGGTGCTGCAGAAGGATAGCGCCTGATTGCGGAAACAGTGGCCTTCCTCCAGAAGCAGCAGGCGCATTTCGCCGAGCTTGTCGGCGCTCGGCACCGGCATGCCCGCATCCTCCATCGGCCGCACCAGGATGAATTCCTCGGAAAATAGCGGGATTTCCTCCAGCGACGGTTCCGAGACGGGGAGGGCGACGATGGCCATGTCCAGCCGGGCCTCCAGAAGGTCCTCGATCAGTTTTTGCGTCACCGCCTCTCGCGGACGTGCTTCCAGCCCGGGGTAATGTCTCGTAAGCGTCTTGATGACCTGCGGCAGAAGATAGGGAGCGACGGTCGGAATGACGCCGATGCGCAGGCGGCCGCTGAGCGGCCCCTGCCGAGCCCGCGCCAGATCCTGCAGCTCATCGACCGATTGAAGGATCGCGCGGGTGCGCTCGGCAAACTCCTCGCCAAGAGCGGTCAACCTGATCTGCCGGCTGCCTCTTTCGACCAGCGGCGCACCGATCAGTTCTTCCAGTTCACGAATCTGAAGCGAAAGGGCGGGCTGCGAAATGGCGCAGGCCTCGGCAGCACGCCCGAAATGGCCGATCTTCGCCAGAGCGTCAAAATAGCGGAGATGTTTCATGGATAGCGCAATCATAAGCTCAGCATATCGCAGCCTTTAGAAGATACAATTGGAAATTATGGAACCCGCCTGTTAGTCATCATCATGACAGAAAGAGGCTGTAGCTGTGAAAGGCCGTCAGTATCGCTGCGGGTGGCAGTAACCCGTTGCGAACGCTGATTCATACCGCTGCCCGTGTCGAACTTATTTTGTTTAATTGCTAAACCCATCGGAGGGCGAAATGGACGCAACTTCAAAACCGGCTGGCAAATGTCCCGTCATGCACGGAGGCAATACGGCTTCCGGCAAATCGGTGACCGACTGGTGGCCGAACGCGCTGAACCTCGATATTCTTCATCAGCACGACACCAAGACCAATCCGCTTGGCACCTCCTTCAACTATCGCGAAGCGCTGAAGACGCTTGATGTCGAGGCCCTCAAGGCCGATCTTCGGGCCCTGATGACCGACAGCCAGGACTGGTGGCCGGCTGACTGGGGCAGCTATGTGGGTATGATGGCCCGCGTCACCTGGCATGCCGCCGGCTCTTATCGCGTAACGGACGGCCGCGGCGGCGCCAACACCGGCAACCAGCGTTTTGCACCGCTGAATTCCTGGCCTGATAATGTCAACACCGACAAGGGCCGCCGCCTGCTGTGGCCGATCAAGAAGAAATACGGCAACAAGATTTCCTGGGCAGACCTGATCGCGCTCGCCGGCACAATTGCCTATGACGTTGCGGGCCTGAAGACCTTCGGCTTCGCCTTCGGCCGTGAAGACATATGGGCTCCGGAAAAGGACACCTATTGGGGTGATGAAAAGGAATGGCTGGCGCCGAGCGACGGTCGTTACGGCGACGTGACGAAGCCGGAAACGCTGGAAAACCCGCTTGCCGCCGTGCAGATGGGTCTCATTTACGTCAATCCGGAAGGTGTGAACGGCAAATCCGACCCGCTGGCGACGGCGGCGCAGATGCGCGAGACCTTCGCGCGCATGGGCATGAACGACGAGGAAACCGTGGCGCTCACCGCCGGCGGCCACACGATCGGCAAGTCGCACGGCAATGGCAGCGCGGCCAATCTCAGCCCTGATCCCGAAGCCGCAGGCCCGGAATATCAGGGCCTTGGCTGGATCAACACCAAGGGCCGCGGCATCGGTCGTGATACGGTCGTCTCGGGTATTGAAGGCGCGTGGACGAGCCATCCGACCAAGTGGGACAATGGCTTCTTCGACATGCTGTTCAAGCATGAGTGGACGTTGACGCATAGCCCCGCCGGTGCATCGCAATGGGCGCCGATCTCCATTGCCGAAGAAGACAAGCCTGTTGACGTCGAGGATGCCTCGATCCGCACCATCCCGATGATGACGGATGCGGACATGGCACTGAAGGTCGATCCGATCTACCGTGAGATTTCGCTGAAGTTCAAGGACGATCAGGATCATTTCTCCGAAGTCTTCGCCCGCGCCTGGTTCAAGCTGACGCACCGTGACATGGGGCCGAAATCCCGTTATTTCGGACCGGACGTTCCCGCAGAAGACCTGATCTGGCAGGACCCGGTGCCCGAAGGCTCCACGAGCTACAATTTGGCTGCCGTACAGGCCAAGATCGCCGCTTCCGGCCTTCCGGTCGCAGATCTGGTTGCGACCGCCTGGGACAGCGCCCGCACCTTCCGCGGTTCGGACAAGCGCGGCGGTGCCAATGGCGCGCGTATCCGCCTTGCTCCGCAGAAGGACTGGGAAGGCAACGAGCCCGCCCGTCTTTCCCATGTGCTTTCGGTTCTCGAGCCGATTGCTCGTGAAACCGGTGCGAGCATCGCGGATGTCATCGTTCTGGCCGGCAATTACGGCGTGGAACAGGCGGCAAAAGCGGCCGGCTTCGATATCGCCGTGCCGTTTGCACCGGGCCGCGGCGACGCTTCCGCCGAGCAGACGGATGCTGACAGCTTCGCTCCGCTCGAGCCGTTGGCGGATGGTTTCCGCAACTGGATCAAGAAGGACTATGTTGTCAGCCCCGAAGAACTGCTGCTGGACCGCGCCCAGCTTCTCGGCCTGACTGCGCCGGAACTGACAGTACTTATCGGCGGTCTGCGCGTCATCGGCGCCAATTATGGCGGTGCGGCACATGGCGTGTTCACTGACAAGCCCGGCGCCCTGACGACCGACTTCTTCACGACGCTGACGGATATGGCCTATTCCTGGGTCCCGACCGGCAGCAATCTCTATGAGATTCGTGACCGCAGGACTGGCGTGGCACGATACACCGCCACGCGTGTCGATCTCGTGATCGGCTCGAACTCGATCCTGCGTGCCTATGCGGAAGTCTACGCACAGGACGACAACAGGGAAAAATTCGTCCGCGACTTCATCGCCGCCTGGACGAAGGTGATGAACGCCGACCGTTTCGATCTTCTGTAACGAGCCTGTTTGCCATTAAAAAGCGCCTCCCTGAGCGATCGGGGAGGCACTTTTGTTTTCGGCTTCTCGTAGATCGGCTTGGCGCTCTCACACACGTCGCGCAAATGTGCTGGACGCGGCGGCGGCTCACCGACGGTCGGAAGACGGTACCGGTCGCTCCGGGGATGATTTCTCCGCCCCTTGCGACGGGGTTCTGCCGCTCTTTTCATTCTCGTGGGCATCCGGTCCGGCGACGATGACGCCGCGGCCCTGTTCCTCGCGCTTCTTCTCTGCGAAGTCGCCGGGTTCCTTGTTGCGGTCCATGAATAATCTCCCTCATTTGGTTCCTGTGAGGAATTCAACGGTCGTCCCGGGCAGAGGTTCCAGCCTTTTCGCGGGGGAGAATGTTTCTATTCATAATGATCTTTGCTATTAACATGAATAGATAAGTCATGTTATGGCGGCGTGCAGGGTGATTGCCACGATTGCCCTGTGCCACGTTTGTTTCCACGCCTCGGCTTCGGCTCGACAACCGGACGGTAATTGCATTGGGTTTCTGGCATTCCATGACCTGGTACACGGAAGGGATCAGCGTCACCGCGCCGGTCAAGTGGCGCCAGTTCGACGGGCTGGTCAGCGCTTTCTGGGAGGCGGAGAGCCAAGTGGGGGCGAAAGGGTATTATCTCGCCGCCGATCCGCGAATCATGATTTTCTTCAACGACGTCTCGTCACGGATCCGCATATCAAATCGCGACGGCGAGCTTTCGCAACATTCGCGGCCGATGACGCGGGCGGTTTACGTGCCGGCAGGCGTGCCCATGTGGACGGGCAGCAACGCCACGCATCGTTTTTCCCATCTCAACCTGCATATCCACAAGGACCGGCTTCTCCGCTTTCTGTCCCCGGCGGTTGGCGGTTCGGCGGCCATGACCGCGTTACGCCGTCCCGTCGAGATCCAGGATATCGGCGGAGTGGAAACACTGGCGGGCCTGCTGGTGGATGAACTGGCCGAGCCGCAGAAACATCCGCTTTATGCCGAAAGCCTCGTCGGCAGTATTGTTGCCGGCTTGCTGGATATTCCCGGACCAACGCCCGAGCAGGCCAATGGCAGGCTGACGCAGGCGCAGATGAACCGGTTACTCGCCCGCGTGGAAAAGCGCGGTGATGACCGCATGACGGTCGCCGAGATGGCCGATATTGTCGGGCTATCGGAAAGCTGGTTCGCCACGGTGTTTCGCCAGACAACCGGCAAAACGCCTCTGCAATGGCAACTTGAGCGGCGTATCGATGCCGCACAGAAACTTCTGCTGGAAGGCGATCTGACGGTGGCCGATATTGCTGCCCAGCTCGGTTTTTCCGATCAGGCTCATCTCACCAAGGCTTTCCGTCAGTCCGTGGGTAACACGCCTGCTGCCTGGCGACGTTTGCACAGGCTGCTTTGAAAAGGCGGGATTTGCGTCCTGATGCGTAGGCCGTGGCGGGCGACCGCCGGTTTGAATCTCAGGGCAAGTCAGAGCATGACATCGTGCATCAGGAAATATCCACAATATATTGAAATATTGTGGATATCTTTCATCACCATGTCTTGCGCAGGGTAACCGAAAACGCCCTGCCTGGATTGTAGAAGTCTGCTCCGAACCCGCCATAAGAAACGTGTTTTTCGTTGAAAAGGTTGGAGACATTGACATCCAGCGAGGCGGTTTCCTGGATCTTGTAGCTGAATGCCGCATCCACGGTCGCACTGCTTCCGGTTTCGACCTTGTTGGCGTTGTCGAAATAATAGGCGCCGGTATAGCGGCCGCCGAGACCGAACGTCATGTCACCGAAATGGTCGTTGCCCGCAAGCGTATAGGTGACCCATAGCGAGGCCTGATGTTCGGGCACAAATTGCGGCCTGTTGCCGACATTGCCGCCAGTGCCGTTTTCGGTGATTTCCGCATCGAGATAGGAATAGGCTGCCGTCAGGCTGAGACTGTCTGTGACCTCAGCCTTGGCCTCGAGGTCAAGACCACGCACACGCACCTCGCCGATCGTTGTGGGCAGGCTGGTGATCGGGCTTGTGACGGTGATGTTGTTCTTTTTCAGATCGTAGATCGAGGCAGTGAAGAGAGCCGGGAAAGCGTCCGGCCGGTACTTCACGCCGAGTTCGATCTGTTCGCCGCGCTCCGGCTCGACGGTGAGACCGGACGCGGGCACTACCGATTCAGCATAGCTGATATAAGGCGCGATCTCGTTGGTTATCTTGTAGGACACGCCAATGCGCTTCGTGAGTTCGCTGATGTCGCCGCTCGCCGTCGTGCGGTTCAGCCGGTTTGTCTGGTCGGTGTCGATCCAGTCGTTTCTAAGGCCGGCGCTGATGGTGAGCCTGTCGAAGAAGGTCAGGTCCTGCTGCAGATAGAGCGCTCTTGTCTTCTGGTCCGTCAGGGAGTCCGCATAGAGCGGCACGGAAGAGGGCGCGCCGGTATAGATCGGGTTCATCCAGTTGATGCTCGGTGCAGCGCCAAAGTAGCTTTTGCTGCCGGAGGTGTAGTCATTGTAGAAAACACCGACCAGGCTGCGGCTTTCGACGTTGTCGAACCGCGTGTCATATTGCAGGCGCGTGTCGATCAGGAAGTTTTCGGTCTCGGTGTCGTTGCCGAAATAAGAACGATTGGCGATGGTCGAACCGTTGGTCGGCGTCGACGATATATAGGCATAACCGAAGTCCGTATTCGCCTTGCTGTAGCGGGCGTTGGAACTCAGGGTCAGGCCGGATCCAAAATCGTGATCGAACATCACGCTCAGCGAGTTGCGGTTCGTGCCGCGATAGTTGTAGTCGGGTTCTCCGAAGAAGCGGCTCCGGTCGAAATGCGAGCCGACGGGGTGGCCGCCGCCACCGGGAACGCCATCCTTGTTAAGATGGTCGTAAACGACAGTGAGGCTGGTGGCGTCGGTTGGACGCCAGGTAAGACCGCCCATGAAGAATTTCTCGTCGTCGCGGGAATAGTCATATTCCGCATCGGTGTTGCGAAGCTTGCCGGTCAGACGATAGGACAGAGTGTCGTCGCCGGTGACGTTGTCGCCGAAATCGAAGCCGGTCTCGGCGCGGCCATAAGAACCGCCGGTCACATAGGCTTCGCCGAAGCGCGCATGTTTCGGCACTTTCGTGGCGTAATTTACCGAACCGCCGGGGTCCGAAACGCCGAAGGTGGTAGAATTGCCGCCCTTTATGACTTCGACGCGCTCATAGGCATAGGTTTCTTCGCGCAGCGCGCCGAAGGGGCGGCCGAGCGTCAAGCCATCGCGGTACATGTAAGCGTCGAAACCGCGAATCTTGAAATAGTCGAAACGGTCGTCGGAGCCGTAAAAATCCGTGGTGACGCCGGCGGTATATTGCAGTGCTTCTTCCACCGTCTGCACGCCGCGCTGCTGCATTTCCTTGGCGGTGATGACAGAGACAGAGGCAGGTGTGTCGAGAATATCGGTCGCCATCTTGCTGCCGCTCGTCGTGCGGGTGGCGACGATCGATTTCTGATCATTGTCACCGCTGTCGATGGTGATGGTCTCCAGAACCGTGCTGCCGCCCGTGTTGGCAGCCTCCTGCGCCACGAGAAGGCCGGGCATGGATACGGCAAGCGCCGTGCAGGCCAGCAGGGCCGCTTTCCCGTGGAGACGTCGCGCGGTTTTGCGGTTTCTGCCTTGGATTTCGATATTCATTGGTAGGTTCCAGAAATTAATGCCCCGATCGCCGTTTTCACGGACCACTCTCGATGCGCCCAATAACTTGAGAAAGTTTGTCCGGTATTGTAGATTTTTGCGGTTTTGTACAAAACCCCGGAAATTTCACCGCTGTTGCGGAAGCATTTCCTCACCGGACTTGACGGGGGCAATTGAAGCTGAGAATTCAAGTCCACTTTTGAACTTTGAAAGCCTCGCTCATGCCCCGCCTGTTTTGTGGTCTTCTACCGGTCTTCGTGTTTTTTCTGTCCGTGATCGCACAGAATACAGCTGTGGCGGAGGAGACGGCACCCTATCCCGTCACCATCAAACATGCTTTCGGTACGACGACGATTGCGAAGAAGCCCGAGCGGGTCGCCACTGTCGCCTGGGCCAACCATGAGGTGCCGCTGGCGCTCGGCATCGTGCCCGTCGGCTTTGCCGCCGCCAACTTCGGCGATGATGACGGTGACGGGCTGCTGCCCTGGGTGGCGAAGCGGCTATCCGAGCTCGACGCGCCAAAGCCTGTGCTGTTCGACGAGGGTGACGGCATCGATTTCGAGGCTGTGGCGGCAACGCAGCCGGATGTCATCCTCGCGGCCTATTCCGGCCTCAGCCAGTCCGACTACGACACGCTCAGCCAGATCGCGCCGGTGGTCGCTTATCCTGTCTCGCCATGGGCGACGGACTGGCGCGACATGATCCGGCTGAATAGCGCCGGTCTTGGAATGGCCGCAGAAGGGGAGGCGCTCATCAAGCGCATCGAGGGTGAAATAGCCGAGGTCGTTGCCGGCCACCCGCAACTGAAGGGCAAGTCGGCCATGTTTGTCACCCATCTCGACGCCACAAATCTCAGCGTCGTCAATTTCTATACGGCCAATGATACCAGAGTGAAGTTCTTCAAAGATCTTGGCCTTGCGTCCCCCAAAAGCGTCGCGGAGGCAACGAGGCCTGGGCAATTCGCTGCCGGTATCAGCGCCGAGCGCGTCGATGCCTTCGACGATGTCGATATCATCGTGACCTATGGTAGCGAGCCGCTGCTGAATGCCATGCGCGCTGATCCGCTTCTCGCCCGGATGCCTGCCGTCTCAAACGATGCTGTCGTTATGCTGGGGCGCGATCCGCTCGGCACGGCTTCTAATCCAACGCCTCTGTCGATTTCATGGGTGTTGAAGGACTATGCCGATCTTCTGGCAAGGGCCGCCGGTAAGTCCGGGAAATCACAGTGACAATGTCCGGATCCGGCAAAGCGGCTGCCGTGCTTTTGGCCGGGCGCTCGAACCGCGTGCGGATGGCGTGGCTTGGCGCGGTGCTGGCGCTTCTCGGGCTGCTATGTGCGTTGTCGGTTGCCATCGGCACGCGTGAGGTCTCATTTGCGGATATTCTTGGTGGGGTGAGTGGCCGTGTCGAAACGGTTGCAGAAGCGGCAGTTGCTGTGCGCCTGCCGCGCACCGTGCTTGCGCTTATAGCGGGTGCCGCGCTGGGGCTGGCCGGCGCGATCATGCAGGGGGTCACACGCAATCCGCTTGCTGATCCCGGTATTCTCGGCGTGAACATGGGGGCGTCGCTTGCCGTTGTCATCGGCATCGTCTGGTTCGGCATCGCCTCGGCTCAGGCCTTCATCGTCACGGCAATTGCCGGGGCGGGGGCATCCGCGATCTTCGTTTATGTTGTCGGTTCGCTCGGGCGAGGCGGGGCCACGCCGCTGAAACTCGCACTTGCGGGTGCCGCCACCTCCGTCGCCTTCTCGTCGCTCGTCATCGCCGTGGTGTTGCCGCGCAGCGATATCGCCGGCGGCGTCCGCGCCTGGCAGATCGGTGGTGTCGGCGGGGCGACCTTCGAACGTATCGAGACCGTATTGCCCTTTCTGGCTGCCGGTTTCGTCGTAAGCCTGCTTTCGGCGCGGAAGTTGAATTCACTGGCGCTTGGCGACGAGCTGGCCGCCGGCCTTGGAGAAAACGTTGCCCTCGCCAGAGCCATGGCATCCTTCGGTGCCATTCTTCTGTGCGGCGCTGCCACCGCCATTTGCGGCCCGCTCGGTTTTGTCGGTCTGGTGGTGCCTCACCTCTGCCGCTCGCTGGTCGGGGTGGACAATCGCTGGCTCCTCCCGTTTTCTGCACTTGGAGGCGCCTGCCTGCTGCTGGCCGCCGATATTGTCGGCCGCATCGTCGCGCGGCCCTCCGAACTCGATGTCGGTATCGTCACGGCGCTGGTCGGCGCGCCCTTTTTCATCTGGATCGTCAGACGGCAGAGGGTGCGTGAGCTGTGAGCATGTTTCCGTCAGTCGTCGAAACGCTGGGTTTCAACCGCCATCTTCGGCAGGGCCGGCGCCGTCTCGTCATCTTTTGCCTGCTGACGCTTCTCATCGCAGCTTTTGGGCTCACGCTGACGCTCGGCCAATCATTCACCCCGCCCGGTCAGGTGATCCGCGTGCTGCTTGGCGAGGACATCGCCGGCGTCAGCTTCACCGTCGGACAATTGCGCCTGCCACGCGCGCTGCTGTCGGTGCTGGTGGGGCTGAGCTTCGGCCTTGGCGGCGTCGCCTTTCAGATCATGCTACGCAACCCGCTCGCCAGCCCCGACATTATCGGCATCAGCTCCGGCGCCAGCGCCGCCGCCGTCTTTGCCATCGTCGTATTGCAGATGAACGGACCGCTGGTTTCGGTTGTCGCCGTCGTCGCCGGCCTTGGCATCGCCCTACTGGTCTATCTCCTCTCCTTCCGCAACGGCGTGGCCGGAACGCGTCTGATCCTTGTCGGCATCGGCGTTTCCGCCATGCTGGAAAGCATCATCGCCTATATTCTCTCCGTCGCGCCGGCCTGGACACTGCAGGAGGCGATGCGCTGGCTGACCGGCAGCGTCAATGGCGCCAAACTTGCCCAGACACTGCCGCTTGCCATCGCGCTGGTTTTCTTCGGCGGCCTGCTTCTCAGCCGTGCACGGGATCTCGAGACGCTCAGGCTCGGTGATGATGCCGCCGCGGCACTCGGCGTTCGGGTCGGGGCAACACGCATCGTCGTCATCGTCGCAGCCGTTGGCATGATCGCCTTTGCTACGGCCGTCTCGGGGCCGATCGCCTTCGTTGCGTTCCTGTCCGGACCAATTGCAGCGCGTATCGTCGGCAGCAATGGATCGCTGCTCCTTCCCGCCGCACTGGTCGGGGCGGTGCTGGTGCTGGCGGGTGACTATTGCGGCCAGTTCCTGCTGCCCGGCCGTTACCCGGTCGGCGTCGTCACCGGTGCGCTCGGTGCGCCCTATCTGATTTATCTGATCGTGCGGGTCAACCGCAGCGGAGGCTCGTTATGACCGGCCACTCTCTTTCCCTAAGCGGCCTCTCGGCCGGCTATGGCGACAGCCTCATCATAGAAGAGCTGGACCTCACCGTCCCGCGCGGGAAGATCACGGTTATCGTCGGCGCGAATGCCTGCGGCAAGTCCACTCTGCTACGCAGCATGTCGCGGCTCATCACACCGCGCGCCGGTCAGGTCCTGCTTGACGGCAAGTCGATCCATCGTCTGCCTTCCCGGGAACTGGCTCAGCGGATGGGTCTCCTGCCGCAATCGCCGATAGCGCCTGAAGGTATCGTGGTTGCGGATCTCGTCAGCCGTGGGCGACATCCGCATCACGGCCTGTTCGCACGCTGGACACGTGAGGATGACGAAGCGGTTGCCGCAGCACTCGTCGCCACCGACACGGTCGAGCTTGCCGAACGGCCGGTGGATGAATTATCGGGCGGTCAGCGGCAACGCGTGTGGATCGCCATGGCGCTTGCCCAGCAGACCGACATATTGCTCTTGGATGAGCCGACCACCTTCCTCGATATCAGCCATCAGGTCGAGGTGCTGGACCTTCTCACAGACCTCAACCAGTCGCGTGAGACCACCATCGTCATGGTCTTGCACGATCTTAATCTCGCAGCCCGTTATGCCGATCATCTCGTCGCCATGAGGGACGGAAAGCTGCATGTCTTCGGCACGCCGGAAGGCGTTTTGACGGAAGAGAATGTCCGCCACGTTTTTGGTATTGAAAGCCGTGTCATCACGGATCCGACATCGGGCAAGCCGATGATGCTGCCGATCGGGCGGCATCGGACCGTCCAGGGGAAATAATAACGTATCTCTTTAAGATACGGTTCTGTTGACTTCTGCGCGTATCTGTTTATGATACGAACATCAAGAGGCAGGCAATGATCCGTTCTTTCAAAAACAAGCTGACTGCTTCGATTGACGACGGATCTGTGAAGAAGGGATTTCCCTCCGATATGCTACGCCGCGCCCAGCAACTGCTCACAATCTTGGATGCGGCAAACACGGTTGAAGACCTTCGGTCACCGCCCGGTAATCGTTTGGAAAAGCTTTCCGGCGACCGTGAGGGCCAATATTCGATCCGGATCAACAAGCAGTGGCGCATCTGTTTCGTCTGGACGCAAGCAGGGCCGGAAAGCGTGGAAATAACCGACTATCACTAGTCGGTTATTCTCGTGGAGAGGCTCATGACAAATCGGCCAAGGAGGGCCAGCGAGCATGACAATCAGTAAATCGCCTCCGATCCATCCGGGCGAAATCCTGCGGGAACTCTATCTTGAGCCGCTGGGGATGTCGGCATACGCGCTCGCAAGGCACCTCAATGTTCCGCGCACCCGCATAGAACGGATTGCGGGAGAGAAACTTGGTATCACCGCGGACACCGCCTTGCGTCTGGCAAAGTTTTTCAAGACCACCCCGGAATATTGGCTGAACTTGCAGAACGCTTTTGACATTAAGGCGGCTGCAGCGAGGCTGGAAACGGACCTTGCGAATATCAAGGAACTGGAAGCCGCGTAGTTGTCAGCCTCCTGTCCCATCACGGCCAAGCCGCATAGGATGGCGGCGGCATGTTCTGCTTCTGCCTTGCCGTTCTTCTGAAACGGCCAGGAGAGGTCCCCTCGTTGCGGGTGAAGAAGCGATTGAAGTAGCCGGGGTCCTGAAACCCCAGTCGAAACGCGATTTCAGCGACTTGCAGCGAAGAGTTCAGGAGAAGGTCGCGCGCCTCTGACAGGAGTTCCCGGTGGATATAGGCCTGTGGCGAAAGCCCCGTGGCCTTGCGGACCGCGAATCCCAGTCGCTCGCGGGTAACGCCGAGATGGTGTGCATAATCTTCGACGGCCCATTGATCGTGCTTGTGCTGGCTCACCAGAAGGACGAAACGTTCGGTGAGGCCGCCCGGGGTGGAGACGGCGGCAGCAACATCGGCGATGGCGTGCTGACAGACCCGGACAAGGGTGACGCAGAGCAGGCTGGCGATGATCGTGTCGGAACCGGTCGCTGCGCGGACATTTTCGCTCGCGATTGTCTGGAGATAAGCCTCCAGTTCCTTTTGGTCCTGCTCTTCGGGCGACTGTACCAGAATACGCTGCAGTATCGCGCGTACGGCGTTTGCGCTCGTGCCCGTCGGCATCGCGTGAGCCAGTCCGATTTCGGTGGTCGTCAACAGCGATCCGCGGCTTCCGGCGCTCAGTCTCACGCGGCCTGCCGGGCCTATGGGCAGCCAGATGAGCCCCGGCGAAGGGACATCCAGCCTCTTATCGCCCTGCGTGATCTCCGCTTCCCCGACAGAAAGCAAAAGCAGGTGGGCGCTGTCTGCTTCCAGCCGGAATTCGGATACGCGCAGCGAGGAGGCGAAGGTACGTGCCGTAATCTCCACGCGATTGGCGGCAAACTGGCTGTGCAGCGGCATTCAACCTCCAAAAGTGCAATAATGCACTACACTAGTGCATTTTATATGCAACTGTCATTGCTAAACTTCGATCAGCGCGTGGGGAGTCTTGAGGAGAAGGGCTGCCCGATCGAGCGCTTTGGGAGGAACATCATGAACAATTTGAAGCGCAGAACGCTGTTCTGCCTGCTCTCCGGTGCTGCCCTGTCTGCAGTGTCTTTCAGTCATGCCACTGCGCAGGACCGCACTTCCGTAAAGATTGGCTATGCTGTGTCAAAAAGCGGCGCCAATGCCACCGGCGCGGGTATCACGACCATTCCGAACTACAAATTATGGGTGAAGGAGGTCAACGATGCCGGCGGCCTCACGCTGCCCGATGGTAAGCGCTTGCCAGTTGACGTGGTCGAATATGACGACCGTTCCTCGGCCGAGGACGCGGTACGGTTCACCGAGCGGCTGGCCAGCCAGGACAAGGTGGATTTCATCCTGCCGCCCTGGGGCACGGGATTTAATCTGGCGGTTGCGCCGCTCTATGACCGTTTCGGTTATCCGCAGCTCGCGGTCACCGGCGTCACCGACAAGGCGCCCGATTTCGCCGCGCGCTGGAAGAAGAGCTTCTGGATGCTGGGCGGGGGGCACGACTATGTCAATGCACTGGCCGATGTTTTGAAAGCCGCCCGCGAAGCAGGCCAGATCAATGACAAGGTGGCTGTGATATCTGTCGCGGACGGTTTCGGCATCGATCTCATCAAGGCTGCGCGACCCGCGCTGAAGGAAGCAGGTTTTACGCTTGCTTATGACAAGACCTATCCGGTCGGCACCTCCGATTTTGCCGCGCTTGTGAACGAGGCCGCGGCAAGCGGTGCGGACAGTTTCATCGCCTTCTCCTACCCGCCGGACAGTTTCGCGGTAACGAAGCAGGCGCAGACTGCACGATATAATCCGAAGGTGTTCTACGTCGGTGTCGGCGGTGCTTTCCCGATTTTCCCGAAGGTTTCCGATGGCAAGCAGGAAGGTGTCATCAGCATCGGCGGCGTCGATGGAAGCAGCGACAGGATCGAGGATTATTTCAAGCGTCACGAAGCCTTCATCGGCACCAAGCCGGACAGCTGGGCAAGCGCCATCACCTATGCGAGCCTCGAAATGCTGGCCCAGTCAATCCAGCGCGTCGGTCTCGACAAGGCGGCGGTGGCAGGTGAGCTTTCGACTGGAAGCTTCGACACCGTTATCGGCCCGGTCAAACTTGAAGACAACCAGCTTCGTCAGCTGTGGTGGGCGGGGCAATGGCAGGGCGAGCGTTTCGTCGCGATTGCGCCCGCGGAACGTCCCGGTGCGGCCAAGCCACTTGTCCCGAAGCCGCAATGGTAAGCCCTTTCCGGCCGGGACCTGTGAACCCGGCCGGAAGGCTTCGGCCATGTTCCAGACTGGAGACATTTCCTTGTTCTTATCCACCCTCATCTTCGGCTTGATGCTGGGAGGGACCTATGCGCTGATCGCGCTTGGACTTTCGCTGCAATATGGCATCGCCCGCATCATGAACCTCGCTTATGGCGAAGTGCTGATCGCGGCTGCCTTCATCACCTTCGTTCTGTTTTCCGGCTACGGGCTTTCGCCGCTCTGGTCGCTTTTCATCATCGTACCGCTCGGTTACGGCCTTTCTTTCGCGATCTACCGCGTCATGATGCGGCCGCTGGTGCGCCGTTCGGGCGGCTCCGGCCGTCTGGAAGTCGATTCCATTCTGGCAACCTTCGGACTGCTTTTCGTTATCCAGGGCATCATGCTCGTGGCGTTCGGCGGCAACTACCATTCCTATTCCTATCTCGCCGATGGAGTCGATATCTTCGGCACGACGGTGGCAATGAACCGGCTTCTGTCTTTCGGCTTGTCCGTCCTGATTGGCGGTGGGCTTTATCTGGCGCTCACCCACAGCCGCTGGGGTCTTAACCTGCGGGCAGTGGCGCTGTCGCCCCGTTCCGCGCCGCTAGTCGGCATCGATGTGACCCGCGTGGCTTCCCTCGGCTTTGCTCTCGGCGGCGCACTCGCCGTGGCCGGCGGGGTGATGATTTCGATGTACCAGACCTTCTCCGCTTCCTATGGCGTGGTCTTCACCATGAAGGCGCTTGTCGTCGTCATCATGGGCGGTGTCGGCAACCTGCTCGGAGCGCTGGTCGCCGGCCTGCTGCTCGGCCTCGTGGAAACCTTTGTGCTGGTTTATGTCGATCCCGGTCTCACACTTGCCGCCACCTACCTGCTCTTTCTCATGGTCCTGCTTTGGCGTCCGGAAGGCATCTTCGCAAGGAGGGGCAAATGAGTCCGCTTCTGATCGGCCTCCCCGCAGCCGCGCTGCTGGCGCTTTCTCCCTTCTTCTTCGACGCCTATGGTGTCGGCGTCATCATCGGCCTTCTCGGTTATGCCACGCTTGCTTCCGCCTGGGCCATGTTCTCCGGTCCGACCCGCTATATATCGCTCGCCACCGTCGCCTTTTTCGGTGTCGGGGCCTATACGGTCGCGGTGCTGAGCGAGGTCTTGCCCTGGCCGCTCGTCCTCCTGTGCTCCGCCCTTGTCGGCGCGGCGCTTGCCTTCGTCGTCGGGCTTTCCACGCTGCGCGTCGCTGGCATTTATTTCGTGATCTTTTCCTTCGGCCTTGCCGAACTCATCCGCCAGCTCATCACCTGGTATGAAGTGAATGTGACCGGAACGCTCGGGCGCTATATCTTCCTGCCGCTGGAGCCGCAGCATGTCCTCTGGCAATTGCTGGCGCTGGCCGCCGTTACTCTTGTCCTGTCAACGCTCATCGACCGCAGCAAGCTCGGCCTGGCGCTGAAGGCGATCGGCGATGATGAGGTGGTGGCCGCCCATGCAGGAATTAATCTTGCTCGCACCAAGCTGACGCTCTTCGTGCTGTCTGCCACCATCATCACGCTTGTTGGCGCCATCCAGGCCCCGCGCTGGGTCTATATCGAGCCGGCCATCGTGTTCAATCCGCAGGTTTCGTTCCTCACCGTGATCATGGCCCTGCTTGGCGGAGCCACGCGTCGCTGGGGACCCATCCTCGGTGCGGTTCCGCTGTTCCTGCTGTTTGAATGGCTGGGCGCCAATTTCCCCAACCATTTTTCCATCATTCTCGGCGCTCTCTTCATCCTCATCGTCTTCGTGTTGCCGGATGGCGTGCTGGCGGCGCTGGAGAAGTTGCGCAAAAAGGAGAAGACGGCATGAGCACGGTTCTCGAAATTGCTGATATCCGCAAGACCTTCGGCGGGCTGAAGGCGGTGGATGGTCTCGGCCTGACTATCAAGGCTGGCGAGGTCGTGGGGCTGCTCGGGCCGAACGGTTCCGGAAAGACGACGCTGATGAACCTGATTTCGGGCGCGCTGAAGCCGACGGAGGGATCAATCCGGCTGGAAGGGCAGGAGATTGCCGGCCGGCGGCCGGATGCGATTGCGCGCGCCGGCGTGGCGCGCACCTTCCAGCTCGTGCGGCTTTTGCCTTCGCTCTCCCTGCTGGACAATGTCGCGGTTTCGGCCATGTTCGGGCCGCAGCGGTTGTCCCGCCCAGCGGCGGAGAAGGTCGCGCGCACCTGTCTGCAAAGAATAGGGCTGGCGGGGCGGGAAGTCATGCCGGCCGGCGATCTCACCTATATCGATCAGAAGCGCCTCGAACTGGCGCGTGCGCTGGCTGGCGAGCCGAAGCTTCTGTTGTTGGATGAATGGCTCGCCGGCCTCAACCCCACCGAACTCCAGGAAGGAATAGCGCTGATCCGGCGGCTGGCATCGCAGGGAACGACGATCCTGCTGGTGGAACATATCATGGCGGCCGTGCGCGCCCTTTGCCCGCGCTCCGTGGTCATGGCGGCCGGCCGCAAGATCGCCGACGGGCCGACGGCAGCGGTGCTTGATGATCCGCAGGTCATCTCCGCCTATCTGGGAGCGCCACATGCTTGAAATAGATGCGTTGACAATCCGCTACGGCAAACATCTCGCTGTTGATGGCATATCGCTCAATGTTGCCAAGGCCGAAACCGTGGTTCTGCTTGGCGCCAATGGCGCCGGCAAGTCTTCGCTGCTGAAAGCCGTCGGCGGGATGGTTGTGCCGGCGTCCGGCGAAGTGCGCGTCGACGGTGCGTCGCTTGCCGCTGTTCCTCCTCATCGGATCGTGGACTGCGGTGTGGCGCTGGTGCCAGAAGGACGCGGAATTTTCCCGGCGCTGACTGTGGAGGATAATCTTCGCCTCGGCGCCAATCCCCGCCATGCCCGTTCAGCAGAGAAAGTGACACGGGAGCATATTTTCTCGCTGTTTCCACGTCTCGCCGAACGCCGGCAGCAGCTTGCCGGCACCATGTCCGGCGGCGAACAGCAGATGGTCGCCATCGGGCGGGCGCTGATGTCGGCACCGGATTATCTCTTGCTGGACGAGCCGAGTCTGGGTCTTGCGCCCATCGTCACGCAGGAACTTTTTGCCGCCCTGGCCGAGATCAAGAAGAGCGGCCTTTCCCTTCTGCTCGTGGAGCAGAATGTGCGCGAAAGCCTGGCGCTGGCCGACCGGGGTTATTTGCTGGAAGCGGGGCGTATCGTCGGAGCAGGTTCAACTGAGGCCCTCTCCGCCGATGCCGCCGTGCAACGGGCGTTTCTCGGCGGCACCACCGCCGCCATTGTCTGAATTCAGGAGGAAGACCATGCAGATTGTCAATCTTTTCATCGGTGGCGACCATTGCTCGGCCGCGAGCGGAAAGCGCTTCGAGCGTCACAATCCGATCACCGGCGACGTTGCGACCAGCGCGGCGGCGGCAACGGTGGAGGACGCTACCCGTGCGGCCGATGCTGCCGCTGCCGCCTTTCCCGTCTGGTCGGCCACATCGCCCGGCGAGCGCCGCCGCCTGCTGCTGGCGGCGGCTCAGGCGCTGCTCGCCGCCGGGCCTGACATTACCCAGGCGATGAAGGAAGAAATCGGCGCGACCGATGCCTGGGCTGGTTTCAATGTGAAGCTCGCAAGCGATATGCTGGTGGAGGCCGCAAGCCTGACCACCCAGATCAAGGGCGAGATCATTCCTTCCAACCGGCCGGGAACGACGGCGATGGCACTGCGCCAGCCGGCGGGCGTGGTATTGTCCATCGCCCCTTGGAATGCGCCCGTCATTCTCGGCGTACGTTCCATCGCCACGCCGCTGGCTTGCGGCAATACGGTGGTGATGAAAACCTCGGAACTTTGCCCGCGCACCCATGCGCTGATCATCGAGGCGGTCTCATCGGCAGGTCTGCCGAAGGGCGTGCTCAACGCCGTCTCCAATGCGCCGGAGGATGCAGCAAAGATCGTCGATACGCTGATTGCGCACTCCGCTGTCAGACGCGTCAACTTTACCGGGTCAACCCGCGTTGGCCGCGTGATTGCCGAAACGGCCGGCCGTTACCTGAAGCCAGCGCTGCTGGAACTCGGCGGCAAGGCGCCGTTCATCGTGCTTGATGATGCCGATATCGACGCCGCTGTCGCGGCGGCCGCCTTCGGCGCCTACATGAACCAGGGCCAGATCTGCATGTCGACGGAGCGCATCATCGTGCTCGACAGCGTTGCCGATACATTCGTGCAGGCCTTCGCCAAAAAAGCGTCCAACCTCACGGCCGGGGACCCACGCGAGGGAAAGACACCGCTAGGCTCACTGGTCAGCGCCGAAGCGACGTCACGCATAAGGGCGCTGGTGGACGACGCCGTGTCCAAAGGCGCAAAGCTGGTCGCGGGTGGCGGCGGCACCGGCACCATGCTCGATGCCATCGCCATCGATGGTGTCACTCCCGCAATGCGGCTTTATTCCGAGGAAAGTTTCGGTCCGGTCGTTTCCATCATCAGCGCCGGCAGCGTCGATGAGGCGGTAAGCATCGCCAATGAAACAGAGTTTGGTCTTTCCGCCGCGATTTTCGGCAGGGACCAGGCGCGGGCGCTTGCCATTGCCGCGCGGATCGAAAGCGGCATATGCCACATCAACGGGCCGACTGTTCACGATGAGGCGCAGATGCCTTTCGGCGGGGTCAAGGCCTCCGGTTACGGCCGCTTCGGCGGCACGGCGGGCATTGCGGAATTCACCGAATTACGCTGGGTCACGCTGCAGGACGGGCCGCTGCATTATCCGATCTGAACCGGACGCCGGGGGCGGCTGCGGCGGCCTCACCGCCGCTCGTCGATCAGCCAGCCGGTGAGTTTTCTCACCGCGCTGTCGCTGCTTTTCGGCCGCATCAACCAGTAGCCGCGCCCCGGTGCATCGAGGCTAGGGCCTGCCGTGACCAGTACGCCAGCCTCGAGCAGTGGATCGACGAGCCCGGCCCAGCCGAGCGCAAAGCCCTGTTCTCCAATGGTCGCCTGAACCACCATGGTGTAATTGTTGAAGCTGATGTCGCCGCCGTCGTTTTCGGGGCCTCTCTGAACGCCGAAATGCTTGAAATAGGAAGGCCAGTCGAACCACTGCGCTGATGAGGTATTTTCGAGGTGGATGAGTTTCCGCCGCGAAAAATCAGCAACGCCTGCGGGCGCCGGCGTTGCTGCCAAAAACGCAGGTGAACAGACCGGCGTGACTTTTTCCGAAAGCAACAGTACGGCCCCGTCACCCGCCTCTTGCCGGGTGCCGAAGATGATCATCACGTCGCTGTCATGCTTTCCCTGACCCAACGGGTCCTGCGTGGCGACGATCTGGATGTTGATGTCAGGGTTGAGCGCTCGAAATCCGTGCATCCGCGGAATGAGCCACAATGACGAAAAGGCATAGTCCGTATGCAGGCGGATGGTCTGGCGTTCCTCCGTCCGCCGAAGCTGCTGCGCGAGCAGATCAATGGCATCGACATTGCGGGAGACGATCTCGAACAGCCTTTGTCCCTCTGCCGTCAGATCGATGCCGCGATGTTTGCGGCGGATGAGCGCCACCCCAAGCTCCTCTTCGAGCCTGCGCATCTGATAGCTGACGGCAGGCTGGGTGAGCCGCAGGGAGCCCGCCGCCGCCGTCAGGCTGCCCTGGCGGGCAACCTCGGTAAAGATGCGCATCCATCCGAGATCGAGCGGCCGGTCTGACATTAAATTTCCTTATATCACTTATCGAAAAATACCCGCTTCACAGGCAAAAACAATGTGGTGTTCAATAAACTGGACTAATACAAGGGGAGCCGCAATGAAAACCGTTTCTCATCTGCACCGCATCGCCGCCGGCCTGTTCCTGTCCGTGGCGGCCTTCTCCACCCCGCTTCAGGCGGCCGATGACGCGTCCTGCAAGCTCGTACGTCTAAGCGATCCCGGCTGGACGGATATTACCGCAACCAATGGCGTCGCCTCGGTACTGCTCGATGCATTGGGCTATGAAGCCGACGTCAAGACGCTTTCCGTGCCCATTGGCTATCAGGCGATGAAGAACGGCGAAATCGACGTTTTCCTCGGGAACTGGATGCCGGCGCAGAAATCCTTCGTAGATGACCTCAATTCGGCGAAAGCTGCCGAGGTCTTGACGAAGAATCTCGAGGGCGCCAAGTTCACGCTGGCGGTGCCTTCCTACATGGCGGAGAAGGGCGTGAAGGATTTCGCCGATCTCGCCAAACATGCCGATGAATTCGAGAGCAAGATTTACGGTATCGAGCCCGGCGCACCCGCCAACCAGAATATCCAGAAGATCATAGACGCCAATGATTTCGGCCTTAAAGGCTGGCAGCTCGTCGAATCGGGTGAGCAGGCCATGCTGGCGCAGGTGGAACGGGCGGGCCGGGATAAGAAGGCCGTGGTCTTCCTTGCCTGGGCGCCGCATCCGATGAACGAGAAGATCGATATCGCCTATCTCTCCGGCGGTGACGCCTATTTCGGCCCGAATTTCGGCGGCGCAGAGGTTTATACGCTTGCCCGCACCGGCTGGCCGGAAAAATGCCCCAACGCGGCGGCGCTCTTCAAAAACCTGAAGTTCGATATCGGCATGGAAAATACCCTCATGGGTTCGATTCTCGGCGGAGAGGATTCCAAAGCCGCGGCAGCGGCCTGGGTGAAGGCCAACCCCAAAGCGCTGGATGGCTGGCTGCAGGGCGTTACCACGCTGGATGGAAAACCGGGTGCGGATGCCGTTAAGGGCAAGCTTGGTCTCTGAGCCGGAAAGTGGAAATGCCGCGTCCCAATATCCTCATTCTGATGGTCGACCAGTTCAACGGGACGTTGTTTCCCGATGGACCGGCCGATTTTCTCCATGCGCCGCATCTGAAAGCCTTGGCGGAGCGGTCTGTACGCTTCGCCAATACCTATACGGCCAGCCCGCTGTGTGCGCCGGCCCGCGCCTCCCTGATGTCCGGGCAATTGCCAAGCCGGACGCGGGTTTACGACAATGCCGCCGAGTTCGTCTCCGACATTCCGACCTATGCGCACCATCTGCGGGCAGCCGGTTATTACACCGGTCTCTCAGGCAAGATGCATTTCGTCGGGCCTGACCAGCTGCACGGCTTCGAAGAGCGTCTGACGACCGACATCTATCCCGCGGATTTTGGCTGGACGCCCGATTATACCAAGCCGGGCGAGCGGATCGACTGGTGGTATCACAATCTGGGTTCGGTGACGGGTGCAGGGGTTGCCGAAATCACCAACCAGATGGAGTATGACGACGAGGTAGCCTACCACGCCACCCGCAAGCTCTATGACCTGTCTCGTCGGCTCGATGACCGGCCGTGGTGTCTGACGGTCAGCTTCACCCATCCGCACGATCCCTATGTGGCGCGACGGAAATTCTGGGATCTCTATGAGGATTGCCCGGCGCTCGATCCGCAGTCGGAGGCCATTGCTTTCGATCAGCAGGACCCGCATTCGAAACGGTTGCTGGAAGCCTGTGACCACAATGCCTTCGATATTTCGCCGGAGCAGATACGCCGGGCACGCCGCAGTTACTTCGCCAACGTCTCCTATATCGACGAGAAGGTCGGCGAAATCCTTGGCGTCCTGAAGGCGACGCGGATGGAGGAGGATACCATCGTCCTCTTCCTTTCAGACCATGGCGATATGTTGGGTGAGCGCGGCCTGTGGTTCAAGATGAGCTTCTTCGAGGGCTCGGCCCGCGTACCGCTGATGATCGCCGCGCCAGGATGGCAGCCGGCATTGATCGATACGCCGGCCTCGACACTGGATGTGACGCCGACGCTGTGCGGTCTGGCAGGGCTTGATATCACCTCGCTTAAACGCTGGACGGATGGCGAGGATCTGGCGCCGTTGGCTGCTGGCACCGGCGGGCGCGGCCCGGTGCCGATGGAATATGCGGCCGAAGGCTCGATCTCGCCGCTCGTCGCCATCAGGGACGGTCGATACAAATTGTCCGTCTGTGAGGCCGATCCGCCGCTGCTTTACGATCTGGACGCCGATCCCGAAGAGCGCACCAATCTCGCTGGCGACCCCGCTTTCAGCGACGTGCTCTCGTCGCTTTCCGCCGAAATTGGCCGGCGGTGGCAGTTGCCGGTGTTCGACGCCGCCGTTCGCGAAAGTCAGGCGCGGCGCTGGGTGGTCTACAAGGCGCTGCGCAACGGCGCCTATTACCCGTGGGACTACCAACCCTTGCAGAAGGCTTCGGAACGCTACATGCGTAACCACATGGACCTCAACGTTCTGGAAGAAAACCAGCGTTTTCCGCGCGGCGAGTGAGGTGGGCAAGGTGCCTCAAGCGGTGGTCGACACCCTCGGTGCGCCGCCCGCCGCCTGCACGGCAAGACTGCCCGCGGCAACCCCGGCTGTGAGGCATTGCTGTTCGTCCCTGCCTTGAAGCCAGGCATCAAGAAAACCGGCATTAAAGGCGTCGCCGGCGCCGGTCGTATCGACCACGGGTACTTCCTGGGCTGCCAGATGCTGCAAGCCCCTTCGACAAGATATCCACGCGCCCTGCGCGCCGCCTTTCAGCGCCACGACGGGAAAGCCCTCTGACAGGGCGTGGGTGGCTCTTTCCGGGTCAGAATGCCCCGTGATTGCTTCCGCCTCTTCAAGATTGGGCAAAAACACGTCGACACCGGCACAGGCCTTCAGCAGCCCCTTGTCGTAGATCAGCGAAGCATCCCAGCTTGGATCGAGCGATACTGACAATCCGCTTGCCTTGGCGCGTGAAACCAGATCAGGCATCTCATGCAGCGTGGCGAATTCGGCGATGTGCAGATGCCGGGCGTTATCCCACGCGAAGGCTGCATCGAGCGTCGAGGGACGGGCGGCACCGGCGCGGCGCGTCAAAAATGCCCGGTCCTGGCCAACCACCGTCGCCACCGTCACCTGCGGTCCGGCATCTGCTGCATGTTCCAGAAACCGCAGGTCGACGCCGCTCTGCGCCATTTTCTCACCGATATCGCGCGAAAACGTATCGGTGCCGAGCCTTGCGAGCAGAGCAACCGGGCGTCCGACGTGGGCGAAATGGGCGGCGGCAATGAAGGCTCCGCCGCCGGGGGCGATTTCCATGTCTCGGGCAAACAGTTCCCGGCCGAGCACTGGCAGTTCATTAAGACCGGTGAAAATGAGGTCACAATAGATCCGGCCGATGCTGATGACGGCAGTTTTTTCCGTTGTCATCATGCGCGGCCCAGAAGCTTTTCCGTCTTGGCGTCAAAAAGATAAAGCGAACCTCGCGCCGCCTGGCATTGCAGCCTGCCGCCGACGGCCGGAATGGTTTTGCTTCTCGCCGTGGCGATTACCGAACTGGTGTCGGTGTCCAGATGGACAAGCGTCTCCGGCCCGAGCGGCTCGACTGCCGTTACCGTTCCTTCCAGGGTAAACGTCCCCTGAGCGGACCCAGACTCGCCAACAAGCAGATCATGCGGCCGGACGCCGATCAGAAGCTCACCCGTGGCGGACGGCGCGACGCTGTCGCCGGCTCTGGTTCCGCGCAGCAGGTTCATCGAGGGGCTGCCGATGAAGCGTGCGGTAAAGATGTCGACGGGTGTTTCATAAAGTTCCGTTGGCGTGCCGACCTGCAGGATGTGGCCGTCCTTCATGACGACGATCCTGTCGGCCATGGTCATGGCTTCCACCTGATCGTGGGTGACATAAACGGTTGTCGTCTTAAGACGCTGATGCAAGCGCTTGATTTCAATACGCATCTGTGCGCGCAGCTGGGCGTCTAGATTAGACAGTGGCTCATCGAACAGGAAGGCGGCGGGATCGCGCACCATGGCGCGGCCGATGGCGACACGCTGCCGCTGGCCGCCTGACAGGGCCGCCGGCCGCCGGTCGAGCAGGGCCTCCAGACCGAGCACCCGGCCGGCCTCCTCGATGCGGCGGTTCTTTTCCTCGCGGTCAAGCTTCGAGGTGTAGAGGCCAAAGCCGATGTTCTGGCGAACCGTCATGTGCGGATAGATCGCATAGTTCTGGAAGACCATCGCGATATTGCGCTGTTTCGGTTCCTTCTCATTGACGATGTCGCCGCCGATCTTCAGCGCTCCGTCGGAGATTTCTTCCAGCCCGGCGATCATTCTAAGGGTGGTGGATTTGCCGCAGCCGGACGGGCCGACAAAAACGACGAACTCGCCGTCTTCAATGGCAAGATCGATGCCCTTGACCGCCTCGACCTTGCCGTAGCGCTTCACGAGTTTATTGAGTTCGATTGTCGCCATCATCGGGCTCCCGTCAGGGCGGTGAATTTCTCTGTGAGTTCCGCGGCCTTTGCCGCTTCGTGATCGGCGGATCGCCGTGCTTCCGCTTCGAATGCAGCAAGCCTGTTGCGATAGGTGGCAATCGCCTCCCGCATCGGTTCGGGGGCAGGGCCGCCGAAACGGCTGCGTACGGCAACGAAGTGCTCGGGCGAAACGATCTGCCTGAATTTTTCCTCATCGATCCCGGTTTGCCGCCCTGTCAGCTCATGGAACGCCTTGAGGAACGGGTGGTAACCGTCGTTCGGCAGATCGCCTTTCAGCGCGACGACGCTCTTGGCGACAGTCGCGGCAATCTCATGGGCCTGGCGGAAAGACAGGTCCTCGATGCGGACAAGCGAATCCGCCAGTTCCGTGATGGTGATACACGACCGGCGGATGTTCTGGTCGACCCTTTCGGGATCGATGCTGATCTGGCCAACGAGGCTGGCAAGAAGATCGAGAACCCGGCCGGCAGAGGCGAAGGCTTCGTAACCCATGCCCTGCGTTTCGCCCTCACTGTCATTCATGTCGGTGAAGGGCGTATTATGCATCACATCCAGCACCGTGCGCGTCCGCCCGAATGTCTGGCTGGCGAGGTGGCGCAGATGTTCAATCGGCACCGGGTTTCGCTTCTGCGGCATGATCGAGGAAATCTGCACCAGCGCGTTCGGCACGTAGATCTGGCCAACCTCGAAACTCGTCCAGAACTGGAAATCCTGGATGAGCCGTCCGAGATGCAGGAACATCAGCTCGATCGCGCCATAGGTCGCGGTCGTGTAATCCACGGCGGCGATGCAGGAATAGGAATTGCGTAAGGGTGCAGCAAAGCCCAGCAATTCGGCGACCCGCGCCCGATCGATGGGAAAGCCCGAGGTGGTGATGGCGGCAGCGCCCATCGGCGAAAGATCGACGATGCGGCGCGCCTCCGCAAAACGTTCGATATCCCGGATCAGCACCTCGATCGCTGCCGAAAGGTAGTGGCCGAAGGTGGTGGGCTGGGCCGGCTGCCCATGGGTGTAAGCCACGATCAGCGTGGCTTGATTGCGTTCGGCGGCATCGATCAGCGCTTTCAGCAGGACACGCGCCTTGACGGTGAGCGTGTCGATCTTTTCCTTGAGGCCGATCTTGAACAGCGTGTGATCGATATCGTTGCGCGAACGGGCCGTGTGCAGGCGGCCGGCGACGTCAACGCCGATGCGGGCTTTCAGCTCTTTCTCGATCAGGAAGAAGAAATCCTCGACTTCGCCGGTATAAACAAGCTCCGCGGGTTCTATGGTTTTGTCGATGTCTTCGAGTGCGCCGGCGATCTTGGCCGCCGTCTCGGCATCAAGAATGCCGGTTTCGCGCAGCATGACGAGGTGGGCGCGGTCTATGCGGCGGAACCCATCTACGTGGTGGTTCTTGGCGCCGTCGAAAAGCGGGCGCAGCACGGTTTCCTTGTAGACGGGGTCGGGAAACTTGCTGGTATCCGACTGGCGCGGGTTGATATCGGCCATGATGTTATCCTTTCAGGCCCGCCAGCATCACACCGCGAACGATGTAGCGTTGCAGGACGATGAAGACGATGAGGGTGGGGATGGTCGCAATGGCTGCGCCCGTCATGATCATTTCCCACTGGATCTGCTGTTCCACGGCAAAGCTCGAAAGGCCGACCGGCAGGGTGTAGAGCTCCTTGCTTGTCGTGACGATCAACGGCCAGAAGAATGCTGTCCAGTTCCCTAGGAAGGTGAAGATCGCGAGCGCGGAGAGTGCAGGCGTCACCAGCGGCAGGGCGACTTTCCACCAGATCTGGAACTCGTTGAGCCCGTCGACGCGCGCGGCCTCGATAAAGTCGTTGGGGACTGTCTCGAAGAACTGCTTCATCAGGAAGGTGCCGAAGGCCGTCATCATGCCCGGGAACATGATGCCCCAGTAGCTGTCGAGCCAGCCCAGCTGGCTGGACATCAGATACCAGGGAATGACGAGCATTTCGGTCGGGATCATCAGCGTCGACAGGATGGCGAGGAAGATGAAATAGCGGCCGCGAAACTCGAACTTCGCCAGCGTGTACCCGACCAGACTGTCAAAGAAGCAGTTGGAGACGGTAACGATGACCGCAACCAGCATGGAGTTGAAGAACCAGCGCAGGAAACGGCCGTCGGCCATGACAGTGATATAGTTGGCAAGCGTCGGTGCTGCGGGAATGAGCCTGAGATCATAGACCTGGTCCGCCGTCTTGAACGACGTCGAGAACATGAATAGTAGCGGCGAAACCATGATCACGCCGCCGATGAACAGCAACGTCCAGGCGAGAATGCGACCGGGGCGGATACGGGCGTGGGAAAGTGGCTTTGCTTCGCTCATTTCTTTTCCCTCAGGACCCAGAGCTGGATCAGCGATACGACGAGAAGAATGGTAAACAGGACGACCGTCTGCGCTGCGGCATAGCCCATGGCATAGGAATTGAACGCCGTCTGATAGATCATCAGCACCAGCGGTTTGGTTGAGCCGAGCGGTCCGCCCGGATCATTGGTCGTCATGTTGTAGACCTGGTCGAAGATGCGCAGGAAACCGATGGACGAGAAGACCACGAGGAAGACCGTGGTGGGTTTCAGAAGCGGAAGCGTGATCTTGCGCAGGATCGCCCATTCGCCCAGCCCGTCGATGCGGGCGGCTTCGTAAAATGTCGTTGGAATGGCGCGCAGCCCGGCCATGAAGATGATGATCTGGAAGCCAAGGCCTGCCCAGATGGCTGTCACCATGATCGAATAAAGCGCCTGGTCCGTAGAGCGGATGAAGGGTTGCTGCGGAATGCCGAGAAGTGCGAAGACGTCGTTGATGATGCCGATGGGCGGCGGTTGATAGAACCAGCGCCAGACCCAGGCCATCGCGGCCGCCGTCGTCAGATAGGGCAGGAAATAAAGCGCACGGATGAAACCGTGCAGGATGCGTACGCGGTCGAGATAAAAGGCGATGACGAAGGCGAGCACGAGGCTGATCGGTGTGCCGACGATGAGATACGCGAAGGTGTTCTTGAACACCTTCCAGAATTGCGGGTCCTTGAAGAGCTTGACGTAATTGGCGACGCCGATGAACTTTGCCGGCCTCAGCAGGTCCCAGTTGGTGAAGGACAGGTAGAAGGCCTGCAGCGTCGGGTAAAAACGGATGATGCTGTAAAACAGGATAGGGATCGCCAGAAAGCTCCATATCCATAAGAGCCGTTTCGTGCGCATGGAAAGACGGTCCCCAAAGGAGCCGCCGGGGCGGCCGGTTACCGCCCCCTGTTGATCTGTCGCTGTCATGGTTGGACCTGCGGTTTTCAGGGTTTCGCCGCGTCGATGATTTCCTGCTCGGCCTCGGCGGCCTGCTTGATGGAATCTTCAACCGACTGGCCCTCGAGCAGGACCCGGTTGGTCATGTCAATGGCGTTCTGGCGCTGGGCGGCCTCATCCATGAACAGTGTCGTGTGGGCATATTCCAGACCCTTCAGGAACGGCGCGTAGATCGGGTCCTTCAGGTTTTCTTCGGTCAGCGCTGCGGAGCGTCGCGCCGGCAGTTCGCCGACTGTCTTCAGCCATATCGCCATGGCTTCCGGTGAAGAGATATAGGCGAGGAACTTCTTGGACGCCTCAAGCTCTTCACCCGTTGTCTTGGCGCTGATGCCGTTGGCGAAATAGCTCGCATAGTTGGAGCGGATATTCTTGTCATTGGTCGGAAGTTCGGTCACGCCCCACTCGAAATCCTTGATGGTGCGGAACGAGCCCAGCCGAAAAGTGCCGTCGATGGTCATACCCGCCTTGCCCGCACGGAAGGCGGCCTGGCCTTCATCCATGAAACCCGCCTGACCGATCTTTTTTTCGAGCTGCAGACTGGTGTAGAATTTCAGAGCCTGGATGCCGGGCTCGCTATTATATGCGACCTTCTGGTCATTGTCGGTATAGGGCTCGCCACCATATTGGCGGATGAGCACCTCACGCCACCACTGGTGATCCTGTCCGCCCATATCGAGCGTGGAACCGGCGACGGTGAGATTGCCGGCGGCATCGTGCTTGGCGATCTTTTGCGCGGCGGCGACGAATTCATCGAGCGTCTTCGGCGGATTTGCGGGATCGAGACCCGCCTCGGTAAAGAGCTTCTTGTTGTAGAACAGTGCAAGCGAACGAACCGCGGTCGGCAGGCCGTAATAGTCCTCGCCGCGTTTCATGGCGCTTACGATCGGGAAAAATTCGCTTTCGATCTTGTCATGCGGGAAAGCGTCTGTTGGCAGCGGCTGCAAAATCCCGCCCGCTGCGAACTTGTCGAGCCAGCCGTAAAACAGCTGCATCACGTCCGGGCCCTTGCCGGACATATTGGCGGCAATCACGCGCGTCTGGTAATCGGCATAAGGGAAGGTTACCTGCTTGACGGTGATGTCGGGATTGGCCTTCTGGAATTGTGCGATCAGCTCGTCCATGGCCTTCACGCGGGTGTCGAAGACATATTGCCAATATTCGATTTCAACCGCCTGCGCGGCGTTGAATGCAAATGTGCTGAAACCGGCAACCAAGCCGGCGAACAGAGTTGCCCTGCGCATGTAAGCCTCCTTTTCCTCCGCCCGGTCTTCCGGATGCGGAGCGATCGTTCCCTTTTCCGCGCTTTCGCGCGCGCTCATCGATTTGCCGGTGGCGGAGTTTCCTCTTCCGCCTGGACAAGCCTGACCCCCGGTCGCTCTTACGGTTCTCTGAAGGCAGGCATTTGTCAATAAGATAATTTACTTGAATTATTATATTGCGCTTATCGTCGGTTCGACGCTATTAATTTTCTAACAGACGGGAAGTTGAAGAGATGACGGTGCACACGGTGGACGCTTATCCCGTAGCAATCGGAAAAAACCCTGAGCGGAGCCGCGAACATAACAGGCGAGTCGTCCTCGATATTGTCCGGCGGCACGGATCCCTCGGTCGCGCCGAGATCGCCAAGATCACGCATCTGACGCCGCAGGCGGTCGCCAATATCGTCGATGAACTTATGGGCGAGGAGTTGCTGAAGGAGCTCGGCCGTCGTCGCTCCGGTCGCGGCCAGCCGCCGATCCAGTTTTCGGTCAACCCGGATGGCGGGGCGACGATCGGCGTGGAAATCGCCGCCGACCATATGGTCACCGTCGGTCTTGATCTCGCCGGCGTTCTTCGCACGCAGCGCATCACGCCGCTCTCGGACACGACACCGGAAGCCATATTCAAGACCTTTGCCGCCGAGCATGACGCCGTTGCCAAAAATCTAGGCTGCAGGCTTCTTGGCACCGGTGTCGTCATGCCCGGTCCCTTCGAGATCGATGGCATGACTTCGGTGGGACCGACGACGCTTTCCGGCTGGGGCGGCATTGATGCCCGGCAGATGCTAGGCGAAGCCTGCGGCCAGCCGGTCGTGGTTGAAAACGATGCCACGGCCGCAGCAGTCGGGGAACGGCTGTTTGGTGCTGGTCTGGCGATCCCGAATTTCTGCATGATCTATTTCGGCGTCGGTATCGGCCTCGGCATCATCCAGGATGGCGCGCCCTATCGCGGTGCATTCGGGAATGCCGGCGAAATCGGCCATGTGACTGTTTCGCCGAGGGGAAGGCCTTGTCCTTCCTGCGGGCAGAGAGGGTGCCTGGAGGCTTATGCCTCAGTCTATGTACTGAAGGAAAAGCTTGTATGCGCCGGTGTTGCGGATACGGAACTTGATGATCTGGAGGCCCTGTTCAAGGCAGGCCATCCCGTGGTGAGGGAATGGATCGACGAAGCTGCGGCGCATCTGGCGCCCATGGTGGCGATGCTCGAGAACATTCTCGATCCGCAGACAGTCATTCTCGGCGGCGCTCTGCCTGAGGTCATCATCAGTGAAATCATTGCACGGATGGGGCCTTTGCCGACCTCGGTCGCAAGTCGCAGGCAGCGGGAACTTCCGCGTGTCATCCATGGCAAGTCCGGGCAGTTGACTGCTGCCCTCGGCGCTGCCGCCTTGCCGCTTTTCGATATCGTCACGCCAAAACTTGAGACATCCATGGGAGCCGCAGCGCAGGCACTCGGCTGAATATTGGAGGAGACCGCCCATGCTTACCCCCCGGGAGCGCATCGAACGGCAAATGGCCGATCCGTGGCTCATACGCCTGCATCGCAGGCTGAGCGCGCTGAAGTCCACGGTGACCGTCATGCATACCGGCGCGCATCCGGACGACGAGCAGAACGGGTTGCTTGCCTATTTCCGCATGGAGCTTGGCATGCGTACCATCATCGCCTGCTCGACACGTGGCGAGGGCGGTCAGAATGCGCTGGGGCCGGAAAGGCTCGGCGCGCTCGGCGTCATCCGCTCGCGGGAGCTGGAGGAGGCGGCCCGCGTCATCGATGCGGATATCAGCTGGCTCGGCCATGGGCCGGCGGATCTCATTCATGACTTCGGGTTCTCCAAGGATGGCGACCAGACCTTTGGCCGCTGGGGGCAGCAGCGCATCATTGAGCGGCTGGTGCGCGCCTATCGCAAGGAGCGGCCGGATATCGTCATCCCGACCTTTCTCGATGTGCCGGGACAACATGGGCACCACCGCGCCATGACGCGTGCGGCAAAGAGCGCCATCGCGCTGGCGGCGGACCCTGCGGCCTATCCTGAACATCTTGCAGAGGGGCTGAAGCCGTGGCAGGTGGCGAAATATTACCTTCCCGCGTGGTCGGGCGGTGGTGACACCTATGATGACGAAGTGCCGCCGCCGGAGACGACCGTAACGGTAAATGCTCGCGGCAGGGAGCAGGCGACTGGCGCGCAATATGACCGGATCGGCGAATGGTCGCGTTATTATCACGCTTCTCAGGGAATGGGACATTGGCCTAAGCTGGCGCAAGAGGTCTGGCCGCTGCATCTCGAACTCGCCAGTGATGCAGGGGGCCAAGAACACTCGATCCTCGACGGGCTGCCGTCTTCGTTGTCAGACCTTGCGGTGTTCCCGGGCCTGGATACCGAATTGGCAAAGGCGCTGGTCAAGGCGGAACAGGCGATAAGCGAAGCGATATCAGCCTTTCCCGACAGGCAGCGGATCACGGCGTCACTTCTTGCGGCTGCAGCGCTTTTGCAGACGGTGGACGAATCCGCCACTGCGGATTTCAGGGAACTGCACGGACATCGGATCAGGCGCAAACGGGCGCAGGTCGATGCCGCCATCCTGACGGCGCTTGATGTTTTCGAGCGGGCCTACGCCGCGCCGGCGGAGATCGTTCCGGGCGGAACGTCGGTTCTTTCCGTGGAGCTTTCAGACAAGGCGGCTCACATTGATGTCGAGGTCACCCTGGTCCTGCCATCAGGTGTATCGTCATCCATCCAGTCACTTGGCGAGACGCGGGTCTTTAAGCTTGTCGCGGATCAGGATGCACCTGTTTCCGGGCTGTATCAGCCTGACTGGAAAGCCATGGGCGGCAATGGCCATGCCTCAGTGCGGCTTTCCGCAACGATTGAAGGCAGAACGGTTTCGGCCGCCTTCGACCTTGAGGAACCGTTTTTCGTGACGCCGGCGCAGTCGCTGACCATTGCGCCGGACGCTCTTCTGGTTCCGCTCGGACAGGGGCAGGAGGCGCATGTCTTTCAGGCGCATATAAAGGGCGCCGATGCGTCGCTGTCGTTCAGGAATACGGGCGGCTGGAACCTGCGCAAGAACGGCGGCGACTGGATTGCCGAACGTAACGGCGAGGCCCGGGTGGGCCTTGCCCAGATCGAGGCGCTTGTCGGTGCGCAACCCGCTTTTCAGATAACGCCGATCGCTTATCCGCACATCGGTCGGGCAAGATTTCTGGCGCCGTCCGTTCTGAAGATCCTCTCGCTGGACCTGAAGCTGGCCGAGAAGGCGCGGATCGGCTATGTCGGTGGTGGTGCTGACAGGGTGGGTCTTTGGCTGTCGCGAATGGGACTCGATGTCACCGACCTCGACGCTCAGGCGCTTGGCGGGGACCTGTCTTCCTTTACGACGATCGTTATTGGCATCTTCGCCTTCGGCATCCGCAGGGATCTCGCTGCCGAGACGGAGAAACTTCACCGCTTCGTCGAAAACGGCGGTCATCTGGTCACGCTCTATCACCGGCCGACTGACGGATGGAATCCGGAAACGACACCAGTCCGGCGTCTTGAGATCGGCAAGCCTTCCCTGCGCTGGCGTGTGACCGATCCGCAGGCGGAGGTAACGGTGCTCTTGCCCGACCATCCGCTGCTTGTCGGGCCCAACAGGATTGATGCCGCCGACTGGGGGGGCTGGGACAAGGAGCGCGGGCTTTATTTCGCCTCGCGCTGGGATGATGTCTACGAGCCATTGCTCGCCATGCATGATGTCGATGAGCAGCCGCTGAAGGGTGCGCTGGTTTCGGGCGTCATCGGCAAGGGTAGGCATACCCATACCAGCCTCGTGCTGCATCACCAGATGGACAAGCTTGTGCCTGGCGCTTTCCGCCTCATGGCCAATCTTGTGCAACCGGCGTGAATGGCGACGATCAAAGCGAAGAACAGCAAGGCCCTCGCGAAACGGACACCCGCGCGGGCATAGGCTGGCTGTTGCTGGACATGACCCTTGTCGCGGGCGGTATGACCGCGCTCGTCAAGGCACAAGGCGTCACCTATCCCGCCTTCCAGCTCGTCTTCATCAGGGCGATGATTGGTCTGATGTTCATCCTGCCACTCATCTGGCGGCACCGGGGAGAAATGGCGCGCATCCAATATCCCTGGCGTAACATTTTCCGCATCTGCTGCAATGCCATCGCACTCACCAGCAATTTCATCGCCATCACCCTGTTGCCGCTTGCGACCGTCAATGCCGTTGGTTTTTCCCGGCCATTGGTGACGATGGCGATGGCTGTCGCCTTTCTTGGCGAAAGCGTGAGCCGCTTTCGCTGGGCGGGAGCCTGTCTTGCATTTGTCGGCGTTCTGGTCGTCATTGGGCCGGGCGGCGCGGAATTTGGCGTGGGCGTGATTGTTGTTCTGATATCGGTGGTGTTCGGTGCGCTTGCGGTTATCCAGACACGAGCGCTGCGGCGGGAGAACACCACTGTCATGATGGTGTTCTACACGGTGGGCCTCGCCGTCATCACAGCCATTCCGGCAATCTGGACATGGAAGCCGGTTGCGTCATTTGACTGGGTTCCGTTGCTCGGCATCGGATTGCTGGCGCAGATGGGACAATATTGCTTCCTGCGGGCCTATCGTATCGCGGATGCAAGCGTCCTTGCGCCGGTCAGCTATCTGTCGATCCTGTTTGTGACTGCGGTCGGATATTTTCTGTTCGACGAAGTGCCTGAAGCCCGCGTGGTGTTCGGCATCGTCATCATTCTCGTGTCGCTGCAATCGACTGCGCTTGCGGAATATCTCTTGAAAAGGCTGCGCCGCAAAAGATGACGGGCAGGTTCTATCGCGATTGTGCAAGGACCCGAAGCTTAATCCAGCTCAGCGCCGCAAGTTTCAAACGGTCGTAAAACGAACGGGCAAAACGCACATAGCGCATGATCCAGGCGAGCCAGCCATAGGTGAGAAGCTTTTCCCGGCCGGCATGGTAGATGCGTTCGACAATCAGGAAGGTCGAAAGATGGGCAATGATCGTCAGAACTACCCCCGACTTGAAAGCCCCATGGGCGAAGAGGACGAGGCCGATGATCTTCATCGGTTCCGCAATCGCGAAGGGAACGGCGAGACAGAGTAGAATGGCAAGGCGCGGCAGCTGCGCTATCCGGCTTTCCAGCCGCTGGATGATTTTCAGGTTCGACAGGGCCCTGATGACCGGCCGGTAGAGCGGACGGAAAATGCCGTCGAGGACCATGGCGAAAACGATGATCGCCCTAAGCGGAAAGACGAGGATCGTCCGGATTTTGCTGTTCACCTCTGCCAGCCTCCAAAGAAGGTGTAACGCCTATTCTTAATCGCCTGAAACATGTCAAAACCAAGTCCTGTTTCGCGTCAGCCCTGCCTGACACTGGCATACATGCCGGTGGTGCGGAATTCGCTCGGATTGGTGCCGTAAAGCCTGCGGAACACCTTCGAGAAATAGTTCGGATCCTCGAAACCGCATAGCACCGAGACTTCCTTGATTGGAATGTTGGCTGCGGTGGTCAATAGCTTGGCTGCCCGTCTCAGGCGTCTTTGCAAGACGAATTCCGCCGGCGGCAGGCCTTCGCTTGCGGTGAAGATTCGGGAAAAATGCGCGCGGCTGAGACCCGCCACGGCGGCCAGGTCGCCGACGGAAAGTCGGTCGCCAAGGTGGCTGTCTATATAGCTCAGCACCTGCTGCATCGTGCGATATTCGCCGCCAAAGGAAGGATGCGAGCCGAAGACATCGTCATAAAGCGTCATCGCCGCCTCATAGGCGACAGCCGACGCCGCCCCCGGTGTCTCGGCACCGTTGACGAGACGTGAGCAGCATCCGGCGAGATGATCCACCGTTTCCGGCTGCAGCTTGAGGATCGGGCCGGTGACGGAGAGAATGTTGCGGTGGATGCGGAGCGCTTCCTCGCCATTCATTGAAATCCAGAAGAACTCCCACTCCTTGCCATCTTCCAGCCAGTAGCGGTGATTGTGGGGAATGAGCAGCAGCAGGGTTTCGCCGGGCCTCACCACGTAATGGCGGTTCTCATAGCGCAGGTTGCCCTGACCGCCGATGCAATATTGCAGGACGGTAAAGGGCGTCTGGCCGCGCTTGCGCCCATCCCAATCATAATTGCCGCCACGGCGGATTTCATAACCGCTGCTGGTCGGCATGGTGTGCAGCGTCTGGCGGCCGCGCGGCAGCGAGACGGTTCGCATGCCGGGTCCCTGATCGATCAAATCCCGCAGCACAAAATTACCCATGAAAGCATAATCCTTCTCTGGTCCTCGCCGGCATTATACGCATAATCCCGATCCGAGGAGACAGCCAGCAGGATATTGTTGCTGAAAAATTGGAGAGGAAGGCCGGTTTTCCGGGATTCTCACGGGTATTTTTCTGCAATGCCATTTTACGATCCGTCGGCCCGTTTCACCCGTTCGATTTGCAACAGAGGTGGCGTTATGAGTTTCAAAATCGCTATTATTGGCGCTGGCAGCGTCGGTTTCACGAAAAAACTGTTCACCGATCTCCTGTGTGTGCCGGAGTTTCGCGATATTGAAGTCGCGCTCACGGATATCAGCCAGCACAATCTCGATATGATCAGGGCAATCCTTGACAAGATCGTTGAGGCAAATGGTTTCCCCGTGAAGGTGACCGCCCATACGGACCGCCGCCGGGCGCTGGAGGGCGCGAAATACATCATCAGCTGCGTGCGGGTCGGCGGGCTCGAAGCCTATGCGGACGATATCCGCATTCCGCTGAAATACGGCATCGACCAGTGCGTAGGCGATACAATCTGCGCCGGCGGCATTCTCTACGGTCAGCGCAACATTCCCGTCATTCTCGATTTCTGCAAGGATATCCGCGAGGTCGTGGCACCCGGCGCAAAGTTCCTGAACTATGCCAACCCGATGGCCATGAACACTTGGGCAGCCATCGAATATGGCAAGGTGGATACGGTCGGTCTCTGCCACGGCGTTCAGCACGGGGCGGAACAGATTGCCGAAATCTTCGGTGCGAAATCCCCGGCAGAACTCGATTACATCTGCTCCGGCATCAACCACCAGACATGGTTCATCGATCTGCGGCTCAATGGCCGCAAGATCGGTAAGGAGGAGCTGGTTGCCGCGTTTGAGGCGCATCCGGTCTTCTCGCAGCAGGAGAAGCTTCGCATCGACGTGCTGAAGCGCTTCGGCGTCTATTCGACCGAAAGCAACGGCCATCTCTCTGAATATCTGCCGTGGTATCGTAAGCGGCCAGAGGAAATCGCCCGCTGGATCGACATGTCCGACTGGATTCACGGGGAAACCGGCGGTTATCTCCGCCACTCCACCGAAACGCGCAACTGGTTCGAAACGGAATTCCCGCAGTTTCTCGCCTCGGCCGACAAGCCGATCGATCCGGCAAAGCGCTCCAACGAACATGCAAGCCATATTCTTGAGGCGCTGGAGACCGGGCGTGTCTATCGCGGCCACTTCAACGTCAAGAACAATGGCGTCATCAGCAATCTGCCGGCGGACGCCATCATCGAATCGCCCGGTTTTGTCGACCGTTTCGGCATCAACATGGTTTCCGGCATCACGTTGCCGGAAGCCTGTGCGGCCACCTGCATGGCGTCCATCAACGTGCAGCGCATGTCGGTCCATGCGGCAGTCACTGGCGATATCGATCTTTTGAAACTCGCCGTGCTGCATGATCCGCTGGTCGGCGCCGTCGCCACGCCGGAGGAGGTCTGGCAGATGGTGGACGAGATGGTTGTCGCTCAGGCGCGCTGGCTGCCGCAATATGCCGATGCCGTTCCGGCGGCGAAGGAGCGACTTGCGAAGTCCAGCGTCAAGACCCGTGACTGGGCGGGTGCCGCGCGCCGCAACGTGCGTTCCATCGAGGAATTGCGGGCCGAGAAATCGGCACTGAAAAAGGCCGTTTGAAGGAAAAGACATGGGAAAAGGCCGGCGGCGGAAGGGAGTTCGCCGTCCGGTCTCAACGATGAGAGAGGGTCGGCGGTCGAAGAGCTGCCATTTGGGAGGAATGACGATGTTACTTCAACGCAGGATTGGTATCATCTCGGCACTGGGGTTCGGTGTTTCGATGATCGCACTCAATGCGAATGCCTTCGAAACCACGACGCCGCCCGAGCCGCCGCAATTTCCGGCCGAAGGCAAGATCAACTATGTGGCGCGCGACTCGATCCTCGAATTCAAGGCGCTGCCAAGCTACAGCGAACCCGACTGGATTACCGAGAAATTCGAAAAGTCCGGCAAGCTGCCGCCGCTGAAAGAGCGCCTGCCCGAGGAGCCGCTGGTTTACAAAACAGGCAATATGCCCGACGGCATGGGCGTCTACGGCGATACGATGCGCCATGTGGTCGGCGGCAGGCCGGAGGGCTGGAACTATATTGCCGGTCAGAGCCAGGGCTGGGGCGGCATCGACATCGCCCTTTCCGAGTGCCTGACGCGCACCGCGCCGCTGTTCCAGGTAGATGCCAAGGATACCGAGCCGCTGCCCAATCTGGCCAAAAGCTGGGAGTGGTCGGAAGATGGCCACAAGCTGACGATGCATCTCGTCAAGGGTGCCAAATGGTCGGATGGCGAGCCCTTCAACGCCGATGACGTGATGTTCTACTGGGAAGACGCCGTCATCGATCCCAATGTCTCACCGCTTGGCGGCGGGGCATCGCCTGAGGCTTTCGGCGAGGGAACGACGCTCAAGAAGGTCGATGACTATACCGTCGAATGGACGTTCAAGGCGGCGTTCCCGAAGCAATATCTCTACACCATGGCCTATCCGAGCTTCTGCCCCGGGCCGTCGCATATTCTGAAACCCCAGCATCCGAAATATTCCAAGAACACCTATAATCAATTCAAAAACGCGTTCCCGCCTGAGTATATGAACATGCCGGTCATGGGCGCATGGGTGCCGGTTTCTTATCGGCCGGATGATCTCATCGTGCTGCGGCGCAACCCCTATTACTGGAAAGTGGACGAGAAAGGCCAGCAGTTGCCCTATCTCAATGAAGTCCATTACAAGCTCTCCACCTGGGCGGACCGCGATGTGCAGGCCGTAGCGGGATCGGGCGATTTCTCCAATCTCGAGCAGCCGGAGAATTTCGTCGCCTCGCTGAAACGCGCCGCTGACCCCAATGCGCCAGCCCGCCTTGCCTTTGGGCCGCGCCTTATCGGCTATAATCTGCAGATGAACTTTTCCGCCAATGGATGGGGCAATCCGGATGAGCGCGGGCAGGCCATCCGTGAGCTGAACCGTAACGAGGCGTTCCGCCAGGCCGTCACCTCCGCTCTTGATCGCAAGGCGATCGGTGACTCGCTGGTGAAGGGGCCTTTCACGGCGATCTATCCGGGTGGTATTTCGTCGGGGACAAGCTTCTATGATCGTGCTTCAACGGTCTATTACCCCTTCAACCTCGAGGCTGCCAAGGCTGCACTGGCTTCGATTGGCCTGAAAGACACTGACGGCGACGGTTTCCTGAATTTCCCCAAGGAAACGCTTGGCGGCCGTAATGTCGAGATTACCCTTCTCGTCAACAACGGTTACGCGACAGACAAGAGCCTTGCGGAAGGTCTCGTCGGCCAGATGGCGAAACTTGGGCTTCGCGTCGTCATCAATAGCCTCGATTCAAACCAGCGTGACGCCGCCCACTATGGCGGGCAGTTTGACTGGCTGGTGCGGCGCAATTCCACCGAGCTTTCATCCGTGGTGCAGAATACCGAGCAACTGGCCCCTGTCGGGCCGCGCACCAGCTGGAACCATCGTGCACCCGAAGGCAAGGAACTGGACCTGATGCCGTTCGAGAAGGACATGGCCGACATTGTGCGCAAGTTCATATCTTCGCAGGACAATGCCGAGCGGGCCGAGCTGATGAAGCAATACCAGAAGGTCTATACGCAGAACCTCTACACGATTGGCCTCACCGAATATCCCGGTGCGCTCATCGTCAACAAGCGGTTCTCCAATGTGCCGCAGGGTACGCCGATCTTCATGTTCAACTGGGCCGAAGACGCTATCATCCGCGAACGCCTGTGGGTCGCGGCCGACAAGCAGGGCAAATATGAACTTTTCCCTGAGCAGCTTCCCGGCAAGCCGGGCGAGGGCGGGCCGATCAACTGAAGCTTCCGGTAAAGGTGCGTAACGCCATTATGTCCGGAAGTACGAAAACCTGAAGAACTCCTCCCGGAGCACACCCGGTACCGGTCGCGCGTGAAGCGCGGCCGGCAACACACGGCCAATCCAAACCGAGGAAGACCGTTCGATGCTGAGATTTCTGACGATACGCGTGGCATCCGCCATTCCGGTGCTGTTGATCCTGAGCGTGGTGACTTTCGCCATCATCCAGGCGCCGCCCGGCGACTATGCCGACTACATCCGCTCGCAGCTGATGAACCAGGGCGGAGCGTCCTTCGAGCAGGCGGAAGCGCAGGCGCAGGCATACCGTATCGAACACGGACTCGATAAGCCGCTCGTTATTCAATATTTCAACTGGATCGGCGGCATCCTCACCCGCGGCGATTTCGGCTACAGCTTTTATTACAACAAGCCGGTCGCCGATGTGGTTGGCGAACGCCTGCCGCGCACTATCGCTCTGGCGCTGGTCTGCCACATCTTCGCATCGGTACTTGGCATCGCCTTCGGCATATGGGCGGCCACACGGCAATATTCCTGGGTCGACAACCTGCTCTCCACCATTGCCTTCCTCGGCATGACGATCCCGCGCTTCCTGATGGCGCTGATCCTCGTCTACCTCATGGTATTTCATTTCGATGTGTCGGAGATCGGCAGTTTCTTTTCACCGCAATATGGCGGTGCGCCGTGGTCATGGGCGAAATTCGTCGATCTGGTCAGCCACGTCTGGCCGGTCGTCGCTATCGCCGTCTTCGGGGGGCTGGCCTACAATATGCGGGTGATGCGCGGCAATCTGCTCGATACGCTGAATGCGCAATATGTCGAGACGGCGCGTGCCAAGGGCCTTTCGGAAGGCGCCGTCATCATGCGCCATGCGGTGCCGAATGCCGTGCACCCGCTCGTCATGTATCAGGGCGTGGTGCTGCCCTACATGCTGAGCGGCGAGATCGAGACCGCGATCATCTTCGCGTTGCCGACCGTCGGCCCGGCCATCGTCGGCTCCATGGCGGTGGGGGACGTCTATGTCACCGCGACCTTCATGATGGTGCTGGCCGCCACGCTGATCGTCGGCAACATCATCGCCGATATGCTGCTCGCCATGCTCGACCCGCGCGTCCGCGAATTCGGGAGGGCCTGAGATGATGGCGTTTGACGAGATGAAAACCGAAACGGCCGCCGCGGCAAAACCCGACCGCTCCGCCAATGGCAACGAGACCTATCTGGCGCTTGTCTGGCGGCGTCTCAGACGATCCTTCACGGGTATGGTCGGGCTGGTACTAGTGGTGCTGCTGATCCTCATCTCCATTTTTGCGGACTTCTTCGCGCCGATGAACCCGCTCGAAACCCATGGCAGCTTTTCGCCGCCGCAGGTGGTCCGGTTCACCGACAAGGACGGCAATTTCAGCCTCGCGCCACGCGTCTATGCCATTGCGGAGACGGAAGAGCTCGATCCGGTCACCTTCCAGCCGATCGTCGGCCCGGATTACGACAATCCCGTCTATCTCGGCTTCTTCGTGAAGGGTGCGGAATACAAACTTCTGGGTCTCATTCCGATGAGCCGGCATTTCTTCGGCTCTACCGATGGCCAGCCGGTGCATTTTCTCGGAACGGACAAGTTCGGGCGCGACGTGCTGTCGCGCGCCATTTATGGCTCGCGCATCTCGCTTGCCATTGCACTCAGTGTTGTCGCCATCGTTACCGTCATCGGCACCAGCGTCGGGCTGATCTCAGGCTATTTCGGCGGGCCGCTGGATGCCTGGGTGCAGCGTTTCGTGGAGGTGGTGCTCGCTTTCCCGCAATTGCCTCTCTATCTCGCGCTGACTTCTCTTATTCCGGTCACCGCACCAACCACCGTGTTCCTCGTCTTTGTGGTCGGCGTCATGTCGGCGCTGGGCTGGGCGCAGATGTCGAGGGAGGTGCGCGGCAAGACGCTGGCACTGGCGCGGATCGATTATGTCCGGGCGGCGATCGCTGTTGGCGCCACCGACAGGCGCATCATCTTCCAGCACATCCTGCCGAATGTGATGAGCCATGTGATCGTCGCGGTGACCTTGCATATTCCAAGCGTCGTGCTGCTCGAATCCTTCCTCGGTTTCCTCGGCTTTGCGGTGAAGCCGCCGCTGATCTCCTGGGGGCTGATGCTGCAGGATACCGCTACTTATTCGGTCATAGGTTCCTATCCCTGGATTCTTGCACCGGTTGGTTTCGTGCTGGTCACCGTCTTTGCCTTCAACGCGCTGGGCGACGGCCTGCGCGATGCCGTCGATCCCTATTGAGAGGAGCGTGACATGGTAGCTGCCCTGAACAACACCTTCGCCCCCGCCATCCGCTTCGACGCGGATGATCGTCAGGATAACGCCATCATCGATGCCCGCAATATTGCCGTGACCTTCAAGGTGGAGCACGGAATGGTGGAGGCCGTGAAGGACATTTCCTTCCAGCTTTACCGGGGTGAGACCATCGCCATCGTCGGCGAATCCGGTTCGGGAAAATCAGTGACAGCCCGCACCGTCATGGGCCTGCTGACGAAGCGTGCCACAGTCTCGAAATCGGCAGTCGTCCGCTTTAATGGCGACGACATCCTGAAATTCTCGTCGCGCCAGCGCCGGGCGCTGCGCGGCAATCGCATCTCGATGATCTTTCAGGAACCGATGAGTTCGCTGAACCCGATCTATACCATCGGCAGCCAGATCGTCGAAGCGATCCGCGTCCACTCGAAATTGAGCAAGAAGCAAGCGGAGGCGAGGGCGCTCGATCTGCTGCGGCAGGTGCAGATACCGGAGCCGGAAGCGCGGCTCAAACAATATCCGCACCAGCTGTCCGGCGGCCAGCGCCAGCGTGTGATGATCGCCATGGCGCTCTCCAACGATCCCGACGTGCTGATTGCCGATGAACCCACCACTGCGCTCGATGTGACGGTGCAGGCGCAGATCCTCAACCTCATCCGCGACCTCCAGAAGAAGCGCGGCATGGCCGTGGTCCTCATCACCCATGACCTGACGATCGTGAAGCAGTTCTCCGATTACGTCTATGTCATGCAGCACGGCGAGATGCGTGAGCACAATACCACGGAGAAGCTGTTTGCAGCGCCTCAGCATCCCTACACGAAAAGGCTGCTTGCTTCCGAACCTCGCGGCACGGCAAAGCCGCTGCCGGAGAACTCCGGCGTCCTCCTGACGGCAAGCGGCGTGCGCGTTTCCTTCATGATGCGATATGGCGGCCTGTTCAAACCAGAACTCAAGGAGCTGATAGCGGTCGACAGTCTCGGCTTGACGCTCAGGCGGCACGAGACACTGGGGCTCGTGGGTGAATCCGGCTCCGGCAAGACGACCTTCGGCCAGTCCCTGCTCCGGTTGAACGACCCCGTGGGCGGCGAGGTTGTTTTTGACGGTCAGAGGGTCGATGGCCGTTCCCGGGCTGAAATGCGGCCTCTGCGGTCGCGTATGCAGATCGTCTTCCAGGATCCGTTTGCCTCGCTAAACCCGCGCATGACCATTGGCCAGATCATCGAGGAAGGCCTCATCATCAACGGTCTTGGCAAGACAAAGGCCGAGAGGCTGGACCGGGTGCGCGACGCGCTGGAGGCGGCGGGTATGCCCGGCAACATCCTCTCGCGTTTCCCGCATGAGTTCTCCGGCGGCCAAAGACAGCGCATCGCGATTGCCCGTGCAGTGGCGCTGGAGCCGGAATTCATCCTGCTCGATGAGCCGACCTCCGCACTCGATCTTTCCGTGCAGGCGCAGATCATCGATCTCCTGCGCAAGCTGCAGGATGAGCGTGGCTTGAGCTACCTGTTCATCTCCCACGACCTGAAAGTGGTCCGCGCCCTCTGCCACCGCGTCATCGTCATGCAGCGCGGCCGGATTGTCGAAGAGGGGCCTGTCGAGGACGTGCTCAGTCAGCCAAAAACTGAATATACACAGCGGCTTGTGCGAGCCGCCTTCGAAATCGCTTGAATTCCCAATTGCCGGAGGTAGACATGGCAAGAGATCCCAAGATTGCATTCATCGGCGCAGGTTCCACGGTGTTCATGAAGAACATCATCGGTGACGTGCTGCAGCGTCCGGCCCTTTCCGGCGCCACAATCGCGCTGATGGATATCAACCGTGAAAGGCTGGAAGAAAGCGCCATCGTCGTCAACAAGCTGATTTCGACGCTCGGAGCAAAGGCGAAGGCCGAGACCTATACCGACCAGAAAAAGGCGCTTTCCGGCGCGGATTTTGTTGTCGTGGCGTTCCAGATTGGCGGATACGAGCCGTGCACGGTCACTGATTTCGAAGTGCCGCGTAAGTATGGGCTGCGCCAGACCATTGCTGACACACTTGGCGTCGGCGGCATCATGCGCGGCTTGCGCACCGTGCCTCACCTCTGGAAGATTTGCGAGGACATGCTGGCCGTCTGCCCGAATGCCATCATGCTGCAATATGTGAATCCCATGGCGATAAACACCTGGGCGATTGCCGAAAAATACCCGACGATCCGGCAGGTGGGTCTTTGCCATTCCGTGCAGGGCACGGCGATGGAACTCGCCCATGATCTCGATATTCCCTATGAGGACATCCGCTACCGTTCGGCCGGTATCAACCATATGGCGTTTTTCCTGGAATTCGAGCATCGCCAGCCCGATGGCAGCTACAGGAGCCTCTACCCCGATCTCGTGCGCGCCTATCGCGAAGGCCGCGCGCCAAAACCCGGCTGGAACCCACGCTGCCCCAACAAGGTGCGGTACGAGATGCTGACGAGGCTCGGTTATTTCGTCACCGAAAGCTCCGAGCATTTCGCGGAATACACGCCCTATTTCATCAAGGAGGGGCGCGAAGACCTGATCGAGAAATTCGGCATTCCGCTCGATGAATATCCCAAGCGCTGCATCGAACAGATCGAGCGCTGGAAGGGCCAGGCGGCCGCCTATCGCTCGGCCGAAAAAATCGAGGTCAAGCAGTCGAAGGAATATGCCTCCTCGATCATCAATTCGGTCTGGACCGGCGAGCCCTCCGTCATTTACGGCAACCAGCGCAATAATGGATGCATCACCTCGCTGCCATCGGATTGCGCGGCGGAAGTGCCCTGCCTGGTCGATCATAACGGCGTGCAGCCCACCTTCATCGGCGAGTTGCCACCGCAGCTCACCGCGCTGATGCGCACCAATATCAATGTTCAGGAGCTGACCGTGCGGGCGTTGATGAGCGAAAACCGCGACCACATCTTTCACGCCGCGATGATGGACCCGCATACTGCGGCGGAACTCGATCTCGATCAGATTTGGTCGCTGGTGGACGATCTGCTGCTGGCCCATAGTGACTGGCTGCCGGAATGGACGCAGGCGGAGGTGAAACGGGCGCGGGCTGTGTAAACATCATCGCCCTCAATAACGGATCGGAGGTGTGCAGCGAGCCCACATCATCCTTCCGCAAGCGCTATCGAAGACCCTACTCTGTCATCCTCGGGACAAGCTCGAGGATGACGTCCGATTGTCGAGGGGATGGCGCGGTATCGGTATGATCGCTTGGTACCGTCGGTGTTCTCAAAGGTGAGCCGGTTAACTGCCGGCGAACCGGGGGCGCCTTGATGACGCTCTCCATTAAATCCTTTCGCCGCTTGACTTGTGTCAAGGTTGCAGGCCGCTCTCTGGCGTAGACAGTCCCCGAAACCGGTTATTTCAGCTTTCAGTGCGGGAAATACCGGGTACGAATTATGAACGTGATGGTGGCTGGCTTCTTCGGTTTTATCGTACTACGGTTGAAACCTGAAGGGTTCATGGGGAAGACGGATGTCTAAAAAGGGCTTGCTCATTGGTCTGGCGGTTGTGGTTCTGGCCGTGGCCGCCTATTTCGCCTGGTCGAAGCTGACGGCCGAGGGCCTGCCTTCGGGTTTCGCGGCCAGTAACGGTCGCATCGAGGCCGTCGAGATCGATATCTCCACCAAGAGCGCCGGCCGCCTTCAGGATATTATGGTCCGTGAGGGTGATTTCGTGAAGGCCGGACAGGTTCTGGCGCAGATGGATACGGCCCAACTGGAGGCGAGGAAACGCCAGGCGGAAGCACAGCTTCGCCGTGCGAAAATAGCAATCGACACGGCCCACAGTCTTGTCGCCCAGCGTGAAGCGGAAAAGACGTCGGCGCTTGCGGTGGTGGAACAGCGCAAGGCCCAGCTCGATTCCGCCTCCAAGACCAATGCACGCTCGAAACAATTGCTGACGGGCAATGCGGTCTCGCAGCAGATCGTCGATGACAGCGAGGCCGCCGAGCAGTCCGCCCGCGCAACGCTCGCCTCTGCGCAGGCCTCGCTTGCGGCTTCCGACGCCGCGATCAACGCCGCCAAGGCGCAGATCGTCGACGCCGAAGCGGCGGTAGACGCCGCACAGGCTGACATCGAGAGCATCGAGACTGACATAGCCGATGCGACGCTGAAATCGCCTCGCGACGGTCGCGTGCAATATCGCATTGCCCAGCCCGGAGAAGTGCTTTCCGCCGGTGGACGGGTTCTGAACCTCGTCGATCTCGGCGACGTCTATATGACGTTTTTCCTGCCGACGGCCGAGGCTGGCCGCACGTCCATGGGGTCTGATGTTCGACTGATACTGGATGCCGCCCCCCAATACACCATTCCGGCAAAAGTGTCCTTCGTCGCGGATGTCGCGCAGTTCACGCCGAAAACGGTGGAGACCGAAGAGGAACGCCAGAAGCTGACATTCCGGGTAAGGGCGCAAATCCCCCAGGCACTTCTGCAGAAATATATTCAATATGTGAAAACCGGGCTGCCCGGCATGGCCTATGTCCGGCTTGATCCGGAGGCCGCCTGGCCGGAGAATCTCGAACGCAATCTCGTCAAGTGAGGGTGGCCGCTATGGTCGCGCCTCCCGAAACGAATGACAGGAACTCACCCGTTGCGCGATTGACCGATGTGCGGTTGACCTTCGGAAGCACGGTTGCGCTGGACGACATATCGGTCGAGATACCCGCCGGGCTGATGATAGGGCTCATCGGGCCTGACGGCGTCGGCAAATCGAGCCTGTTGTCGCTGGTCTCGGGCGCGCGCGCCATCCAGAAGGGCAAGGTGGAGGTTCTAGGCGGCGACATGTCCGATCCGCGCCACCGCGAGGATACCTGCCCGCGTATCGCCTATATGCCGCAGGGCCTTGGCAAGAACCTCTATCCCACCCTGTCGGTCTTTGAAAACATCGACTTTTTTGGCCGGCTGTTCGGACAGGACGGAAGGGAACGGGAGGCGCGTATCGCCGAATTGCTCAAGAGCACCGGCCTCGAACCTTTTGCCGATCGTCCCGCGATGAAGCTCTCCGGGGGCATGAAACAGAAGCTGGGGCTCTGCTGCGCGCTCATCCACGACCCGGACCTGCTGATCCTGGACGAGCCGACGACAGGCGTTGATCCTTTATCGCGGCGGCAGTTCTGGGAACTGATCGACTCTATCCGTGCCGGGCGTCCGGGCATGAGCGTCATCGTCGCAACTGCTTATATGGAGGAGGCCGCCGGTTTCGACTGGCTGGTTGCCATGGATGGCGGCAAGATTCTTGCCACCGGCTCGCCCGCCGAACTTCTCGACCGCACCGCGGCACCCAATCTCGACGCCGCCTTCATCGCGCTTCTTCCCGAAGAAAAGCGCAAGGATTACCACGAAGTCCATATCGCGCCACGAAAGCCGACCGGTGAGGGTGATTATGCCATCGAGGCATCCCACCTTAGCATGCGTTTCGGCGATTTCACCGCCGTCGACAATGTCAGCTTCAAGATTCCGCGCGGCGAGATTTTTGGCTTTCTCGGCTCCAATGGCTGCGGAAAATCCACCACCATGAAGATGCTGACGGGCCTTCTGGCCGCCAGCGAAGGAGAGGCGAAGCTCTTCGGACACAAGGTGGATGCGAGCGACATGGCGATCCGCCACCGCGTCGGTTACATGAGCCAGGCCTTCTCGCTCTATTCCGAACTGACGGTGCGGCAGAACCTTGATCTGCACGCCCGCCTGTTCAAGCTGCCGGAAGAGGCAATTCAACCGCGTATCGCCGAAATGGCGGAGCGTTTCGATCTTGGCGCGGTCATGGACACGCTGCCGGACGACCTGCCGCTTGGCATCCGGCAGAGGCTGTCGCTGGCGGTGGCGATGATCCATTCGCCCGATATTCTCATCCTCGATGAGCCGACCTCTGGTGTCGACCCGGTGGCGCGTGACGGCTTCTGGCAAATCCTCGCCGATCTCTCGCGCAACGATAATGTCACCATCTTCATCTCCACCCATTTCATGAATGAGGCGGAGCGCTGCGACCGGATTTCGCTGATGCATGCCGGCAAGGTGTTGATCAGCGATACGCCCGAGGCGATCACCAGGAGCCGTAATGCCGCAACACTTGAAGAGGCTTTCGTCGCCTATCTGGAAGATGCTTCCGGGGTTACGAGGGACGCGCCTGCGACAGCATCTGTGGCAGCAGCGGACGTGCAGGTGACGCAACATGCGGCGCCCACCCGCAAGAGATTTTTCGATTTCAGGCGCATGTTCAGCTATACGCGCCGCGAGGCACTGGAACTGCAGCGCGATCCCATTCGCGGCACGCTGGCCGTGCTCGGCAGCGTCATCCTGATGTTCGTCATCGGATACGGCATCAATCTCGATGTCGAGGACCTGACTTTCGCGGTGCTGGATCGCGACGATTCCACTATCAGCCGCGATTACGTGCTCGACATTGCCGGCTCCCGTTATTTCATTGAGAAGGAACCTATCCGGGACTATGCCGATATGGACCGGCGGATGCGTGATGGCGAACTGAGCCTTGCCATAGAAATTCCTCCTGGCTTTGGCCGCGATGTCTTGCGCGGCAAGACTGTGGAGGTAGGGGCCTGGATAGACGGCGCCATGCCGCAGCGGGCGGAGACCGTTCGCGGTTACGTGCAGGGCATGCATCAGACATGGCTGGCGCGGAAGGCCGTCGAGATTTACGGCAGCGCGGCCACGCAAAGCAGCTTCAGCATCGAAACGCGCTATCGTTACAATCCCGACGTCAAGAGCCTTGTCGCCATGGTGCCGGCGGTCATTCCGCTGCTTCTCATGCTCATCCCCGCAATGCTGGCGGCCCTCAGCGTCGTCAGGGAAAAAGAGCTCGGTTCGATCGTCAATCTATACGTGACGCCGACCACGCGGCTGGAATTCCTGATCGGCAAGCAGCTTCCCTATGTCGCCCTTGGCATGCTCAATTTCGTGCTTCTGACGGCATTTGCGGTCTTCATCTTTCAGGTGCCGTTCACCGGAAGTTATCTCGCTTATGCGACGGGCGCGCTGCTCTATGTCATCATCGCCACATCCATCGGCCTCCTCATGTCTTCCTTCATGAAGAGCCAGATTGCGGCAATCTTCGGCACTGCTCTTCTGACGCTCATTCCGGCGACGCAATATTCGGGCATGATCGATCCCGTCTCGTCGCTGCAAGGGGCGGGCGCCTTTATCGGCAACGTCTATCCTGCCACCTATTTCATGACCATTTCACGCGGAACTTTCTCCAAGGGCCTGGATTTCGCCGGACTTTCCGGCTCGTTTCTACCGCTTCTCATCGCCATTCCACTGCTCCTCATTGCCGGCGCTGCACTTTTGAGAAAGCAGGCGTCATGAGGCTTTTTTCGTCCAACATCTTCCAGCTCGGCATAAAGGAACTGCGCGGTCTCGCGCGAGACGGAATGCTGATGCTGCTTATCGTCTATGCCTTCACGCTGCAGATCTATACCGGTTCCAGCGCGCTGCCGGAGACGCTGAACAACGCGGCCATCGCCATTGTCGATGAGGATCAGTCGCCGCTTTCCAGCCGCATCAGCACGGCGTTTTATCCGCCCTATTTCTCCCCGCCGAAGCAGATTTCCATCGCTGAAATGGACAAGCGCATGGATGCGGGCCTCGATACCTTCGCGCTCAACATTCCACCGGATTTCCAGCGCCGGCTGATGGCCGGGCAGCAGCCGGCCATCCAGCTCAATATCGACGCCACCCGCATGAGCCAGGCTTTCAGCGGTGGTGGTTACGTGCAGAGCATCGTGACGAGCGAAATACAGGAGTATGTCGACCGCTATCGCGGCGCGACCTCGGTGCCGGTGGACCTCACGCTACGTTCCCGCTTCAATCCCGAACTGGACAAGTCCTGGTTCGGCTCGATCAACAACATCATCACCGCCATCACCATGCTATCCATCGTGTTGACGGGCGCGGCGCTCATTCGCGAGCGAGAACACGGAACGGTCGAGCATCTACTGGTCATGCCAGTGACGCCGCTGGAAATCATGCTCAGCAAGGTGTGGTCCATGGGGCTGGTCGTGCTGGTGGCCTCTGCATTTTCCCTGTTCGTGGTGGTGAGGGGCCTGCTTGCCATTCCCATCGAAGGCTCGCTTTCTCTTTTCCTGCTCGGAACGGCATTGCAACTCTTCGCCATGACTTCCATGGGAATTTTTCTCGCGACAGTCGCCGGGTCCATGCCGCAATTCGGCATGTTGCTGATCCTGTTTTTGTTGCCGTTGCAGGTCCTTTCCGGCGCCATGACGCCTCGCGAAAGCATGCCTGATATCATCCAGTACATCATGCTTCTTGCGCCAAACACCCATTTCATCATCCTGGCGCAATCGGTGCTTTTCAGAGGGGCGGGGCTGGATGTGGTCTGGCCGCAACTGCTGGCGCTGCTGGCCATCGGCTCGGCTCTTTTCGTTTTTGCGCTTCGCCGGTTCAGGCGTTTCCTGCGCTGACAGCATCGGGATCATGCGCATGTTTCAGACGATTCCACGCAAGTTGAATTAATTGTGTTCGGTAACGGTATGTTCGCCTTGCGCGATTATGCCTATGAGGACGGCTGGGTAAAGCGGGCTTTGTTCAGGAGTAGCACGATGAATATTGCAGCACGTCTGTCGACGGCAGCCATGGTCGCACTGGCTGCCACGTCATCTTTCGCGTCTGAGGATATGACCTCTGAGACGAGTGAGGCGATATTCGGCTTCGCTGGCGCCATGACAAAAGAAGACATGCTGAAAAGCGCGGCGCTTATTCCCGTGGACTATGAGAGCAACGCTGTCATCGGCGGCGGCTATCAGTTCTATCCTTACCGTATCGGCAATATAAAACTGGGCGGTGAGGTCGGCATGGCCGTCAGGTTCGGCAAGGGCTTCACCGGCGAGGTGTGGGCGGGCCCGGTCGCGCGTTATGAACACATCAGGCTTGGAGAGCAACTGTTCATCACCCCAAGTTTTACAGCAGGGCTCAGCCTTGTTACGGATGCGCAGCCAGGCCGCGAGCGCGAACAGGAAATCAAGGACGACGGCAACGCCAATGTCCTTTTTTATCTGGGGCCGGAAATCAACGTGTCTTTCAGCGAGGGTTCCTCGACGGAATTCTTCTGGCGCCTCCACCACCGTTCCGGTGGCGGCAAAACACTTGGCAACATGAAGGGCGCCACAAACGCCAACGTGTTCGGAGTCCGTTACAAGTTCTGAGCCGCCGCGACGCTATAAGGTCCTGTGAACTGTCTGAATTTCAGCCACGTTTCTGTTTCAACGCAAACCGGCGCCAGCAACCCTTGCGTCTGACGCATGGGTGGATTGCCTTATTCTGCCTGTTAATTCCCCATTGGAAAGCGCATATAGAGGTCATCGAAGGACGCCGGAACGAAAACGTTACTGACGTCACCTAAACCTCAGAAAGGGTAATGTCATGAACGTAGCACGCAGCTTCAACAATTGGCGCAAATATCGTCAGACCATCACCGAACTCGGCCGCATGAGCACCCGTGAACTGCACGATCTCGGTATCGATCGCAGCCAGATCACCAGTGTCGCTCGCGCCGCTGTTGGCAAGTAAATAGGGCGATACCGCCACATTCTGAATGCTTCAACGCCCGCTTTGCGGGCGTTTTTGTTTGGTTTGAAAATGAAGGCATTTCATTGGGGGTGTCTGACAGCGAGGCGGCGCTCCCACCGGATGCGCCGCATTCTTCTCGATTGCTGTCGAGGTTCCGAGCAGGTTGGGAAATCGGAAAGGCCGGGTCCGCGAGAAGCGGTAGGCGCCCGGTATCGTCCTTCGTGACGGCGCCATGCGCTCAGCGCATATCTGTGCTGCAACCTTGTGCCTGTCAAATGCGCAGGGAAATGGTATGTTCCTCTCATCGAAACGGATGTACCTCCTCCCACATCCTTTTCGTAAAGCGGGTGATCCTACTCCTCCTCCCAAAGGATTGCCCCGGGGACAGCGGTTTTCCTCCTCCCATATCGCTGTTCATCTTTTCAGAAAGCCTGCCGCACCTCCTCCCGCGGCAGGCTTTTTTGTTTTTGACCGTTTTCCGTGTTGATATATCTCAGTCGAATGCCATCATGCCGATGGGCGTCACTGCACGGGTGCCTGCGCGTCTGGCGAGTGCATAAGTGAGGCATTGTTCGACTGCATCCTGCGGAACGGGCTTGGCGATGACGCCGGCGCCGATGCCGAGATTAACCACGACCTCGGGGTTTGCGGTCATGAAGATGACCACCACACCGTGCTCTTCGGAAAGCCTTCGCCCGATTTCCGGCCCGGTTTGTCCATCGGCAAGATTGACGTCGACAAAGGCAATATCGGCGCGGCGGCCAAGTGCCACGGCATCATCCAGCTTGTTGGCGATGCCGATGACGTTTGCCTCTTCATCCGCCTGAAGAATGGAATCCTCTATGTCCATGGCGATGAGGAACTCGTCTTCCACGATCAGTACCCGCGGCTGCTCCATGCGGAAGCCGGGTTCACTCTGCAAAACGTCTGCCAACATATGCCTGCCTCCATTGAGTACGCTACCAAGCACCGAACTAAAAAATACGCCGCGGTTTGGGGTCGTCTGGTGCTTCGACAATATCTGGAGCGTCGGGACTGTTTGATCTCATCACCCGCCGCCTCAGCACGGTCGGCAAGCAAACACCCGGCGGGCCAACTCGTTCCAAAGTGAGATAAACATAGTGAATGGAGTGTAAACAACGTGCCTTTTGGGCTATCACCTCTTGATAGCGAAGCAGTTGATTCGGTTTGGTTTTCATCCGGGGGAAGGGTGGAGGAACGTCGCCGTAGCGCATCTTTCGCCGCTGGAGCACCAGTCTTTTGGCCGCAATCGGTCCTTAAGGCTTACATGGAAATTCAAGACGTTACGGCCTCCTTCGCGCGCCAGGAAGGAAGAGCGGGAACGCCACCGATCAATCGCGTGCCGCGGTCAAAACCGGCGCGGGACCTTATGAATTTGGAAAGAGAATTAGACGATGACACAGTCTCCGCGCGCCACCATTGCCCGCAACACTCCCAACATCGCCGTCGTCGGAGTTGGTGGGGGTGGCGGAAACGCGATCAACAACATGATTGCCGAGGGTATCGGCGGCGTTGATTTCATCGCGGCCAATACGGATGCGCAGGCGCTGAAGAAGACCAATGCGCCACGGCTCGTGCAGCTCAGCTCAGAACTGACGGGCGGGCTTGGAGCGGGTGCTGATCCCGAGGTTGGCCGGCAGGCTGCGATCGATTCCCTCGATGAGATCATGGATCACCTGAGCGGCTATGATATGTGTTTCATCACCGCCGGCATGGGCGGCGGCACCGGGACGGGTGCGGCACCCGTTATTGCCGAAGCCTGCCGTGCAAAGAACATTCTCACAGTTGGTGTCGTCACGCTTCCTTTCAGCTTTGAGGGCGTGCGCCGCATGCGGGCTGCTGAGTACGGTTTCGCCAATCTGCTCAACACGGCCGATACCGTCATCGTCATTCCCAACCAGAACCTGCTGCGCATTGCCGATGCCGGCACCACCTTCGAAAATGCGCTCAAAACCGCCGACAAGGTGCTGTCGCTCGGCGTGCGCTGCATCACCGATCTCATTTTGCGTGAAGGCCTGGTCAATCTCGATTTCGCCGATGTGCGATACGTCATGAAGAATGGCGGCCGGGCGCTGATGGGCACCGCACAGGCCAAGGGCGAAAAGCGTGCTTCGGAAGCAGCGGCAGCGGCCATTGCCAATCCGCTGCTCGGCGAGCCCTCGCTGAAGGAAGCCCGTGGCGCGCTGGTCTCCATTTCCGGCGGCAACGACCTGACGCTTTACGAGATTGATGAAGCGATGACGCTGGTACGTGAGGCTGTCAGCGAGGAAACCGATGTGGTGATGGGCGCTTCGTTCGACCCAACGCTGGACGGCGCTTTCAAGATTTCCGTCGTGGCCACCGGCCTGCGGAACTGATCTCCGACTAAGGCGTCGCATCGCCGCTGGAAGCCGCTATTCGCCGCTCCGGCCGTGAAAGCACGATAAAGACGTCTGCGCCACAAACCAAACGATCAAAAGCCGTCGCGGGCAATTTTCGCGACGGCTTTTTGTTGTTTTTGAACAATTATTCCGTCATGCAAGCCAGCGACCCGGTGACACGTCGTTGATAACGAAAAAATATAATAGTACTCTTTATGTCGACAAGAAGGATTTGATTATGACGGATATAATTGCTTCTGCCGAGCGCAAGCGCGGCTCCGGTGTGAAGATGGTCTACGATCTGCTGCGCGACGAGATTCTTGATCTCGTCCTGCCACCCGGCAGTCCCATCGATGAAGTGCAGCTTGCCGAACGGTTCAAGATGTCGCGAACGCCGATCCGTGAGGCGCTGGTACGGCTTTCGGGCGAGGGGCTGATCGATACGCTGCCGAACCGCTCCACCATGGTGTCGAACATCGATTTCCTCAACATGCACACCTATTTCGATGCGCTGGTGTTGATGTACCGGGTAACGACCCAGCTTGCCGCGCAATATCACCGTCCGGAAGACCTGGCTGGCATTCGCGCCCATAATGCGGAATTCGCCGTTGCGGTGGAGGAGCAAGATGCGCTGGCGATGATTTCCACCAACGCCGCCCTTCATCTTTCCATCGCGGAGGCCGGGCGCAACCCCTATTTCACCAGCCTGTTCAAGCGGCTGCTGGACGAGGGGCGGCGCATTCTCAGGCTTTATTACCAGTCCTATGACGATCGTCTGCCGAAGCGCTTTGTCGATGATCATGAAGAGATGATCGAGGCGATTGCCGCACGCGATATCGCTCTTTCCGAAAGACTGGCGCGGGAGCACGCCGAACAGATCGTCCGGCAGGTGCAGAAACTGCTGGTGCGAAACGAACGGCTGGAAATAAATCTGTAGCTTGTCGATTTCTTGTCGACAAATAAAATACAAGATAGTAATGTCCCTCTCGAAAGGGTGGCGCGGACGTGCGTCCATTCCCGAAAAACATGTCCCTTAGGAGCTAGTAATGACGGCCAGCATTTTTTCCGGCGTGATTCCCGCCTTGATGACCCCCTGCAAGGATGATCGCACCCCCGATTTCGATGCGCTTGTTCGCAAGGGCAAGGAACTGATCGCCGATGGCATGTCCGCCGTGGTCTATTGCGGCTCCATGGGCGACTGGCCGCTCCTGACGGACGAGCAGCGCATGGAAGGCGTGGAGCGTCTGGTGAAGGCCGGTGTTCCCGTCATCGTCGGCACCGGAGCGGTCAACACGGCGTCTGCCGTTGCCCATGCCGCCCACGCCCAGAAGGTTGGCGCCAAGGGCCTGATGGTCATTCCCCGCGTTCTGTCGCGCGGTTCGGTCATCGCCGCCCAGAAGGCTCACTTCAAGGCAATCCTCTCGGCTGCACCGGAGATCCCTGCCGTCATCTATAACAGCCCCTATTATGGTTTTGCGACCCGCGCCGATCTCTTCTTCGCGCTGCGCGCCGAGCACAAAAACCTCGTTGGTTTCAAGGAATTCGGCGGCCCGGCGGATATGCGTTATGCGGCTGAAAACATCACCAGCCGTGACGATGAAGTCACGCTGATGATCGGTGTCGACACCGCTGTCTTCCACGGCTTCGTCAATTGCGGCGCAACCGGCGCCATCACCGGCATCGGCAACGTGCTACCGAAGGAAGTCATCCACCTCTGCAAGCTGTCGCAGGCTGCCGCCAAGGGTGACGCCGATGCCCGCGCCCGCGCGCTGGAACTGGAACAGGCGCTGGCCGTTCTTTCGTCCTTCGACGAGGGCCCGGATCTGGTTCTCTATTTCAAGCACATGATGGTGCTGAAGGGCGACAAGGAATACACGCTGCACTTCAACGAAGCAGATGCACTGACGGACAGCCAGCGCGGTTATGTCGAAGCACAGTTCAAGCTGTTCAACAGCTGGTACGCCGACTGGAGCAAGCTGCCGGGCGCAGTGCAGGCCTGCAAGGCCGCCTGAGATATTGCTGCCGTGAAAAAAAGGCCCGCAACTGCGGGCCTTTTTTGCATGCGATGAGGTTTGATGTCTCTCCTCCGTCATGCCGGACTAGATCCGGCATCCAGCCATGGCGCGTCTGCGCCGTGAAAGGTCTCTTCCGCGGTCAAGGACTTGATCGCGCTGGACCCCGGATCTAGTCCGGGCTGACAGGGCAGGGATGCTATGCAGTCGCAAAAAACGCTGAGTGACGTTGTCGTTATGAAGGCCCGCAATTGCGGGCCTTTTTCCATTTCCCCATCCAAATGGTCAGGGAACCGCGTCAAGCCCCTTTTCCAGCAGCCGGTCGAGCCCGGCCATTTCGGCGGCGGTAAGCGTGATGCCTTCGCTTTCGGATTTGGCGCGGGCAGTGAAGCGGCGGCCCGAGGGCAGGCGGGCACCCTGGCCGATAATGGCGTCGAACAGCACTTCCGCGCGCTGGAAGGGGTCGCCGGGGCGGCCCTTGGCAAAGGCTTCAGGTGAAAAAGCGACGATCAATTCGCCATGGGTGGGGGCAAGCGTGGTGGTGCCGAGAAATTCGAGTGCTTCGGGGCTGGTGAGATCGCCGATCATGATGCCGGCGAGAAGCTCGATCATGGTGCCGATGGCCGATCCCTTGTGGCCGCCAAATGGCAGCATGGAACCGGCAAGGGCCGCCTCCGGGTCGGTCGTCGGCTTGCCGTCGGCGTCCAGAGCCCAGCCTTCCGGCAGGGGCGTTCCGGCCCGCCGGTGTAGTTCGATTTCACCGCGGGCCGCAACCGACGTCGCAAAATCGAAGACATAAGGGGAGGTGCCCTTGCGCGGCCAGCCGAAGGCGAAGGGGTTGGTGCCAAGCAGAGGCTTGGTTCCGCCGGTGGGCGCGACGGTGGAATAGCTCGGGCACATGACCAGCCCGGCGAGACCGTTTTCGGTCAGCCCTTCGACTTCCGGCCAGAGCGCCGAGAAATGCGTGCAGTCATTGACGACGAGTGCTGCGATGCCCGAGCGTCTCGCCCGCTCCACCAGAACCGGCAGACCGAGTTCGAAGGCGGGGTTGGCAAAGCCGCCATGGGCATTGACCTTGACGACGGCCGTGCGGTCGTCTTCGGCCACTTCAGGTATCGCATCCGGATTCACCTTGCCGGCCTTGACGGTGCGGAGGGCGCCTTCGATACGGTAAATGCCGTGCGATTTGCAGGCATCGCGCTCACCGGCGGTGATGACGCGTGCCAATGCGCCCGACTGCACCTTATTGAGGCCCGCCTTGCTGAAAATCGCCTCGACCCGCGTCGAAAGCTCTTCAATGGTCAAGGTGGTGGTGTCGCTCATCATTATCCTCCGATGTCGGGCTCGCACATTTTGAATACATAAAGTATACAAAGGTGTGAGTATTGCAACGTGTCTTTTCGATGAAGCTCAGTCACAGCAGAAGGCCACTCTCTCAAACACGAAGATACCTCAAGCCCTCATTCCTATGCTTGTCATAGGATTGCAGTCGACGCGCGTGCGCGCATCGGAAAGCCTCTTTCAGCCCAAAGATTCGGGCTGGCTAGATTCCTGTGAAAAGCAACGGCATGAAGGAGGCTGAATGTTTCGCCCACCTTGTTCGCTCCCCCGCGCCGGCTCGCGTAATCATCCACGACACCTCATCAGTTCGCAGATGCAAAAAATTCTTTTTGTATACTCATTGTATTTTTCTATTGATTTCTCAGCCCCACGGGGAAATAGTGACCGCGCCTTCAAGGGCAGACCAATTCTGGGAGCAAATCAAGAATGAAAAAATCGGTCATTTTCGCCGGCCTGCTGGCCGCCACTTCCGCTATCACCCCGGCCAAGGCCGACAAGCTTGACGACATCATCTCGTCTGGCACGCTGCGTTGCGCGGTTGTGCTCGACTTCCCGCCCATGGGCGCGCGCGATGACGCCAACAATCCTATCGGTTTCGACGTCGATTATTGCAACGACCTCGCCAAGGCGCTCGGCGTCACGGCTGAAATCGTCGAGACGCCGTTCCCCGAGCGTATTCCGGCACTGATGTCCGGCCGCGTCGACGTCGGTGTCGCTTCGACCTCCGATACGCTGGAGCGCGCCAAAACGGTTGGCATGACCGTGCCTTACTTTGCCTTCGAAATGGCCGTTACCGCCAACGACAAGTCCGGCGTCAAGTCCTTCGAGGACATGAAGGGCAAGACGGTCGGCGCAACCGCCGGCACGTTCGAAGCCATTGCGCTTGAAAAGTCGGTCAAGGAGTGGGGCGTCGGCGAATTCCGTCCTTACCAGACCCAGGCTGATGTGTTCCTTGCCCTGAGCCAGGGGCAGATCGATGCCACCGTTTCCACGTCGACCGTTGCGCAGTCCAACGTCAAGAGCGGCAAGTTCGCCGGTATCTCGGTGGTCGGCAAGGCGCCTTACGACATCGATTACGTCGCGCTCTTCACCAACCGGGATGAATACGGCTTCATCAACTACCTGAACCTCTTCATCAATCAGCAGGTTCGCACCGGCCGCTACGCCGAACTCTACAAAAAATGGGTTGGCGGCGAAGTGCCTTCGCTCACCGTCAACGGCGTTTATCGCTGATCAGGACTTTTCGGAAACGGCGCGGTCGAATGATCGCGCCGTCGATCGTTTCTGAAAGGTGAGACGGTTATGTTCAACTACACATTTCACTGGAATCAGGCGCTGAAGGCTTTGCCGCAGCTTCTGGACGGTGCGGTGGTGACGCTGCAGATCGCCATCCTGTCGATGGTCATCGGCGTGTCCTGCGCCATCGTGCTGACGTTGTTCCGGCTTTCGGGCAACCGTATCCTCGGCGCCTTCGCCTCGGTCTGGGTGGAAATAGCCCGCAATACGCCGGCGCTGTTCCAGATCTACATGGCCCATTTCGGGCTCGGCAATTTCGGCATTCATCTGAGCCCCTATACCGCGCTTCTCGTTGGCATCGCCTTCAATAATGCCGGTTATCTCGCGGAAAATTTCCGTGGCGCGCTGAAGGCCATTCCGGATACGCAGACGCGTTCGGGCCGCTCGCTCGGCATGACCTCGATGCAGACCTTCAGGCTGATCATCCTGCCGCAGATGCTGCGGGTTGCTTTCCTGCCTGCCACGAACCAGATGGTCTGGGCAATCCTCATGACCTCGCTCGGCGTCACGGTCGGCATGAACACGGATCTCGCCGGTGTCACGCAGGCCTTGAACGCACGTTCGTTCCGCACCTTCGAATTTTTCGCGCTCGCCGCGGTCATCTATTACGTGATCGCCAAGATCGTCACGCTCGCCGCCAGATTGCTGGCCGCGCGTCTGTTCCGTTACTGAGAGAGGTGAGCCATGTTTGAAACCGCTCTCACCTGGAGTGATCTCGCCTTCCTGGCCAAGGGTGCCGGCATGACGCTTGCCGTCACCGCCGTCGCCGTCACGGCAGGCACCATCATGGGGATCATCTTCGGCGTCCTCCGCTTCCAGCTCGGGCCTTACTGGGCCCTGCCGCTCACCTTCGTTCTGGATGTCTTCCGTTCCGTGCCGCTGCTTATCCAGCTGGTTCTCGGCAATGCCTTCCAGTCGATCGCAAAGCTCGGCTGGCCACCCTTTACGACCTCCTGCGTGGTTCTGTCGCTTTATACCGCGGCCTATTGCACGGAAATCGTGCGTGGCGGCATCGAAGCGGTGCCCTCGAACACCCGCCGCGCCTGCCGGTCGCTCGGTATGACCTGGTCGCAGGACATGCGGTACATTGTTCTGCCGCTTGCCACGCGCGTTTCGCTGCCTGCCTGGATCGGCCTGACGCTGGGTGTCATGAAGGATTCAGCGCTCGTCCTTTGGCTCGGGCTCATTGAGCTTCTGCGTGCCTCGCAGATTCTCGTGACCCGCCTGCAGGAACCGCTGACCATCCTGATGATCTGCGGCGCCATCTACTTCCTTATCAGCTTCCCCATCGCCCGTTTTGGCGGGTATCTCGAAAGACGGTGGTCCCCCAATGATTGAGATCGAAAACGTCCGCAAATCCTTCGGCCCGCTGGAGGTTCTGAAAGGGATCAACCTCACCGTCAACAATGGCGAGGTCGTCACCATCATCGGCGGCTCCGGTTCCGGCAAGTCGACGCTGCTCACCTGCATCAACGGCCTCGAGCCGATCGACGGCGGCAAGATCGTCATCGATGGCACCGAGGTGCATGCAAAGTCGACCGACCTCAACAAGCTGCGCCGCAAGGTCGGAATCGTCTTCCAGCAGTGGAACGCCTTTCCGCATCTGACGGTGCTTGAAAACGTCATGCTGGCGCCGCGCAAGGTGCTCGGTATTTCGAAAGAGAAGGCCGAAGAAATTGCGGTCAAGCAATTGACCCACGTCGGCCTTGCCGAAAAGCTGAAGGTCTATCCGAACCGCATGTCAGGTGGCCAGCAGCAGCGCATGGCGATTGCCCGCGCGCTCGCCATGTCGCCGGAATACATGCTGTTCGATGAAGTTACCTCGGCGCTTGATCCGATGCTGGTCGGCGAAGTGCTCGACACGTTGAAGATGCTCGCGGATGAGGGCATGACGATGATCTGCGTCACGCACGAAATGGCTTTCGCCCGTGACGTCTCGAACCGCGTGGCCTTCTTCCATCAGGGCGTGATGGCCGAGATCGGCACGCCAGATCAGTTGTTCGGCGCACCACAGCATCCCGAGACGCAGAAGTTCCTGGCGAGCGTTCGGTAATGCCTGCAAATGATGTCATCGTCATCGGGGCCGGCGTTGTCGGCCTCTCGGCGGCAATCGCGGCGCAGGGCCGCGGTCTTTCGGTCACGGTCATCGACCGTGAGGGACCGGCGGCGGGCGCTTCGGCTGGCAACGCCGGCGCCTTCGCCTTCACCGATATCCTGCCGCTCGCGTCGCCCGGCATTCTCTGGAAGGCGCCGAAGTGGCTGCTCGATCCGCTTGGGCCGCTCAGCGTGCCGCCGGCCTATGCGCTGAAGATCGCGCCTTGGATGTTCCGGTTCTGGCGGGCCTGCGCCGCCTCGAAGGTGGAGCACTCAACTGCAGCGCAGACGGCACTGATGGACCTTTCCAGGGCCGAACTGGAGCCGTTCCTCAGAAAGACCGACACCATTGCCATGCTGCGCAAGGAAGGCAACCTCCAGGTCTATGAAAGCGATGCGGAATTCGAAGCGTCACTCGGGGGCTGGAAGGCGCGTGAGCGCCACGGTATCGAGTTCCGGCATCTGAACGCAGAGCAGATGGCCGAGATACAGCCCGGCATCGCACCGCGCTTCATCTGCGGCACGTTCACGCCTGGCTGGTATTCCATTGCCGATCCCAGGCTTTACACGCTGGCGCTGGCCGACCATTTTCGCACCATGGGCGGGCGTATCGAATGCCTCGATATTGCGTCGCTCCGGCCGTTGGAGGATGGGGTCGAGGTGGTTAGCCATGACGGCCGCACGCGCAAGGCAGGCCGGGTGGTACTGGCGGCAGGCGCCTTTTCGCACCGCATTGCCCGTTCGCTCGGGGAAAAAATTCCGCTGGAAACGGAACGGGGCTATAATACAACCCTGCCTTCAGGCGCATTTGATCTGCGGACGCAGGTGACCTTCGGCGGCCATGGTTTCGTCGTTACCCGGCTTTCCTCCGGCATCCGCGTCGGCGGTGCGGTCGAGTTGGGCGGGCTGGAGCTTCCGGCCAATTTTGCCCGATCCGAAGCGCTGCTGGCCAAGGCGAAAGCCTTCCTGCCGGGCCTGAAAACCGAAGGCGGCAAGCAGTGGATGGGCTTTCGCCCCTCGCTGCCGGACAGCCTGCCGGCCATTGGGCATGCGCGACACACGGCGCGGGTGGTCTACGCCTTTGGCCACGGACATCTGGGACTGACGCAATCTGCGGGTACGGCGCGCATCGTCGCCGACATTCTGACGGGGCAAAAACCCGCCATCGACACGAGCGCTTTTTCGCCGCAACGTTTCTAGAGGATTTCGGCTTTTCCCCGAAACGCAAAAATTCTCTAGCACTTTTTCACGCATTTACCGGGGCGCAAAGCGCGACGCGCTTATACTGGAGATGCCGTAGGGAGATTTTCGATGTCTTCTGCCGTTCCGCAAGCCCGCAGCATTCTTACCGGTGCGGCCGAAGGCCCCGTGATCTCCACGACGGAAGCGCTGAGTTTCTGGGGCGGTGTCGATCCCGCCACCGGCAGGGTGATCGACGTGCATCACCCGCTACACGGCGTCAGTCTCACCGGCGGCGTGCTCTTTATGCCGACCAGCCGGGGCTCGTGCACAGGGTCTGGCGTTCTGCTCGACCTTATTCTAACGGGCCGGGCGCCATCCGCTCTCGTTTTCTGCGAGGCGGAGGATGTGCTGACCTTGGGCGCACTTGTCGCGGCGGAAATGTTCGAGCGGGCGCTGCCGGTCGTCCGTCTCGACTCCGAAAATTTTGCCCGCTTTTCCCGCGCGGTCCATGTTCGCATCGATGAAAACAGCATCGAGGCCGATGGCCTTTCGCTTGCCATAGCGCATCCCGCGACTGCCCGTCTTGATTTCACGGGTGACGACCGCGCGATGCTGGAAGGGCGCGAAGGCATCGCCGTGCGCCAGGCCATGCGCATCATCGTCGCCATGGCAGCCCAGCAGGGCGCTTCCGCGCTCGTTAATGTCACACAGGGCCATATTGACGGCTGCATCTATGCCAGCCCCGCCAATCTCACTTTCGCGGAAAAAATGGCTGAGATGGGTGGCAAGGTCCGGGTGCCGACGACCATGAACGCCATTTCGGTGGACAAGGCCAACTGGCGGGCACAGGGCGTGCCGGATGATTTCGGCGATCCGGCGGCGAGACTGGCGGATGCATATGTGCGCATGGGCTGTCGGCCCACCTTCACCTGTTCGCCTTACCTGCTCGACAGCGCGCCGGGCGCGGGTGAATCGATTGCCTGGGCGGAATCGAACGCGGTGATTTTTGCCAATACGGTGCTTGGTGCACGCACTGCCAAACATCCTGATTTCCTCGATCTATGTATCGCGATGACGGGCAGGGCGCCGCTTTCGGGTGTTTACCTGGAGGAAAATCGTCGGCCGCAGCGCATCGTGGACGTGGTGCTGCCGCAAGGGATCGACGATGCGTTCTGGCCGCTCGTCGGTTATCTCGCCGGCAAGGCGGCCCCCGATTGCATACCGCTGCTGCGCGGGCTTGGGGCTGCGAAACCCTCGCGGGATGATTTGAAAGCGCTCTGCGCTGCCTTCGGCACCACCTCAGCAGCGCCCATGCTACATATCGAGGGCGTTACGCCGGAAGCCGGCATTGCGCCTCTGGAAACGGCCGAAACGGTCAGCATTTCGCTTGCCGATATGGCGGCCGGGTGGTCGCTGCTGAACGAGGGACCGGAGGAGGTGCAACTGGTCGCCATAGGTAGTCCTCACGCGTCGCTGGAGGAGTGCCGCGCCCTTGCGGCTGTTTTCGACGGTCGCAGGCGCCATGCGGATGTCGCCGTCATCGTCACAGCCGGCCAGCAGGTCATCGATGCAGCTGCCCACGACGGCACGTTGAAAAGCCTGAAGGATAGCGGTGTACAGGTACTGCCTGACCTCTGCTGGTGTTCTATCTCCGAGCCGGTCTTCCCGACGAAGACGCGCGCCTTGATGACCAATTCCGGCAAATACGCCCATTACGGACCCGGCCTCAGCGGCCGCGCGGTACGTTTCGGCAGCCTTGCCGATTGCGTCGAGAGCGCGTTGACCGGCCGTGCCGCTTCCCGTCGTCCCGCCTGGCTTTCCTGAGGAGAATTCAATGCGCAGTATTAAGACCGTTCATGTCATTTCCGCCCATGCGGAAGGCGAGGTGGGGGATGTGATTGTCGGTGGCGTCAAGCCGCCACCAGGCGAAACGATCTGGGAACAGAGCCGTTTCATCGCCCGTGACGAGACGCTTCGCAACTTCGTGCTGAATGAGCCGCGCGGCGGCGTATTCCGCCACGTCAATCTGCTGGTGCCGCCGAAACATCCTGATGCGGATGCCGCCTTCATCATCATGGAGCCGGAGGATACGCCGCCCATGTCCGGGTCTAACTCCATCTGCGTGTCCACCGTCCTTCTCGATGGCGGTATCGTGCCGATGCAGGAGCCGGAAACCCATATGCTGCTGGAAGCTCCCGGCGGGCTGGTGAAGGTGCGTGCCGAATGCCGCAACGGCAAGGCCGAGCGTATTTTCGTGCAGAACCTGCCAAGCTTCGCCGCGAAGCTTGATGCCGAACTCGAGGTCGAAGGCCTTGGAAAGCTCAAAGTGGACACGGCCTACGGCGGCGACAGTTTCGTCATCGTAGATGCCGAAGCAATGGGTTTCAGCCTTAAACCGGAAGAGGCGCACGAGATTGCCCGCCTCGGCGTGCGCATCACCAACGCCGCCAACAAGGCGCTGGGTTTCGATCATCCCGAAAACCCGGACTGGCGGCATTTTTCCTTCTGCCTGTTCGCCGGCAATGTGGAACGCACGGCCGAAGGCCTGCGGGCAGGGGCGGCCGTCGCCATCCAGCCGGGCAAGGTGGACCGCTCCCCCACCGGCACGGCGCTTTCGGCCCGTATGGCCGTGCTGCATGCACGCGGCGAAATGAAGGAAGGGGAAACGCTGACGGCGGTGTCGCTGATCGGCTCTACCTTCACGGGCCGTATCCTCGGGACCACAACAGTCGGCGACCGCCCGGCCATCCTGCCGGAAATATCCGGCCGCGGCTGGATCACCGGAATACACCAGCACATGCTCGATCCGTCGGATCCATGGCCGGAAGGGTATCGTCTGACGGATACCTGGGGTGCGAGGTAAGGGCGTTACAGGTCACTCGGGTGGAATGGTGAGTACGCCACAGCGGTGCGGCATATTTCTTCTCCCCGCCGGGGAGAAGGTGGCCCGAAGGGTCGGATGAGGGGGTAACTCCGCGAGAGACGGAGAGCTTGCCCCCTCATCCCGCTGCCGCGGACTTCTCCCCGGCGGGGAGAAGAAAGAAGCGGTACCCGCTCGTTCCAACAGGGTTAAAGATTCACCGGCCCAACCGCTTCGTCGTCTCCCGCACGATAAGCTCGAAGCCGACATCCACCCGCGCACCCTCGGGAACAGCGGCATCCTTTTCTGCCTCCAATATCGAAAGCAGCAACTCGCCCGCCCTGCGGCCGATCATCTGCGCGTCGACCCGTATCGTTGAAATCGCCGGATAGCATTGTCTGCCAATATCAAAATCACCGAAGCCGAGAATGGAAATCTGATCTGGTACATGAATGCCGCGGCGATGACATTCCATCAGCGCACCGACAGCGGAAATATCCGACACGGCGAAGATGGCTTCGACATCGGGCGCCTTGGCCAACAGGGAGCCCAGCGTTTTCGCGCCGTGATCGTATGAGACCGGCGCGCTGCCCTCGCGGATGATGAGATCATCGGCGATGCCGGCTTCGCGCAGCGCCGCCCCGAAACCGAGCAGGCGGCTTTCGCCGCGCCAGTCCTTAACGTCGCCATCGGCTCGGGAGCCAAGTGCGCCTATGCGCGTGAATCCAAGCGATATCAGGTGTTTGGCGGCGGTTCTTCCCACTTCGTAATTGGAAAAGCCGACCGCATGGTCGATCGGATGTTCGGGTACGTCCCAGATTTCAACGATCGGGATACCGGCGCGCATCAACACTTCGCTTGCCATCTTGGTATGAACCGTGCCGGCGACGACAATCGCGTCGGGACGGCGCTCCATCATGGTGCGGATGACGCGCTCTTCTTCCTGCAGGTCGTACATGGTGTAACCGATCAGCAATTGGTAATCGGCGGCGCGTAGCGCATTGGCTAGGCCTTGAGCGCTGTCGGCGAAGTTTGAGTTGGTGAGTGTCGGCAGGATGGCGGTGATGAAATTGGTGCGGCGAGAAGAAAGCGAACCGGCGATTCGGTCAGGCACATAACCAAGCTTCTCAATGGCCTTCATCACCCTCTGGCGCGTCTCTTCCGACACCAGAGCGGGATCGGCCAGCACCCGCGAAACGGTCATCTTGGAGACGCCCGCAAGTTTTGAGACGTCGCTCATGGTTGCTTTTTTTGACGTGACTAACGCTGCGGCCAAAGGCGTGCGCTCCACCAAAGCATGTCTCCCCAGTTACAATCCGGCTGAATGAAGACCGGTTCACGACAAGACATACACGAAGATACCAAGGGAAAGCACGCCGTATGATTGCAGATCAATGCGACGTGCACCGGATTTATGCGACGCGGCTATAGACCAGATGGTAGAAACGCCCGTCACACATGCTCATCATCTCATCCGTCAGTACCCGGCCTTCCAGCCGGACCGGCGAGACCAGCGCTTCCTCCACGGCTTCCATCGAGGGATAGTCGATTTCCTGCACCATGATGATCTGGGCCGCGTCCGGGTCCGTACGCTCCGTACGCATCACTCGCACCGCCTGCGCATTCGGCATGCGCTTCCAGACAGGCAGTAATTTTTCCTCGACGATGCGAAAAAACTCCTCCTCCCGGCCTGCGTGAATCCTGCCTTCGAAAATTGCCGAGCGTGTGTACATGTTTCCTCCCGAAATGAATGCCGATCGAAACAGTTCTGTAGATCGGACTTGCAATGATACCGATAACATGCATTATTGATCCTGCCAAGAACGTGAAGCGATGTCGAGGAGAGGAAAATCGATAATCGTGCTAACTGATTGAATTTCATAAGAAGTTCATCTGGTTCTGTGTTTTCACAGTTTCTTGGGAGGAGTTTTTAGTCAAGCGCCTAGAAATGTTATCGAGAACATTTTTCGGTTTGCGAAGGCCGCTGTTCTGCATTGGGCAGCTATTATTTGGGTTGGAGGAGAAACCATGAGCATATCCAGATTTCTGAAAAACATGACCGTTGCTGTTGGCGTTGCCGCAGCTTCGCTTGCGGCTACAACGTCCGCCCATGCCGTCTCGCTCAGCGAGATCACGGCGCGCGGCAAGGTCAAGATCGGTGTCCTCACGGGCGCGCCGCCGATGGGCATGGTGGATGAGAAGGGCAACCCTTCCGGTTATGACGTCGATGTCGCCAATCTCATCGGTTCCTACCTGTCGCTGCCGGTGGAACTGGTGCCGCTGACGCCTCCAGCGCGTATTCCGGCCCTTCAGACCGGCAAGGTCGATTTCCTCGTTGCGACGCTTGCGCCGACCGGCGAACGCGCCAAGACTGTGATGTTCACGCAGCCATACAGCGCCTTCAACATGGATATCATCTCCGGCAAGGACCAGAAATTCGAAAATCTCGACAGCCTCAAGGGCAAGCGCGTGTCGGTCAACCGCGGTTCCTCACAGGAAACCGCGCTGCGCAAGGCCAATGTCGAAGGTCTCGAAATCGTCGTTTACGAAGACGATTCCACCAGCGCCCAAGCTTTGCTTGCGGGTCAGGTGGATGCCGTCGCCCTGCCGTCCACGGTTGGTGAAGCAATCATCAAGCAGCGCCCGGAAGCCGGTCTCCAGGTCGGATTCACCTTCTTCCAGCAGGGCAATTCCATGGCGACCAAGCTTGAGGATTTCGAGCTGCGCCAGTGGCTGAACACCTCCATTTACCTGATGAAGATGTCCGGCGATCTCGACCGCATCTCGGTCAAGTGGACCGGTCGCCCGCTGCCGCAATTGCCAAGCTTCTGATTGAGCCTTTCAACGCGCCCGCCGGGAATACGTTCGGCGGGCCGGGAAATGTCAACGGAGTGACGCATGTCCTATACATTCCAATTCGGCGCGCTCGCCCAATATCAGAATGAAATTCTGAACGGCATATGGCTGACGATCAAGCTGTCGGTCCTCTCCATCGTGCTCGGCTGCGCTTTCGGCATTCTTCTCGCTTCATTGCGCTCCATCAATGGTGGCATCGTCCGCATCATCGTGGATGCTTATGTCGAAGTCATCCGCAACACGCCGTTCCTCGTGCAGCTGTTCATCGTCTATTTCGGCCTGCCGGGTCTCGGCTTTCGCGTCGGGGCGGATACGGCGGCGCTGATCGGCATGACGATCAATCTTGCCGCCTATTCGACGGAGATCATCCGCGCCGGCATCGAGGCGGTGCACAAGTCGCAGATCGAGGCGGGTGAGGCTCTGGGCTTCACCAAGTACCAGATTTATCGTCACGTCATTATCGTGCCCGCCATTGCCAAGGTCTATCCATCCCTCTGCAGCCAGTTCGTGCTGATGATGCTGGCATCGAGCATATGCTCGGCCATCTCCACCCATGAGCTTGCCGCCGCTGCAGCCTTCGTGGAATCGCAGACCTATCGCTCCTTCGAGGTCTATATCGTCGTCACGCTCATCTATCTGGTGCTGGCGCTCAGCCTGCGGCTCATCCTTGCCCTCGTCGGCATGTGGCTGTTCGGTCGCCGCGTGGCCCGCAAGACGATGACCGCTTTGCCGGAGGTGCAGTCATGACCCTTAGAACTTTCGGCTGGAACGAATTCGGCTTCCTGCTGACCGCCCTGCAATGGACCGTGCTTCTGACGATCATTGCGCTAATCGGCGGCGGTATCGTCGGCTTCTTCGTGGCGCTCGCCCGCACCTCGAATTTCAAGGCGCTGCGCATTGCCGCCGGCACCTACATTCAGGTGATCCAGGGCATTCCGGTGCTGATGATCCTGTTCCTGTCCTATTACGGTCTCAGCCTTGCCGGGCTGGAACTGCCGCCACTTTTTGCCGCCGGTGCCTCGATGACCATCTATACGTCAGGTTATCTCGCGGAAATCTGGCGCGGCTGCATCCAGGCGGTGCCGAAGCAGCAATGGGAAGCGTCGGAATCGCTCGCTCTCACCCGCGCCCAGCAATATCGCTACGTCATCCTGCCGCAGGCGATCCGAATTTCGCTACCGCCGACCGTCGGTTTTGCCGTCCAGGTCGTCAAGAACACGTCCATCGCATCGATCATCGGTTTCGTCGAACTGGCGAGAGCGGGGCAGCTCATCAACAATGCCACGTTCCAGCCGTTCCGCGTCTTCGTGGCGGTGGCCGTACTCTATTTCATCGTCTGCTACCCGTTGTCCCAGCTGTCGCGTTGGCTGGAAAGGAGGCTTCATGCCGGAAGTAATCGTTGAAAACGTTCACAAGAGCTTTGGCGCTCTGGAGGTACTCAAAGGCGTCTCGCTTTCGGTTGGTCGCGGTGAAGTCTTTGCCCTCATTGGCCGTTCGGGTTCGGGCAAGAGCACGCTTCTGCGCTGCATGAACGGGCTGGAAAAGATCAATTCCGGCCGCATCGAAATCGCCGGTCATGCGATCGGCGAAGATGCCAAGGCTCTGCGCAAGCTGCGCACCGACGTCGGCATCGTGTTCCAGAGCTACAATCTTTTCCCGCATCTGACGGTCGGCGAAAACATCATGCTTGCGCCGCGCATCGTCAAGGACGTGGCAAAATCGGAAACCAAGGATATCGCCCGCGAGGTTCTGCAGCTCGTCGGTCTTTCGGAGAAATTCGATTCCTATCCGGACCAGCTGTCCGGCGGCCAGCAGCAGCGTGTGGCGATTGCGCGCTCGCTTGCCATGCGGCCGAAGGTAATGCTGTTCGACGAGGTGACGTCTGCGCTCGATCCGGAACTCACCGAAGAAGTGCTGACTGTCATGGAAAACCTCGCCAGAGACGGCATGACCATGATCCTCGTGACCCATGAAATGGCCTTTGCGCGGCGTGTGGCGACCGAAACGATCTTCATGCACAAGGGCAAGATCTGGGAGCAGGGTCGCTCGTCCGAACTCTTCGCCAATCCGCAAACGCCGGAACTCCGGCAATTCGTCAAGGCCGATGTGAAGTAGTTCACCGGCACAAAGGAAAATCCATGACCACTGAAATCGTGCAGCTGTGCCCGCTCATCCCGGCACTGGAGGAAGAACTTGCGCAGCGCTTCACCGTGCATCGCCTGTTCGAAGTGTCAGACAGGGCCGCTTTCCTTGCTGAAAAAGGCGGCGCGATCCGCGGCGTCGTCACCGGCGGTCATATCGGCCTGCCGGCGGATATTGGTGCAGCGTTACCAAAACTTGAAATCGTTGCCATCAACGGCGTCGGCTTCGACAAGGTCGATCTGGCTGAAGCGAAGCGACGCGGCTTTCGTGTTTCCAATACGCCTGACGTGTTGACGGCCGATGTCGCGGATCTTGCTCTGGGCCTTATTCTGGCGCAGGCACGCAGGCTGCCGCAGGCAGACCAATATGTCCGCACCGGGCAATGGCTGAAGGGCGACATGGGCCTTTCCACCCGCGTGGCCGGTCGTCGCTATGGCATATTCGGTTTCGGCCGCATCGGTCAGGCGATTGCCAGGAGGCTCGAAGGTTTCGATGCGCATATCTCCTACACCGCGAGAAATCGTCGCGATGTCGCCTATGATTATTATGACAGCATCGAAGCTCTGGCCGCTAATTGTGACGTGCTGATCATCGCCGCAGCGGCCACCGCCGAAACGCGTCACATCGTCAGTGCGGAGGTTCTGAACGCGCTTGGCCCGCAGGGCGTGCTCGTCAACGTGGCTCGCGGCTCGTTGGTGGATGAGAAGGCGCTCATTGAGGCACTTTCGAATGGCGTGATCGCAGGTGCTGCGCTTGATGTCTTCGAGGATGAACCGCGTGTGCCGGAAGCGCTGTTTGCTTTCGAAACCGTCACGCTCGCCCCACATATCGGCAGCGGCACGCATCAGACGCGACGGGCCATGGCAGACCTCGTTCTTGCCAATCTCGATGCGCATTTTGCCGGCAGGGAGCTGCCGACGCCGGTGGTGTGACGGGGCCTTGCTGGAGCCGGAATTCTGGCGGCGCGGCTTCTATCCGCGCCGTTTTCCCTGAGACAGGCGCTATTTCATCGCCGCAAGCGTACAGACGGCTATCGGCCACCCTATCTCCGCCCCTCGTTCATATTTATATAATATGTATAATCCTACTATTCTGCTCTCTTATAAAGTGATGAGGCGGATAGGTGCGTTCCAAGGGCCCGAAGACACCCGTGCAGAACCGGATATCGCGAAAAAAGCGCGAAACAGGGCCATCTGCCTCTACCCCAACAGATGAAAATAGTAATCCATCCGACCGGCATGTGTTGTTGGAAGCGATGATCGACCACGTGCCGGATTTTATCTATGCCAAGGATCTGGAAGGTCGTTTCCTGTTTGCGAACCGCGCAATCGTCAAGGAAAATGGTTTTGACACGGTGGAGGAGCTGATTGGCCTCACCGATTACGATATTCACGGCGAAGCAGCACAGCGGGCGGGCATTCCCGACACCGAGGCACGGGTGATGCGCACGGGAGAACCGGATCTCGGTTACGAAGAGCGGGCCATGCGTGGCGATATCGACCGCTGGCTGATGATGTCGCGCGTGCCGCTGCGGGACAAGTCCGGCAACATCATCGGGGTGGTCGGCGCTTCTAGGGACATAACCCAGAAAAAGGCTTCCGAAAGACTGCTGCAGACGCAGGCGCGCATTCTCGAAATGATTGTCGCGGCGGCGCGTATCGAGGATTTCCTCGAGGAATTCGTCAAGGCGATTGAAAATCTCGCCACGGGGCTTGCCTGTGCCGTACGGGTGTTCGACGCCGCTACGGGTGAACCTTCGGTTTATGTATCGCCGGCACTCGCTCCGCATGCGGGGCTGACGGCGCTGATTTCCTCGGTCAGCGATCCTGACATCATCACTTCCCCTGCCGATAACACTGCCTTCAGCTTCGATATTCCCGCCAGCGACGGCAAGGCGCACGGTTTTGTCTGGTGCATGCTCGCGGCCCGCCAGCCAGATCCGGCACTGGTGGAATTTATCGGTGCGGCTGCACGCATGGCGGGGCTCGCGATCGACCGCAAACGTGCGGCCGAACATATCGCCTTTCTGGCCGATCACGACATGCTGACCCGGCTCCCCAATCGCCGTTTTCTCGATACACGACTGCCGGAAGTTCTTGCGGCCGCGGCAAAAGCCAGGCGGACGATCGCCGTCTGCTTTCTCGACCTCGACAATTTCAAGCAGATCAACGACACGCTGGGCCACAGCGTCGGCGATGCGCTGCTTTCGAAGACGGCGGCGCGCATTGCAGGGACCCTGGGTCGAAACGATCTCGTGTTGCGGGTGGGTGGGGATGAGTTCGTCGTCATTCTGGAGAAGCAGCGTGACGGTTTCGAAAACCGGCTTCGGAGCATCCAGGCTGCGGTCTCACAGCCGCTGCGCATCGGCAATTATGATATCAAGGCGACATCCAGCATCGGCGTGGCGTTTTTTCCGGAACATGGGGAAACCACGGCGGAGATCGTCGCCGCTGCCGATCTTGCCATGTATCAGGCGAAACATAATGGTCGGGACGGTATCGCTACCTTCTCGCCGCGCATGGCAGACGATTTGAGAAAGAAGGTCACGCGTATCGAGGAATTGCGCAGGGCCGTGGAACGGGATGAATTCATCCTGCATTTCCAGCCGCAGGTCGATCTACTTACCGGCGGAATCAGCGGGGTGGAGGCGCTGGTGCGCTGGCAGCACCCGGCGGAGGGACTGCTTGGGCCTGCGGAATTCATCGGCCTTGCGGAAGAAACCGGCCTCATCGTGGAGCTTGGGGAGAGCATTCTGAAAAAAGCGTGCCGTCAGGCGCGAGACTGGATGGCTGCTGGATTGTCGCCTGTCAAAATGGCAGTCAATATCTCCCCCCGGCAGTTCCAGGCCGGCTTGGCGGACCAGATCAGTTCGGTGCTGAAGGAAACCGGCCTTGCACCTTCGCTGCTGGAAATCGAGATTACCGAGACGCTCATCATTCAGGATGTCGACACGTCAGTGCGCATCATGCGCGCCATCAAGCAGATGGGCGTCAGCCTGGCACTGGATGACTTCGGCATCGGCTATTCCTGTCTTGGCATGCTCAAGACATTCCCTCTCTCGTGCATGAAGATCGACCGGTCGTTCCTCACGCATCTGCCGGCAAAAACCAAAGACAGCGCCATTGTTTCGATCATGATCCAGCTTGCCGGTTCACTGGGCATCGATGTCATTGCCGAAGGCGTGGAAACGGCCGAGCAGGCTGACTTTCTTCGCGCTGCCGGTTGTCCCTACGGGCAAGGTTACTATTTCGGCCGCCCCGTGGCGGCTGGCGAGATCGAGGGCATGCTGAAGGCGATGTCCACATTTGCAACCGGTTCTTCCAGCCAACCGCTGTAATCGCCGATCCACCGCCCGCTGCGTCATCCGAACGGAATTGAAGCACCACGCGCGAGTTCCAGGTCGGGTATCGCCGCCTCGCGCAGTCACTGCACCAGCCTCTGCCATTGTCACATCACCGTTGTTATTCAAGGTGAGCTGTTGGGCTCCTGCTGCAGCAATATTGTTGATAATTTCGCCATATTAGAATATTATTGTAAATTAAATATCCAATAAAGCTTACTTTCCCAGTGTATATAAGTGTATTTTTATATTTTAACTTTATATTTGTTGTAATTTTACTACGTAATGTGATTGCGTCATCGTGTTGTATTTTAAATCCGGAGATTTGAATTGCGACTCCCCCGCGATTTCTGTCATTTGCTGATCGGCGCAGGGAAGCGGGCGGCAGGGAAAAGACCAGCCCACAAATTTGCGCATTCGTTGAAAAATTTTTGACTGGAGATTACAAATGAACATCAAGAGCCTTTTGATCGGCTCCGCTGCGGCTCTCGCAGCAGTATCCGGCGCACAGGCCGCTGACGCCATCGTCGCCGCCGAGCCCGAGCCCATGGAATATGTTCGCGTCTGCGATGCTTTTGGCACCGGCTTCTTTTATATCCCCGGCACCGAAACCTGCCTGAAGTTCGACGGTTACGTTCGTTTCCAGACGGACTTCGGTCGCAACCAGTCCGGCACATCTGACTGGGACTCTTTCACCCGCGCCCAGTTCAACATTGACACCCGCACCGACACCGAACTCGGCGCCCTGCGTGGCTACATCGGTCTGCGCGGTCAGGCCGACAACGATACTGACCGCAACTTCGTTCTTGATCAGGCTTTCATCGAACTCAGCGGCCTGAAAGTCGGTTTCTACTACAACTGGTGGGACGACGGTCTCTCCGGTGAGTATGACCAGCTCAGCTCCAACCGCACCCGTCTGAACGCTATCCGTTACACCTACGACGCCGGCTCATTCTACGTCGGTGCCGCTGTTGAAGAGCTCGAAGGTTCGCGTAAGGGCACTTCCGAACTCGGCGTTACGAAGGGCGGCAAGTTCCAGACCAACACGAACGATGTTGGCATCAGCGCCATCATCGGCGCAAAGATCGGCGGCGTTAAGGCCAACCTGCTTGGCGGTTACGACACGAACCAGGAAAACGGTGCAATCCGTGCAATCATCACTGCTGACATCGGTCCCGGCACGCTCGGCATCTCCGGTGCTTGGGCTTCCGGCGCCAACTACTACTACGAAGAGTCCGAGTGGACTGTTGCTGCTGAATACGCCATCAAGGCAACTGACAAGCTGACCATCACCCCCGGCTTCCAGTATTTCGGCACGATCGACATCGGCGCTAACAACGACTTCGTTGGCAGCCGCGATGCATGGCGCGCTGGCGTCGCTGCTGGTTACAAGATCACCTCTGGTCTCTCCACCAAGGTTGCGGTTACCTATCAGGACGTCGATGGCAAGAAGGGCGTAAACGGTGGTGGCGACAGCTGGACCGGTTTCGTTCGTCTCGAGCGCTCGTTTTAACAGAGCCTGACAAAAAGCATAACCGGGTTAGACAACTCAGATCCACCCCGTTTCTTGAACGGGTGAGTGCTAGCTCCAGTCAAAGTTCCTGACATGATGTCAGGTTTGCTCCCCGGTCCTCTCCTGGCCGGGGAGTCTTTGTCGTGATCTTGGCAAGAAGTGCCAGGGGACCTTGCCGACCCCAGTCGATTAGTGATCCCGCGTCGATTGGTGATCCTGAACAGGCCCTTGGTCAGCGGCGCGGAATCTCGCATCCGCCGGCGGACGGGGAGGGAGCACGGGTTCGTCGAACGTGCGCAGCAGGCAGCCCCAGCCCGGATCGTGCATGTGTGCTTTCAGACCCGCCCGTTCTGCCAGTGCCATGGCTTCCTGTTGACCGAAGGAAATGGCGGCGTCTACATCTGATGTCAGTACCCGGCCATTTTCCATCAGCAATCTACCGTCCACGAAGACGGTATCGACATCGCTGCCAAGAACCTGATGTACCAGACGGTGGACCGGCATCCACATGGGCATGAGATGCGGCTTCCGCATGTCGATGATGACGACGTCAGCCTTCTTGCCGATCTCGAGCGAACCGATCTCGTCCTCCATGCCGATAGCGTGGGCGGCATCGATCGTGATCATCTCTAAGATCTTGCCCGGCGGAAGCAGGTAGCGGTCGTGATTGTGCAGGAGATGTTGCGTAAATTGCGCGAGGCGAGCCGTCTGCAACATGTCGAAATGGCGGCTTGGAGCTGCGCCATCAGTGGTGATGGCGACACGAATCCCTTTTGACATCATTTCCATGATGGGAGTTGCGCGGCCCGGCGGCGCATGGGTCACGCGTGTGCCGGTCTCGGCCAGTATGCCTATTTCGTCGTGGGAGATACCCCAGCAATGCTGAAGGTGAATGTCAGGGCCAAGCAGGGCATTTTCCTTGTCCTGAAACGCCATTCGGATTTGCCCGGCAAAGGCGTCGGAATGAAGCCTGACACCGGTCTTGCGCGCCATCTCGCGTATCCGGCGGGCCTGCATTCTGTCACCCTCTGTCAGTTTCACTGCCTGGTCCGGCGTAGATGCATTGGAGGGTTCGACCGACGGTGCGATGGTGAAAGGCGTCAGGAAAACGCTGATGCGGCCATCGGCGCTGCCGTGCAATGCTTCGATCACCGCTTCGCTGCCATCCATCATCTCGTCGAAGCTAACGTCGCGACGTTCCGGTAGACCGCTCTCCCACCGTGTGACCGGATGAGGCCATGGGAGGCCTGACGGCCCGACGCAGATGATTTCGCGAAGGCCGAGTTCGCTATAGGCGCGGGCGTGGTTGATGGCGAAGACGGGGTCATCCGCGCGTGGCATCGAAGTGATGATGCTGGCCCCGGTCGTCACCCCGGCGCGCAGCCGTTCAATGCCGGAAATCAGCCCGTCGGCATACCAGTAGTCGCGGGTGACGTAGTGGTAATAGGTCGGTGTGATGATTTTCATCCACATCGCATTGGTGTCCGCTGCGATGCTGCGAAGAAGGGCGTGGCCCGCGTGGCCATGGGCATCGATCAGGCCAGGAATGAGAAGCTTTCCCCTGCAGTCGATAACCGCCTTATCACTGTGGCGGGGGTCAAGTTCATCCACAGTGCCGATGTCGACAATTCTGTCGCCTTCTATCGCCAGTGCCCCGCTCTCAATAATGCGCCGCTCCTTGTCGACCGTAACGATCGTTCCGTGCCGCAGCAGAAAGCCTGTCATATTCTCTCCTCCTCGCTTAAACTCGTATTCAAAAACTTGCGATTTTGAGTACGATAATTGTCAACAATATTATTGACAATAAGCCTCAGCGAAACAATACTCCTTCTGCCTGACCGGACCCGTGCCGGTTTCCAACGATCAATAAAAAGGGGGGATCAAATGTCCCGTATCAGAAGTTTTATCCTGGCGGCCATGGCTGCTGCCGCCATTGCCGTTCCCGCCAGCGCGGAGACCCTTCGCTGGGGCGGTCGCGCCGATCTCTATTCGCTCGATCCCTATTCGGTCCCGTCCACATCCAACCTCGCTTTTCTCAATCATATCTACGAGGGTCTCGTCCGCTACGGACCGGACTTCCAGATCGAGCCGGCACTCGCCACCGAGTGGAAGCTGATTGATGGAAAGACCTGGCGCTTTACCCTTCGCAAGGGCGTGAAATTTCATGACGGTGCAGACTTCACCGCCGATGATGTCGTCGCATCCTTCACGCGCGCGTCGGACGCGACGTCGCCGCTGCGGGGCAATATCCCGATTTACGCTGGCGTCAAAAAAGTTGACGACTACACGGTGGACCTCGATGTCAACGCACCGACTTCTCTCTTTCTGAACGACATAACCAATATCTTCATTTTTAACGCCAAGTGGTTGAAAGATAACAATAGCGAGAAGCCTACCGACTTCGCGTCGAAGGTCGATGGCTACACCACCATGCACACCAATGGCACAGGCCCGTTCAGGCTCGAAAGCCGCGTTCCCGACAGCAAGACTGTTCTCGTTGCCAATGAAGGCTGGTGGGACCAGAAGAAGCACAATCTCGACCGCATCGAATTCGTGCCGATCGCATCTGCGGCAACACGCGTCGCGGCACTGCTGTCAGGTGAAATCGACCTGATCGACTCCGCGCCGATCCAGGATTTGCCGCGTCTGGAATCCTCGCCCAATATCACGGTCAAGAAGCGCACCGAGCTTCGCACGCTTTTCATTGGCTTCAACCGCCGCGAAAAACTGGAAAACGGTCAGCCGAACCCCTTTAATGATCTGCGCGTTCGTCAGGCCTTCGAAGCCTCCATCGATCGTGACCTGATCAACAAAAAAGTCATGCGTGGTCTTGCAAGACCATCCGGCTCGCTGATCGCACCTGAGATCGCCGGTTATGCCAAATCGCTCGACACGTTCGAGCCGGCCGATCCGGCCAAGGCGCAGAAGCTGCTTGCCGATGCGGGCATGAAGAACCTTGCCTTCACCTATACCTGCATGAATGACGAGAGCGTCAACGAAGAGGATATCTGCTCGGGCGTTGCCAACATGTTGAAGCGCGGCGGTTTCCAGCCTACCATCGATATTGCGCCACGTTCCGTGCAATCGCCCAAGCGCAATGGCGGCAAGGCTGACGTCTTCAACCTCAGCTGGGCAAACGAGCCGACTCTTGACGCCTTCTCGATGCTGTCGCAGATCCTCTCGACCCGCAAGGGCGCGATGGGCGTCTCCAACTATGGCGGCTGGTCCAATCCCGAGATCGACAAGCTTGTTGCGCAGGCGGCGCAGGAGCAGGACAATACGAAACGCCTGGCGCTCGAAGAAGCTGCGCTGAAAATCGCCAAGGACGAGACCATGCTCGTTCCGCTGCATCAGCAGCCGATTGCGTGGGCTATGCTGGCCAAGGTCAAAAGCGTCGACTTCCGCGCTGACAACAAGCCACGCCATTGGCTGACCCAGCTCGACAAGTAAGACGGACAGCAAGCGAGGCGCCGGTCACTGGACCGAGCGCCTTGACTGTTTCAGCGGACATTCGAGCACGCACCAGTTCATTTGACTGGATGTGAAGCCGACGAAACCGTGTCAAAAATTGTCGACAAAGTTGCACTGTGTTCGTGGTTCTTGCCCGCGCAACCTTTGCCCCATCTCTGGAAGAGAATGATCGAACCTGAAAGCCTACGCGGCTCAGGCTCGCGTCCGAGAGGTAACAATGCTGGTATTCATCATCAAGCGTTTGGGAAATGCCGTGCTGGTCATGCTTTCCGTTGCGCTTATCGCCTTTCTCATCTTTCGGCTGGCGGGCGATCCCGTCGAGCTGATGGTCGGCGAACAGACGTCGCAGGAGGATCGTGCAGCCCTGCGTGAGAGGCTCGGCCTCAATGACAGCCTGCCGACCCAATATCTGCGGTTCGTCAAAGACGCGGCGGAGGGCAATTTCGGCGTTTCCTACCGCAACGGCCAGCAGGTACTGCCGCTGATCGCGGAAAGGTTCCCCGCGACCCTTGAGCTGGTGCTGGTTGCCACCGTGATCTCTCTGGTCGTCGGCCTGCCTCTGGGTGTTCTGACGGCGATCCGGCGCGGGAAGTGGTACACGGAAGGTCTGCAGTTCCTGTCGATCGTCGGGGTGTCCCTGCCAAGCTTCGTTGTCGGCATTCTTCTCATTCTTGTCTTTTCCGTTTCCCTCGGCTGGGCACCGGCATTTGGCCGTGGCGATGTCGTTCAGCTCGGCTGGTGGTCAACCGGGCTTTTGACCTCGTCCGGGCGTGCTGCGCTCATTCTTCCGGCTATCGCGCTTTCGCTTTATCAGATCACCCTCGTCATGCGTCTGGTGCGGGCTGAAATGCTTGAAGTTCTGCGGTCCGATTTCGTGAAGTTCGCACGGGCACGTGGCATTCCGCGCTGGCGGATCTACTTCCGTCATGCGCTGCGCAACTGTCTGATGCCGGTGGTGACACTGACGACGATGAATGTGGGTTCGCTCATCGCCTTCGCGCTCATCACGGAAACGGTGTTTCAGTGGCCGGGCATGGGCATGCTGTTCATTCAGGCGGTCACCTTCCTCGATATTCCCGTCATGGCGGCCTATCTCTGCATCATCTCCTTCATCTTCGTTGTCCTCAACACGTTCGTCGATATCGCCTATGCGGTCATCGATCCGCGTCTGCGCACCGCGCGCTAACCGAGGGGAGCCGGTTTCATGACAGACCTTTCGCAAACGGAAAAACCCGCCCGCCGGTCACTTTTCAGCCGCATGCGCGACAGCGATCTCTACTGGTCCTTCAGCCGCAGCAAATCGGCCAAGATCAGCGCGCTCATTCTGACAATCCTCATCCTCGCCGCTGTCTTCGCGCCATGGATTGCACCCCAGAACCCATATGACGGTGCATCGCTCGACATGTGGAAGGCCGAGCTGCCGCCGATCTGGCAGGAGGGCGGCGAATGGCCGTTTCTGCTCGGAACGGATACGCAGGGACGCGACATGCTCTCGGCCATTCTTTACGGCACACGCATCTCCATCGTCATCGGTGTCGCCTCCGTGCTGCTTTCGCTCGTCATCGGCATGACGGCAGGTCTGGTGGCGGGGTACTTCGGCGGTTTTGCCGATGGCCTCCTGATGCGCATCGGTGACATCACGCTGTCCATCCCGACCATTCTGGTTGCCATCCTCGTGTCGACAGTCGTGCGGCAAATGCTGCCCGACAATCTGCGTGAGGTCGGTGCATCCGCCGTGCTCATTCTCGCCATCGCGCTTTCCGCCTGGGTGCAATATGCGCGAACGGTCCGTGCACAGGCGATTGTAGAAACCGGCAAGGACTATGTTCAGGCCGCTAAGCTGATCGGCGTGCCCGCCCGCCGCATCATGGCGGCGCATATCCTGCCCAATACGTTAACGCCGATCATGGTTGCCGCCACGCTGAATTTCGGCATGGCGATCCTGACGGAAGCGACGCTGTCCTTCCTTGGCATTGGCATGCCACCAAGCCAGCCGTCGCTCGGCACGCTGATCCGTATCGGCAACCAGTTTCTGTTCTCCGGCTCCTGGTGGATCGTGCTGTTCCCTGTCTTCCAACTCTGCCTGCTCGTCGTCACCGTCAACCTTCTGGGTGACTGGCTGCGCGATGCGCTCAATCCGAAACTGAGGTGAGCTCCATGCACGATCTTCTTCTGCGCAACGTACGGCCCATGGCGGGCGAAGCCTGCGATATTTTGATCAGGAACGGCAAGATTTCAGGTTTCGGGACATTTGACGCCGAACCCGGCATGCCGGTTGAGGATGGCAAGGGAGCAATTGCCGTTCCCGGTCTTATCGATGCCCATACGCATCTGGACAAGACGACGTGGGGCATGCCCTGGCACGTCAACAATCGTGCTGCCATCCTGCGCGAGCGGATCGATTTCGAGCGGGAGAACCGCGTTCAGATCGGCATCGATCCGCATCGCCAGTCCATGCGCCATGCGATCGGCCTTGCGGCCAATGGCGGCACCCATATTCGCAGCCATGTCGATATCGACCCCACCCATGGCCTGAAACTGGTTGAGGGCATATGGGAAACACGGGAAAAGCTTAATGGCATCATCGACATCGAGGTCGTCGCCTTCCCGCAATCCGGCGTCATGGTCATGCCCGGCGCGATGGAGCTTCTCGATGAGGCGTTGAAGCAAGGCTGCGAGGTGCTTGGCGGCATCGATCCCTGCGGAATTGACCGCGATCCGAAGGGCCAGCTGGACATTCTTTTTCAACTGGCGACAAAACACGGCGTGCCGATCGATATTCATCTGCACGAAGCCGCCGACCTCGGCGCCTTCACGATGGAGCTCATCTTCGAGCGCATCCGGGCGAACGGCATGCAGGGCAACGTCGCTATCAGCCACGCCTTTGCCCTTGGCATGAACGACTATCTGCGCGTCGGCAGGCTGATCGACGAGATTGCGCGGCTTGATGTCGCCATCCTGACCACGGGTGCGCCATCGGCAAGCGTGCCGTCGATCATGCGCCTCAAGGAGGCGGGTGTGCGCGTTGGCGGCGGCTGTGATGGCATCCGCGACACATGGGGTCCGTGGGGGCAGCCGGACATGCTGGATCGCGCCAAGATCATCGGCATGAAAAACGGTCTGCGCTCGGATATCGAACTTGCGCATGTGCTCCATGTCGTTTCCAAGGGTGGCGCCGATGTCATGGGTCTTGAGGATTACGGCATGGAGATCGGCTGTGCTGCCGACTTCACGCTGCTGACCGGCGAAACGCTGGCGCATGCTGTTGTCGATATCGCGCCGCGGCCGCTGGTGGTCAAAGGCGGTCGTGTCACGGCGAGAAACGGCAAAGCCATCGTGGAGGCGCCGTGATGAGCGATGTTCTCAATGCGTTGCAACTTGGCGAAAGGCCGCAAGGGCGGACGTTGCTCACAGCCAGCTGGGTTGTCGGGCACAAGGACGGATCGCACCGCCTTCTGAAAAACGGCGAGGTTGTCTTCGAAAACGGCGAAATCGTCTTTGTCGGGCATGAATTTCCCGGAGAGGTCGCCCGGCGTATCGATTTTGGCAATGCGCTCGTCAGCCCCGGCCTGATCGATCTCGATGCGCTTTCCGATCTCGATACGACGATCCTCGGCATTGATCATCATCCGGGCTGGGCGAAGGGTCGTGTCTGGCCGCGCTCCTATGTCGAGGCTGGTCCCTACGAAATGTATTCCCCGGAAGAGCTTGCCTTCCAGAAGCGTTTCGCCTTCGGGCAGTTGCTCCTCAATGGCATCACCACGGCAGCCCCCATCGCTTCGCTGTTCTATCGCGAATGGGGGGAGACCGTGGCGGAATTCGAGGCGGCCGCCGATGCCGCCGGAGAACTTGGTTTGCGCGTTTATCTCAGCCCCGCCTTCCGTTCAGGCGGCATGGTGCTGGAAGAACCGGGCCGCATGGTGCCTGTTTTTGATGAGGAGCGTGGTTTTCAGGGCCTCGCCGACGCGATCGCCTTCATCGAAAAGCAGAGTGGAAGGCACGGCGATCTGGTGCGCGGCATGCTGGCGCCTGACCGCGTGGAAACCTCCACCCTGGCGCTGATTGAGCGCACCGACGCAGCGGCCCGCGAACTCGGCTGCAAGTTCCGTCTCCATATGGCGCAGGGCGTCATGGAGGTCGATACGGTTCGCAAGCTCCACGGTTCGACCGCGCCAGTCTGGCTCGCCAAGGCCGGGCTGCTCAGCGAAAGGCTGATCGCCCCGCACGCCACCAATGCGACGGAAGAAGATCTGGTGCTCTATGCGGAAAACGGCGTCTCCATCGTCCACTGTCCGCTGGTTTCGAGCCGTGGTGGCAGCACGCTCTCATCCTTCTCCTCCTGCCGCAAACGCGGCATCAATATCGCGATGGGAACGGATACGGCCCCGGCGGACATGCTGATGAATTTGCTCGTAGGGCTGATCACCTGCCGCATCAATGACGGTGCTCCGGACCAGATCCGCTGTGCCGATCTCTTCGATGCGGCCACACTTGGCGGCGCGCGGGCTCTTGGACGATCTGACCTTGGCCATCTTTCCCCGGGCGCAAGGGCAGACATTGCCGTCTTTGACCTCGACGATACCGTCATGGCGCCGAGCATCGATCCGATCACCACGCTGGTGACCGGCGGTTCGGGCAAGGTCACGCGGGCCGTTTTTGTCGACGGCCGTCTTTCCATGCGTGAAAGGCAGGTCGCCCGTATCGACATGCGGCGTGCCCGTGAACAGGCGCAGGCGCAGTTCGATCGCCTGATTGCAAAATATCCCGAACGGAGCTGGGCAAATCCGCCCGTCTCCGAAATCTTCCCTCCGAGCTATCCGGTGGAGGTCGCCCAGCATGGTTGACATAAACCAATCGGTTATCGATGTCCGCAATCTCAAGGTCGAGTTTCCCGGCCGTCGAGGCACCGTTACTGCGCTTTCCGATATCAGCCTTTCGATCCGGCCCGGTGAAATTCTGGGTGTTGTCGGTGAATCCGGTGCCGGCAAATCCATGACTGGCCTTGCCATACAGGGCCTGCTCGAGAAACCCGGCCACATTGCCGATGGCGAAATATGGCTCGGGTCGCGCCGTATCGATCAGCTCGATGACCGGGCGATGGAAAGCATTCGCGGTCGTGAGATCGGTGCGATCTTTCAGGACCCGCTGACCTCGCTCAATCCGCTGTTCACGGTCGGCGCGCAGCTTGTCGAGACGATCCGCCAGCACCTGCCGCTGTCGAAAGCGGATGCACGCGCACGGGCCGTTCAACTGTTGAAGGATGTCGGCATTCCATCACCTGCGGATCGTGTCGACCATTATCCGCACCAATTTTCTGGCGGCATGCGCCAGCGTGTCGTCATTGCGCTGGCGCTCGCCGCCTCTCCGAAACTCATCATTGCCGATGAGCCGACGACGGCGCTCGATGTCTCGATCCAGGCCCAGATCATTTCCCTGCTGCGGCGGCTGTGCAAGGAAAAGCAGACGGCGGTCATGCTCGTCACCCACGACATGGGCGTCATTGCCGAGGCTGCCGACCGTGTGGCGGTGCTTTATGCCGGCCGGCTGATCGAGGTGGGCCCGGTCGAGCAAGTGCTGCACGAACCGCGCCACCCCTATACGCAGGGCCTGATGGCCTCCATCCCGTCACTTGGCGCACGGGTGGAGCGGCTGAACCAGATCGACGGCGCGATGCCGCGTCTCGACGCGATCCCGCCCGGATGCGCGTTTAATCCACGCTGTGGATTCGCCGGGCCGCGCTGTCGGCGGGAAAGGCCTGAACTCGAAACCGTCGGCAACGGCGCCAGTGCGTGCTGGCTGAATGCAGGAGGCACAGCATGACACAATCCGCATCTCGAAAAGCCGCACAGAACAAGCCGGCCTTGACGGTGAAGGGCCTGACGAAAACCTTCGACGTTTCGGCCCCGCTGCTCAATCGCATCATCGAGCGCAAACCCCGGCAGTTCGTGCAGGCCGTCAACGATATCGATTTTACCGTTCCGGCCGGCGGCTGTCTCAGTATCGTCGGTGAAAGCGGCTGCGGCAAATCGACTGTTGCCCGCCTGGTGACAGGGCTTTTCCGGCCAAGTGCCGGCGAGTTTCAATTCGCGGCGGGCGGCAGGGGCAAACCCCTGTCGGCGCAGATGATCTTTCAGGATCCCTATGCCTCGCTCAATCCGCGCTGGCGGGTGAAGAACATCATCGCCGAACCGATCCGCGAATTGAAGCTGCGCGCGACCAAGGCTGAGACGATGGATAGGGTGGAGGAGCTTCTGAAGACTGTGGGGCTGTCGGCCTCTGACGGCGAAAAGTTTCCGCATGAATTTTCCGGCGGTCAACGCCAGCGCATCTCCATTGCCCGTGCATTGGCAAGCGAACCGGAATTCCTCGTCTGCGACGAGCCGACATCGGCGCTCGACGTTTCGGTGCAGGCGCAGGTGCTGAACCTCATGCGCCGCCTGCAGGATGAACTCGGCCTCACCTATCTCTTCATCAGCCACGACATGAGCGTTGTTCGTCACATGTCAGACCGTATCGCGGTGATGTATCTCGGCCGGATTGTGGAGGAGGGGGATACGGAAGAGCTTTTCGCCAATCCGCGCCATCCCTATACACGGCTGCTTCTCCAGACGATCCCCAATATCAAGGCGCCGCAGCGGGACCGGGAGATTGTTGCCGGTGAAGTGCCAAGCCCTCTGAAGCCGCCTTCGGGTTGCGCGTTTCACCCGCGTTGTCCGCTCGCAACGGCGCAATGTTCGGCAGAAGTGCCTAAGGTGAAGAGCCTTGCCAACGGCACGCGGGTTGCCTGTCATCTGGTCGAAGATGACACGCAATGGGCGGGCGAGCGACATCGCGCCTGAGCCGAAAAATCAGCCGAGCGCGGCGCGCAGGTCGTGGGAAAGGTCGCGGATTTCGCTGAGATCGAGCTCCGCTTCCACATGCTCAAGGTGGTGGGTCATCAGGTGGATGGCGCGCGACGGATCATTGTTGGCGATCGCATCGACGATTTCCGCATGTTCGTCCGGGCCGCAGTTGAAGCGATCCGTGTTACGGTAAACGGCTGTTATCAGCGACGAGCGGGAAATGAGGTCGCGCATGGTGGTAAAGAGGAAATCAGAACCGAGCGTTTCCGCAAGCAGAAGGTGGAACCCGCCGGAAAGCTTGATGATGTCGGTCGTGACGTTTTTGGCATTGGCCACGCGCTCTTTGGCCACGTGGTCGCGTAGCTTTTTGAGATCGGTCTTGGTGGCGGATTTGCAAAGTCTTTCGACAACGCATTGCTCGACGGTACGGCGCACGAAGAAGACGTCGCGGGCTTCCTCGACCGACGGTTTGGAGACGAAAGCACCGCGATTGGGAACGATGGTCACCAGTCCGTCACGTTCGAGAACGGACAAGGCCTGGCGGATTCTGGCACGGCTGACGCCAAAGATTGTCGCCAGTTGCTCTTCTTTCAGCTGCACACCCGGACGCAGCCGGCGTTCGGCGATCGAAAGCCATACTTTCTCGACAATCTGCTGCGTGGACGGGCCGGCCTGCTCGCTCATTCGACATACTCCCCAATCGTCCTAGAGAAGCGTGATGTGAATGAAAAAGTCAACCGTATCAACGGGATTTTGGTTGCAACATTGTCAACAATATGAGAGATAATTGTAGACTAAATTAGGATGCCGATCATGGAATTCGATTTCAGCGCGCTTGAGCCCCAGAGCCGCTACCGCCTTCTGACGAATTTTATCGGTCCGCGGCCGATCGCACTCGTGACGACCCGCTCGGAAGCGGGCCATAACAATGCAGCGCCGATGAGCTTCTTCAACGTCTTTTCACATGATCCGCCCATCGTGGTCCTCGGCATCCAGCCGAAGGTGAGCGGCGAGGAAAAGGATACGATGGTGAATATCCGCCGCACTGGCGAGTTCGTGGTCAATATGGTCGATATGTCGCTTTCGGAGCAGATGCTGATCTGCGGTCTCGGCTTCGACAATGAAGTTGACGAGATGTCGATGGCCAAGCTTACGGCCATGCCCTGCAGCAAGATCGATGCGAGTTATGCGGCGCAATCGCCCTGCGCCTTCGAGTGCCGGGTGGAGCGACTGATCGATTACCCCCGCCGCACGCTGGTGCTGGGCGAAGTGGTTCATATGCATGTCCATAACGAATGCCTCGATGAGGAGGGACGTTATGTCGATGCCGATCGCTACCAGCCGATCGCCCGGCTTCACGCCGACAACTACATTACCTCGGACCGCCAGTTTGTTTTGAAGGCGCCACCAATCACCGATTTCACCGCGCCTGACGGCAAGTGACAGCTTTTCAGGATGCGTGCGATGCATATTCGTTTGATCAATCCCAATTCCACCGCCTCCATGACCGCGCAGGCTCTCGATAGCGCGCTAAGGGTCAAGCAGAAGGAGACCCACGTCTCCGCGGCAAATCCTGACGATACCCCCGTCAGCATCGAAGGGCAGGCGGATGAGGCCATGGCCCTTCCCGGGCTGCTCGCGGAAATCCGCAAGGGTGAGGCGCAGGGCGTGGATGCCTATGTGATCGCCTGTTTCGACGATCCCGGACTTCACGCCGCACGCGAAGTGGCGCGGGGACCCGTCATCGGCATCTGCCAGGCCGCCGTGCAGGTGGCGATGACGATCAGCCGCCGCTTCTCGATCATCACGACGCTGCCGCGTTCCATCGCGATCATCGAAGATCTGGTGGAGGATTACGGCGCGCAACGGCATTGCCGGAAGGTCCGGGCAATCAACCTGCCGGTTCTTGGCCTTGAAGAAGACCCGGAGGTCGCGGAAGCCCTGCTTCGTCGCGAAATCGAGGTCGCCAAGCGGGAGGATGCGGCAGAAGCGATCATTCTCGGCTGCGCGGGCATGTCCTCGCTCTGCGATCGGCTGCGCGACGCCACAGGTGTTCCGGTCATCGATGGCGTGACGGCAGCGATCAAGCTTGCCGAAGCTCTTGTTGGCGCCGGTTACAATACCTCGAAGGTCAATGCTTACGACTATCCGCGGGTGAAGGGGCCGGCCCTCGTCGCCTGCGCCTAGTTTGCAGGAAAATGCCCGCGGCCATTTGCGGGCGCTCGCGCCACGTTCTAGTGTTCTCCCGCGCACACCGGTCAAGCGGGCGCGCCGCGGGGGAGAGCGTATGATCGACAAGCTGGAATTTTTCATTGCATTGGCGCGGGCTGAACATTTCGGCCGGGCGGCGGAGGAATGTGGTGTCTCCCAGCCCAGCCTGTCGGCGGCAATCCGGCAGTTGGAGGATCAGTTGGGCGTCGTTCTCGTGGTGCGTTCAGCGCGGTATCAGGGGCTGACGCCGGAAGGCCAGCGTGTGCTTGAATGGGCGCGTCGTATCGTTGGCGATACACGCACCATGCGTGAGGAAATGCGCGCGGCCCGTAAGGGCCTGGCCGGACATATACGTCTGGCCGTCATTCCGACCGCGCTTGCCATGGTGCCGCGATTGACCGAATCCTTCCAGGCGCGCCATCCCGATGTGACCTTTTCAGTCACGTCCCGCACCTCGCTGCAGGTTTTGAGCCAGATTGAAAACCTCGAGATCGACGCGGGAATCAGTTACCTCGACAATGAGCCGCTCGGACGCGTGACCACCGTGCCGCTCTATTCCGAGCGTTATCACCTGATCGCAGCTGCCGGAACGCCGCTCGCTGATCAGGAAAGCGTTACCTGGCAACAGGTTTCCAGTCTTAGGCTTTGTCTATTAACTCCGGACATGCAGAACAGGCGCATCATCAACCGGCACATGGCCGAAGCTGGCGTCGAGGCCAAGCCGACGCTCGAATCCAACTCGATGATCGTGCTTTTTTCTCATATCCGCACCGGACAATGGGCTTCAATAATGCCGCGCAACCTCGCGGAATCGTTCGGTTTTCCTAAGCAGATCAGGATAATCCCGATTACCGATCCGGACCCCGAACACCTCGTGGGCCTGATTGCCACCCACCGGGAACCACACACTCCGCTTGTCTCCGCGCTGCTTCACGAGGCTCGCCAAAGGGCCACCGAGAAGGCATTTGATAGGAATTTCCTATCAAATGACGGAAACTGATTATTGACCTGATCCCGCCGATCTCGACATTCTTTCAAGCACCGCAGGGCTGCGAAAGGATTGACTATATCCCGCTCGTTATCCCTGCCCCTGTCGGTTTGGGAGGACTGGCTTATGAATATTCGAGCGGTTGCCGTAGATGAGGCGGCGCGTGTTTCCGCCATCATTGATGAATTTCTCCATCTGGAGGGGCCTTTGCTGCCCATCCTGCACGCAATGCAGGAAGAATTCGGCTATATCCCGGAAAGCGCCAAGCAGATCATCGCATCCGCGCTGAACATATCGCGCGCCGAGGTTCATGGCGTCGTCACCTTCTACCCCGATTTCCGGGATCATCCGCATGGTCGCCATGTCTTAAAGCTCTGTCGCGCCGAGGCTTGCCAGTCGATGGGTGGCGAGCCTCTTGCGCAAACCATCAAGAGCCGCCTCGGCCTCGACTGGCACGAAACCGCGCCTGACGGTTCCGTCACGCTTGAGCCGGTCTTCTGTCTCGGGCTCTGCGCTCAGGCACCGGCCCTGATGCTGGATGGCGAAGTCCATGCCCGTCTTGATGAGGACTGTCTTGTCGAGATTCTGGCGGAGGCACGCCGATGAGTGTCACCGTTTTTGTTCCCGGCGATTCCGCCGCTCTTGCCGTTGGCGCAAACCGCGTTGCCGATGCCATCGCCCGTGAGGCCGCTGGCCGAAACCTTGAGGTCGAGATTGTGCGCAACGGCTCGCGCGGCATGCTCTGGCTTGAAGTGCTGGTTGAAGTGCGCACCGAGCATGGCCGTATCGCCTATGGCCCCGTCAAGGCAAGCGACGTCGCCTCACTTTTTGACGCAGATTTTCTGACCGGTGGGGCCCATCGCCTCTGTCTCGGGCTGACAAAGGACATTCCGTTCCTGAAAAGCCAGACGCGTCTGACATTTGCTCGATGTGGCGTCACCGATCCATTGTCGCTGGAGGATTACCGCACCTATCAGGGCATGAAGGGTCTTGAAAAAGCTGTTGCGATGGCCCCGTTGGATATCGTCGCGGAGGTGACCCAGAGCGGCCTGCGCGGACGCGGCGGCGCTGGTTTCCCCACCGGCATCAAATGGAAGACCGTTGCCGATGCGGTGGCGGACCAGAAATACATCGTCTGCAATGCGGATGAGGGCGACAGCGGCACTTTCGCCGACCGGATGATCATGGAAGGCGACCCCTTCGTGCTGATCGAAGGCATGGCGATTGCCGGCCTCGCCGTCGGCGCGACCAAGGGCTTCATCTATACCCGCTCGGAATATCCCTACGCCATCAGGGCCATGGAAAAGGCGATCGAAATCGCAAGGCGTGAGGGTGTTCTTGGGTCCTCCGTCCTCGGGTCAGGCCGCGCTTTCGACATGGAAGTGCGCATGGGCGCCGGCGCCTATGTCTGTGGCGAGGAGACCTCGCTTCTCAATAGCCTCGAAGGCAAACGCGGAACGGTGCGCGCCAAGCCGCCGCTACCCGCCCTGCAGGGCCTGTTCGGCAAGCCGACCGTCGTGAACAACGTGATTTCGCTCGCTTCCATTCCGGTCATCATGGATCGTGGCGCAGCTTTCTATCGCGATTTCGGCGTCGGCCGCTCGCACGGCACCATCCCGATCCAGCTTGCTGGCAACCTCAAGCATGGTGGGCTTTACGAAACCGCCTTCGGTCTGACGCTCGGGCAGCTTGTGAACGATATCGGCGGCGGCACGATCACCGGCCGTCCCGTCAAGGCGGTGCAGGTGGGTGGCCCTCTCGGTGCTTATTTCCCGGTGTCGCTGTTCGACACGGTCTTTGACTACGAGGCGTTTACGGCGGCTGGTGGCCTGATAGGCCATGCGGGCATCGTGGTGTTCGATGATACGGCAGACATGCTGCATCAGGCCCGGTTTGCGCTGGAATTCTGCGCCGTCGAAAGTTGCGGCAAGTGCACGCCCTGTCGCATCGGCTCGACACGCGGTGTCGAGACGGTGGACAAGATCGCGCTCGGAATCGAGCGGGAGAAAAACACGGCGTTGCTGGAAGACCTCTGCGAAACCATGAAATTCGGTTCGCTCTGTGCGCTGGGCGGTTTCACGCCCTATCCCGTCATGAGCGCGCTCCGGCATTTCCCTGCTGATTTTGCCCCCATCCCACGTGTTGAAGCGGCGGAGTAAGACCATGGCCCTTGTAACTGAATTCGACTACGGCACCCCCAAGTCCAACGCTACGGACATGGTAACGCTCACAATCGACGGTCGCCAGGTGACTGTTCCCGCTGGAACCTCGATCATGCGCGCCTCGCGCGAAGCGGGCATCGATGTGCCGAAACTCTGCGCCACCGACATGGTGGATGCCTTCGGCTCGTGCCGGCTCTGTCTTATCGAGGTGGAGGGCCGCAACGGCACGCCCGCCTCCTGCACCACGCCTGTTGCCGCCGGTCTCGTCGTGCATACGCAGACGGAGCGGCTGAAGCAGATCCGCAAGGGCGTGATGGAGCTTTATATCTCCGATCACCCGCTCGACTGCCTGACCTGCGCCGCCAATGGCGATTGTGAATTGCAGGATATGGCGGGAGCGGTGGGCCTTCGCGATGTGCGTTATGGTTACGAGGGCGACAATCACGTCAAGGCCCGCACCGGGGAGGGCGATCGTAATGCTCGCTGGATGCCGAAGGACGAAAGCAATCCCTATTTCACCTATGATCCTTCCAAATGCATCGTCTGTTCCCGTTGCGTGCGCGCCTGCGAGGAAGTGCAGGGCACCTTCGCGCTCACGATCGAAGGCCGCGGTTTTGAAAGCAGGGTATCGCCCGGCGCGCACGAGGCATTCCTCGATTCCGACTGCGTGTCCTGCGGTGCCTGCGTGCAGGCCTGTCCGACCGCGACGCTCACCGAAAAATCGGTGATCGAGATTGGCCAGCCGGAACATTCGATGGTGACCACCTGCGCCTATTGCGGCGTCGGTTGCTCCTTCAAGGCGGAAATGCGTGGTGAAGAGCTGGTGCGCATGGTGCCGTGGAAGGATGGACAGGCAAACCGTGGCCATTCCTGCGTCAAGGGCCGCTTCGCTTACGGATATGCGACCCACAGAGATCGTATCCTCAATCCGATGATTCGCGAAAAGATCAGCGATCCGTGGCGGGAAGTCACCTGGGAGGAAGCCTTCTCCCACGTTGCGTCCGAGTTCCGGCGTATCCAGGGCACCTATGGGAAAGAGTCCATTGGCGGCATCACCTCGTCCCGCTGCACGAATGAGGAAACATTCCTCGTCCAGAAACTCATTCGCGCCGGTTTTGGCAACAATAACGTTGATACCTGCGCCCGCGTCTGCCATTCGCCCACGGGTTATGGTCTTGGCCAGGCCTTCGGCACATCTGCCGGCACGCAGAATTTCGACAGCGTGGAGCATTCCGATGTCGTGCTTGTCATCGGCGCCAATCCGACCGACGGCCATCCGGTTTTCGGTTCGCGACTGAAGAAGCAGCTACGTCAGGGCGCAAAGCTGATCGTCATCGATCCGCGCCGTATCGATCTTGTGCGCACGCCACATGTGGAGGCCGCTTTCCACCTGCCGCTGCTGCCGGGAACCAACGTTGCGGTGCTCACGGCACTGGCGCATGTGATCGTCACCGAAGGGCTGTTCAACGAGGCATTCATTCGCGAGCGCTGCGACTGGTCGGAATTCGAGGACTGGGCTGCCTTCGTTGCCGAGCCGCAGCACAGCCCGGAAGAGACGGAACGTTTCACCGGTGTTCCCGCGGAAGATCTGCGCGGCGCGGCCCGGCTTTATGCCAAGGGTGGCAATGGCGCGATCTATTACGGTCTTGGCGTTACCGAACACAGCCAGGGTTCAACGACCGTCATGGCGATTGCCAATCTTGCCATGGCGACCGGCAACATCGGCCGTCCCGGGGTGGGCGTCAATCCGCTGCGCGGTCAGAACAATGTGCAGGGATCCTGCGATATGGGGTCTTTCCCGCACGAGCTACCGGGCTATCGCCATATCTCCGATGATGCGACACGCGATGTGTTCGAGAAACTCTGGGGCGTGAAGCTCAACAACGAACCGGGGCTGCGCATCCCCAACATGCTGGATGCCGCTGTCGATGGCAGTTTCAAGGGCATCTATATTCAGGGCGAGGACATTCTCCAGTCGGACCCCGATACCAAGCACGTTTCCGCCGGCCTTGCCGCCATGGAATGTGTCGTGGTGCACGATCTCTTCCTGAACGAGACGGCGAATTACGCGCATGTGTTCCTGCCGGGTTCCACTTTCCTCGAAAAAGACGGCACCTTCACCAATGCCGAGCGTCGCATCAACCGCGTGCGCAAGGTCATGTCACCGAAGAACGGTTATGCCGACTGGGAAGTAACCCAGAAGCTGGCACAGGCCATGGGTCTTTCGTGGGACTACACCCATCCCTCCGAGATCATGGACGAAATAGCGGCAACGACGCCAAGTTTTGCCAGCGTTTCCTATGCTTACCTCGAAGAGAAGGGCTCGGTGCAGTGGCCCTGCAACGAAAAATTCCCAGAGGGTTCGCCGATCATGCATGTGGACGGCTTCGTGCGCGGCAAGGGCAAGTTCATCCGCACGGAATATGTGGCGACGGACGAACGCACCGGTCCGCGTTTCCCGCTGCTGCTCACCACCGGTCGTATCCTGTCGCAATACAATGTCGGGGCGCAGACACGGCGCACCGAAAACGTCGTCTGGCACGAGGAGGATCGTCTGGAAATTCATCCGCACGATGCCGAACAGCGTGGTGTAAAGGACGGCGACTGGATCAAGCTCGTCAGCCGGTCGGGCGACACGACGCTGAGAGCGCTGATTACGGATCGTGTGGCGCCGGGCGTGGTCTATACGACCTTCCATCACCCCGGCACGCAGGCGAACGTCATCACGACAGACTTTTCCGACTGGGCGACCAACTGCCCGGAATACAAGGTAACGGCGGTTCAGGTCTCTCCCTCCAACGGGCCGACGGAATGGCAGGAAGAATATGATGCGCTTTCGCGTCAGTCCCGCCGCATCGCGGGCAAGCTGGAAGCTGCGGAATAATCGGGGGCCGGGCTTGTCCCGGCCTTCTCATCATGTGGCGTCGGGACGTGAACTGGCGCGGGAGTGGATCATGTTACTCAATCACACGGACGAAAAGCTGGTGAGGATGGCGAACCAGATTGCGACGTTTTTTCTGTCACAGCCGGAAGATATCCGTATCGATGGTGTTGCCACCCATATCAACAAGTTCTGGGAACCGCGCATGCGGCGGCGCTTCTTTGAGATGGTGGACGCCGGTGCCGGTGATTTTCTGCCACTCGTGATTGCCGCATCCAGAGAGATCAGAAGGCCAGACGCGCCAGCGGCAGATGCCGTCGGGCTGGGCGAAGACGCGAAGGGCGCACCGGGCGGCAAGGGACCGATTGCGGGAGAATCCCTTTCGGAACCGAGCGTGCCCGAAACAACGCGCGTCTGACCCGTGCGGAAATGAATGAAGCTTGTCGCCGCATGGGAGGACGTTCGGCGGCATCGCTATTCGCCTGGCGGGGCGAATGAAAGATGTCCAGACATTCACGAGGGAGGTAGTGTCAATGGCAGTAGCAGGCGCAACGGCGGGAGAGGCGGCGCAAGCCGGGTTTTTGGACCGCGAACGAATAATCGCAAGACCGGGTTTCAATCGCTGGCTGGTGCCGCCGGCAGCGCTTGCCATTCATTTGTGCATAGGCATGGCCTATGGCTTTAGCGTATTTTGGCTGCCGCTGTCGAAAGCGTTGCCAGCGACGGATCCGAGCTGCTCCAGCCTCACGCTGGTCGGCGCACTGTTTACCACCGAATGCAATTGGCGTGTGGCTGATCTTGGATGGATCTATACGCTTTTCTTCGTGCTTCTCGGCTGCTCGGCGGCTATCTGGGGCGGCTGGCTGGAACGGGTGGGACCGCGCAAGGCGGGCTTCGTTTCCGCCTGCTGCTGGTGCGGCGGCATTCTGGTGGCAGCCGTTGGCGTCATGACCCACCAATTGTGGCTGATGTGGCTGGGTGCCGGCGTCATTGGCGGCGTTGGCCTTGGCCTCGGTTATATTTCGCCGGTCTCGACCCTGATCAAATGGTTCCCGGATCGTCGCGGCATGGCCACGGGCATGGCCATCATGGGTTTCGGCGGTGGCGCGATGATCGGTGCGCCACTCGCTAACCTGCTGATGAATACCTTCAAGACTGAAACCTCTGTCGGCGTCTGGCAGACCTTCGTCGTCATGGCGTTGATATACTTCGTCTTCATGATGGCCGGCGCCTTCGGATATCGCATTCCGCCTGCAGGCTGGCGCCCGGAAGGCTGGACGGCGCCGGCGGCCAAAAGCGCGATGATCACCACGCGACACGTCCATCTGCGCGACGCGCATAAGACGAAACAGTTCTGGCTGATCTGGGCGGTGCTCTGCCTGAATGTTTCGGCCGGCATCGGTGTCATCGGCATGGCCTCTCCGATGCTGCAGGAAATTTTTGCGGGTTCTCTGATCGGCCTTCCGGGTGTCGGTTTTGCTGATCTCGATGCCGGCCAGAAGGCGCAGATTGCGGCGATTGCTGCCGGCTTCACCGGCCTTCTTTCGCTCTTTAACATTGGCGGCCGTTTCTTCTGGGCCTCCATGTCCGACAAGATCGGCCGCAAGAACACTTATTTCTGCTTCTTCATTCTCGGCATCATTCTTTACGCGCTGGCGCCGACGCTTGCGACGATGGGCAACAAGGCGCTTTTCGTTCTCGCCTTCGGTATCATCCTGTCCATGTATGGCGGCGGTTTCGCCACCATCCCGGCCTATCTTGCGGACATCTTTGGCACGCAGTTCGTCGGCGCAATCCACGGCCGTCTCCTGACGGCATGGGCGACTGCCGGCATCGCCGGTCCCGTCGTCGTCAATTACATCCGCGAGGCACAGATCGCGGCGGGCGTGGCACCCGGACCCGCACTCTACACAAGCACCATGTATATTCTGGCAGGCATGCTGGCGATCGGCCTCGTGGCCAACGCCTTCGTGCGGCCGCTCTCGGACAAATGGTTCATGTCGGATTCGGAGGTGGCGGCGCTTCAGGCGAAAACCGCGGCCGCGAATGCCGGGCCGACAGGCTCCTTCGGGATCGGTCGCGGTGGACTGGACGCCAAGGCCGCTCTTGCCTGGGCTGCGGTTGGTATTCCGCTTCTCTGGGGCGTGTGGGTCACGGTAAAAAGCAGTCTGGCGCTATTCGGCTAGGCGTTCTGGCAAAAACTCATGTGCCGGCTCTTGGCCGGCACATGATCAATCAAGGCGAGGCGGCGCGGTTCGGATCACGTCAGATGAACCGCGCCCCGTCATTTGCGTCATTTGCAGCTGGACGGTGCGGCGCCATCAAGACCAGCTGGCAAGCAGTCCCTCAAGGGTCGCACGGTCCTCTATATCCAGACGCGCCAGTCCCGGTGCTCGCACCGGGCCAACTTTGAACCCGAGTATGTCCATGGCTTCCTTCACAACGGTCACATTGGCACCGTTGCGATATCGTGTGCGCAGCCGCTCGAACAATTCGATCTTTTGAACAATCTTTCGTGCAGCCGTAAAATCGCCTGAGGTCAGTGCCTCATGAACTTGCAGCGAAAATTGCGGCGCCACGTTAACGAGGCCGGAGGTGAAGCCGCGCGCACCGGCCGCCGAAAAAGCGGGCGCCCAGCTTTCAGCCAGTCCGCAGACATATAGAGCGCCGTCCGGATCGGAAGCGGCAATCGCGCGGGACAGAAGCATGATGTCGGTCGTCGCGAACTTGATGCCGGCGACATTCGGGTGGCTCGCAAGCCGTACCATGTCATCGACCGAAAAGCCGTCCGCCCGGACATAAGCGACCAGCGGCAGTTCGCTGCCTTCAGCGAGGCCGGTAAAGTAGTCGATTTGCGATTGCGGGGCCGCGAAAGGATCGACTGGCTGATGCGACATGACGGCGGATGCGCCCATTTCTTTTGCCTGACGCGCCAAGGAGAGCGCTTCGCGCTGAGAGCGTCCAATAGCCGCCGTGACCGGGGCTTTCCCGCCGACACCTTCTATCGCGGCCTCATAGACCTTCAGAATTTCTGCAGGCGTCAAGGCGTAGAATTCGCCGGTATTGCCTGCCGCGACGATATTATGGATTCCAGCCTTTGCAACGCGTGCGTAAATCTCGGCGGTAACACCGGTCTCCACTTCGCCGCTTGCATCGTAAGCCGTTACCGGAACGCCGGAGATGCCCTTCAGGGCCTGGCGAAAATCGAATGTCGTCATCAACTGTGTTCCTTAAGATCAAAAGTCATCTTCAGATGGAGAATTTGTGAACGGGCGTGCCGGCTACCGGGGCATCGAATGCAACAACCGTACCTGCTGTGATTATTCCGTCCGTCTCGGTGACGAGACTTGTAAGGTAGATCGTCTTGAGATCGGGACCGCCGAAACAGGGCATGGTCGGCCCCTTGAACGGCAGCCTGTAGACCTCGAACAATTCGCCGTCCGGTGAAAAGCGGTTGAGACGTCCCGCCTGAACGCCGGCGCTCCAGTAGCAGCCTTCGCAATCGGTCGCCGCACCGTCCGGCCTGCCTTCATCCGGCGCGAAATCGTGCAGACGTTCGGCCGGACCGATCCTGCCGGTCACAGCGTCGAAATCGAACGCCTGAAGCATGAGGCCGCTGCTGTCGGAATGGTACATGCGTCTGCCGTCCGGGCTCCAGGCAAGTCCGTTCGAAGTGAACATGTCGCCATCGATGATGCGTTCGATGCCACCATCCGGGGCAACGCGATAGAGCCGTGCATTGCCCGTCTGTATCGCGGCCTCATCGCGGGTCCCCACCCAGAAATGGCCGTCCGGGCCGATTTTTCCGTCGTTGAGGCGGCTGTCGGGCCGCCCGCCGTCCGGATCGCACAGAAGATCGAGCTTGCCGCTCGCGGGATTAAGAAGATGCACGCCGGTCCTGAGGCCCGCCACGATCAAGCCATTGTCGCAAAGGCCGAGACAGCCGACCTGGGCGGGCATGTCGTATCTGTCGAGTTTTCCGCCGGGATGCAGGCGGAAAATGGCGGGCGCGAGAATATCGACGAACCACAGATCGCCGGTCCGCTCGTCCCAGGCAGGCGATTCACCGACCTTCAACGGGGTATCGATCAAGGAACGGAGCTTCGGTTCTATGATATGCGGCTGGCTCACTGGTTCCTCTCCCTCATCCGCCCTTTATGATTCTATTTTCGACAGTGCAGGATGCGGCCTAACTGCCAACGCCCTGAAACATGCGGGCGCGCGCCTTCAATATGTGGTCTTTCATCGCGTCATGCGCAGCCTGCTCCCGTCGCGCAAAAATCGCTTCCACGATTGCCGTGTGCTCGTTCTGGACTTCGCGCACATGCTGCGGCGTCCGCTTGAGGCTGAGGCTGCGTGTCACCGACTGGCCGATTGCGAAATGCGGCTTGAACCAGATCCGCACCGTGATGTGGAACTGGTTGTGGCTCGCCTTCGCGATGGCTTCGTGCAGGGCGAAATCTTCCTCAGCACCGAGATCGTTGCGCTCGAGACATTGTTCCAGCGCGGCAATCGCCTGCTCGATCCGCACCCTGTCAGCGGCCTGCCAGTTGCGCGCCGCAAGCTCAGCCGCGGAAGCCTCCAATCCGGCCCTGAACTCAAAAAAACGCTGCACGTCGGCCAGCGAGCCGACCGGCACCTGTTGCAACACGGAAGAATCCGGCTGCTGGCGTACATAGGAGCCGGATCCCTTTTGCGAAACGATAAGCTCGTCGTTCCGAAGCCGCTCCAGCGCTTCCCGCACGACCGGCCGCGATGCACCGAACAGCGACGCCAGATTCTGTTCCGATGGCAGCCGCTCGTTCACAGGAAACCGCCCGTCCGAAATCATGCCGACGATTTTTTCGTAGATGATGTCGCTCAGCCGAGTTTCGCCTCGAGCGGCGGCAGATGCAGTGTGATTGTCCATCAGCAGCCCTTTCGTTGCAAATCGCTGAAGTTAATGGGTTTCCTGCATTTCAATCGCAACAGAAATACCGGGGTTTTTGAGCGCGAGGGGCTGTCCTACCGATTTTTTCTTCAAGCCTGATCCTGAAAGCCGGCCTACAGATAAAAAAGATGTAAAAATCTGTCAATACTTGTAATCATCTGAAAACGCCCATATGGTCTGCCCCTGCCGATGGAGGATCGGCTTGCTGGCTGGCCGGGAGGGCCGTCGCGGTTCGGTGAAAGCCGTCTCGCTGCCGGTGATTTTTTGGGAGGATTGTCGATGCGCGATGGCGAAGCATTTTCACTGGGCGTAACGCGCCGAACCTTTATGGCGGGTGTTGGCGGCGTGGCCGCACTTTCCGTCATGGGAGCCTCGGCGCGGGCTGCTGCCGGCAAGCAGGCGCCGGAACTGGAGGCGCTGGTAAAGGACGGCAAATTGCCGCCCTTGGCCGAACGCCTGCCGAAAAATCCGATGGTGGTGACGCCGCACGAGAAAATCGGCACCTATGGCGGCACATTGCGCCGTGGCCTGCGCGGTTCGTCGGACCATAACGGCATCCTGCGCATGGTCGGCAATCAGGGCCTTGTTCGCTGGAACATGGATTTCACCGAGGTTCTTCCGAACCTTGCGGTGAAATGGGAGGTCAACGACGATGCCTCGCAATTCACCTTCCATTTGCTGGAGGGCGCAAAATGGTCGGACGGCCACCCCTTCACCGCAGATGACGTGGTGTTCGCCATCGAGGACTGCATCAAGAACAAGGAGCTTTACAGTGCCACGCCGGCGCAGCTCTCCGTGGCCGGCAAGGCGGTCGATGTCGAAAAAGTCGACGATTTCACGGTAAAGTTCAAATTCGCCGCGCCGAATGCGCTTTATCTCGAAAACCTCGCCACGCCACTTGGCCAGCATCCGACGCTGTTTCCCAAACACTATTGCAGCAAGTTCCTGCCGAAATACAACACGGCGCTCGATGCTGATGTGAAGGCGGCGGGCGTCTCCAGCTGGACCGAACTGTTCCGCGCCAAATGCGGGGATATCGAAATTCCCTCCCGCTGGTCGAATGTCGACAAGCCGACGCTTGATCCATGGGTGGTGAAGGAGCCTTACTCCGGCGGTGCGACACGGGTGGTCATGACCCGCAACCCATACTTCTGGCAGGTCGATACCGAAGGTAACCAGTTACCCTATATCGATGAAATCAATTTCGGCATTTCGCAGGATGTCGAATCGCTGATGCTGAACGTCATTTCCGGCAAGATCGACATTCAGGAGCGCCATATCAGCGTTCTCGCCAACAAGCCGACCCTGTCGCAGAACATGAAAAAGGGTGACTACCGCCTGCTGACTTTGGTGCCGTCTGCCGCGCAGCAGTGCCAGATTTACCTGAACATCACCCACAAAGACCCGGCAATGCGCAAGATGTTTGCAGATAAGTCTTTTCGTCAGGCATTGTCCATTGCGCTCAACCGGCAGGAAATCATCGACATCGTTTATTTCGGCCAAAGCGAAGGGTATCAGGCCGGGCCACGCCCGACACATCCCTGGTACAACGAAAAGCTGGCGCGGCAATTCACCGAATATGACGCCGACAAGGCGAACGCGCTTCTCGACAAGGCCGGTTACGACAAGAAGAACGGCAACGGCATGCGGCTTCGTCCCGACGGCCAGCCGATCTTCTTCTCCATCGATGTTATCCCGACGCTCTATCCCGATCTGGTCGATGCGCTAGAGCTGGTGAAGGCGCAATGGGCGCAGATCGGCGTCGACATCAAGGTCAATACCATCGAACGCGCGCTTTATTATACACGCGGCGATGACAACGCCCATGATGCCGCCGTCTGGCCCGGTCCCGGCGGTCTCGATCCGATGCTCGACCCGCGCGATTTCTTCGCCTTCCATCCGCAGGGGTCGCGTTACGCCATTCCGTGGGCGCTCTGGTATACATCCAACGGCCAGAAGGGCGAGGAGCCGCCGGAAAGCCAGAAAAAGCGCTTCAAGCTTTTCGATGAGGCGCGCTCCACGGCCGACCTTGCCAAGCGCGGCGAGAAGATGAAGCAGATCTTCGACATTGCGGCGGAAGAGTTCGAAACGATCGGCCTCTGCCTTGCGGTGGGCGGTTTCGGCATCATCCGCAACAATCTGCGCAACGTGCCGGAAACGGAACCCGACAGCTGGACCTGGCCCAATCCCGGCCCCGCGCTGCCGCAACAGTTCACCTTCACAAGCTGATAACGCCACATGGGCGTCGCTGCCGTAACGCGGCGACGCCTCTCAGGTTGTTTCGACCACCCACAGCCCGTCTCCTGAGTGGAAGGCGGTGCGTGCGGCACAATGTGATTGCGAGAACGACATGCTGCTTTTCATCGTAAAACGCCTGCTGTGGATGATACCGTCCCTGTTTGCCGTCAGTTTCCTTGCCTTTGTCCTGATCCAGCTGCCGCCCGGCGACTATGTGACGACCTATATCGCCACACTGGCCGCCTCCAACGAGGTCATCGACCACAATACGGCGGCGCAGCTGCGCGAACGTTTCGGCCTCGATGACCCGATGATCGTGCAATATCTGAAATGGATATGGGGCATCGTCAGCCGCGGCGATTTCGGCATTTCGTTCGAATGGCAGCAGCCGGTTTCAGGCCTCATCTGGGAGCGCATGGCGCTGACGCTGGTTCTGGCCATCGCAAGCCTTCTTGCAACCTGGGCCATCGCGCTTCCCATCGGCGTCTTCTCCGCCGTGCGCAAATATTCGATAGGAGACTATCTCTTCACTGCCTTTTCTTTTTTCGGCCTTTCCATACCCTCGTTCCTGCTGGCGCTGGTGCTGATGTATGTCGCGGCGGTAGAGTTCGGGGCCGATGTCGGCGGGCTGTTTTCCGCGGAATATGAGACCGCCTCGTGGAGCATCGCCAAGATGATGGACCTGATGGCCCATATCTGGCTGCCGGTCGCCATCCTTGCCGTGTCTTCCACCGCAAGCCTCATCCGCGTCATGCGCGCCAATATGCTGGATGAATTGCCCAAGCCCTATGTCACCACCGCGCGGGCGAAGGGACTGTCGGAGTTCAAGCTGCTGACGAAATACCCGCTCAGAATTGCGCTCAATCCGTTCATCTCCACCATCGCATGGCTGCTGCCCAATCTAATTTCGGGCTCCGTGGTCGTCGCCATCGTGCTCAATCTGCCGACGGCCGCGCCGCTGCTTTTGCAGTCGCTGATGGCGCAGGACATGTATCTCGCCGGCGCTTTCGTGCTGCTGATCTGCGCGCTGACGCTGATCGGTTCGCTGATCAGCGACATCCTGCTTGCGCTGGTCGATCCGCGCATCCGGCTCGAATAGGAGGGCACCATGAGCGATATCACCATGACCACCAATGCCCGGCAGGACCGCGCCGCCGTCGCTTCGCAGTGGCAGCTCATCTGGTGGGCGTTCAAACGCCACAAGCTGGCCATGGCCGCCCTGTTCATCACCATCGCCATGTATATCGTCGCGCTGGTACCCGGCTTCTTCGCCATCAACGATCCGGTGCTGCAGAATGCCCGCGCCACCTTCCATCCGCCGCAGCGCGTCCACTTCATCGATACGACCGAGGGTTTCTCGCTCGGGCTGCACTATTATCCGCTGAAGCTGACCCGCGATCCGGAGACGCTTGCGGCGGTCTTCGTCGAGGATACGGCGAAGAAAATTCCGGTTCAGCTTTTTGGTCGCGGTTACGAATATTCCGTGTTCGGCCTGTTCACCACGGACCTCCATCTGCTGGCATCCACCGACAAAACGCGGCCGCTCTTCCTCTTCGGCGCGGATCGTCTCGGCCGCGATGTCTTCAGTCGCGTGGTGCAGGGCGCGCAGATCTCCCTGTCGATCGGTCTTGTCGGCGTGTTCTTCTCGCTGCTGCTCGGCGTCGTTCTCGGTGGCATATCCGGTTATTACGGCGGCCGCATCGATTTCGTCATGCAGCGTGTGATCGACTTCGTGCTGTCGCTCCCCACCATTCCCATCTGGCTGGCGCTGGCCGCCGCCCTGCCGCAGGGCTGGCCAGCCACGCTGCAATATATGATGATCACCATCATCCTGTCCCTGACCGGTTGGGCGCAGCTCGCCCGTGTCGTGCGCGGCCGGTTCCTGTCGCTCAGGACCGAAGAGTTCGTGGCCGCGGCCCGGCTGGATGGCGTGCCGGAAGGGCGCATCATCTTCCGCCATATGCTGCCGAGCTTTTCGAGCCATATCATCGCTTCGGTCACGCTTGCGGTTCCGGCGATGATCCTTGCTGAAACATCGCTGTCCTTCCTCGGTCTAGGTCTGCAGCCGCCGACGATTTCCTGGGGCGTTTTGCTTCGCGAGGCGCAGAATATCCGCTCGATTGCAACCGCACCCTGGCTGTTCCTGCCCGGTGTGGCTGTCGTTATTGCCGTCATGGCTCTCAATCTGCTCGGCGACGGCCTGCGCGACGCAGCCGACCCCTATAACAAGTGAGGCCCCGGATGAGCGACATTCTTTCCATGAAGCCAGCCAAACCGCTGCTCGAAGTCCGCAATCTGGTCACTGAATTTCCGGTCAGAAACGGCGTTTTCCGGGCCGTCAACGACCTGTCTTTCTCCATCGATCCCGGCAAGACCCTCTGCGTCGTCGGCGAAAGCGGATCCGGCAAATCCGTCACCGCCCGCTCCATCCTGCAGATCATCGACAGCCCCGGCCGCATCGCGTCCGGGTCGATCATCCTCAACCGCGCCGACGGCACCTCTCTGGATCTGGCAAAGCTCGATCCGCGCAGCCGTGCCATCCGCTCGGTGCGCGGCGCTGATATCGCGATGATCTTTCAGGAGCCGATGTCGTCGCTTTCACCCGTGCATACCGTTGGTGACCAGATCACCGAGGTCCTGCGGCTGCACCTCAAGATGAGCAAGGGTGAGGCGCGCGCCGAGGCCATCGAACTGTTGCGGCAGGTGGAAATCCCCAACCCCGAAAAGGCGCTGGATCGCTACGCCTTCCAATATTCGGGAGGCATGCGCCAGCGTGCGATGATCGCCATGGCGCTGGCCTGCAAACCGCAGCTTCTGATCGCCGACGAACCGACGACGGCGCTCGATGTGACGACACAGGCCGAGATCCTCGACCTGATATCGCGGCTGCAAAAGGCGCATGGCATGGCGGTGCTGTTCATCACCCACGATATGGGTGTGGTGGCGCAGATTGCCGACGACGTGCTGGTCATGCACCATGGGGTCGCCAAGGAATATGGAACCGTGGATGAGATATTCCACAATCCGCAGGACCCCTATACCCGCATGTTGATCGGCTCCGTGCTGAAGCTGGAGCAAAAGGCTGAAATCCGGCTTGCGAGACCTCCGCTCGATCTCACGGCCGCGCCAGTGCTCGAAGTGAATGACCTTTCCATGCATTTCGGCGAGATGAAGGCGCTGGATGGCGTGTCGATCAAGCTATTGCCGGGAGAGACGCTCGGCATCGTCGGCGAAAGCGGTTCCGGCAAGACCACGATGGGCCGCTCCATCATGCGCCTTTACGATCCGACCGGCGGCGCGATGCTCTATCGCCGGGCAGATGGCAGCGTGGTCGATCTGGCCAGGATAGAAGGTCCCGAGCTGAAAGCCGCACGGCGTGAGCTGCGCATGGTTTTCCAGGACCCGTTCGGCTCGCTCAATCCGCGCATGACCGTGGCACAGGTCATCGGCGAGCCGTTGCTGGTCAACGGCATTGCCAAGGGCAGGGAGTTGGATGAGCGTGTCTGCGCCCTGATGGAGCAGGTGGGTCTCGATCCGGCCGGACGTGAGCGTTACCCGCACGCCTTTTCCGGCGGCCAGCGCCAGCGCATCGGCATCGCCCGCGCCATAACTCTGAAGCCGCGTATCATCGTGGCGGATGAGGCGACCTCGGCGCTCGATGTTTCGGTGCGGTTCCAGGTGCTGGATCTTTTGATGCGGCTGCAGGACGAGCTGGGGCTCGCCTATATCTTCATCAGTCACGATATCGGCGTCATCCGCTATATGTGCGACCGCGTAGGCGTGATGTATCGCGGCAAGCTGGTGGAAGTGGGAGACGCCGAAAAGGTCTGCAACGCGCCGGATCATCCCTATACGCAGGCGCTTCTTTCCGCAATTCCGCGCCCGGACCCACGCGACCGGGACCGTACCCGCAGATTCCGCTACGTCGAACCATCCGAAGTCAAGAACGGGGCCGTCGCGCGATGATGCCGGGCCTCGCACGCTGCAATTCATGAGGAAGACTGAAGCATGAAAATCGATCGCATGCGGGTATTCGTCACCCGCGACAAGGACCGCCCCCGTGTCATCGTCGCTCTCGATACCGATGACGGTTTGACCGGCTGGGGTGAATGTTACAATCACGGTCCCGATCTCGCCCTGCCGCCGGTGCTGGATTACCTCTACGGATTCCTCGCCGGTCAGGATCCGACACGGGTGGAGTATCTCTATAATCTCCTGCTCCAGCAGAACCGCTTTCCGCCTGGAGCGCTCGGTCTGTCGGCGATATCGGCGCTCGATCATTGCCTCTGGGACCTCGCGGCCAAGGCGGCGGGCGTGCCGGTCTACAAGCTGCTGGGCGGCGAAGTGCGCGACCGTATCAAGGTCTATGCCGGTGTCTACACCGCTCCGGATGCGCCGGCGGCTAAGGAGGAATTCGACCGTCTCAACGAGGATTGGGGCTTCACGGCCTTCAAGCTCAGCCCGTGGCGCCTCGATATCCACGCCCATCGCTGGGGCGAGGTGGTGCGCAGTTCCGCCGAGTATTTCCGTTCGCTTCGCGAAACGGTGCGGCCCGACTACGACATCGCCTTTGACGCCCATGCCAAAATTTTCGAGCCAGCGGCCGCCCGCCAGCTTGGCAATGCGCTTGCCCCTTACGATCCGCTGTTCTTCGAAGAGCCTTTGCGCCCGGAAAACATCGAGATGTGGGGAGAGCTGAAACACGGGCTGAACTGCACGCTGGCGACGGGTGAAAGCCTTTATAATCGCAATGAGTTCCTGCGTCTTCTTCAGGTAAAGGGTGCGGATATCATCCAGCCCGATATCTGCGTCGTCGGCGGCATTTCGGAGATGCGCCGCATCGCCACGCTCGCGGAAGCCCATTTCGTCAGCATCGCGCCGCACAATCCGATGGGACCGCTCGCCACCGCCGTCAACGTGCATTTTTCCGCTGCCCAGCAGAATTTCCGGATTCTCGAATACCGGCTGCCGAAAGGGCAATGCTACGTCTATGGCGGCACCGATCTCGAAAAACGCGAGGACGAAACCCGCTATGTCGTCGACCCCTATCTGCCGAAGGACGGATATCTGGAGCTGAGGCCCGACCGCCCGGGCTGGGGTGTCGAGATGGATGAAAAAGCCATGCAGGAAGATGGCTATGTTCATTGGCAAAGACGGGTGCCGAAACGGCCTGACGGCTCCTATGCCTTCGCCTGAAACGGTTACGATTGCCTGCGGGCGGCTCTATGCCCGCCTGCGCCCCGCCTGGGGTGGCAGGATGACCCATCTGTGGCACGCGGACTACGGTGATATTCTGGTGCCGATAACGGAGCAGGATTTCGAGCCGTTCAATTGGCCGAGGGCTGGCGCATACCCGCTGTTTCCCTATCACAACCGGCTCTATCGCGGGTCCTTCGTCCATACAGCTATCCGCCATGACCTGCTGCCGCATCCGGCGCTTGCGCCTGACGCCATGCATGGCCCGGCTCACCGCCGGCCGTGGGTGATTTCGGACCTGTCTTCGGATCGGGTCGCATTGGCACTGGACTACGAGGCTGACGAAGAGTGGCCGTTTTCCTTCCGCGCCGAGCAGTCTTTCCTGCTGCAAGACGACAGCATCACTGTGGAATTGTCGATAACAAATCGCGCTAATGTGCCTGCGCCGGTGTCGCTGGGCTGGCATCCCTATCTGGCGGCCGGGCTTGGTTGCGATGCGCGGACGGACGCCAAACTGCAATATCCGCTGGACGCGCAGAACGTGCCAACCGGCCAGCCGCCGGCACCTCGCCCGAAACCCGCCATTCCCGCTGCAACGGGATACACATTGCATTTCACCGATTGGTCGAGCGCGCAGGTCGACTTCGACAGGTTTTCACTACGGCTCGAAGCCGATGCGGTTTTCGGCCATCTCGCCGTACACCGCATGGAACGTTATCTCTGTCTTGAACCCGTTTCCATGGCCGCCGGAGCGCTTGGCCTGCCCCAGGCGCAGCGAGAAGGGCAGGGTCTGATGACGGTTGGCCCCGGCGAGCGCCTGTCGGGGCGCATCAGGCTCTCCATCGATCTTCAGGAGGGGCGGGTGCGTCTATAGCGCCCAATCGCCCAGCGCCCGCCGTTCACCTTCAAAAACGCCACATGCCCATATTTTGAGCGTCAGTTATTGCCGCTTAAAAATAAGCTTGACGACGGCGAAAATTTCTCACCAAATGAACCAATGTAAGATTGGTTCGGTAAATGGTGCGACGTGACGGTGAACCCCAACGACAACTCCAACTACGCGCTTGCGAAGTTGCGGGAGTACGTTCAGACGCAGGATCTTGCGAAAGACCGTCGCCTGCCCACGGAGCGGGCCTTCGCGGAAACCTTCAATGTCGGCCGTCGTGCGGTTCGTCGCGCCCTTGAGGTTCTGGAAGCCGAAGGCCTCGTATGGCGGCGGCAGGGGGCCGGAACCTTTGTGGGTGAAAAACCGGATGATTGGTCCGCTCAGGTCACGGAACTGGTCGCCGGGACGGATTTCATGGAAATCATGGAAGTGCGCCTGCGCATCGAGCCGCAGCTGGCGCAGCTCGCGGCCATGCGCGCCAAGCCGGACGAGGTGGAGCGTATGCGCGCCCTTGTCGAAAAGACCGGTCAGAGCACGGATGCCGACGCCAAGGAATTATGGGATGGCTCGCTTCATCGCCAGATTGCCCAGAGCGCTGGCAACAAGCTTTTCCTGTCCATCTTCGATGTCATCAACCGCGTGCGTCAGGATGATGCCTGGCAGTCGATACGGGAGCTTGCCCGGCGCAGCGGCGCAAACGGCAGGGCGTCTTTCGAACAGCATATGGCCATTGTCGACGCCATCGCCGACCGTGATCCCGCCAGAGCCGGTGAAGCCATGCGTCAGCATCTTCTCATGCATCAGGAAAGGCTGATCCGCGCCACGTCTCTCGGCTTTCTGGAGGAAGGCGTCGGGAAGGGCGATGCGGCCGAAGCTGTTAGTTCTATGACTGAGGCCTCTTGAGGCCACGGATGAAAACTGTCGCCCCTCACGGGGCGGCCAATGACAAAAAGTCAAAATAACCTGACCAGAGGAACGAACATGAAGAAAATCCAGACATTGACTGCGGCGCTTTTGGCAAGCGTATTTTTGGCCTCGCCGGCGCTATCGTCCGAATTGCGCATCGGCCTCAATGACGATGCCGATGTGCTCGACCCCGCGCAATCGCGCACCTTCGTCGGCCGCATCGTTTACACCGCCATGTGCGACAAGCTGGTGGATATCTCGCAGGACATGAAGATCGTGCCGCAGCTTGCCACCGAATGGGCCTGGTCCGAAGGCGGCAAGGTTCTGACCATGAAAATCCGCGATGGCGTCAAGTTCCACGATGGCGAAACACTTGATGCGGCGGCGGTTGTCGCCACCATCGAGCGCAACATGACGCTGCCGGAATCTCGCCGCAAGAGCGAGTTGTCGTCTGTCGAGAAAGTCGAGGCGACCGGGCCGCTGGAAGTCAAATTCACCCTGAAGACGCCCGACGTTACCCTGCTGGCACAGCTTTCCGACCGCGCCGGCATGATCGTCGCACCGAAAGCGGCGAAGGAATTGGGCGCTAATTTCGGTTCCAAGCCAGTCTGCGCCGGACCGTTCAAATTTGTCGAGCGCATCCAGCAGGATCGCATCGTACTCGAAAAATTTGCTGACTATTGGGACAAGGACAAAATCCTCGTCGACAAGGTCGTGTATCTGCCGATCCCCGATACGACCGTGAAGCTTGCGAACCTTCGTGCCGGCGATCTCGATATCGCCGAGCGCATTTCGGCTTCCGATGCGGAATCCGTCAAGAATGATCCCAAATTGAACTATGCCGATGTCATCGGACCGGGCTACATGGCCATGTATGTCAACATCAACAATGGGGCACGCGCTGACAATCCGCTCGGCAAGGACAAGCGTCTGCGTCAGGCCTTTTCCTACGCGATCGATCGCGAAGCGATCGGCCAGATTGTTTTTGAAGGCACCTCCAAGGCCGGCAATCAGGCATATCCGCCCACAAGCCCCTGGTTCAACCAGAACCTGCCGGTTCCGCCGCGTGATATCGACAAGGCCAAGCAGTTGATGAAGGAGGCGGGTTACGAGACGCTGGACGTCGAGCTTCAGCACGCCAACAACACAACGCAGACGCAGATGATGCAGGTCATCCAGTCCATGGTGGCGGAGGCCGGCTTCAACGTCACCCTGAAGGCCACGGAATTCGCGACGCTTCTTTCCGAACAGACCGCCGGCAATTATCAGCTCAGCCGCTCCGACTGGTCGGGACGTATCGATCCCGATGGCAACCTGCACCAGTTCGTCACCTGCAAGGGCGGCATCAACGATGTGAAATATTGCAATCCTGAAGTGGACAAGCTGCTGAACGAGGCCCGCGCTTCGACCGACGACGCAGTCCGCAAGGAAAAATACGATGCCGCAAGCGTCATCCTCAACGATGACATGCCGATCATCTATCTCGGCCACCAGCCTTATGCCTATGCCATCTCCAAAAAGGTGAAGGGCTGGGCGCCGTCGCCTGACGGCATGATCCGCCTTCTCGGCGTTTCCAAGGACTGACCACTTCGTATAGGCCGCGCGGCTTGCCGTGCGGCCGCCAAGACCGGACCAAAACGGGGGCAATGCCATGCCTGTTTATATCGGCAAGCGACTGCTGGTCGCGATCCCGACGCTTCTGATCATTTCCATCTTCGTTTTCTCCCTGCAGAAACTCTTGCCGGGCGATCCCATCCTGGCGATGGCTGGCGAGGAGCGCGATCCCGCGACAATTGAGTTTCTGCGCGAGAAATACCGTCTTAACGACCCGGTTCCACTCCAGTACGTCAACTGGCTGGGCGGCGTGGTAACCGGCGATTTCGGCATTTCGCTACGCACGAACCAGCCGGTTCTGGAACTGATTGGCCAGAAGCTGCCGGTGACCATTCAGCTGGCTGTCATGGCGATGTTCTTCGCCATGATCATCGGCATTCCCATCGGCATTCTGGCAGCCGTCAAGAAGAATACGTGGATTGACTACACGGCCAATATCGTGGCGCTTTCCGGCCTGTCCATCCCGAATTTCTGGCTCGGCATCATGCTCATTCTGCTGGTGTCGGTGAAACTCGGCTGGCTGCCGGCATCGGGTTACGAATCGATCTTCGTAGACCCTGTCCGCTCCATCGAAACCATGATCATGCCCGCCTTCGTGCTGGGCAATGCACTGGCGGCGACGCTGATGCGCCATACACGTTCGGCGATGGTGGCGGTGTTGAGCTCCGATTACATCCGCACCGCCCGCGCCAAGGGGCTTTCCCCGCGCGAAATCATCCTGTCTCACAGTTTCCGCAACGCGCTTCTGCCCGTTATCACGCTCTTGGCGCTGCTCTTCGGCGAACTGCTGGCCGGTGCGGTTCTGACGGAGCAGATTTTCACCATTCCCGGTTTCGGCAAGATGACGGTCGATGCGGTCTTCACGCGTGACTATGCCGTCGTGCAGGGCATCGTGCTCTGTACCGCCGTCGGCTTCATCCTCATGAACCTCCTGGCCGACATTGCCTATGTCCTGCTCAACCCCCGCCTCAGGGCGACAATCTAAGGCCCTGATATCATGACCGTTTTGGATCAAAGCCTTTCGATACCGGCGACACGGCAGGAAAGCCGCGCCTGGAAAAAGATGAAGCGCAACAAGTCGGCGCTCGCCGGCTTGATCATCGTCGTGTTTTTCGCCGTGCTGGCGATTGCCGCGCCGATATTGCCGATTGCCGACCCCGTCGCGACCAGCTGGTCGGCCATCCGCAAGGCGCCGTCGGCTGCCCACTGGCTCGGCACGGATGATCTCGGCCGCGATATTCTCTCGCGCATGATTTATGGCGCTCGCGCTTCGCTGATGGCCGGCGTCGTCTCCGTCATGATCGCCGTGATGATCGGCGTCCCCTTCGGATTGATCTCCGGTTATTTTGGCGGCTGGGTGGATATGGTTATCTCCCGCATTACCGAAGCGCTGCTGGCCATGCCGTTCCTGATCATGGCGATTGCGCTTGCCGCCTTCCTCGGCCCGAGCCTTACCAATGCGATGATCGCCATCGGCCTTTCCGCCATGCCGATCTTCGTGCGGCTGACGCGCGGGCAGGTGCTGGCCGTCAAGATGGAGGACTATGTCGAGGGTGCAAGGTCTATCGGCCTCAACCACATCGACATCATGACCCGCTACATCCTGCCGAATGTCTTTGCCCCCATCATCGTGCAGGCGACGCTGACGGTGGCGACCGCCATCATCGCGGAGGCGAGCCTTTCCTTCCTCGGCCTTGGCCAGCAGGCGCCCGCACCTTCCTGGGGTTCGATGCTGAACACCGCGAAGAACTTCTTGAGCCAGGCGCCATGGATGACGATGTGGCCCGGCATTGCCATCTTCCTCGTCGTCATCGGTTTCAATCTTCTGGGCGATGGCCTGCGCGATGCGCTCGATCCGCGCGAAGCATGATTTTTTACAAGGAATATCGGAATGACTGATTTCACCACACGCCCTGAAATCCTCGGCACCTTCGGCGTCGTCACCTCAACCCACTGGATCGCCTCGGCGGTTGGCATGGCGATCCTCGAGAAGGGCGGCAATGCTTTCGACGCCGCCGTCGCCACCGGCTTCGTGCTGCAGATCGTCGAGCCGCATCTGTGCGGTCCGGGCGGTGATATGCCCGCCGTGTTTTATTCGAAGCAGAAGGACAAGGTGGAGGTCATCTGTGCCCAGGGCCCGGCTCCGAGCGGTGCGACGATTGAACATTATACTTCGGAAGGTCTGAAACTCATCCCGGGCGATGGGCTGCTCGCCACCGTGATTCCCGGCGCCTTCGATGGCTGGATGCTGATGCTGCGCGACTATGGCACGATGACCGTTCGTGAGGTGCTGGAACCGGCCATCTATTATGCCGAACATGGGCATCCGACGCTGCCGCGTGTCTCTGCCACCATCAAGGGGCTAGCCCATTTCTTCGAGAAGGAATGGCCGACTTCCTACGAAACATGGCTGCCGGGCGGGGCCGCACCGGAGCCTCACGCCAATTTTCGTAATCCTGTTTTGGCGGCGACCTATCAGCGGATCATCACTGAAGCCGAAGCACGTTCTGGCCGCGAAAACCAGATCGAGGCCGCGCGCAATGCCTTCTACCGGGGTTTCGTTGCGGAAGCCATCGACAGTTACGTCAGCACCGAAGAGGTAATGGATGCCAGCGGCACAAGGCACAAGGGTGTGCTGACGGCGCAGGATATGGCCGGGTGGAGTGCTACCGTTGAAGCGCCGCAGACGCTCGATTACCACGACTGGACGATTGCCAAGACGCCCGCCTGGGGGCAGGGTCCGGTTCTGCTGCAATCGCTTGCACTTCTGAAGGGCTTCGATATTGCAGCCATGGACCCGTCCGGTCCTGATTTCATCCACACCATCGTCGAAGCCATGAAGCTCGCCTTTGCTGACCGCGAAGTCTATTACGGCGATCCGGAATTCGGGCAGATTCCGACGGAATATCTCCTGTCGGAAGGCTATAATGCCGGACGTCGCGCGCTGATTGGCAGCGAGGCCTCGCTGGAGCTGCGCCCAGGCATCGTGCCGGGTTACGAAAAGCAGGTGGACGCCACCTTGGCGATGCTGGCGGAGATGAGCGGCAAGGGCACCGTCTACGAGCCGACCATGTCGCATCTGACCGAAAAGCGCGGTGACACCGTGCATATCGATGTCATCGACCGCTGGGGCAACATGGTTTCCACCACGCCATCGGGCGGCTGGCTGCAGTCATCCCCCATAGTGCCCGGCCTCGGTTTCGCGCTCAATTCCCGCGCCCAGATGTTCTGGCTGAAGGAAGGCCTGCCGACCTCGCTTGCGCCGGGTAAACGCCCGCGCACCACATTGACGCCCTCGCTTGCGCTGCATCAGGGCCGGCCTTCCATGGTCTTCGGTACGCCGGGTGGCGACCAGCAGGACCAGTGGCAGCTGCCCTTCTTCCTGCGTTATGCCCACCACGGCAAGAACCTGCAGGCGTCGATCGACATGCCCTTGTTCCATACCTCGCATTTTCCGGGTTCGTTTTATCCGCGCACCAGTTCACCGGGTGAAATCATGGTGGAGGGCACGGTGGGTGAGGCGACGCTTGCCGAGCTTCGCCGTCGTGGCCACCGGGTTACCGTTGCCGATGCCTGGTCGGTGGGGCGGCTCACCGCGGCGCGCCGCGATGCGGACGGCCTGCTGCGCGCCGCCGCAACACCGCGGTTGATGCAGGCCTATGCGGTAGGACGGTGAAACCATGGAGACAAAACCAGTCCTCTCCGTCCGCAACCTCACCACCTCCTTCCTTGTCGATGGCGCATGGAGGAGTGTCGTGCGTGATGTCTCCTTTGATGTCGCGCCCGGTGAAACCGTCGCCATTGTCGGGGAATCCGGTTCCGGCAAATCCGTGACGTCGCTGTCGCTGATGCGCCTGCTTGCCCCGGCCTCCAGCCGGATCGAAGGCGAGGTGCTGCTTAACGGCCGCGATCTGCTTTCGCTTTCCGAAAAGGAAATGCGCGGTGTACGCGGCAACGATATCTCGATGATCTTTCAGGAGCCGATGACGTCGCTCAATCCGATCTTCACCATCGGCCGTCAGATTTCGGAAGTTCTCATTCGCCATAAGGGGCTTTCGAAACACGAGGCGCGGGCCGAGACGGTGCGGCTTCTGGAAAAGGTCCGAATTCCCAACGCAGCGGGCCGTTTCGACGCGTATCCGCACCAGTTTTCCGGCGGCATGCGCCAGCGCGTGATGATCGCCATGGCGCTCGCCTCACGACCGAAACTGCTGATCGCTGACGAGCCGACGACGGCGCTCGACGTGACCATTCAGGGCCAGATCCTCGACCTGATAAAACTGCTGCAGGAAGAGGAGGGCATGTCTGTGCTCTTCATCACGCATGACATGGGCGTCGTGGCCGAAATCGCCGATCGGACGATCGTGATGTATCGCGGCGACGAGGTCGAGACCGGGCCGACCGAGGAGATATTCAAACGCGGCAAGCATCCCTATACACGGGCGCTGCTTTCGGCGGTGCCGAAGCTCGGCTCGATGCGTGACCGGCAATGGCCGACGCGTTTTCCCGTGCTCGACATGAAGACCGGTCTTTCGACTGAGCCTCAGGAGGTGGCCGAGACCGTTGCGAGCGGTCAGACGCCGGTCCTGTCGGTGAAGAACCTCGTGACGCGTTTTCCCATCCGGTCCGGCCTGCTGGCGCGCCAGACGGGTGCGGTTCACGCCGTTGAAAACGTCTCTTTTGATCTCTTTCAGGGTGAAACGCTGTCGCTTGTGGGCGAATCCGGCTGCGGCAAATCCACCACCGGCCGCTCGATCATGCGGCTTGTTGAGCCGTCGTCCGGCGATGTGTCACTCGATGGTTATGATGTGATGCGTCTCGATACGGTCGGGCTCCGCAACATGCGCAAATCCGTGCAGATGATCTTTCAGGACCCGTTCTCCTCGCTCAATCCGCGCATGACGGTGGGTACGGCAATTTCCGAACCCTTCATCAAGCATAAATTGGGCACCACGAAACAGGCGAAGGAAAAGACCGCCGATCTTCTCGAAAAGGTCGGGCTTTCAGCCGACATGGCCAATCGCTACCCCCATGAATTTTCGGGCGGCCAGCGCCAGCGCATCGCCATTGCCCGTGCGCTCGCCCTCGATCCGAAGGTTATCGTCGCCGATGAGAGTGTGTCGGCGCTCGATGTCTCGATCAAGGCGCAGGTGTGCAATCTGCTGCTCGACCTGCAACAGAGCCTCAACCTCGCCTTTCTGTTCATCTCGCATGACATGGCAGTGGTGGAGCGTGTCAGCCATCGTGTCGCGGTGATGTATTTGGGGGAGATCGTCGAGATAGGCCCGCGGGCGGCTGTTTTCGACAATCCGCAGCATCCCTACACAAAAAAGCTGATGGCGGCTGTGCCCGTGCCCGATCCGTCAAGGCGGGGGATATGGCGTGGCATATCCAATGACGAGCTGAAGAGCCCGATACGGGCTATGGGATATGAAACACCTGCGCGAAACTACAGGACGGTATCGCCCGGCCATCTGGTGCAGGTGGCCTGAGGCGGGTGCTGCGGTGTCAGTGCTTCGAAGAAGAAGCTTTTATGCCGGGTTCTTGAGCGGAACGCCTCGCAGGTGCTCCATCAGGTAAGCATGGGTCGCGGGATTGGCGACGATCAGCGTGCCCGTCTTTTCGTAGAATTCCGGACCGCGACCCCACCAGTCAGTCACGATTCCGCCCGCCTCCTGCACCAGCAGGATGCCGGCTGCGGTGTCGACGAAACCGGTTTCCTCATAATAACCGGTCAGCCGGCCGCAGGCCACGTAAGCGCATGAATTGGCGGCGCTACCGACCACACGGACCGCGCCGATGGGGGCGCGGATCGTGTCGAGGCGCTGATAGGCGCCTGGATAAAGCTGGAGATTGGGCGTCGGCAGGCCGGTGCCGACGCACATCAAGGTAACATCGGTGCTGGCATTGACCTGCAGGCGCTCGCCGTTGAGGTAAGCGCCTTCCCCCTTGATCGTCTTAAACATCTCGCCGGAGACGGGATTGTAGACCAGACCGCATACTGTCTCGTTCCCCCGCCTTAGCGCGATGGTGATCGTGTAATGTTGGCCGAAGAGGAAATTGGTGGTGCCGTCGATTGGATCGACCAGCCAGCGATGATCCTGATCGGCTCCTTCCACAGGCGCAAATTCCTCGCCGGTCAGTCCCCACGGAAATTTGCCGAGCAGACGCTTTCGGATCAGCGTCTCGGAATCCCTATCGGCGTCGGAAACAAAGTCTCCCGGCCCCTTGACGCCGATCTCGATGTCGCGAAAGCGCCGGAAATGGTCGAGCGTCAATGCGCCGGCTTCGCGGGCGGTGGCGACCATGTGCTCGAGGATGGCGCTGTAATTGACTGTCATTTGCTGAAAACCTCTACGAGCCCTTCCGGGTCATCGGTGGTGATCTGGTCCACCTTCAGCCTCAAGAGCCGCTCGACTGCATCAGTGGATTGCGGCGTGACGCTGTTGATCGTCCAGGCATCCACACGGCGGCCCGCGGCATGAATCGGGGCGATGATATCGACACCAGCATCCGCAGCTGCAAGCACGATCTCGTACGCGAGGTAGATCATGTCCGCATCGGGTGCTGTGGCAAGGGCGTCTTCGATGAAGTCCAGATAGTTTCCGCTTGCCTGCAACTCTGCAAGGGTGCCGCGATGGCAGGGGTCATAGCCAGTGCGAAGGCCGGGGGCCGAGCCAGCCAGCGCGGTAATAGCGTCGAAATCGCCGCCTGACAGGATCACCGACTTTGCTATGGGTGAAACGCTTATCCCGAAGCCGGCGACCACCTGTGGGGCAAGCGCCTGCCGGTTTTCCTTGAAATCGAGCTGTAGCAGGGCGTCGGGATGAACGGTGTCGTCCGCAAGCAGGGCGCAAAGGTCTTCGAGCAGCATCACTTTCGAAGCGATTGGCTGGCCGTCATTATCGCGCAGGTGAAGCTGTCGCAGGGTTGCGGCGGATGTATCGCGTACCCGGCCGGTGCCAGTGGTTTCCCGCTCCAGCGTCCGGTCATGCAAAACGGCGCAACCGTGATCGGCATGAATGACGAGATCGACTTCGATGCTTGCACCGAGCCGCATCGCTTCGATGATGCGCTCCCCCGTAAAGACCGGATCGGAAGCACGGCGGCGGCCGCGGTGCCATTTGAGCCAGGTTTTGTGGCCGTTGCGGTCGATGAGTATCGGATGGGTCATGTCAGCTCCGGTAGATCGGGCGGTTGTCGCGATAGGCCGTGATGGAACGGGGCGAAATCCGTACCCCCTGTCCCGCCCGGAACATATCCGGATGGGAGACCATGGATTTGATCCTGGTACCATCGGTCAGATCAAGGTCGACAAGGCCATGGGTGCCATAATCCGTCACCCGGTGCACACTCCCCTCCGGTGTTTCGGAGGTCGCCAGATCGATGGCTTCCGGGCGAACGGCGAGAATGGCCGGGCCATCAGAGATGGGAAGCGGAAAGGTGAAACCAGCGCGCATGAAGTTCCCATTTGAAACCGTGCCCTCAATCAGGTTCATGGTGCCGATGAAGCCGGCGACGAAAGGGGTCTGCGGCTCCCGGTAGATCACATTCGGCCGGTCGATCTGTTCGGTCTTGCCATTCGCCATCACGACGATGCGGTCTGCCATGGAAAGCGCTTCGTCCTGGCCGTGGGTGACAAACAGCGTGGTGATGCCGAGACGCTGCTGGATATCCCGAACCTCTTCCCGCAGCCTTTCGCGCAGATGCTGGTCGAGACTAGCGAAGGGCTCGTCGAGAAGCAGGATTTTCGGCTCCAGAACCAGCGAGCGGGCAAGCGCCACACGCTGCTGCTGGCCGCCCGAAAGCTGGCTCGTGGCTCGCTCGCCATAACCGGAGAGACCGACGAGTTCGAGCACGGCCTCCACTTTCTCCCTGATCACGGCAGCCGGCATGCGGCGCAGTTTGAGGCCGAAAGCAAGGTTTTTGAACACATTCATGTGGCTCCAGAGCGCGTGGCTCTGGAATACCATGCCGGTCGGCCGCCGCTCCGGAGGCAGGCGGGTGACGTCTTCGCCATCTATGGTGATTTGCCCGCCTGTCGGTTGCTCGAACCCGCCAACCATGCGCAGCAGCGTCGATTTTCCCGAACCGGAGGGGCCGAGAAGGCAGACGAGTTCGCCATCAGCGACATCGAGCGAGAAACTGTCGACTGCCTTGGTACCACCGGAAAAGCTTTTCGTGACCTGGCGAATGTGGAGTACGGACATGTAGATTTCCTAACCGCCGAAACCGCGGGCAAATGCGCCGCCTCCGATGACGCGGCGGGCGAACATGAGGGCAATGAAGGACGGCACCCAGAGCAGGACGGACAGAACTGCACCATACTGGATGACCATCTGGTTGTTGATGTAGCTGATCATCAAAACCGGCATCGTGCGAATGCCGGGCGCCCCGATCAGCCATGCACCTTCGGTCTCATAAAAAGTACCAACGAAGCTCAGCATAACGGCGGCGGCAATAGTCGGTCCCGCCTGTGGCAGGGTAATTGACCAGAAGACCCTGAGCGGGCTGGCGCCGACATCCCGGGCGGCTTCTTCCATGCGCCGATCGACGGCCTGGAATGCCGCCACGGGAATCCAGATCATGAACATCAGCGTGCCGACCAGCTGGATGAGAACGACGCCCCAGAAGGTACCGATGAGGTTGAGCTGCAGGAAAATGGCGGCAATTGCCACCAGAAGCCCGAATTTCGGGAAGGCGTGGCCGGCGAGGAAGGAGAAGAACAGGAGGTTACGGCCGGGAAAGCTCATACGCGCGAAGGCGTATGCGGCAGGAAGGCAGATCACCGCCGAAAGCAGCGTCACAACCGTCGTCAGCCGCAGGCTCAGCATCAAAGCGTTCCACACGTCAGCGCGGCCCAGTGTCTGGCCCCAGAACCGGAAACCGAACTGTTGTGGGATGACATTGGGGAAACGCCAGACCTCGGTGAATGCCCATGTGCCCACAACAAGCAGCGGCCCGACGATGGCGATGGTGAGAAGCGTAGCAAAAAAAATGCCGGGCCAGTCCATGCGGGCCCGAGCCCGCGTCATCGTCGTCATGTCATTTCCCCTGGTTGCGCGCGACCGAACGCACATAAAACAGGCCGAAAGCAATGCAGAAACCGAAAGCGATGACGGCCTGTGTCATGGCGCCGATGGGATCCTGCACTTCGCGCAGCGTGCGCTGCATGAAAGGGCCAAGCATTTCGGGAGAGGCCGGTCCGAGAAGATATGGAAGGGTGAAGGAGGAAAAAATGCCGAGCACCGAAAAGGAAAGCGCCACGAGAATGGAATTGGTAATGCGTGGCAGGATGATGTGACAGAAAACCTGCAGCGCGTTTGCGCCGACATCCCGCGCCGCCTCTACCGACTGGTTGGCAACGCTTCCAAGCCCCGCGAGCAGGATAAGCACGGTCAGCGGAATATTGTCCCAGACAAGACCGATGACGGGTCCCCAGGGCGTGAGATAGGGCGTGCGGATTTTCGGCAGGTCGACGGCGTTGAGCAATATGTCAACCATGCCGTTCGGACCGAGAACGCGGATGAAGGCGAAGGCGAGGATGATGGAGGGCACGAACATCGGGAATATGGCCAGCGCCTGCACGTAGGCCGAGAGGCGGCCCTGCGAAAAGCGCAGGTAAAGCGCGATCGGCAGGCAGATGACCAGCAGGAGGATCGCGCAGACCATCGTCGTCCACAACGTCACGGCAAGATTGTCGAGACTGTAGCGGTCCGAGAAGAAAAAGTCGTAGCTGGAAAGGTCGAAACGCGTTTCACCATTGGCGTCGATGCGCCAGACAGTGCGGCCGATGGCGTTGATCGCTGGCCATATAACGAGCCAGATCATCAGGAATACGGGTATGGCAACGAGCAGGAGGCCGCTTGGCCTCCTGCCTGACGTATTGTCCATGAGCGGGCGAGCCACTCCTTCTGCGACTTCGGTCACGACTTGCGGTCAACGTTGGGAGCGACGTTGCGATACCAGCCATCATTGATGGCGGTTTCCCATTTACCGGCCGGGAAGGTTGGAATGGTCTGGGGGATGATGTCGGCGAAACGCTTGCGCAGTTCTGCCGGCACAAAGTCCCAGGAAACGCCGGGGAAGCCGCCAAGTTCGGTGAGGATTGCCCCTTGGATTTCTTCCGACAGCACGAAATTCGCGAGCTTCAGGGCCGCATCGCGATTGGCGCCGTTCGCCAGTACGACGGCACGCGAAAAATTGCCGCACAGCGCGAGATCCTGAAGCTGCACCAGACCGGTTTCCTTCGGCAGAACGCCCTGGTCGATGGCCTGAAGCACCTGGTCGGACCAGACCGGGGTCATGGTGACGACGCCCTGGGAAAGAAGCTGCAACGACTGGGTGTTGCCGGACGAGTAGGCGCCCTTGTCGTAAAGCGACGGTGCGATGTCCTTGAGCAGTTCCCATGCCTTGCCGAGCGCCTTGTCGCCTGCTTCCGGCGTGTAATTGTCGACAGTGAATGCCTTGGGATCAAGGCCGTTCGCCTGATGGATGGCGCGACGAACGAAATTGCCGCCCGAACCTCCTTTGTCGGGGCGGTTGTAAACGAATTGACCCGGATTGGCCTTGATCCAGCTGACGAGCTGATCCCATGTCTTCGGCGCATCCGCCGGCTTCAGCTTGCTCGTGTCATAGGCGAGTAGGACCTGGCTGCCGCGATAGGGCAGGCTGTACTCGCTCTGGATAGCGAGCGGGTTGACACGCGAATAGTTGGAAAGGCCGGCCTTCGCCATGTTCACATAGATACCGGCTTCGATGGCGCCGGCAGGCAGCAGTGGATCGGCCGTTTCGAAATAATCGGCCTGCGGATCGGTACCGGTCTGCTTCGCGGCAACGGCGCGCTCGCCGATGGCGATAATGCCGGCGCCGTCGCCGGCGTCGACCAGATTGAGCTTCAGGCCAGGATTGGCGGCTTCAAAGGCGGGCTTGATCGTGTTGGACCAGAAATCGAGGATGTTTGTATCCGAACTGGTGTACCAGTCGATCGTGCCTGCAGCGGCGAAGCTCATGCGCGGTGCAAGGGCGAGACCGGCGGCGGCGCCTGCGGCGGACATCATAAAGGTGCGGCGTTTCATCTATGTCTCCGATATTGTCGGCGCGAGTGGAACTGTCGAGCGCTGCCCGAGGGGCTGGTAGGCGCAGGCCAGTCGTTGCACAGCCGTGCATTTTTGGACCAGCCGGCGGCGGTTCTAATGTCTTTCCATAACGCTTTCGTGACAGTCCGCCCGCGACGCCTCGGAGCCGCGCGCTCATATCGCGCCTATTCGCGACGGAGCATAAAGAAAAACCCCGCCGAAGCGGGGTTGCCGTTACCAGGTCTGGCGACCATACCAGTCGTCAATGTCTTTTCGGGTGCGGTCCTTCTCGTAACCGTAGCGCTCCTGAATCTTGCCTTCCAGCTGTTCGCGCTTGCCGTTGATGACGTCAAGGTCGTCGTCGGTGAGTTTGCCCCACTGCTCCTTGACCTTGCCCTTCATCTGCTTCCAGTTGCCTTCAACACGATTCCAATCCATTGGATCCTCCCACTGTTTTTGGTCTGCACCTGTAAATGTGCGAAGGCAGATCGGGTTCCGGCAAAACGCGAACATCGCACCCGGGCTTGAAACATTGGGCGAAGATAAAGCGCGGCACGGAATTCCTTTCCGTGTGCGTTTCTGCATGACGGAACAATCGCTGCCCTCGATTGTTAGCTTCACTGGAAAGCCACGGTCCTCACCGGGCTTTGCTTTCGTGTCGAGCCGCAGGGTTCAGCGTGTCATGAACAAGTTCTTCACTCGCTTTGCGAGCCGTATCGCATCTTTCTCAGGTTCGCCCAGCGCCTTTGTCGTGGCGCTCGCCACCGTCCTCATCTGGGGCATCAGCGGACCCCTGTTTGACTTTTCGGAGGTCTGGCAACTCGTCATCAACACCGGCACGACGATCGTCACCTTCCTGATGATTTTTCTCGTACAGAATTCCCAGAACAGGGATTCCGCCGCGATGGAGGCGAAACTGGACGAGTTGCTGCGGGCTGTAGAGCAGGCGCGCGCCGACTTCATCGGCATCGAGCATCTGACGGAGGACGAGATCGAGGAGATCCGGACCCGTCTCGAAAAAGAAAACGGGCGGGAAAGCAACAAGCCGCCGCCCCATCACGCCATGGATCGTCTGCTTTCCCGGCGTTAGTCACCGGCCCTGATCGATGGCCGATCATTGTTCACAACAGTTTCCAAATCCTGGAAAGACCGTATGGCAGAAGGAGTTACCATGCCACTCACCGTTCTTGCTCTGAACGCGACGCTCAAACCGTCGGCCACGTCCGAACCATCCTCCACCGAGAAACTGCTGGACCTCATATTACGGGAATTCGCCCGCCAGGATATCAAGGCCGAGACGATCAGGCTCGCCGATCACGATATCAAGCCGGGCGTCAGTTCAGATGAGGGCGACGGCGATGCCTGGCCGGCCATTCGGGAAAAAATACTGAAGGCCGATATCCTGCTCATGGGAACACCGATCTGGCTTGGCCAACCTTCGAGCGTTTGCAAGAGAGCGCTTGAGCGCATGGATGCATTCCTGGAGGAAACCGATGATGAGGGTCGGATGGTTTCTTATGGCCGGATTGCGGCTGTCGCGGTTGTCGGAAATGAAGACGGCGCCCATCATGTCTCGGCGGAGCTCTTTCAGGCGCTGAATGACGTCGGTTTCACCATCCCTGCCAATGCGGTTGCCTATTGGGTCGGGGAAGCGATGGGGTCGACGAATTTCGTCGATCTGGAGAAGACGCCCGATGCCGTCAAAACCATGGTCAGCATGCTGGTGCGCAATACCGCGCACCTGGCGGCTCTTCTCAGGAATTCCCCGTATCCCGGCAGCGATCAGTAGTGCGGGTCTTGTTCCGGCTGGTGAACAGGCACCGCCTCGGTCGCCGCGCGGAGGCGACGGTTCAAGCGGCACCCCCCCCTCATTATTTTTTGGAACTCTCCGCCTCCCGCTTTGTTCGGAAGGCGCCTTTCCCGGGCGGGAAAGGCACCGTTTCCGACGGGAAGTATGGCTGATGGTGAAAAGGGAGGAAGACTTAAATGAAGAAGACTTTTTTCATGGCGTTGTTTGTTGGAGCCGGGGCTGTTTCGGCCTTTGCCCAGCAGGCTCCGACAGCCAATCCCGGTGGTGATACGCCGGCGGTTGTGACGCCGGGTACGAAAAATCCGACGGCTCCGGTGGAAGGCGCCAACAGCTTCACGGAGGCGCAGGCGAAGAAGCGGATGGAGGAGTCCGGTTACACCGGGATCACAGGCCTCACCAAGAATGACAAGGGCGTGTGGATGGCATCGGGAATGAAAGACGGAAAAACCGTGGCCATAGCACTCGATTACCAGGGCAACGTTGTCGCCAGGTGAGGGCAGGACTAAGCGCACGGACTTTTGGGAGAAACATGATGAGAACCGTAACTGCACTTTTTGATGATTATGATGATGCAAGTAACGCCGTCAGCGAACTCGAGCGCGCGGGCATCCCCTCAAGCGACATCAGCATTGTGGCCAGTAACGCCGACAGACGCCACGGCGAGGACAGCAAAGCCGCTGAAGGTGCCGGCACCGGTGCCGGCATCGGGGCCATTGTCGGCGGCGCCGGCGGCCTGCTGACGGGCCTCGGCATGATGGCTATACCCGGTGTCGGGCCCGTCGTCGCCGCTGGCTGGCTGGCCGCCACCGCCGTCGGTGCGGCAGGCGGTGCTGTTGCCGGAGGAGCCACTGGCGGATTGATCGGAGCCATGACCCGCTCAGGCGTTTCGGAAGAGGACGCCAATGTCTATGCGGAGGGCGTGCGCAGAGGCGGAACTCTCGTCACTGCGCGGGTTGAAGACGATTTTGTGCCTGAGGCGGAGGCTATCCTCCGACGCTCGAACTGGGTCGATCCCTTCGAACGGCGTTCGGCCTATGGTCAGGAGGGCTGGACGCGTTTTGACGAAACGTCGAGGCCCTACGCCGCTGAAGATGTTGAGCAGGAGCGGAACCGATATCGCCGCTCGGCGCTTTGACAGGAGCATTCCTCACCGCCCACCGGGCGTGGCGTCCTGCCACGCCCTTGCGAAAAGCTTTCAGGAGTTACCATGGCCAAAAAACCGGACACCACCGCATCGGCGGGAAAAAGCGACGTTGTTACGATCCACGACCAGAAACTTTCCCGCGGCGAGGGCGGCGAGTTGCACCAGACCGCCGAAGGCGACGCACCCGTCTTGACGACCGCGCAGGGCGGGCCCGTCGCGGATGACCAGAATACGCTTCGTGTCGGTCCTCGTGGCCCGCTTGTCATGGACGATTTCCATTTCAGGGAAAAGCTCTTTCATTTCGATCACGAGCGAATTCCAGAACGTGTCGTTCATGCCCGCGGTTATGGGGCCCATGGCTATTTCGAGACCTACGATTCCCTAGCCGCCTACACGAAAGCGGATCTTTTCCAGCGTGCGGGCGAAAAAACCCCGGCTTTCGTGCGTTTTTCGACCGTGGCCGGCAATAAAGGCTCTTTCGATCTTGCGCGCGACGTGCGCGGCTTCGCCGTCAAGCTTTATACGCAGGAAGGCAACTGGGATCTCGTCGGCAACAATATCCCGGTATTCTTCATCCAGGACGCCATCAAATTTCCCGACCTCATCCATGCCGCAAAACAGGAGCCAGACCGCGACTTTCCGCAGGCGCAAACGGCTCATGATACGTTCTGGGATTTCATCAGCCTCACGCCCGAAAGCATGAACATGGTCATGTGGATCATGTCCGACCGCACCATTCCGCGGTCGTTCCGGTTCATGGAAGGGTTCGGCGTGCACACCTTCCGTTTCATCAACGCGAAAAACCAGTCGACTTTCGTGAAGTTTCACTGGAAGCCGAAGCTGGGTCTCCAATCCGTGGCGTGGAACGAGGCGGTGAAGATCAATGGTGCCGATCCCGATTTCCACCGTCGCGATCTCTGGGCGGCCATCCAGTCCGGCAATTTTCCGGAATGGGAGTTGCAGGTCCAGCTTTTCGACCAGGATTTTGCCGACAGCTTCGATTTCGATGTCCTCGATCCCACCAAAATCATTCCCGAGGAGATATTGCCGCCGCAGCCGGTCGGCAGGCTGGTTCTCGACCGCATGCCGGACAACTTCTTTGCCGAAACCGAACAGGTGGCGTTCATGACGCAGAACGTGCCGCCGGGGATCGATTTCAGTAACGACCCGCTGCTGCAGGGAAGAAATTTCTCCTATCTCGATACACAATTGAAGCGTCTCGGCGGGCCGAACTTCACGCACCTGCCCATCAATGCGCCCAAATGTCCCTTCGCGCATTTCCAGCAGGACGGCCACATGGCGATGCGCAATCCAACGGGGCGCGCCAATTATCAGCCCAACTCCTTTGGCGAAGGCCCGCGAGAATCGCCAGCGCGCGGCTTTACACATTTTGCAGGCGAAGAGCAGGGCGCCAAGGCGAGATTGCGGCCGGAGAGCTTCGCAGATCACTATAGTCAGGCGAGGCAATTCTATCTCAGCCAGACTCCTCCCGAACAGCGCCATATCGCCTCCGCCCTCACTTTCGAGCTGAGCAGGGTGGAGACGGTCGCCATACGTGAACGGATGGTGTCACACCTCCTCAACATCGATGAAACGCTTGCGTCGACAGTTGCCCAGAAGCTTGGTTTCCAGTCGATGCCTAAACCGGCGGAGGCGGCAGTGCCGACCCGACAGGACCTGGAGCCTTCACCCGCCCTCAGCATCGTCAATCGAGGGCCGCAACGTTTCGAAGGGCGCAAGCTCGGCATTCTCATTACGGATGGCGTCGACGCAAAATTGCTGCAGGGGCTGACCGAGGCTGTTACGGCCGAGAAGGCCGTCTTCGAGTTGATCGCGCCTAAAGTCGGGGGCGCCGTGGCTTCGGACGGCACTCTCATTAAAGCGCATTACATGATCGATGGCGGTCCTTCGGTTCTCTTTGATGCGGTGGCCTTGTTGACATCGGCAGAGGCCATCGACGATCTCGTCAAGGAAGCAACGGCCCGGGATTTTGTCGCGGATGCGTTCCAGCACTGCAAGTTTATCGGTTATGACCAGTCGGCCCTGCCATTGCTGGAAAAGGCCGGAATTGCCGATGCCATGGATGAAGGCGTCTTGCCTCTGCCGGGAGAAGACGGGTTGGCAGCCTTTGTTTCCGAACTCGGCAAGTTGCGCGTTTGGGCGCGCGAACCGTCGGTCAAGCTTGGGAAGGCATCAGTCCCTGTCGCTAACGGATAACGCAACCGGCGGCGTGCCCTCATCGTTTGAGGGAGCGCCGCGCCCGCGGCCAGTGCGCCGCAGCACCGGCAGACGAAAGTGCCGCCATATTTGGCGGCACTTCTCACCCGGAGGTCTTGTCCAGAGCGAGGTCTGATTATGAAGCTTGTCCGCGACAACGGATTGACCATCGTCCTTGTCCTTGCATCACTGCTGACGATCGGCGGCATGTTCGCCACAGGCTGGGTCGTTCACAATGATGAACTCGTGCAACATCATGATAAACCGCTCACGCTTTTGTCCTACGCCACGAGCGGGCATTTCCTTTCGGCGCTGTTCGAAAACTGGGAAAGCGAATTTTTGCAGATGTCGGCCTATGTGGTGTTGACGGCATTCCTGTTCCAGCGCGGGTCCGCAGAATCCAAGGATCCCGATGAGCCGACAGCGCAAGACGAGGACCCTTCACGCAAGAAAAACGACCCTGATGCACCATGGGCGGTCAGGGCCGGCGGCATCATTCGCGTCGTCTATTCCTATTCGCTCGGCTTGGCGCTGTTTGTTCTTTTTGTAGCGAGCTTCCTGCTGCATCTGAGATACAGCGCCGATGCCGCGGCAGTGGAGGCACGCCTGCATGGCGAACCGGCGACGACATTGATGGCACATCTGGGAAGCGTTGAATTCTGGTTCGAGTCCTTCCAGAACTGGCAGTCGGAATTCCTTTCCACCGCTGTCCTGATCGTCCTGTCCATCTTCCTGCGGTTCAGGCGGTCGCCCGAATCCAAGCCTGTGGCAGCACCCCATAGCGAGACCGGCGGGTGAAAGGCAGAGGGGGTGGATCCCAAAGTCTGACCGCCCCCGTCAGCGTTTATCCCAGGGACGCCTGTTGGCGGCGTGGTCCTGTTCCTGATCGGTCTTGATGGCGGCACCGTCCTGGCCGCGCTCTTTCGAATGCTGCTTCTTGTCGCGGTTGGAAAGGATCTGGTTTTCCTCAATGCTTCCCTTGTCCAGCTCGGTCATTGCGCCTGCGCCGGTACCTTTCCCCTGCGTGCCTTTTCCGAAGTGTTTCCTGTCTGCATGTGCCATTATCGCCTCCTCTTGGCGTCGGACGGGCTGCTGCGGCAGTCGAGGCCGCCACCCGTCGCTCCCGAACTTCCCCCATGCCTTTTCGTTCCGGAACTTCTGTCGCCCTCCGTGGTTCGTGATCGCACGGGAAGGGGGCTTTGTCTTGAACGACGGCGCGGACGCACGAACAGATAACAGGAGGCGCAACGATGGCCGGTCCAAAAACGCATGAACAACAGCTCCGCATCATCGAAAAACGCGAGAACACCGCTAATGCCGATGATGATTTCAACGCCGAGGCGGAGCTCAAGCGGTCGAAGGAAGAACGGGAGGCCCGCCGAGGGGCGGAGAAACTTCGCGGTGGCAATGCGGAATTAACGGATAAGGATGATCGCCACATGCTGCGCGGTGAAAATCAGGAAAGCCCGCACCACAAGCGCGGCGCGGATGATTGAGGTGACGTCCGGTCGGGCCGGATGTGGCTTAGTGGCGCCGGAAGTGCTGCGAGGCTATTTCCCATCCGGCTCTGCCATCTTGCGGTGTTGTCTGGCGAGCGTTTCCGCCGGCGTTACATTGGCCATCGCCGACATCAGCTTGTTTTTCCAGCCGGACACGACATCGCCCTCACCATTCTTCATCGCCTCATAGCCGGTCTTGGCCACGAAACCGGGATCGTCCTTCTTCTGTTTGCCAACGGGGGTGTCGAGCATGTCCGCACGCTCGAAGAACTCCGTGTCCGTCGCGCCCGGCATCAGGCAGGTTACCGTGACACCCGTGCCATCAAGCTCTTCGCGCAGCGCGAAGGAAAAGGAATTGATGAACGCTTTGGTGGCGTTATAGACCGCCTGAAACGTGCCCGGCATGAAACCGGCGATGGAACCCGTAAACAGGATACGTCCATTGCCACGCTCGCGCATTCCGCCTGCAAGGGCATGAACCAGCGCAATCGTGCCGCTGATATTGGTAGCGATGACCCGCTGGATGTCCTCCATTCTCTGATCGAGAAAGCCATCGCCCAGGCCCTGTCCTGCGTTGGCGAACAGAAGATCGACTGGCCGCGACGAGGCGGTGATGCGGGTGAGAAGCTCCTCCACGCCCGCCTGTGTCGAAAGATCGGCCCGCACCGCCTCTACCTGCGTGCCGGCCGCGCGCAGCCGGGTGGCCGCGGCATCGATGTCATTTTCATCGGCCACGATGATGAGGTCGTAACCATCCTGCGCGGCGCACCGGGCGAGCTCATAACCGATGCCGGACGAAGCGCCGGTGACGACTGCAAGGCCCTTGGTGGATTCTTCCCTGCTCATGATCACCTCCTACGGCTTCAGGACGACTTTGATGCAGCCATCGTCGCGGTGGCTGAAGGTGTTGTAGAGGTCGGGTCCTTCATCGAGGGTGGCGCGATGGGTAATGACGAAGGACGGGTCGATTTCGCGTCTTTCGATGCGGCCCATGAGGTTGGGTAGGTAGGCCTGAACGGGCGTCTGCGCCATCTTGAACGTCAGGCCGCGATTGATGGCGGAACCCATGGGAATTTTGTCAAGAAGACCGCCATAGACGCCGACCAGCGACACCGTACCGAAATTGCGGCAGCAATAGATTGCCTGACGAAGTACATGCGGCCGGTCGGTCCCCATGAAGGTGGCGACCTTGATGCGGTCGATCCTCGAATCCCATCCTGCCGCGGGATCGGGCTCCGTTCCTACCGCATCGATACAGGCATCCGCGCCGCGACCATGGGTCAGTTCCATGATGCGGTCGTAAATGTCCTCGTCGAGGTAATTGAGCGTCATCGCGCCGGCTTTCGCCGCGAGATCGAGCCTCTCCTGCACGGCGTCGATGGCGATGACCCGTTCCGCACCGAGGAGAAAGGCGGAACGGATCGCCATCTGACCCACCGGACCGCAGCCCCAGATGGCAATCGTATCGCCCGGCTGGATGTTGCAGAAGTCCGCGGCCATATAGCCGGTCGGAAAGATATCGGACAGGAAGAGGACCTGCTCGTCGGTGAGACCGTCCGGAACCTTTATCGGCCCGACATCGGCGTAAGGCACTCGCATATATTCCGCCTGGCCGCCGCTGAAGCCACCGAGAAGATGGGTGTAACCGAACAGGCCGGCGGGCGAATTGCCCCACATCTTCCGCACCTTGTGCGGATCGGGATTGCTGCGTTCGCAGCCGGAATAATAGCCACGCTTGCAGAAGAAGCACTCGCCGCAGGCGATGGTGAAGGGGACGACAACGCGGTCTCCGACCTTGAGCGCGGTATTGTCCTTACCGACCTCAACCACCTCGCCCATGGTTTCGTGGCCCATGATGTCGCCGCTGTGCATGTCCGGCATGATGCCATTATAGAGGTGGAGGTCTGAGCCGCAGATCGCGCAGGCCGTGACCTTGATGATCGCATCGCGCCCATGCTCGATTTTCGGATCGGGAACGCTTTCGCAGCGAATGTCGTGTTTGCCGTGCCAGGTCAGTGCCTTCATGTCGCTCACCTTCATTATCTGCTGGGTTGTCAGAAGCGCCCTTTGTCGAGCGGGTGCCTAACCGGGCGTCCGCGCGAAAGTTCCCCGCGGCACCGGGACCTTCTCGCTCCCGGCGGCAAGGCAGGGCGGAATTTTTTTTAGAGAATGGAAACCCGCCGCGCTTTCAGAGGTTCGGTTACTCAGCAATTCGGGAGTTCATCGATCATGACATCACGACGCAAGGCAGCTCCCGATATCGGTTTTAAGCCCGGTCCGGCCGGCGGCTGGGGATCGGCCAAGTCGGTGGGAGAGGTGCTGTTAAGGGAACATGTTCCGCTGTCCGGTCCGACATTGCTGAAACACCAGAACAAGCCGCAGGGATACATGTGCGTCAGCTGCGCTTGGGCGAAACCGGCCAAGACCCATCCCCTGGAATTTTGCGAAAATGGCGCGAAAGCCACCGCGTGGGAAATAACGAACCGACGCGCCGACAGTGCGTTTTTCGCCAGACACACCCTTGCCGAACTGGAGGGCTGGCGTGACCACGATCTGGAAGAGCAGGGCAGGCTGACCCAGCCGATGCGTTGGGACGCGGCCACGGATAGATATCTGCCGGTCAGCTGGCAGGCCGCATTCGAGGAGATCGGCCGGGAGCTGCGCGCTATCGCGCCGCAGCAGGCGGAGTTTTACACCTCAGGCCGCGCCTCGCTGGAAGCATCTTACATGTACCAGCTCTTTGCCCGCATCTATGGCAGTAACAATCTGCCGGACTCGTCCAACATGTGCCATGAAAGCTCGTCCGTCGGCCTGCCCGAAAGCATCGGCGCTTCCGTGGGAACGGCGATCCTTTCGGATTTCCAGAATTGCGACTGCATTTTCTATATGGCGCAGAATGTCGGAACATCCTCGCCGCGACTGCTGCACGATCTGCAGGATGCGGTCGACCGCGGCGTGAAGATACTGACATTCAACATGCTGCGGGAGCCGGGGCTGGAGCGCTTCGTCAACCCGCAGTCGCCCGGCCAGATGCTGGCGACCCCCGCGACGCCGATCTCGACGAAGTATTACCAGGTGAAGAATGGCGGCGATATCGCCGCCCTTTTCGGTATCTGCAAGGCGCTTGTCGAGGCAGACGACGTGCTGCATGCGAGTGGCGCAAGCAAGGTTTCCGGCTCGGATGGGCAGCCGCGCGATCCGGCCAATGCGGCGGCGGTCGCATTTGCCGCCGCCATTGCCTCGGCTGACAAGAAGCATGTGCTCGATCATGATTTTCTTGCCGAGCACACGGCGGGTTTTGACGATTTCGCCGCTGCAGCCCGCCGCCATGAATGGGAGGAGCTGGAGCGCGTTTCAGGCCTGACCCGCGAGGAGATGATGGAAGCCGCCGCCATATATGCGGATTCCGACGCGGTGATGATGGTCTATGGCATGGGCCTCACCCAGCATGTGATGGGCGTGGAGAACGTTCACATGGTTGCCAACCTCGCGCTGCTGCGCGGCAATATCGGCAAGCCGGGTGCAAATATCTGTGCCGTCAGGGGCCATTCGAATGTGCAGGGCCAGCGTACAGTCGGCATTACGGAAAAACCCGGCCTCGTGCCGCTGGACAAGCTCGCCGACCTATACCAGTTCCAGCCGCCCGCGTGGGAAGGCCACTCGACGGTTGACAGCTGCAAATCCATTCTCGGTGGGGAAACAAAGGCTTTCATCAGCCTCGGCGGCAATTTTTTGCGGGCAGCGCCGGAAACCGAGGCGATGGAAGCCGCGTGGCGCAAGCTGCGGCTGACGGTCCAGATCGCAACGAAACTCAATCGCAGCCACGTCATTCACGGCGAGATCGCCTTTCTGCTTCCCTGTCTCGGACGCATCGAAATCGATGAACAGGCGACAGGCCCCCAGGCCGTCTCCATGGAAAGTTCCGTTGCGCATTTCCATGGTTCGCGTGGCAGGGCAAAGCCGGCCAGCCGGGAGTTGCTCTCGGAACCGGCGATCATTGCCGGCATGGCCGTGGCGACGTTGACGCGCGGCAACGTACCTTGGCAGCAATGGGTTCACGATTATTCGCGCATTCGCGACGCCATAGAGCAAACCTATCCGGAAACCTTCAGGAACTTCAACGACCGGCTTTTTAAACCCGGCGGCATCCCGCGCCCATTGCCCGCAAGGGAACGAAAATGGGTAACCTCAAGCGGCAAGGCGAATTTCCTGACGCCCGACCGCCTGTTCCCCGAATTTCCGCCAGAGGCGTCGGGTCCTCACGTCCTGCACCTGTCAACGTTGCGATCCAACGACCAGTTCAATACGACCGTCTACGGCTATAGCGACCGTTTTCGCGGCGTGGAAGGAACGCGGCAGGTTCTGTTCATGAATGTCGATGACATCGCCCTGCTTGGGTTTGCCGACGGCGATATCGTCGATATCGTTACGGCAATCGAGCCGCAGACGCCAAGGGCGGTCCGCGGGTTCAGGATCGTTGCCTATGATATTCCCCATGGCTGTTGTGCTGGCTATTTTCCGGAAACCAACCCGTTGTTTCCGCTGAGCCATCATAGTCCGAAAGCAAAGACGCCATCATACAAGCTGCTGCCCGTCCGATTGACGCCGTCAACCACGGTTCCTTCCAACTGAGGATACTCGAGGTGCGGGATGTGGAGGAGGGAAAAGGCCAATCGTTCAGGGACACTTCTATGGTCCGCTCTATGCGGTTCTTTGATCGGGGCAGCGGCGATCATGGGTTACTGGCGTGAACCGCGAACATTCCGCAGCGACCCTCCCGTAACGGCAGCGCTTGAGCGATTGCGCTTCATGCCCGTTCCTGTGGCCGGCGCGCCGCCGGAAGTTTATTTTGCTCTCGGCAGGCCGTTCGAAAACGGTGCTTATGATCTTTCCCAGGGAAAACGCCTCTATTCATGGTTCGGATGCCCGGCTTGCCACGGTGAAGGCGAAGGCGGCAAAGGTCCATCGTTTCTCGACGGTCAATGGATTTATGGACCATCCATGGTCTCTGTCGCGGCGTCGATCAGGGATGGCCGGCCGCACGGCATGCCGCCTTTCCGCGCCAGGATGACGACTGAAGAGATCTGGCAGCTTGCGGGATATGTGAGAACCATCGGGGCCTATTCGCCATCGGTGGCGGCCCCGGCCCGCAATGACGACCGTCAGACCCGTCCGGCTGAGAACCGGGCGCCTGCTGCCATCCTCTTCAACGAAGGGTCGGCGTGGAAAAGAAAGGAGGAGCCGGTGCCTTGAAGATCGTCGCCGCTCTCCTTGCTATCCTTACCCTGCTTTCGGGGTGCGGCGACGTTCAGTCGGCGCTGAACGCTGCAGGGCCGTCAGCGTCGATGTTGAAGAATCTGATCCTCTTCATCGTGGCGGTGAGCCTCGTCGTGTGGCTGGCAGTGATCGCGATCCTGATCCTGTCTCTCGTCAGAAGCCGGCGGGTGGCGCAGGACGAGACGGCAAGTGGCAAGCGATTGCAGCTTTTCGTCACGGGCGCGGTGATGATGACGGTTTTCATTGTCGCCGGCCTGACGCTTGCGAGCTTTCTTGCAACGCGGGCCATCAGCTTCACCGGCGAGGCAGACTTGACGATACGTGTTCGCGCCCAGCAATGGTGGTGGCAGTTCATATACGAAGATGCCACACCGGATGGCGGTTTTCAGACCGCCAACGAAATGCACATCCCGGTTGGGCGGAATGTCCGGGTCTTGCTCGAAAGCCCGGATGTAATTCATTCCTTCTGGGTGCCCAGCCTTGCCGGCAAGATGGACCTCGTTCCGGGACGGGAGAATACGCTTGTGTTTCGCGCTGACAGGCCGGGTGTTTACCGGGGCCAATGCGCGGAGTTCTGCGGCCTTCAGCACAGCCACATGGCTTTCATGGTCATGGCCGATGACGAGGCGTCCTATCGCCGGTGGGCCAATAAGCAGAAGGCGGTGGCCGCCATGCCGCAAGACGCAGATGCTCTGGCCGGGAAGGCCGTGTTCCTGCGCAAGCAATGCGCCGCCTGCCACACCGTCAGGGGAACGCCGGCCGCCGGCACCACGGGGCCTGATCTTACCCATGTCGGTAGCCGCCGGACGATCGGCGCAGGCCTGCTGGAGACCACACGCGGCTCGCTTGCGGCATGGATCGCCGATCCACAGACGTTGAAACCGGGCAACAACATGCCGCTGGTGCCGCTCACCGGGGAAGAGTTGCGGCAGGTTTCCGCCTATATGGAGGGGCTCGACTGATGGCGGGAAAACAGGCCTCCATCCTCATGGATACCGATCTGCCGGTTCCCGGCATGGAGAGCGCGCTCGAAACAACATGGGGGTCGAGCCGCGGTTTCTGGGGCGCGATTGGTACTGTCGACCACAAGGTGGTAGCCCGGCGATATATTGTCACGGCCTTCGTGTTCCTGATACTTGGCGGCCTGCTTGCTCTCGTCATGCGCCTGCAGCTGGCAACGCCCGAAGCGCGTTTTATCGACCCGGACCGGTACAATCAGATATTCACCATGCATGGCGCGAACATGATGTTCCTCTTCGCCGTGCCGGTCATGGAGGCGATGGCAGTTTATTTCGTGCCATTGATGGTCGGGACGCGCAACATCGCCTTTCCCCGGCTGAACGCCTATTCCTACTGGGTATTCCTTGTGGGCGGGCTGCTTCTCTGGGTCTCGTTCGTGCTGGACAGCGCGCCTGATGTCGGCTGGTTCGCCTACGTGCCGCTCGCGGGTCCGGAATATGGCGCCGGCAAACGCGCCGACATATGGGCTCAGATGATAACCTTTACGGAGCTTTCCGCGCTCTCCATTGCGGTGGAAATCGTGGTGACGGTTTTCAAGCAGCGCGCTCCCGGCATGTCGCTCGATCGAATTCCGCTTCTCGTCTGGGCAATGGTGGTCATGGCCTTTCTCGTCATCATCGCCATGCCCGCGATCATGTTCGCCAGTTCCACGATGATCATGGATCGTCTCGTCGGCACCCATTTCTACAATCCGGCCGAAGGAGGGGACGTGCTCCTGTGGCAGCATGTCTTCTGGTTTTTCGGACATCCGGAGGTCTACATCATCTTCCTGCCGGCTGTGGGCATGGTCTCCACCATCCTGCCCGCCTTTGTCGGCCGGCCGATATTCGGTTACATGCCCATGGTCATGGCGCTTGTCGCAACCGGTGTCCTGTCTTTCGGCCTCTGGGTGCATCACATGTTTGTGGCTGGCCTGCCGAAACTCGGAGAAAGTTTCTTCACTGCCTCCAGCATGGCGATTTCCGTGCCGGCCGGCGTGCAGATATTCTGCTGGCTGGCAACATTGTGGGCCGGGCGGCCGGTTTTCAAGACCCCGCTTCTTTTCATCATCGGCTTCATCGTCACCTTTGTAATCGGCGGTCTGACGGGCGTCATGGTGGCGTCCGTGCCCTTCGACACACAGGTTCACGACACCTATTTCGTGGTCGCGCATTTTCACTACGTCCTGATCGGGGGCGCCGTTTTTCCCCTGATCGGAGCCGTCTATTACTGGTTTCCAAAAATGACGGGCCGGATGATGAGCGAAACGCTCGGCCGCATCAGCTTCTGGCTGATCTTCGTCGGCTTCCACCTGACGTTTTTTCCAATGCATATTCTCGGTTTGCAGGGAATGCCGCGACGCATCTATACCTATCAGCCGGAGATGCCATGGGCGGGCCTCAACCTCTTCGTGAGCCTCAGCGCCGTCGTGCTGGCGACAGGTTTTCTCGTCTTTTTCATCGATGTCGTCCGAAGCTTCGCCAAAGGCCGTCCCGCCGGGGACAATCCATGGGGCGCCGCCACGCTGGAATGGGCAACCGCCTCTCCGCCGCCGCCCTTTAATTTCCGCTCCATACCCGTGGTGGGAAGCCGCGATCCACTGTGGGAGAACACCGGAGAACTGCCTGTTGTCGCTGGGATGCGGGTGGATCGCCGTGAAGTTCTGGTCACCAGCGTCGTCGCGGCGCTGCCCGAAGCCCGCGAGGCGTCCCCGACGGACTCCGTGTGGCCGTTCTGGGCGGCCATCGCAACGTCCATCATGCTCATCTGGTCTATGTTCTCCCCCTGGGCAGTCGTCTGGGGATCGATCCCGATTGCTGTAGCGCTGATCGGCTGGTTCTGGCCGAAAGGAATGGCGGAGGAGGAAGCATGAAGGAACGTGTCGCGCTCGATGTCTCCAAGCTGCCGATGTCCGGCAACGGCACCGCCAGCCCCACATGGTGGGGAACCTGCGCCTTCATGCTGATCGAAGGAACGGGCTTCGCGCTGGCGGTCGCCGTTTATTTCTACCTGATGAGCCTGGCACCACGATGGCCGATCGACGCCCCGCCGCCGGATCTTTCAGCCGGCACGGTGCTGACAGCGCTGCTTGTCGTCAGCGTCGTTCCGAATGTCCTCGTCAGTCGCTGGGCCAGGCAGAGGCGGCTTGTTCACGTCCGTTTCGGTTTAGTCGTCATGTCCGCAATCGGGTTTGTCCTGCTGGCGGTGCGCGCCTTTGAGTTCCCAGCCCTCCAGGTGAAGTGGGATGACAATGCCTACGGATCGATCGTGTGGACGATCCTCGGACTGCACACGACCCATATTCTGACCGACCTCATCGATACCATCGTCCTGACCTGCCTGATGTTTACCCGGCATGGCGACAGCGCCCGCCGTTACGGCGATGTAGAGGACAACGCGCTCTACTGGAATTTCGTCGTCGTGACCTGGCTTCCGCTTTACGCCTGCCTTTACTGGATACCACGGCTATGACCCTGAAAACCCGCGATATTGCCGGACTGTTCGGCGCTCCCCTGATCTGGGCGTTCAACACGCAGCTCGGCCAGATCTTGCCGGCGGTCGATTGCGGCAGCCGGACGGGCTTTACAGCTATCGCCGCCTTCCTCTCTGCCGGGATTGCGGTTACCTGCGGCGTTCTTTCGGAAAGGGGCCGGAGTTCCACGGCATCGCGGATGGCGATGTTCCTGATGTCGTTGGGCGTCCTCGTCGCGCTGGTTTTTGCCTTCGCACTCCTTCTTCAGGGGGCAGCGACATTGCTGCTGAACCCATGCGCGCGCTGACACTGATCTTCCTGTTGCTGGTCAGCGCCGGGCCGCTCTCGGCCCATGAGGGGGAGGCGCATCCGACGGCGATGATATGGACTTTCGATGGCTGGATCATCGGACCGCTGCTTGTCGCAGCCGGCCTTTTCAGTATAGGTTTTTTTCGGCTGCGGAGACGGTCGGGCACCCGCCGGTGGATTGCGAGGTCCGCCTTCGCCTTTTCCGGCGGCTGGCTTGTTCTGGTTGCTGCACTTGTCTCTCCGATCCATTCCATGGGCGAGCATCTGTTTACGTTCCACATGATAGAGCACGAGATGGTAATGGCGGTTGCCGCGCCGCTGATCGTGCTGGCGCGCCCCGTCGGTATCCTTCTCTGGAGCATGCCGCGCATGGTTCGTCGTCGTCTGGCTGCGGTGATGACAGACAGGCGCGTGCGGGCCAGCTGGAATGTTCTTGCCGGCGGGGCTGTGGCAACATCTCTGCACGGGCTTGCCATCTGGGGCTGGCATGCGCCTGCGCTCTTCGATGCGACGGTGAGCAACGTGCCACTGCACCGGATACAGCATCTCTTTTTCTTTCTGACCGCGATCCTGTTCTGGTGGGCAGTTTTCTGGCGCGCGGATCGGGGGCTTGCGGCCTGGCACCTGTTTGTCACGATGATGCATACCAGCATTCTCGGCGCCCTGATCGCGCTGGCGCCACAGGTGATTTACGTGGCCCAGACCCGAGACGCGCCGGCATGGGGCCTGACGCCCTTCGAGGACCAGCAGCTTGCCGGTCTCCTGATGTGGGTGCCCGGTGGTGTCATCTATGCCGGGGCGGCGCTCGCGATGCTGGCGATGTGGATTTCCCGGTCGGGCAGGGAGGACCGATATGGCGCGTCTCTTCTCTAGAACCGGCCTTATACTCGTTGCGGTGCTTTCGGCGGCGCTTGCCACGGGCATTGCGGTCGCAATCGTCAAGAACGTGTCAAAGCGCGGCGCCGTTGCCACGGCAATGACGGGCGGTGATGCGCGCCTGGCGCCCGGGATTTTCCGGCGCTACGGCTGTACGGGCTGCCACGCGATCCCCGGCGTTGCCGGTGCGGACGGGAAGGTGGGGGGCGAACTACGTTCACTTCGCCAGCGGGTCTATATCGGTGACGGCCTCAACAACACACCGGACAACCTCATTCGCTGGATCGTCTCGCCGACGCATTTTTCGCGGCAGAGCGCCATGCCCGAAACCGGTATCACCGAGGCCGAAGCGCGCCATGTCGCGGCCTATCTTTATGATCACTGACGGGTCACGGATGCGGGGTTTGCCTTGCCGGCAGGGCCTTGATGTAGCGGGCAATCGCGTCGCGATCTTCCTGTGGCAACTGCGAAAGATTGGCGACCACGTCCACCATTGCGGACCCGACATGTCCGTCCTGTGGCGTCTGGCCTGTTGCGAGCATGGTAGAGATGTCTGTCTGCGTCCACCTGCTGAGACGTGCCGGCGTGATGTTTGGCACAAAGCCCGTGCCTTCCGCGTCGGGACCACCAGCGAAACGGGTTTCCGGGCGGATGGCGGCGAAGATATTACGGCTGGAATGGCATTCGGCACAGTGGGCAAGCGTTTCCGTCAGATAGGAGCCGCGATCAAGAACGGGATCGCCGGTGACGGCCTGCGGCTTGCCGACCTCGTCAAAGAACAAAAGCTTCCAGACGCCAACGGCACGTCGCAACCTGAAGGGCGGCCACAGATCATGCGGCGGCGCTTTGCCGGAAACAGGCGGCAGGGTCCGCAGATAGGCGTAAAGGTTTTTTATGTCCTCGATCTTCATTCCCGTATAGCTCGTATAGGGAAAGGCCGGATAATAATGGCGGCCGTCAGGCGATATGCCGGCGACCAGCGCATTTGCGAAATCTTCAACGGTCCAGGATCCGATCCCGTCGGCAATGTCGGGGGATATATTCGGCGGACGGAAAACGCCGAAGGAGGAGGAAAGCGCCAATCCGCCTCCGAGCACGAGCGAGTCCGGCTGTCCCGGCGTGGCATGGCAGGACCCGCAGCTTGATGCCAGAAATACAAGTCTTCCCAGCTGCGGATCGCCGGGCGATGATCCCATGTCGTTCGGTCCGAAGACCGGCTTCGGCGTGGTCAGAAGCCAGACTCCCAGACAGGCCATCGCTGCGAGACACCATATCAACAGCCGGCCTGCCTGAACCGACAGATGAAAACCGGGAGTCTCGCGAACCATCATCGGAAAGGTCCATCGTCAGAGCATACTTTTATGATTGCGCCGGGTTCCGGCCGCACGGCTGATCCGCCGCTATCGAACTTCGCATGCCGTTTGTAGTTCCAGCGCGATCATGTCGCCAGTCATGGCCGCCGTTCGGGAACAACCGGAGCCGACCGTGGTTAGGCCGGCATGTTCAATCCCAATGGAGGTCGGCACGTGGACCCGGAAACTGATCACGAGACCTGCAACAGCCTGAACATAGAGGCCGCAACCCCCAAGGTGGTCAAAATCACCATCGACGGTCGAACGCTCCTCGAAGGCGTGCTGAACACCGGAAGTGTTCTGAGCGTGCAGACGAAGGAGGGCGCCGAACCGCAATCCATCGAACTGGTTGTCGAGGACCTGGCTCGGTAGCCGCTTCGCGAACACTCGGCGCGGCAAGGGCGCCGCGCCTCTAGCCGCGAAAGTCGCCCTCGTTGCTTTCCCGCTCGTCGTAATTGATGTCCCAGTCTTTTTCCGGCTTTTTTGTGCCTGGTGGTAGCTTGTTGGCGGTTGCGTCGTCCGACCCGGTGATGACCCTCGGCTTCGCGCTCGCAACGCCGTTATTGGTCGAGGTCTTTTTGCCGGGAGCAAACTGGGGCGCGCTGTCCTTGTGAATCTGCTCGAGCTTGTCTTTCTTCGTCATGGCATCCTCCTGTCTGTCCCTAACCTTTTTACGCCGATCCTGTTCCCTCGAACCATCAGTGCGGAACCGCTTTTTGCTCCCGGGGTTAGAAGGAGAGAGCGGACCGCAGGGTCTGCGCTGCAGGATGTTTTAAAAAAAGGGGCTTCCGCGATGACCCGATCACAGGACGATGTCAGGCCCGAACCCGGCACCGACGACGCACGCTCGACTGAAAGCGATGAAAGCCGCAAAGACCGTGAAAAGGCGACAGAAAACGCCGAACGCGAAAGGCGCTCGCGGTATGGACGCGACGAAGACAAGGAGAACAACGATGACGGAATCCGCAACAACCACCGATCATGACACGATACGGAAATGGGCGGAGCAGCGCGATGGCCACCCTGCCAAAGTGGACGTCTCGGGCGATGGAGGGATCCTCAGGATCGATTTCGGTGAGCCGGAGGATGCGCTGAAGGCCATATCATGGGACGAGTTTTTTGAAATCTTCGAGGACAGGAAGCTGGCATTCCTTTATCAGGACAGAACGTCGGGCGGCGAGAGCCGCTTCAACAAGTTCATTTCACGCTGAGGGAGAGGCGAGTGAGCGACGAAACGGTATCGAGCATCCCGAACCGGGCACAGCAGCAAAAGGCATATCGGTTCTGGGCCCCGGTTTATGACCGTGTCTACGGCTTCTTTCTCAAGCGGGCGCAGATGGAGTTGGCCAGATGTGTGGGGGGTGCCGGTCGCGACATTCTCGAAATCGGCGTCGGCACGGGGCTGGTCCTTCCGCTTTATCCTCCGGCCAGCAACGTGACCGGGATCGACATTTCAGCGGACATGCTTCGGAAGGCCAAAACAAAGGTGGCAGGCGGTTCGCTGCCGCATGTGAAAGCACTGCATGTGATGGATGCCTGCGAAACCACGTTTCCGGATGCGTCCTTCGACGTGATTTCGCTGCCCTTTGTCATCACGCTTATTCCCGATACCGGCCGGCTGCTTTCCGAATGCGCCCGAGTGCTGAAGCCGCGTGGCGAGATCGTCATCGTCAGCAAGATCACCGACAGCAGCGGCGCAGTTCGCCGCATAGAACAAATGGTCTCGCCTGTGGCCCATAACATCGGGCTCAGTTCGGCATTTCGTCTGGACGGGATTGAGGACTGGTTGCGCCGCAACCCGTCTTTCCATCTGGCGGAAAACAGGACGATCCCTCCAACCGGGTATTTTCGTCTGCTGCGTCTTTCCCGCTCGTCGCCGGAGACGTCTGAGAAGGCCGCGTCCCCTTCGGGTCACTAGGACCTCTGGCACCGCCGAAAAAATACGCATTGTACGTTGGCGTACGGCAACCAAGCGGTAGATGGGCCATTTCCCTTCTATGTGAAAGGAAGGACCATGGCCAAACACGCTATAAATGAAGAGTCCGGCCCCGCACTAAGCGAAGCGCAACTTGAGACCTTGCGTATCGGAATTGCCGATCTCGCGCCAGCGCTGACGGCGTTTGCGCGTCGTTTCGTCAGAAATGACGAGGATGTCAACGATCTCGTTCAGGAAACCATGATGCGGGGGCTTCGTTCCCTGCACCGCTTCACCCCCGGAACAGCCCTGAAATCGTGGCTGTTCACCATTTTGCGGAACACCTTCTGTACCCGATACAAGGTTGCAAGGCGCGAATGCGTCGGGCTGCCGGCGGGAATAGAGCAAACGATGTCGGTCCCCGCCAGTCAGGAATGGCGGATGGAGCACGATGAAGTCATGCGCGCGATCCGCGATCTGGATGCGGATCAAAAGAAGGCGCTGCTGCTCGTTGCCGGAGGAACGAGCTACGCCGATGCAGCCTCCATCTGCGGCTGCAGGGTGGGCACCATCAAGAGCCGCGTCAACCGCGCCCGCGAATCCCTGCGGCGCAATCTCGCCTGACATCAGCGGGCCACTGCAAACAGCACACTGTAGCTGCAGGATTTCCCCGTTTGCCCGTCGATGTCGCCAAGCCGGTGGAAGATTTCCCCTTCCACCGGTGGCAGATCCGCCTGAGCATCGGATAAATTTGCCCTGAGCTGCAACCGGCCGGCCGCAAACGCCCAGTCTATGGCAAGCGTTCGCGCAGGCGAACCGAGTGCCGTCCCGCCTCCGAATTCCGAAGCGAGCAGGGGCCAGACATACTGCCGGCGCTTTGCAAGCAATCCCGCAAGGATCTCGCTTGCCCGTCTCCCATCTTCCTCATCGGCCTGACGCCAGTTCAAGGTAGAGAGGAGCCGCGTGCGCACGTCATTGGGGTCTTGGACAAGATCGCGCGCGTTTCCGGGAAGAGCTCCCTGAAACATTTCAGCCTGCCGCAACCGCCCTTTTATCGCGGCTTCCCGATCGTGTTGCGGGTGGTCGGAAAAGAAGTAGAAGGGCTGCGTCGATGCGTGGTCGTCACCCATGAACATCAGCGGCGTTTGTGGGGAGAGCAGGAGAATGCACTCTAGTATATTGAAAAGAGCTGGTTCGAGCAGGGCACGCAGTCTTTCGCCGCAAAGCCGGTTTCCGGCCTGATCGTGATTGTGAAGGAAATTCACGAAGGTTTGCGGGGATAGATGATCGCTGCGTTCGCCGCTCCCCGCAAAGTCTCGGGAAGGGCGCGGATCGCCCTGATAAACGAAGCCGGTCGCAAGCGACCGACGAAGCAGGCTCTCCGGGTTCGAAACGAAATCCTGATAAAGACCGCCATCTTCGCCAGTCGTCATGACGTGGACGACGTGATGAAAGTCGTCGTTCCACTGGGCGTCTACCAGCGGTGGAGCATCTTCTTCGGGCGTCATCGGCTTTGCCGTGTTTCTTGCATCCTCTATGACAAGATACACATGCCTGCCCGTCACCTTGTGCCTGATCGTCTGGGCAAGCTCTGTCAGGAAATCCACCTCGCCGCCGCCGCCGGCCAGATGATCGGCGGCATCGATCCGCAACCCGTCAAAACGGTAGGTCTGAAGCCAGTAAAGAGCGTTTTGCAGAAAATATGATCGCACATCCACGCTGTCGAAATCGGGAGCAGGGCCCCAGGGCGTTTCGTTTTTCTGAAAAAAGTCGGGCGCATAAGTTTGAAGGAAGTTCCCCTCCGGCCCGAAATGATTGTAAACCACATCCAGCAAAACCATCATCCCCAGGCCATGGGCCGCGTCTATGAAGGCTTTGAGGTCGTCCGGCGATCCATAATCCCGCTGCGGCGCAAATTGCAGAACGCCGTCGTAGCCCCAGCCGCGATCTCCCTGAAAACTCGCGAGCGGCATCACCTCAATGACGGTGATGCCGAGTTCAGCCAGTCGTTCCAGCTTCTTTTCGGCTGCCCGGAAAGTCCCTTCTTCCGTGAACGTGCCGATGTGAACCTCGTAGATCACAGCCTCGTGCCACGGCCTACCGGTCCAGTTCTCATGCTGCCACGCAAAGTCGTGATCGATGATGGTTGACGGGCCGTCCAGGCCGCCTTCCTGCCAATGTGAGGCCGGATCGGGGATTTCACGCCCGTCCGGCAGAACAAAGTGATAGGTGGCGCCGCCACTCACATCCGCTGCAATGGCTTCGTACCAGCCGTTCCCCTCAGACCGCATTTCGTATTCCGCGCCGCTTATAACGAGCCTCGGCGCATCAGAACCGGGCGCCCAGATGCGAAAGCGCGCATCTCCTGCAGCATCGAATTGCACGCCCCATTTACGATATTTCATTGCGTTGAACATTCACGGAACCTCCAGTCAGCCTCGTTTGGTCCTAACCGTATCGGCGTCGGTCGGTTCCTGCCTCCGCACCGCGAATATGCCGATGAAAGGAACAAACGGGTTTGGCCGTCGTTCGCCGTTGGACAGCCAAAACGACGGCTCGGCGGGCATCAGCTTGCCGCCCGATCGCTGACCTGAAGACAGAAAGAGACGGTGACATGACACAGGAAACCGACCTTGCCGACTTTCTCCGCGTGGCAACGGACGACGAATTATTCCACAAGATGCGCGAACTCGAAGCGAAGAGCGAGAAGGAGGGGCTTGAGGAAGTGGAAGCACTGGTGGATTTGACGGCCACGGAGATCGAAAACCGGTTTCCTGGCCAGTCGCTCGCTCCCTATGTCCGCTGGAAACAGGACCGGCTCCTCTGATGCGGTAAAGTCGGCGTTTGCCTTATTGTCTGGCCTGCCGCCGCTCGATGCGCATTCTCGCAAACGCGTCCGGCAATATGTCGGGAAACGAAAGTGACTCCTGCGGCTCATTGCTGACGAGCCCTTCAAAAAGCGCCAGATATTGCGCCGCACTCTTTTCCCAGGAAAAGTTGGCACGCATGGCCTGGGCCTGGAGGCGCTTGAAGAGTTCCCTGTTGTTGAACGCAGCGATGGCGCGCTCCAGCGCCGCCCGCAGGTCGTCGATATTTGCCGGTTCGAACTGAAAGCCGGTAGCAACCCCCGCATCTATGGCGGCGTCGTTGGCGTCGATGATCGTCTCGGCCAAACCTCCGGTGCGGCTGACGATGGGTAAGGCGCCATATCGCAATGCGTAAAGCTGGGTCAGGCCGCATGGTTCGAAGCGCGAAGGCTGGATGATGAAATCCGACCCCGCATGGATCATGTGGGCCAGACGTTCGTCATAACCAATATGGGCACAGACCATTTCCGGATATCTTTTCGACAGCTCACGCAGGCCATCTTCTAGTTGCCCGTCTCCTTCTCCGTGAACGATCAGCCTGCCTTTCCGCGCGATGATGAGGGGAACAACATCGAGCAAGAGATCAACGCCCTTTTGCCAGGTGAGGCGGCTCACCACACCAAATACCGGGCCCTGTGTGTGGGCAAGGCCCAGAGCCTGAAGCAGCGCATATTTGTTCAGGCTCCGCCTTGCCACGGTGGCCGACATGAAATTCGCGAGAATGAAGGGATCGGTCGCGGGATTCCAAACATCTTGATCGACGCCGTTGACGATGCCGCGCACACTTTCGCTTCGCGTGCCGAACACGCCATGCATGCCCATGCCGGCTTCCGGCGTCAGGATTTCGCGCGCATAGGTTGGACTGACCGTGGTAACGGCCGATGCGGTCGTCAGGCCGCCCTTCAGAAAAGAGATGTCACCGTAATATTCGAGGCATTCCACCGTGCAGAGCTCGTCCGGAAGCCCCAGAACCCTTGCGCGCGAAAAAGGATATTGACCCTGGAATGAGAGGTTGTGAATGGTCAGGACGGTCGGCACCTCGCCCGGCGCCGCGTCGGCGAGATAGACACAGGTCAAGGCGGCGTGCCAGTCGTGAACGTGGACGATATCCGGCCTCCAACCCGGCATTGATCCAAGGGCAATGTCCGCCGCGGTCTTGGACAGGACGGCGAACCGGAGGTCGTTGTCCGGAAACGGATGGTCCTTTTCGCCGTAAGGATGCCCATCCCGGTCAAAGAGGTCTGGCGCATCGAGCAGCAGCAAATTCTTCTGGTCGGCAACGAGCGAATATACCGTAACATCCTGTCCCAGCACGCTCCCGGAGAAGCAGGGTTGTTGCCCGCGGATGAGGGGACGCAGTTTGCGATAGAGCGGCAGCAGCGTGCGCACCTCCGCACCGAGTTTGGCAAGCGCGTCCGGCAATGCTCCCGTCGTATCGGCCAGCCCGCCGGTTTTGATGAAAGGGAACATCTCGGCCGTGACGGCAAGAATCTGCATGAATGCCTCCGCATTTCGTCGATCTGTCATCGTGAGGAGACGCGGGGCTTCTATTGTTTGCAAAGCCTCTCGCCGCTTTAGTGGGTGTGCCGTGTCACAGGGGCAGGCGGCGGCGCTCAGAAGGGCGGCCGGTCCGCAGTTCTGCCTTGGCGCCGCGGAACGCTATCGATCCTGCTGATGTCCCTGATGGGTGGTGTTGATTTTTATGTTGGCCTGTCGTCCCGTGCGGGTGGAGGCGTTCTTCTCCGTCGCAGAAGAGGCTTCCTCCGCATTGAGGCGCTCATTGTCGCCCGGGCCCTTGTCCGTTTGGTTGTCTTTCGGAATGGGGAGCGTTTTTCTGGTCATTTTGAACCTCGTTTGCATGTGGTGCTAATCGTTTCGATCGAACGAGTCGAACCCTGCTTCCGAGCGATTGTTCCCGTCCGTTTCGTCGCGGTCGCTAATTTTTCGCGCGGCGTTTTCGGGGCTAGTCGCTGCGCAGGAATTCCTCTTTGGCCTGAAGCCAGTCCTGCGTGCTGACGAGGGTCAATTGTGCCGCGAAACGGCCCCTCAAAACCGTCAGCGAGGCATCATGCGTTGCATCGCGTGCGCTGCAGACGGCGTCCTCAAGCAGGAAGATGCGATACCCCAGATCCACCGCCCCCAGCACGGTTGCGAGTACGCAGACATCCGTTTCCCCACCGGATATGACAAGCGTGCCGACCCCTTGGCCTACGAGTTTTCGGTGCAGGCGACCGTCCGTCCAGGGGGAATAGGTGGTTTTCAGGAATTCTTCCGCAGGTGGAACGTAGCCCGCGAACTCGCGGACGATATGGGTCATTTCGGGGCGAAGGTACTCGCCGGTCATCATCCACCATTTCTCATAATAACGCCCCCACCGCCCCGAGGCGGCGTCGGCATCCGGCGGTGGGATGAAGCGGGTGAAAATGGTCGTGTGCGGCGAGTTCTCAACCACCCGCCCTACATTGTCGATGATGCGCGGCATCCAGTCCACGTGCCATGGCGTCTCTTCCGCAAACATGCGCTGCATGTCGATGCAAAGATGACACCACCGGGGAAAGAGGCCCTCTTCAGAATTCATGGGAATGTCCGAATGATTTGTGGGTCAGCTACGGTCAGCTAACAATCCGGTCCGCCGAAAGTTCCGCCCACACGGGCGCCTTGGCCCGGCCGCATCGACGACCCAACGGCCTACGCCCGGCGTTGGCCGGTGCGCCTCATTCTGAAATAAAGCGCCGACATTTCATGGAGCTTGGCGGGATCGACAATGCCGCGATTATACATTTTGAGGACGTAACGGGCGACGTCCTCCAAGCAAAGGCTGGGATCGTGCTCTCCGGCCAGGACGCTGTCATAAGCCGACTTGACCGTATTGATATCGTCATTCAGGAAGATACCCGAACTCTGATAGGCGCGATAGGCGGACAATTTCACCTCCTTGGCGGCTGCGTTTTGCGAGGCCGAAAAAGGGATCACCTGTCTATCTTATACGGAAAAGAGTGGAGGTAAATGGTCGTGACCGTACCGAAGGCGCCGATCTGCCTATAATGCGAGATTATGTCTTCCGGCCACTTCGGATATCTGCGCATGAAAGCGCGCGAATACCCGCGCGCTTTCCTCCTCTGCCAGCCCGTAATATTCCTGCGCATATGTTTCCAGCGCTTGCCGGTCCCTTATGGTGATTTTTGCTCTCTCGGCGCGGATCAGGCGTTCGCTTTCGAGGACGTGCAGCGCGTCCGTCACGCTCGGGCGCCTCACCGCCAGCATCATCGACAGGAAATCGTGGGTCAACTGTAGCTGGTCGCCACGCACGCGGTCGTGACACATCAGGAGCCAACGCGCCAGGCGCTGGCTGACCGTGCCTGTGGCGTTGGCGGCGGCCGTGCATTCCACCTGCGTCCTCGCGACGTGCGAGGCGCAGATCACGATGTCCGAGAACATTTGATGTTTCGCCATCAGGCTGCGGAACACCTCCACGTCCATAGCCACCGCCTTGCCCGGCGCCTGAACGACGATCTCAGTTAAGTTCTCCTCCGCGCCGGCGAGTGCACCGCTGGGTATGAAACCTTCATGTCCGACGATGCCGCTCTCGGTTTTCCGTCCTGATCTGGAAACTACAACGATGGATGCTATGCCCGAGGCGAGAAAAAGCACGCGATCGATGCGCTGACCGGCTGAGAAAAGTTTGTCGCCAAGCGAAAGTGTCAACGATGTCGACGCCTTCAGCACCTCGCTCCGGATTTCCGCATCAAGAAGGGAAAGGAGGAAACCCGTTTCTTCTCGCCCATTGCTCCGCTCCAGCATAACGCTTTGCCTCGCTAGTGTCTTATGCCTCCTCCCTGCGCCGTCAAGGCGGAGACAATGTTGTCTATGTCCTCTGAACGTGCGGAGAGCACAAAAGGTCCCGGTTCGCTCTCGAAGACCGGTCGGGGCACGAAAAACAGGTAGGGAACGGCCTTCTCTTCAAGCTGATCGGTCAGACGAAGCATGATATCAGCCTCGTAGCGGACATCGATGATAGCGGCGGAAAACAGCAGCGTATCGTCATTTTCCATAACGTCGGCCGAGTAGGGCCCTATCAAACCGACCTGCGCTCGGGACCAGGCTTCTGCTATTTCCGGTGTGACTGTGTCGGCCGCGCCGATGACCATTATAGGGAGACGCTTGATAGTCTGCATGCCTTGCTCCTCGCATGCCACCGGCAATGCGTATGTCCATTCAATACTATAATGACTAACTAACCGTAGTCGGCTCATTCGATTTCATCAAATATATGCGAGACGGCACTACTGTGTAGTTCTGAACATGCACCGGCGATGAACGCGGTACATCCGGAAGCGCTTTTTTCAGGTCTTTTCAGCCAGAGCGGAACAATTGTGGGCACGCGGGGTTCGGGGCGTCGTTCACTCAAGGAGACGTAAATGGCTAGTCAAAAAACGCTCGATGATCTGTTTCTGGATGGCCTGAAGGACATCTATTATGCGGAAAAACAGATACTCAAGGCCTTGCCGAAAATGGCGCGCGCCGCGCAGCTCGAAGAGGCGAAACAGGGTTTCCTGCAGCACCGGGATGAGACGCAAGGCCAGATCGAGCGTCTGGAGCGCGTGTTCGAAATCATCGGCAAGAATGCGCGCGGCAAGACGTGCGAGGCCATTCAGGGCATTATTGCGGAAGCCGAGGAAATCATCGAATCCTTCAAGGATTCGCCGGCGCTCGATGCGGGCCTGATTGCCTCCGCGCAGGCCGTCGAACATTACGAGATTGCCCGTTATGGCACTCTGGTGGCGTGGGCGGGCCAGCTGGGCATCGATGAAGGCGTTCCGCTGCTTCAGGCAAACCTCGACGAAGAAGGCGCAACCGACAAAAAACTGACGAAACTCGCCGCGACGGTTGCCAACCCGAAAAGCCAGAAAGCCGCCTGACGGAAATAGCGCTGGGTCCGTCTTCCGCATTTCGGATGCGAAAGTCGACCCGTAAGTGACGGCGCGGGCTGTTTCCGCGCCCGAACCGTTCATGGTCCATGACCGCGTGGCAGATGCCACGGCGATGGAGAAAAAGATGACGACAATTCCGCTGCTCGGCGCATATCCGCTTGAAATTTTCCTGGGCGGCCGCTGCTTCAATGTTTCTGGCGTGGATGAGGCGGTTCGTTTGCTGGAGGAGGAATGGCCTGAAAAGGCAGGCGTCCATTACGCTCGGGCTTTGAGGAGTTGCCGTCTGGCCATGTTGAGAAACGGGTCTCCGGCGGCTGCGAGGGAGCATTTGATTGCGGCATGTCTTGAGGCCGGTATTCAGCTTGGCCCATCGTCAGGTATCAAAAATACTCAGCTGCCGCTCTTTCCGGGGGCGAAAGCTGGCGGCAAAGGGAGTTTGGCGGCCGCGCCCCGCCGCTGAGACCCGGAACAGAAAGCACGAGGACAAGATGGCCGAGCCACGCGACCGCATAAAACCGGAAGAGGACCTCAATCGCCCTGTCAGTGAGGAGTTCGATTCCAAATATTCGCCCGTCGGCGTCGATGACGGTGCCTTTCGCGGACGGAAGCGAACATGGAAGAGGATGATGATCTATGCTTTGGTTATCTTCGCACTGGCTATCGTGATTGCATTATCTTTCCTTGTCGGTACGCAGCCTGGCCGCGTATCCTGACAAGTATCCCGCGAGGAGAGGCAGATGAGCGAACGGACAGACGAAAAATCGATCTATTGGACGATTGTCGGCGCCGACACCAATACCAATGAGGGGCTGGCGCGATTGCTTGGCGTCATCCTGGTCTTCATCCTTATCGGCGGCTTTCTCGTCTGGCTGCTGGCCGGCTGAACCGGCGCCTGGCGGATAGATGGAGCGATGCCGTCCGGCATCTTTTTCGGACGGCATCCATACCTTATCCCTTAAAATTTTCCAGTGACCAAGTCCCGGCCTTCAATCGAGACCGGCGTGTTTATTTCCCCGCGCCTGCGTTTTAAGGGAATGTCCACCTGGTAAGGCGCGGCGACTGTCAGCCGGAACGCTTCACCGTTTCGGCGCGATACCGCCCGGTCGGTCGCCATGACGTCCGTCGTCGAGTGACGCAGTGGCATGGCTTCGTCCACAAGGATGAAGTCCATGTGCCGCGCCTTCGCCGATGTTACCGCGAGATAACGGCTTGGGTAAACAGCCTCCATGACACTGCCGACCAGAACGGCCCAGCCATTTTCATGTGCCATGATCTCACATTCGATCTTCTTCTTCATTGCCATCAATCCTCCCTTTCGGCAGTGCCTAACCACGCTTGAAGAAGCTTGTTCCCGCGGCTGGAAATGATTGCTGCCAGCAGACCGCTTATTCTGCCGCCGCCAGAAATTTCCTTATCTTGCGTAGATCGGCGACGAAGGCCTGCCGTTGTAATCGCGCCTCGTCGCGGTCGCGAAGGCGCAGCAGGTAGGAAGGGTGAATGGTCACGAGAAGGCGTGTTCCGCCAGGGGTGGTGGAGAGATGCCCCCGCTGCGCGGTCACTCCGCTGGTACGGCCGGTGAGCGAATAGAAAGCCGTCGCGCTCATGGCGACCATGAGCTCTGGTTTGAGTAACCGCAGTTCCGCTCCCAGCCACCACGCGCAGCGCTGCACTTCCCCGCTGTTGGGGCGCGCATGGAGCCGCCGTTTGCCTCTTTGTTCAAACTTGAAATGCTTGACGGCATTGGTGACATAACATTGCGAGCGATCGACGTCTGCTTCCTGCAGGCACGCGTCGAGCAGCCGGCTGGCGGGGCCGACAAATGGATGGGCCTTCAGGTCTTCGTCATTGCCGGGCTGTTCGCCGACAAGCACGACGCTCGCATCGTTTCTGCCCTCGCCAAAAACCAGCTGGGTGGCATTCTTGTAAAGATCGCAACGTTCGCAGCCTTCGGCCTGCCTGTGCAATGCAGCGAGTGAAGGCGCATCGGCATGATCGGGCTGAAAGGCCGGTGGGGGGCGGTTCTTGCGGGCTGCGGTCGGCACGGGTCTATTCTCCCGGCGGCGGCTCTGCCGCATAGTGGCGTGCCCCGCGCCGGCATAGATAAACCTCTCGTTCTGGATGTCGCTCTATGATGAAGCCGGCGCTGCGAAGCATTGCCTCCACCGCGGCCCTGTTGGGTATGAACCAGTTCGTCGGATCGGCCGCATACCGTTCCTCCACGAAAAACAGTTTGGGATAAGCGGGATCCTCGAACATGGCCCATTCTGAAAACGGGTAATCTTCTTCGAGGTCGGGTATTCTCCCGTCACCCCGCTGGAGCGACTGGAAGAGCATCATGTCGGCTGCGACATGTTCGTGGATGAGATCGAGCGCCAGCAGCGGATGCCGCAGATGGTAAAATACGCCCATGAAGATCACGAGGTCGAAACGCTCTTCAAGCTTGGCCACGTCATAAACCGACAATTGCCGGAACTCTATGTCGAGTCCATCCATGATATTGCCGATGCCGGCCTCGTGGTGCGCCTGCCGTCCGAGCTGGATGGTCATCCATTTCCGGGCGAGCCCCTCGGCTGCGCCATGAACATCTTCGAACGCAGCGGGATTGAGGCAGGGCAGACGGTCGCCATCATCGGTATCGGCTTCATCGGCGCGTTGTTGACGCAGCTTGCCGCCCGCCGCGGGGCACGGGTCATTGCCATATCGCGGCGGCCTTTTTCGCTGGAAGTAGCGCACCGGATGGGCGCGACTGAGCTTGTCGAGATGGATGATCACTGGCGCATCATTGAATGTGTCAGGCAGTTGACTGACGGGCGCTTCTGCGATCGTGTCATCGAAGCGGTGGGCAAACAGTGGCCGCTTGATCTCGCAGGCGAACTGACGGCCGAACGCGGCCGGTTGATCATCGCCGGCTATCACCAGGACGGGCCGCGCCAGATCAATATGCAATTGTGGAACTGGCGCGGGCTTGATGTCATCAATGCGCATGAAAGAGATCCGGCCATCTATATCAGCGGAATGAGGAAGGCCGTGGCAGCGGTTGCCGCGGGCGAGCTCGATCCGTCGACATTATATACTCACCGGTATACTCTGAATGATCTGGACCGGGCGTTGAACGATACCAGGGATCGTCCCGAGAGTTTTCTCAAAGCGCTGATAACTTACCCATAAGCGAACCGTGAGGTCGCCTGCATTGATGGGATTCTGGTTTTGCCCGGTTCGATCGCAAGGCCGCGATGGTGCCCAAGGGTACGGAAACGTACATGGCATTTCCTTGCAATTTCAAGCTGCTAAGTTGCCGCGCGTTTGGTGTCGTCGAGCGAGGGGGAAGCGGGTAACGGTTATGCCTGGATCGAGTATTTTTGCGCGCAACCGATTGCTGAGGGCGTTGGGTGAAGAGGGGTTTTCGCGGCTGGTCGCCCGGATGGAGATGATCAATCTGCCCGTGGGCTATCAACTGGTCGGCGCCAATACGCCCATCTCGCGAGTGTGTTTCATTGAGAGCGGTATTGCTTCGTCCGTGGCCCGGACGGAAGGCGGCAAAAGCATGGAGAACATGCTTGTCGGCCGTGAGGGCATGACCGGATGGCCTGTTCTGCTGGGCGCGCGGACAACGCCCGACGAGACGACGATGGGCGTCGCGGGCGAGGGATTCGTCATCGCTGCAGCCGATCTCAGGCGCGAGATGGAACGGGACGCACGCCTTCGCGACCTGTTGCTGGGATATATCAATATCTGTCTGCTTCAGGTGGGTCAGCTTGTCCTCGCAAACGGACAATATGCCCTGCGTGAAAGGCTGTCCCGCTGGCTGCTGATGTGCCACGACCGGCTGGACACCGATGATCTGCCCATTACGCATGAGTTCATGTCTAGTGTATTGGGGGTGCGACGGCCGGGAATCACCAATGAGCTGCATATCCTCGAGGGCATGCGGGCCATTCGGGCAACACGCGGCAATGTGCGAATCATCGATCGCAAGGTGCTCGAGGAGACAGCGGGGGTGACCTATGGTGTCCCCGAAAAGGAATATGAAAGCCTAATGGCGCAATGGCGGGCAGAGATTCCCATCCCCTCAGGGCTTCCTGTCGAGGGCATCGGCGAAGGGAACCACTTTTAAGAGCTCGCGGGCCGAATCGCGGATCACGACGCATCCTTCCGAGATGTCGCGTCCCTGAAGGATCGCCTCGCTCATCAGTTCGCGGGCGTCCTTGTGGGCTTCCTCTATGGCCTGATCGAGCGAGGCGAGATCACTTCCCTCGTCATCATCGAGAATATGCTGGCCACTGACGATGCTGAAGAAAAACCTTGGCATTGATGTGTCCCAAGAACCTGGCGGCTTCCGGCGGGTTTCCGCCGCCGCTAACCGAATTCCCGCAAAATTTGCGCCTGCTTTTCCAGCCGCCCGGCAAGCTCGGAAATGCTCATGTTCGTCGCACAGAGATGGATTGCGCATTCAAGGAACTGCAGCGACGACCGCCTCAGGAAGTCCTGCTGCTGCTCATACACGATCCGGGAGATGCGATCGGGCTCATGGGGTTTGTCCGTCATCATCGTGCTCCACCAGTTTGTGTCAAAACCGCCTAACTTCGACCCGGCGGAATGGTTTCGAAAAATTCGCCCCGGTCGCCGGGCCGGGAACATTGCCCGGGCTGAGTGGTTCGGGATCAGCGAAACGACTGAGGAGGCAAAAATGGGTAATAATTCGCCAAGCGACGGTGCGCCTGGCACCACCGACCAATCGCCGCGCTGGGAGGGGCCGGAAGAAAACAGGCCGCGCGGCTACCTGAAGCCCAAGGACGATCCAGAACGTGAGAGGGACGCCGTGGGCGAAAATCTGCGCGATCCAAGGAAAAAAAGCGTCTCCGACGCGATGAAGACCAAGGACGACCAATAGGACAGGAGGAAACGATGTCGACCTCGACAAAGACACCGGCAAGCATCCGCCAGGGCGGCCCCGGCGCGTCCCATGAAAACGCCAAGGCACCGCTGGACATCAAAAAGCCGCCGGCAGACAGCGACAGGCGCTCCCAAAGCAAGGTCTCCGGCGGTGGCGGCGAGCGCGACAGCCATCACACGCATGATCCGAAGCGAAAATGACGCCGGGTCGGGAGAAGACCGATGAAAAAGGGCAAGAAGAAAAAGAAGTGGTCGCAGAAGGTAACCAGCGAAAGCGATGCGCTTGATATCGAGAAGGATGTTTTCACGAAAAAGGATCCCACCGGCATCGCCCGGTCGCTGAAAGCCTCGGCGGAACACTCGACACGGCGCAAGGCCAACCCGTTCCGCTCTGCAATGTCGATGCTGGTTTTCTATATCAATCGGGCAGGTGGCAAGCTTCCGAAGGAGCGTAAGGAGGTTCTGGAGGAGGCAAAGGACAAGCTGAGAAAGGAATTCGGCAAGTCGGGATAGGGCGGTTTTTCCGGGAATTCATCAGTCGGTGCTGCCGCCGAATTGCCACGAAAACACCCAGATTCATTCAGCCACAGTTCACCCGGCGAGGCGCTAAATCGCTCTATCCCATAAGGAGGGAGATGCGATGCGTAAGATGATTTTAACCGCTGGAGTAATTCTCGGCGCCCTGTTGGGCACTGGCGCGAACGCCATGCCCGTCGGTCAACCATCCGCACCTTCGGCATCCCACATTCAGAATGTGGACTATGCCTGCGGCCGCGGCTTTCATCTGACACCCCGCGGCTATTGCCGCCCGAACGGACCGCGCTACGAGCGTGGCTGGGACCGGCGCGATCGCTGGGAGGGTCGCCGCGAATGGCGCGAACGTCAGGCACGGCGCGAATGGCGCGAGTGGCGTGACCGGCGGGAGTATCGTGACTGGCGAGACCGTCGCGATTATTACCGCTACTGAGCAGACGAGGCCCTCCATCCGGAGGGCCTTTTTGCTTTTCCTTCTTTGCGAAATGGCCCCGGGGTTTCTGACCGGGGATATCCGCCCGGACAATTCGGGGAAATCCAGGCAACCTCCGGCGTCCTTCAGGGTTTGCCTTAATCGTCACTGACAAGGAGGACCATCATGGAGATTACCAGACGCACGATTCTCGCCGCCGGCGCGGCAACCGCTGCCGCAGCCATCTTTCCCCGTCCGCACGTGGCGCGGGCGGCGCTTCCCCTCAGCCAGCCGGCACTTCCGTTCGCCGAGGCGGATCTGGCGCCGGTGATTTCGGCAAAGACGGTGGGGCTGCATTATGGCAAGCATCACAAAGCCTATTACGACAAGCTCAATACGCTGGCCGCCGGCACCCGTTATGCCGATATGGAGCTCGATCGCATCGTCGTCGAATCCGCCCGGTCGAAGGAGGCTGCGGACGTCAAGATCTTCAACAATGCGGCCCAGGCCTGGAACCACGTTGCCTACTGGGATCAGTTCGTTCCGGGCGGCCCCAACCGGCCGCAGGGCGATCTCGCGGCTTCAATCGATAATGCCTTTGGCGGTTATGACGGCTTCGTCAAACGCGCCGTCGATGTCTCGGACACCGTGTTCGGCACCGGCTGGGTGTGGCTGACGCGTGACGACAGCGGGCTTGCGCTGATCGGCTATGAGGATGGCAACAACCCGGTCGCCGTCGGACGGCCGGCTTATCTCGGCATCGATATCTGGGAACATGCCTATTACGTCGATTATGAAAACCGCAAGGCCGAACACATCCGCGCCGTGCTCGACAAGCTGATCAACTGGCGGGTCGTGGAGGAGCGCATGAAAGCCTAGCCGCGTTTCGCCGCCGGGCCATGTTTCCCGGCGGCTTGCCCTCAGGTGCATTTGAGCTACTATGCCGCCATGGCGGGGAGGCCATGTTACAGGAGGGTTCATGAATTACCGGTTTTCTAAACGGCGCATGGTGTTGAAACTTGCCGCGGCGGCAGTTTCTTTCGGCATGTTGGGAATGACGGCGAGCGCGCAGGGCTTTCCGGATCGGACGATAACGCTGGTGGTTCCCTTTGCGGCCGGCGGCTCCACCGATGTGGTCGCCCGCGTCATCGCTCAGAAGATGGGCGACGAACTCGGCCAGCAGATCGTTGTTGAAAATGTCGCAGGCGCAGGCGGCAATCTCGGCGCCGACCGCGTTGCCCGCGCGGAACCGGATGGCTATACTATCCTGATGGGCACGGTGGCGACCCACGCTCTTAACCCGCTCATCCTCAAGACCAAGCCCTATGATCCCGAAAAGGACTTTGCTCCGGTTTCATTGCTGGTGGTGGTGCCGAACGTGCTGGTCGTTAACCCGAAGCTCAACGTCAACAGCGTCGAGGAACTGATCGCGCTGCTGAAAGCCGAGCCGGACAAACACGCCTATGCGTCTTCCGGGAACGGAACACCGCTTCATCTTTCCGGCGAGCTGTTCAAGAGCATGGCTGGCGTCAGCATGCAGCACGTGCCCTACAAGGGTTCCGGCCCGGCGCTCAACGATCTTCTCGGCAACCAGATTTCCATCATGTTCGACAATCTGCCGTCTTCGTCGGGCCACATGAAATCCGGCACCTTGCGGGCACTTGGCGTCACCACCAGCGAGCGCGCTTCATCCTTCCCGGATTTGCCGACGATCGCCGAAACCGTACCGGGTTATGAGACCTATACCTGGAACGCGCTCTTTGCACCAGCCGAAACGCCGGCCGAGGTGGTCGACAAGCTGAATGCCGCCGCCAAGAAAGCGCTTGCCGATCCGGCCGTCGCCGCCCGCATGGCGGATTTCAGCGCCAAAATCGTCGCCTCCACGCCAGAGGAGCTGAAAACCCATGTCTCGGCTGAAATCGCCAAGTGGGAACCCGTCGTCAAGGCGGCAAATGTCCAGATGGATTGATCGGGCTCGATAGACCGATCTTCCGATTTCCGCTGCGTCCCCAGAGGGGCGCGGCGGGGCTTCTGGCATCATAAGGCCGTGGCCGGGCCGCATCGGCCACGGATATAGTCGCCAAGCGCCAATGTGGCGTTTTCGCATCACTTGCCACAAGGTTGCAAAAACCGGCTTTGCAAGTCTGCCAGGTTCAGCTAGAAATTTCTTTACCGCATCAGATCGAACCAAGGGAGGCGTTGCATGACACCAGCATTCATCGAAACCCTCCCGCAGGGAATGACCAGACACTAGGTCATATCCATTCGCGGCCCGCCTTTTGCGCGCCCGACATGCGGTTTTGTTTTCCTTCACAGTCCGATTGATCTGACGGGATCATTTTGTCTCCCGCCCGGGCTGTGCCTTCCAACTTCCATTTCAAGGACCGGTCGCCGAGCAGAATGGCGCCGTGCTGGTAAAAATGTCTCGCAAGAAGCTCGATTTCCGCGCCGATGCCTATCGTCATGTGCTCGGCTTTGTCTTTCACCACTGGCGCCACCGGCCGGCGCTGGTGGGTTTCATCATCGTTCTGGTCATCGCCAGCACATTGGCCGAAGTCATGGTGCCGGTCTTCTCCGGGCGGATCGTCGATGCCATCGCCGGCGGCGATGCGGCGGATCAGGCGCTGCGCGCCTTCATCATCGTGGTGGCGCTGGGGCTGACCAGCGTCGCGCTGCGCTGGTTCATCTTCAACGGCATCATCCGGCTGACGTTGAAAACCATGGCGGATGTTACCAATAACGGTTTTCACAAGGTGCAGCGTTTCTCCACGGACTGGCACGCGAACAGCTTTGCCGGCTCCACGGTGCGCAAGATCACGCGTGGCATGTGGGCGCTCGATTCGCTCAATGACCTCCTGCTCATCGCGCTTCTGCCATCGCTCGTCATGCTGGTGGGCGCCACCATCGTTCTCGGCAGTTACTGGCCCGTCATGGGCCTCATCGTCGGTCTCGGCTCGCTGATCTATGTCGGTGTGACGGTGGGGCTTTCCATGGGATATGTTTCGCCGGCCGCACGGCTTGCCAATGCCTGGGATACGAGGCTTGGCGGCGCGCTGGCGGATGCCATCAGCTGCAATTCGGTCGTGAAGGCCTTTGGCGCGGAACCGCGTGAAGAAACACGGCTCGGCCAGGTGCTGGTGAAGTGGGATAACCGCACGCGCAGGACATGGAAACGCGGCACGATAAACGGCACGATCCAGAGCTTCATGATGGTTTCCATGCAGGCCGGCATTCTCGGCACCGGCCTCATCATGTGGCGACAGGGGCTCGCGACGCCGGGCGACATCACCTTCGTGCTGGCCATGTTCTTCGTGCTGCAGGGATATCTGCGGGACGTGGGGCAGGATATCCGCAACCTGCAGCGCGCCGTCAACGATATGGAAGAGCTGGTGCTGCTTTCCAAGATGCCGCTTGGCGTCGAGGACCGGCCGGATGCGAAACCGATTCATATTGGAAAAGGCGAGATCGTTTTCGATCACGTCACCTTCCAGTATGGCGCGCACGCCACGCCGCTTTATGATGACTTCTCAGTCACCATAAAACCCGGTGAGCGTGTGGGACTGGTCGGCCACTCCGGCTCTGGCAAGACGACCTTCGTCAAGCTCATCCAGCGCCTCTACGATATCAGGTCCGGTGCGATCCGCATCGATGGGCAGAACATTGCCGATGTCACCCAGGCGAGCCTGCGAGGGCAGATTGCCATCGTGCAGCAGGAGCCGATCCTGTTTCATCGCACACTGGCGGAAAACATCGCCTATGGCCGGCCGGACGCGTCGCGGCGCGAAATCGAGCAGGCGGCGAAACAGGCCAGCGCCCATGACTTCATCATGTCCCTGCCCAAGGGCTATGAGACCATGGTGGGCGAACGTGGCGTCAAGCTGTCAGGCGGGGAGCGCCAGCGGGTCGCGATCGCCCGCGCCTTCCTGGCGGATGCGCCGGTGCTGATCCTTGATGAGGCAACCTCAAGCCTCGACAGCGAAAGCGAGGTGCAGATCCAGCGGGCTATGGAACGCCTGATGGAAGGGCGCACCACGCTGGTCATCGCCCACCGGCTTTCGACCGTCAGGGCTCTGGACCGTCTGCTCGTATTCGACAGGGGCAGGATCGTTGAAGAGGGCGACCATCAGGCGCTGATCCGGCTCAATGACGGCATTTATCGCCGGTTGTTCGAGCGGCAGGCTCTGGAACTTACCAAGGGCTTGGTTGCATGACAAAAGCAACGCCGGAGCAAGTGATGCTCCGGCGTTGCCGTGCCGCATCGTCGATCCGCGCACGACTTTTCCGCTAAGGACGCGTATCTCCGAGCAAAAACTGACGGAGCCCGGAAACCACCAGCCTCTCCGGGCGTTTGGGTGTTTGAGTTAAGCCTGAAGGGAGAACAGCCATGGCCGACGATGCCACCGTCACCATTTGCGCCATTTTCGAAACACGCGAGGCAGCCGATATCGCCGTCGAGCATCTGGTCCAGCAGCACGGGATCTCCCGTCCGGATATCTTCATCCAGTCCACATCAGAGCAGAATACGACCGGCACCCAATCTTCACGTGGTGACCTGCCTCGCAGCGATGCGCCGCATGAGGGCGAGATCGAGGTGTCCGCCGATATTGCATCCAGCCGGATTGCGACTGTCCAGCGCAGCCTCGGTGACGCCGGTGCGATCCGCGTTTCACACCGGTGATGCCAAAACCGTGAGGCGCTTACGTACCAGCCGCCCGCGCCGCGCACCGCAATAAGGAGCCAGCAATGAGCAACTTCGAACTTTATTACTGGCCGGTCCCGTTCCGAGGCCAGTTCATTCGCGGACTTTTAGCGCATGGCGGGTGTACCTGGGACGAACACGATGCCGGTGCAATCGAGGAGATCATGGGCCGTGATGCCGGCAAGCAGCCCATAGCGTTCATGGGACCGCCGGTGCTGATCGATCGAGAGCGCAATTTCGCTCTCTCGCAGATGCCCGCAATCGCCCTCTATCTCGGCGAGCGGTTGCAGCTTCTGCCGCCGGGCGCCGAGGGCCGCGCGCTCACTGCCAAGATCGTAAACGATGCCAACGATGTGATCGATGAACTGACGCTCGACGGTGGGCGCGAGATGTGGACCCCTGAAAAATGGGAGGCGTTCGTTCCCCGGTTGCAGGAGTGGATCCGCATTTTCGAGGACACGGGAGCGAGACACGGTCTGACCGGCGATTCGGGGTTCATGCTGGGAACGGAGACACCCGGCGTCGCAGATGTCGTCACGGCAATTCTCTGGACGACAGTTGCAGACCGCTTTCCAGTCATCAGGCGCATAATTGAGGATACGTCGCCCGTCATCTGGGCCTATTCCAGCCGAATGAAAGAGACGGCCCCGCTGGCCGCCCTGAGCCGCCGCGCCTTTGACGACTATGGCGACGCTTATTGCGGAGGGCAGATTGAAAAATCGCTGCGGAAAGTAGCTGGCTGAGGACCGGGGCATCATCGGCCCCCGGTCAGAAAGCGATCCGGCCACAGCTAGGGTTGCTCCAGCCTTTTCAGCGATTCCTGCGCAGTCGCAAGTCCTTGATCGGCGGCTTTGCGGAACCATGTGATGGCCTCGGCCCGATCCTGCGCAACGCCATGTCCCATTCCATACATGTTCCCTAGATTGCCCTGGGCGACGGCAAGCCCCTGATCGGCGGCTTTTTTATACCAGCTGACTGCTTCACCATAGTCGCGGGTAACGCCGAGACCCTGATCGTAGAGCAGGCCGACAGCGTACTGAGCGGTTGCAAAACCCTGATCGGCGGCACGGCGATACCAGATCAACGCCTGTGCATAATCCTGAGCGATACCCTGGCCGCTTTCGTAGCTGTACCCCAGATTGTACTGGGCGACAGCCAGCCCTTGTTCTGCTGCTTTGCGGCCCCAGGACACGGCGAGTTCCAGGTCCTGCGGAACATCCTGGCCGACCGCATAGAGATCGCTAAGGCTGCTTTGCGCTTCCGCCCAGCCCTGATCCGCCGCTTTGCGGATGTATGCGGCGGCGAGTGCCGTATCACGGTCGACGCCCAGACCCGCCTGGTAAAGAACGGCAACCTTATATTGCGCGGCCGGGCTTCCCCCATCGGCGAGCGGTTTCCACGAGCGCAGGGCGGCGCCATAATTGCCGCTGTCATAGGCCGCCTGTCCTTCTTCAAGTGCCGTTGGCGCGGTAAGTCCTGACGTGAGGGCCGGAGCATTGGCGCCACGTTCCGGCAACGGATCAAGGGATGCTGCAGATACGGTGTGAGTGATCCAGTCCGGCAGGTCTGGCAGATTTCGCGGCAGGTCCTCACGCCACACGTGGGTTTGGGTCCTGATTTTAATGCCGCCGCTTTCCGCCAAAACGGTTTCCGTCGCTTCGAGGGTCGATCCATCGCGCAGTGACATGACGACAGTCATCTGCACGTTTTTGCTTGCGTTTCTGGCGGCCGCCAGTTGCTCGTCGCCAAGCTGTTTGGCCTTTTCACCGAAGCTTGAGATCACTCCTTCCACCGCAGAAGCCTGTGATTGCTGGAGCGCAACGTGGTCGTAGGTTTTTTGGAGGCTGAAGGTGGCTGTTTGTCCGGAGATATCTGCGGTCTCGAGCGTCCATTCGATGGCGACGGGAATGGGCGTTTCCCGCGCATATTCCACCACCGACGCCGTACCTGACTGGCCGATCTCGTATGTGGAACTTTCCTGCTCCTGTATTGTGGAAAGAAGCTCTGCCTCCGGTGCGAGATTATGAATAACCAGGATTGGATTGCTTTTGATGCCCTCGACAATATCGCGCAAACCCGCTGGCTGGTTCGCAACGCTGCCATCCGGTCCGACAACCGAGGTGCTGTGCAGGTTGCCGAGGATCGCATCCAATCCGACGAGTTTGCCAGGAAAGCCGTTAAGTCCCGCTTCATATTCCACCTGCCGGACGCCATAGGCCGACAGAGTGTTCCGATAGAGAGCGTTCATTGCGTAAGTGTCTGCAGCGCCTTCGGCGTCCTGTGGCAAATCTGCGCTGAGGGACCAGCGCACGCGCATACCCTCCGCATCCCGCGACAGGACCGTCATGCGCTGCCGAAAATCTCCGCGCATGATCGCTGCCGGCCTGTCGAACCACAACGACATGTCGGTGGAGGTGGTTTTATGGGAACGGTAGAGATATTCCGCCCCCGTTTCCGGGGCGTAGCCGGGAACGACCACGCTGTCGGCGGCAAGAGCTTGAACCCCGCTCAACAGGCATGGCGAAAGGAGCAAAACGAGGGTCTTCCGAAGGCCTTTCATTTTAGAATCCCTTTTTGTACCTGCGATGGCAAGCGGATGGTATCCGTTTCGGATTTCGGGTTTGCGGCAAACTCTACCGGCGTCAGACCAGAGCCAAAATACGGGCTGGTCCGCCTGTTCCGCCTCGGTGGGCAGGCGCGCCGACGATGATGGTCGCCCCCTTCGCCGGCAGTGCTTCCAGATTGTTCAGCCCCTCGATCCCGTAGCGCCCAGCGGGTAGCCAGGAATTATGGACAGCGAAGTCTGCAGAATTGCCCGGATCCAGCGAGAGTGTGTCGACGCCGATGGCGACTGTATCCAGCTTGAGCAGGAGGTCGGTGGCCGACTTGCCGAAGCCGGGGAAGGCAAATTTTCCGGCGTCGTCATTACGGAAGGCCGGGCTTTTCACTTTCGTTGCCCAGCCGGAGCGCAAAGCCACGATTGCGCCTGCCGGAATGTCGCCATTTTCCGATATCCAGCGTTCAATGTCGCCTGCCTCGACCGTGGAATTGGCGTCCTCCCTCGCGCGATCCGTAATGTCGATGATGACCAGAGGGGCGAGGAGCTTTTGCGGCTCGAGTTGATCGACGCTGGCGCCGTCTGCGCTAAAGTGGAAAGGCGCATCGATATGCGTTCCGGTGTGTTCGAAGATGGTCAGCTTATGGAGTTGATAGCCGCTTTTGGCGATATCTGCTGCCCACTCCATCTCAATGCCGGGTTTTCCGTCGAACGTCGGAAACGTGGAATCGTAGGTATGGGTGAGATCGACGACCTGTCTGGGCGATTGCGCCAGAACCGGGGCCGCGAGGCTTCCCGCCGCCATCGCCGTTACACCCGCCACGGCACCCTTGAACAGCAGACGCCGTGACAGCATGTTCTGTTTGACGTTCTCGATCACGCAGCTATTGCACATGCCTTATTCCCTCCAATGAGAAATTCCCCGGTTGCAAGCGTAACGCAAACACGCAGGGGCGCAAGGCGGGAGCGTGGCCGATTTTTCACCCGTATTCACATCGCGGTTTCGCCAAGTCGGCGTCCATAGGCGGCGATTGCCTTGCCCACTGGCAGGCGGGTGTTCTGATACCGCGCAAGGGCGGCAGGAAGGTCGTCCGTTTGCCGCAGGGCGTCGCGCAGCGCCATTGCATCGCCTGCCGCCTTTGAAACACCCATTGCCGTGTGAGGACGAACGACGAAGGCGGCATCTCCGACCAGGGCGATACGCTGGGAGACCATGTGTTCCGCCTCGAAATCAAAAATCCCCTGGATCGATGGCGTCTCCTCTACGTCCACGGCAAGCGCCATTTGCGGCGGCAGAAGGAAAAAGGCCTCTTCGCGCAGTTGCGCCCTCCGGCTGCTGGGGAGCTCGCCGCGGGGGAGGGAATGCTCAAAATGCCTGCCGTCCCGGCCCGTGAAGGTTCGGGCAAGATCTTCGGCAGGCGTTGGACGATACCAGACCCAGTTATAGCGACGCTGTCCCTGCCGTGTCTCGCCGCGCGATCCCGGCACGAGATAACCCAGAACATGAATTCCGGACGTGATGTAGAAGGCGAAACGGTCCAGCAGCAGGGCGGCGTCGGCAGGCAGTCTTGTTTCGGGGATCAGCCCGCGCCAGGCGACGTAGCCCGCATAGGCGTTTTCCGAATGCTGGTTGACGGCGCTGCGGATGGCCGAACCCAAACCATCCGCGCCGATAACGAGGTCAGCACGTTCCTCCATGCCATCGGCAAAGGAGAGCGTCACTCCCTGCGGATCTTCGCGAACGTCGTTGACGTGATGGCCGAGACGATAGGTATCGGAGAGGAGGCGTGAGGATACGCTCTCAAAGAGGTAGTCCCATGAGACCTGCATCTGCGGCGTTTGCTGGCGCTGGGCAATGTGCCCGCCGGCATCGAGGTAGATGCGCTCCTTCGCAACCACACCGATCTTGGCAACGTCTTCGCAGCCGATTTCCCTCAGAACGTCGAACAGGTCCTTTTGAGGCACCAGTCCCGCCCCGCGCCCGGCAAGCCCGGATGACGAGCGTTCGTAGACCTTTACATCGTGTTCGTCCTGCTGAAGCAGTATCGCGGTGAAAAGCCCGGCAAGCGAGCCGCCAGCGATGCGGATTTTCAGTGGTTTCATGGCCGTACCTGCCTTTCGATATCGATCTGGCAATTGTTCGTTCTGTCTTTACGGGAGAAGGCCGGCTGATCGGATATGCCGAGACGCCGGCCCCTACGGAAGGAGAGGATGTTCAGCCTGGCATGATTGCCGGCTGGTTTGCGGGAAACCTGGCGACATCCTCGATGCTGACATTCAGGTGCTGGGCAACGAGCGCCGGCGGGGTATGCGTGAGCCAGGAAGAGAGGCTGACTTCCTGATACTCTGCCGTCTTGAAGACCGCGACGAACTGCAGGTCGGTCTTGCCGGTATTCTCGATGATGTGGCCTTGGCTCCGTTTCACGTAGCCAATGTCGCCGGCGCGGAAATCGGCGGTCTGGCTGCGCGGACCGGCGTCGAACACGGTCATCCGGCCTTCACCCTTGATCCAGTACTGCCATTCGTCCGCGTTGGGGTGCCAGTGCATTTCGCGCACCCCGCCGGGCTTGATCGTTTCGATGGCGGCGGCGATGGTTTTGGACACGGTAAAGGCGCTGCTGTCGGCAAGGCGAATGACGCCAGCAGCGTTCTCCTTCAGCGGTTTGGAGGCCGCGAGCTTGTAAGTAAAGGGGTAAGGGGGAAGTCCTGCACCGGCAACGGCTTCCTGATCCCTGGAGAGAGGTCCGGGCTCCTTGCCCTGAAAAATCCAGAGGTTCTGCAGTGGAATATTGCGGAACACATCCTGCTCGACGCCGAAATTCTTCGCCAGCAGTTCAGGTGAGGTATGTGCCAGCCAGTCCGTCAGTAGCAGGGTGCCGTATTCGGACTGGTCGCCTTCGTCGAACACAATGACGAACTCGCACCCGTCGGGACCAAGTCCCTGCAGCGAATGGGGATAACCGGCCGGAAAATACCAGAGATCGCCGGCCTCGACGTCCTGGACATAAGCACGGCCTTTGGTATCGAGCACGGTGATACGGCAGCGTCCATTGGTCATGATCGCCCATTCTGCAGCGCGGTGCCAGTGCATCTCGCGAATGCCGCCAGGTCCCAGTCGCATGTTGACCCCGGACACGGCATCCGAAATCGCGAAATCGGATTTGGTCACCTGACGTGCCCAGCCGCCGTTCTGGATACGCTTGGCGGCATTGTTGAACGAACCCCAGAAGAGCTGCATGTCGCCGACATCCGTCGCGGGCGGGCTCTGGAAGGAGGGGAACTGGTCGTTGATAACAGGGTTCTTCGGGCCTGGATCGCTGAGCCCCGCGGCATTGGCGTTGATTGCTCCCTCCGCAGGCTGATCAGGATTGCCGAAAGATGCAGCACCGGCGGTGCTGGCGGCAAGCGCGGTGCCGCCGACGGCGCCGATTGCGAGGACTGCGCGTCTGGTCAAAGCTTCCATTTCAGAACTCCTTGTTCATGGCGAATTGCGACGAGGTACCGGTATCGTCGGGTTGTGATGCGAGCTGGAGCGCGGCAATGCGATCAATCAGCTCGGCATTGAAGAGACGGTGCTGCAGTTGACAGAAGGCTTTTGGCTCGAGCGCCTCGTACCGGTCCGTTTTTCGGGCGGCGCGGATGGCGATGCAGGACGTTTCGTCATTTGCCGGAGCTGACACGCCTGTTGCCGCATCCTCCCCTGGAGCAACAGGACCCGAAAGTCCGGCCAGCCTGTCGATCGCCTGCGGCGTGAGGATGCGGAAGGCGCTGGCCGATGCAACGTTTTCAGAGGCGGCAAGCGCCGGCTCGGTATTCCTGATCAGGAGAGCGTTGCCGGCGAGCACTGCGGTCGCGCCCAATGCCAGCACCGTTGCGAGCTTGAGATGTCGAGGTTTGCGCTCGTCTGTCTTCTGACTGATGGAGGTCATGCCCTGCTCCTCAAAATGGATGATCGTGTCGTCAGGACCGTCCGGGAGGGAGGCGTTTGACTGGGACAAGGCTACGGCGGGTCAGCGCTGCGGGCACCTATACAGAGGTCTAGTTGGTATGGCGGAAGGTCGTGGCGGAATGGCAAACGCCGGGAGGAATTCCGTCAACGGCAATGCGTGCCCTGGCGGCACAGGGCCGGGGCATAAAAAACAGGGCTCGAAGGAAGAGGCTTAGCGTGATGAAAGGCTGTCTTCGCCAGGCGTCAACCGAAAGTCAGGGCTGCGGTCCGAGAACCGATTCCAGGCATCCCATCAGTTTGCCGATATTGACCGGCTTGCGCAGAAAGGCGAGGGCGCCGCCGCTCAGGGCGGCGTTGCGGGTGCGGTCATCCTCGTAGGAGGTCACGAAAATCATCGGCGCATGCTCGCCGCGCCGGTTCAACTCACTCTGCAATTCGATGCCGGAGAGGCCGGGCATCTTCACATCCACAACGATGCAGTCGATGTCCGCCTGCTGCTGCGCGTCCAGAAACTGTTCGGCAGAAGCAAACAGGCGGCATTGGTAACCGAAGGACATGATGAGATCGTCCATGGCTTCACGGATGGCAGGGTCGTCGTCAACGACGGCAATGACGGGAACGGGGGGCAATGAAAGCGACCTTTTCTGTTTTTCTTTCTTCCTCTATGCGCCCATGCCGCCCTCAAAGATACCATACTAAGATACAGGTGGGCGCATCTTCTCGCCGATCAGTTCCGCCTTGCGAACGAGATCGGCGACCGATCTCGCTTCCATCTTGCGCATCACATTGCCGCGGTGCAGTTTTACCGTGACCTCGCTGATGCCTAGCTCATAGGCGATCTGCTTGTTCATCAGACCGCGAACGACGGCGCTCATGACCTCGCGTTCCCTCGGCGTCAGTTGTTCGAAAAGGGAGGTGACGGCCTCGTTCTGGGCGCTTTCGCGGCGTCGCGATGCATCCCGTTCCATTGCTGCCGCGACGGCGTCCAGGATGTCCTGTTCCTTGAAGGGCTTTGTCAGGAAATCCACGGCGCCTGCTTTCATCGCCCGCACGCTCATCGGGATATCGCCGAAGCCGGTCATGAAAATGATCGGCATCCTGTTGCCGATGCGTTCCAGCTGTATCTGGAAGTCGAGGCCGCTGATGCCCGGAAGCCGCACATCGAGCAGCAGGCAACCCGGCCGGTTCAGATTGGCTTTTTCGAGGAAGGCGGTGGTGCTGTCGAAAGCTTCGGCGTCAAACTTCATGGAGCGAAACAGATCGGTCAGCGCCTCACGCATCGACACGTCGTCGTCGACGATGAAAACGACGGGTTGGGGTGGCTCCTTCGCCTGCTTGCGTGGGTCAGGCATGGTCCATCTCCTGGCTGATCGGCATGGAAATGGTAAAGACCGCCCCGCCGAGGGGGTGATTGTCACCGGTCAGCCTGCCGCCGCGCGCTTCCAGAGTGGTGCGGCAGATCGATAGCCCCATGCCCATCCCTGTCTCCTTTGTCGTGTAGAATGGTGAAAACAGCTTTTCCTTCATCTGCGCGGGGAAACCCGGTCCGTTGTCGTGAACGGCAATATGGATATTGTGACCGTCTTCACGTTCTTTCCGCACCGTGATGGTGCGATTGGTGCTGCCTGCCTCTTCCATCGCCTGAATGGCATTTGTGAGAAGGTTGATGAGGACCTGCTGCAATTCGATCCTGACGGCCGTTATTGGCGGAGTGGCCTGTTTGTCCACGTGGACGGCGGTGCCGCTGCGCTCGAGCTCGTGTTCGAGAAGGCTGAGCGTTTCGTCAATGAACTCATCGAGATCGAAGGTTTCCGTCTTGCCGCTGGTATGGGCGAGCTGACTGCGTGTGTTCTGGATGATGTCGCTGGCGCGCTGGCCGTCACGGATCATGCGTTCGGCCGAACGGCGGGCCGCGGCGAGATCCGGCGGATCGCGGTCGAGCCACCGCAGCAATGTCTGTGCATTGACGATGATGGCCCCAAGCGGCTGGTTCAATTCGTGGGAGAGCGATGCTGACATGGCGCCCACCGCCGCGGCCTTTGAAGCCTTCGTCAGCTCTGCCTGCGCTTCGGCCAGCGCCTTCAGCGCCATTTCGCGCTGGGTGATATCCACCATGCTCACCACCACGCGATTGAAGGCGGCCGCCTCGGCCGGAAAGCTGATGGAAAGAAGCACCAGCTTGTCTTCACCGCTTTCCGTGCGCACCACCACCTTGTCTTCAAAAACACGCCGGTTATCGATGATCGCCTGCAGGACATCGACGAATTTTCCGGAAGACGAAACGATCGACCGCTGAAGGGTTCCGCGCAGAGAGGAGTCGTAACCGAGCATTTCCTTTCCGGCCTCATTCGACGCAACGACCGTGATGAGGTCGATACATTGCTGCGTAAAACCCGGATTGGCGCGTGCGTGGGCGCGCATATCGGTGACGCCCTGTTGCTTGAGGCCCATCAACAGGGCGTGAAGCTTCGAATAGTCCCGCTCCCAGAGCGCCACGCGCGTGCGGTCGAAAATGGAGCGATAGCGCTCCTCGCTTTCTTTGAGCGCCGCGTTGACGGACAGCATCGCCAGCCGCGCGGTTTCGGTTTTCAGCAGCAGCATGGTGGTAACGGCGAGTGCCGCAAGGGCGACCACCAATCGAAGGGCAGACTGGAAGTCGGCGTCCTGCGCATGGGTCGCCGCATAGGACAGCAGCGATAGAATGGCGCAGGTGCAGGAGATCGCGATGAGTCCTGACCAGCTCACGGCCTGCGCGGCCAGAAGAACCGTGATGACGTAAAGAACGGCGATCGCGCCTTCTATGTCGGTATAGGTGTCGACGTAAAATACACCTGCTGCCAGCACCAGCGCGCCAACTCCAAAAAACAGATGGTGGGCTCCATCCTCCGGCTCTCTCGCGCGAAACATCATTGACGCAATCGACATTGTTCCCCCGATGCGATTTTTGCCGACAATACGGTTTTTTCAGCACAACCTGACCTATACATAGGTCTTGGTTGCCATCGCCATCTTAACGTCAAAGATAGCGGGAAATGGGTGCGGGGCCATATGCAAAAATATGCATCCAGGACCTGTCGTCCACAGGCACCCATGGCTTCTGCAATGCGCACCGGCCCTTATCTCGTCAGACAGCTGCTGCACTCACCGTAATCGGTACGCCTTTATAGGAGGGCGTTCCCGAAAGGCGATCATAACGGTCTAGCGCCACCACCGCATTCATCTCGGGATAATAACCCGCTGCCGAGCCCTTCGGGATATCGTACTCAACAGCCGTGAAACCCTGAACGAGGTGGCGCCCCTCACTGTCTTTGGCGATACCGTGAATATCGATGCGGTCGCCATCCTTCAGGCCCCGTTCGGCGAGGTCCTGCCGATTCATGAAGATGACGTCCCTGCGGCCGAAGACGCCGCGATAACGGTCATCCATGCCGTAGATCGTTGTGTTGTACTGGTCGTGGCTGCGGATGGTCGTCAGCACGAGGGCGTCCGGATTGGAGATCAGCGGGTCTTCCTCGATCCCGGTGGCGACAAGGAAATTGGCCTTGCCGCTCTCCGTGTTCCAGCGGCGGAAGGAGGCTGCGACATCAAGGCGGAAGCCGCCTTTCACGCGGACCCGGCTATTGAAATCCCTGAAGTCAGGGAAGACCTCTTCGATCTTGTCGCGGATGCGATCGTAATCGGCAATCAGCCAGTCCCAGTCAATGCCGTGACGGTTTCCAATGGTTGCCTTGGCGATGCCGGCGATGATGGCGGGCTCCGACCGCACAAGTTCGCCTGGCGGTTTGAGGAAACCGCGTGAGGCATGCACCATCGACATGGAATCCTCGACGGTCACCGCCTGCGGGCCGGAGGCCTGTGTATCCAGATCGGTTCGCCCGAAACAGGGCAAAATCAGCGATGTCCGTGCCGTCAGAAGATGCGAGCGATTGAGCTTCGTTGCAATGTGGACAGCGAGATCGAGTTTGCGCATACCTTCGAAGGTCGCGGCGGTATCCGACATGGCGACGGCGAGGTTTCCGCCAAGGCAGATGAGCGCCCGGGATTTTCCGGCGATGATTGCCTCGACGGCTTCTATGGCATTGTGGCCTTTTTCGGCGGAGGGGCGAAAACCGAAGGCGCGTTCCATTCCATCCAGCAGCGCCTTGTTCGGGATTTCGGTGATGCCGACAGTGCGATCACCCTGAACATTGGAATGGCCGCGAATGGGCGCTATCCCCGCACCCTGGCGCCCCATATTGCCGCGCAGAAGCAATAGATTGGCAATCTGCTGGACATTGCTCGTACCCTTGGCGTGCTGTGTTATACCCATGCCGTAACAGATAATGACATTGGAGGCGTTGACGTAAACCCGGGCAGCGCTCTCTAGCGCCTCCCTCGTCAGCCCGCTGACCGAGCAGATCGTATCCCATGAGGTGGCGTCGATATCGCTGCGCAGCACGTCGAGGCCTGAGGTATGTTGCTCGATGAAGGCCCGGTCCAGTGCGCCGGCTCCGCCTGCATCGAGGCTTTCCGCATCCATTTGAAACACCGCCTTCATGATGCCCTTCAGGGCGGCGAGATCGCCGCCGGTGCGCAACTGATAATAGGCGGAGGCGATCGGAGTGGAAGAGAGCGTCGCCATTTCGATCGGGTCCTGCGGCGCGGCGAAACGCTCCAGAGCCCGTTCCTTCAGCGGATTGAAAACGACGATCGGCACGCCGCGTTTTGCGGCATTGTGCAGCGTCGTCATCATGCGGGGATGATTGGTGCCCGGATTGTGGCCGAAGCTGAAGATCGCATCCGCATGATCGAAGTCCTCCAGCGTCACTGTCCCTTTGCCGACGCCGATGGATTTCGGAAGGCCGACGCTGGTTGCCTCATGGCACATGTTGGAACAATCGGGAAAATTATTCGTCCCGAAGGCGCGCACGAAAAGCTGATAGAGAAAAGCAGCCTCGTTGGACGCCCGGCCTGACGTGTAAAATTCCGCCATGTCTGGGTCGCCAAGCTTGTTGAGCTCCTGCGCGATCAGGCGAAACGCATCGTCCCACGCGATCGGCTCATAGCGATCACTCTCGGGATTGTAATGCAGGGGAAGGGTCAGCCTTCCGGCATCCTCGAGCTTGTGGTCGGTCCACTGCCACAATTCGGAGACCGTGTGCTGTGCGAAAAATTCAGGTCCGGATCGTTTGGCAGTCGATTCCCATGTGATCGCCTTGGCGCCGTTTTCGCAAAATTCGAACGATGAGGTGTGTTTGGGATCGGGCCAGGCGCAGCCGGGACAGTCGAAACCCTCGGGTTGATTTGCCTTGAGCAGCGTCATGGTGCCCTGGGCGACGATCTGCTGGTGGGCGAGGGTTTTCGCGACGGCTTTCAACGCATCCCAACCGCCGGCGGGATGATCATATTTTTCAATACCTTCCGGGCGTTCTTCTGTCATGTGGGATGTCCTTCGATTTTGCAGCCTGGGGATTGTCGTGCGCCACGACGCTAGCCCACGTACGCACGCTTAAACATCATACTCATGCATAGGTTGCCTGCTCACCAGAGGGAGAAATGAAAAAGGCCGCCTCCTGCGGCGGGGGCGGCCTTTTGCGGATCGGGAGGGAGATCCGCGGCTCCGGGGAGGGGACGCCGGAGCTTCTGGCTTCTGTGAGCCAATCGCCGAGGGGCGGGGCGACGGGCAAACGTTATCCCGGGCCGGCGCTAGACGAAACTACACTTAGGTATCGGGTAGACTGTACCAGCAGCCGATTTCTCCTCACCCGTTCTTCTCCCTATTCTCGAGGCCGATCAGACAGCCGCAACAGGGACGCTCAACAACGGGCGGTCAATTGCCAAAGGAGAACGATCATGGACACGACAACAGCTTCCAGAAACCGCAAGCTTCCACTTGCAACCCCGACCGATCTCGGAGCGGAGGCAAGCCGCGACATTGCCGCGGCGTTGACCGCCCTGCTGGCGGATGTCTTTACGCTCTACGTCAAGACCAAGAACTTCCACTGGCATGTTTCCGGTCCGCATTTCCGTGACTATCACACGCTGCTGGACGAGCAGGGCGCCCAGATCTTTGCCATGACCGACGACATCGCCGAAAGGGCGCGCAAGATCGGCGGTAACACCATCCGCTCCATCGGACATATCGCCCGCCTCCAACGCCTCCTCGATAATGACGCCGACTTCGTCACGCCTGAGGATATGCTTGCCGAACTGCGCGAGGATAACAAACAGCTGACCGCCATCCTGCGGCAAACGCACAGCCTTACCTCCGACCTCAACGACCACGCGACCACCAGTCTCATCGAGAACTGGATCGACGAGACCGAGCGGCGCACATGGTTCCTGTTTGAAACCACGCGCCGTGGGCGCTGAACGCAGGACAAGGAAATGGCCGGCAATCTCATCGAGCTCGCGCTTTCCAGACGGCACCTTCTGCTGGCAGGCGCGGCACTTTCCACGGCGATGGCCATGCCATCGACTGCTTTTTCAAACTCCACCCCAACTCCCACCGAAGGAGCATTTCCAATGACGGAATCATTCGTAAAGACCAAGGACGGCGTCGATATCTTTTTCAAGGACTGGGGCCCGAAGGATGCCCAGCCGATCGTCTTCCATCATGGCTGGCCGTTGTCATCCGACGACTGGGACGCGCAGATGCTGTTCTTCGTAGAGAACGGTTATCGCGTCGTGGCGCATGACCGCCGCGGCCACGGCCGGTCGCAGCAGGTGAGCGACGGGCACGATATGGATCATTACGCCGCCGATGCCTTTGCCGTCGTCGAACATCTCGATCTGAGAAATGCGGTTCATATCGGGCACTCGACAGGGGGTGGTGAGGTTGCGCGCTATGTCGCAAAATTCGGCGAACCGCAGGGCCGCGTCGCCAAGGCCGTGCTCGTGTCCGCCGTTCCGCCGCTGATGCTGAAGACGCCGTCCAATCCCGGCGGCCTGCCGATCGAAGTCTTCGACAGTTTCCGCAAGGGCGTCGCCGATAATCGCGCCCAGTTCTTCCTCGACGTGCCGACCGGTCCGTTTTACGGCTTCAATCGTGCGGATGCCAAAGTCTTTCCCGGTGTTATCCAGAACTGGTGGCGTCAGGGTATGATGGGCAGCGCCAAGGCCCATTATGATGGCGTGAAGGCATTCTCGGAAACCGATCAGACGGAAGATCTGAAGGCGATCTCGGTGCCCACGCTCGTCCTTCATGGCGATGACGATCAGGTCGTGCCGATTGCGGCCTCCGCCGAATTGTCTGTCAAGCTTCTGAAGAACGGAACGCTGAAGGTGTATAAGGGTTACCCGCATGGTATGCTCACCACCCATGCAGACGTCATCAATCCCGATCTGCTGGCTTTTGTGAAAGGCTGATCGCGTAAGGTGCCGCTGCCCGCGAAAGCGGGCGGCGGCCGGTTTCCGCGGAGAAGGAGATTTCGATGCCGTTCAAACCATCTTATGAAGACCCTGCCCTTCGTGACGGCATCGCCAGCCTGCCGGAGATGGAGGATATCCAACTGGAGCTTCCTCTGTCGCAGCAGGCCGAGGCGGAAAATCGCGTCGATGCGAATTGGGATCATTCGAACAACGAAATGAAATTTCAAGACTGATCGATGTGATTGCTGTCCACGACCGTAGCTTATTGTACCAGCAACCAGACAGGCTACATCGAGGTACCGTTCTCAGTTCCGATGGAAAACTCTCGACACAGTGCTTCTCCATAAAATGGCGCAATATCGTTATTCATGATGGAGATCCGAGATGACCAACGCAGTGTCGCTTCTGTCGATCCGCACGGTTTTGAATGAGTTCTGCGCAGAGAACCGCCTGCCGATCGGCTGCTCGATAGCCGTCGACGCCGCAAAATACCTGATCAGGATCGCCTCCATGGACGCCGTGTCCGGATCAATGCTGCGATCTGCGCTGGATCAGTGGATGGCGGAACGTGTCGCGGTTGCGGCCTGAAATCTCCTGGCCTCAGATACGGAAAAAGCCGTTTCTCGACTGGTGTCGAGCGACGGCTTTTTGGGTGCAGAAACGCCCAAGCTTTAAATCGGACAGCGACACGAGGACGTGGTGAAGCGCGGTCCGGGAACCGCGCTTCCAGAAAGGCGTGTCTCAGCGCAGTTTTCTGAAGGCGTCACGAAGCTCGCTCGAGAAAATCCCGGGCTGCTCCCAGGCGGCGAAATGTCCACCATGATCGACCTGATGATAATAGGTCAGCGATGGATAGGCTTGCCTGCTCCAGCTCTCCGGCGCTTGGTAGATTTCCTTCGGGAAGACGGTGATGCCGACGGGGATCTTGATGTCCTTGGTATTCTGGGCGTCCGCGCTGAAGTTGTTGTTGTTGTTTTCCCAATAGAAGCGCGCGCCGGACGCGCCGCTGTTGGTCAACCAGTAGAGAGTGATGTCGTTGAGCATTTCATCCCTAGAGAGCACGCTTTCGGGCTCGCCATTGCTGTCGCTCCATTGCGCGAATTTCTCGTAGATGAAAGATGCAAGACCGACAGGTGAATCCGAGAAGGTATAGCCGATCGTCTGCGGTCTTGTGACCATCATTGCGCCATAGGCAGCGTTCCTGCCGAAAAACTCTTTGAGCGAGTCATAGGCATTTCGTTCTGGCGCAGACAGGTCCGCAGGGGCTGGATCACCGGAGTTGATGCCTTTCATGAGCGCGCCGGGAACGGTGGCCGGCATATTGAGATGGATGCCGAGCAGACCCTTTGGCGCCTGCCGGGCAAGGGCATCGGAAATGACCGAACCATGATCGCCGCCCTGGGAAACATAGCGCGTGTAGCCGAGGCGCTTGACGAGGGTGTCCCAGGCCCGCGCAACACGGTCCGGTCCCCAGCCCAGATCGGTCGGATGGCCTGAAAAACCATAGCCGGGGATGGAGGGGATGATGACGTCAAACGCGTCTTCCGCTTTGCCGCCATAAGCGGTCGGGTCCGTCAACGGGCCAATGACTTTTGTGAACTCGAAGATTGAACCCGGCCAGCCGTGGGTGAGGATGACAGGCAGGGCGTTGGGATGGCGTGAGCGGACATGAATGAAGTGGATGTCGACGCCGTCGATCCTGGTGATGAACTGCGGCAAGGCGTTGAGTTCCTTCTCGGCGTTTCGCCAGTCATAGTCGCTGCCCCAGTATCGGACGAGATCCTGAACCCGCGCCAGCTGGATACCCTGGGAAATATCGCCAACGGTTTCCTTATCCGGCCAGCGCGCATTCCTGATCCTCGCCTTGAGGTCGTCAATCTGTGACTGATCGACATGAACCTGGAACGGCCGAATGCTGTCGTCGGCAGAGGCTGTTTCGGATTGGGGTGATGTGACCGTCTCAACTGCCAAGGCAGGAGCGAAGGCCATCAACACGGCCATTGCAGACCCAAAGACAATCGCGGTGTTGTGTCCGCCTTTTGCAGGCTGAAGGACGTCGGTCATATTGCTCTCCATATCGATGTGTTCCGCGACCATTTCGCGTCCGGAACAGGTAGATGTTGATAGTATCTCGGCTATTTCTTTCGACCTGCTGTTGCGTCACCAAACGTCGGATTTCGCACGGCTGACACTTCTGGATACAAAGTCGGCCTGAAGCAGAACGGAGAGCGCGCCGGGACCGGCGCTACAGACTTTTCGCGTTAGGGGTGAGAACGGCTCGCGGTTCGAGCATGCCGTCGAGACCGAAGGCACCGATCTCCCTGCCGATACCGGATTGCTTGAAACCGCCGAAGGGCGCGCGGGGATCATGCGGTGCGCCGTTGATGACGACGCGGCCGGCCATCAGCCTCTCGGCGATGCGTTCGGCACGTCTGAGGTCGGATCCAAGCACATAGGCTTGCAATCCGTAGTCGCTATCATTGGCAATTTTGACGGCCTCATCTTCGTCCTCATAGGCGAGAAGACACAGGACGGGACCAAAGATTTCTTCGCGGGCGATGCGCATTTCGTTGGTGACATCTGCGAAGATCGTCGGGCGGGCGAACCATCCTTTTTCTATCCCGGCCGGGCGTCCGGTTCCGCCTGTCAGCAGAGTTGCTCCTTCTTCGACACCAAGCCGGATGTAAGTCTGGATCCTCTCCCACTGGGCAAGGCTGGCGAGAGGGCCTACCCGAACCTCCGGATCACGGGGATCGCCAACTTTGAATTTTTCAGCCGCCATTCTCAACCGCTCGGCAATCTCGGGGAGACGGGACCTCGGAGCCAGGATGCGGGTACCCGCGACGCAGGCCTGGCCGCTGTTTGCAAAGCCCGACATCAGGGCGACAGGTATAGCCTTGTCGAGGTCCGCATCCGGCAGGATAATGGTGGGTGCCTTGCCGCCCAGCTCCAGAACCACTCTTTTCATGCCGTCGATCGCCGCACGCTGAATGATCTTTGCCGCCTGGGTGGAACCGGTGAAACTGACGGTCGCGACGTCGGGATCCTGCGTCAGCGCCGCACCGACCACCGGACCGGTGCCGTTGACAATGTTGAAAACCCCTGCCGGCAGGCCGGCACGATGCAGCCTTCTCACCAGAATATCCGTCTGAAACGCACTCTGTTCAGCCGGTTTGATGACGAGCGATGAGCCTGAACCGATTGCATGCGCAAGCTTGGTGGCGATAAAACCGAAATTGCTGTTCCAGGGCGTTATGGCGGCGAGAACGCCGCGCGGCAGCATCCTGACCGTGCTTTTGCCCACGACCCGGTCAAAGTCGTAGTTCGCCACGGTCTCAGCCATAACATCAAAAATCGACGCTGCGTTTTGAACGGAGAAAGCCGTGAAATAAGCGGGCGCGCCGTATTCTTCGGTCATGACCTGCGTGAGCTCATCCGGTCGCTCTTCGATCGCGTCGCGCAGGCTGCGCAGCATATCGATACGCTGCGCCTTGGTGGATGTTGCCATGGCGGGAAAAGCCCGTTTCGCGGCTGCCACTGCGGCCCTTGCATCATCGGCATTGCCAAGCCGGACATCGCCGATTTTTTCTTCCGTTGCCGGATTGAAAAGGTCCAGCCGTTCATTGCCGTCTGGCACCACAAATTTACCGTCGACATAGATGTGTTCAATTGATCGCATTGATCTGGCCTCGTTTAAGATGGTTGGAAATCCGGCTCGTCTGGTCGCCGCGGAACGCGCTGGAGGCGCGCCGCATGGGGCCAAGCAGGCTTCATTGAGTTGATCAGAGGGATGGCAGGAAGAAGTGGAAACGCGAAAACGGCTGCGGCGGGCGCCGAGCCGTTCCCTTGTGGTCACATCGATGAGACCGCGCTCAGAAGTCCCGCGAGCGACGAGGGCTCGTCTGATGATGCATCATATACGCACGGTGCTGCGAATATCGCCGCAAACACGATGGCGATGACAAGCGCACGGGTGGAGACAATCGGCTTAAGCGAGCTTGAGCGTAACATCGATGTTCCCCCTGGTTGCCTTCGAATAGGGGCAGATCTGGTGCGCATCCTCGATGATGGCCTGCGCTACGGTACGATCGATCCCGGGCAGGCTTACCGACAGGCGTGCCTGCAGGAAGAACTCGCCACCAGTCGTGCCGAGATCGACTTCCGCATCGACGGCGGTGTCGGCGGGAAGCCGGAGCTGGCGTTTCCCCGCCGCCTTTGTCATGGCGCCGATAAAACATGCCGACCAGCCGGCCGCAAAAAGCTGTTCGGGATTCGTGCCCGGCTTTCCGCTGCCCGGAGGCGAGAGCTTGATGCCCAGCGCGCCATCATCGCTTTGTGCCGATCCGTCACGCCCGCCGGTCGTGTGGGTCTTGCCGGTATAAAGAACAGTCTCGATCTTGGTCATGGGAGGCTCCTTTCATTCGCCACTGCTGCGGCGTTTCGTGATAGGAGCTTTCTGATGGATCAGCGTATCCGGCATGTTTCCGGAAACTGCGAAACTGTATCGAAAAGTATCGGCGCTTTGTCACTGGTTATCGTCGACCCGTTTCCCTCTCAGGGAAAAGCGACCTCGGCCGCCAGCCCGCCACCCTGCCTGTTATAGAGGCGCACCGAGCCGCCGATCGTTCCGGCAAGCTGCTGCGCAATCGCAAGCCCGAGGCCCGTTCCGCCCGTGTCGCGATTTCTCGATGTTTCAATCCGGAAGAATGGCTGCATGGCGTTGTGCAGCATCTCGTCGGGAATCCCCGGTCCTTTGTCGAGCACCGTAATGACAACGGCCCCTTCAGCACGCCGATCGACTTTTATTTCGGCACTGCCGGCAAATTTGAGGGCGTTATCTATGAAATTCGTGAGTATCCGTCGCAATGCGTGCGGTTTTGTCGACGCCGTGCCGTGCACAATGCCTGAAACCGTGACCGCCTTTCCGGTATCCTGATAGTCGTAGGCGATGCTGTCGATGAAGGATGCCAGATCGATGCGAGAGGACTTCTCGCCGTTGCCGTGGGCGCTGCGCGCATAAGCGATCCCGTCCTGCACCAGACGTTCGATTTCACGCAGGTCACTGACCAGCTTTTCCTTTTCCGGCGTAGCATCAGCCATATCGGCCCGCAGCCGCATTCGAGTGATGGGCGTCTGCAGGTCGTGTGAAATCGCCGCGAGGATTTGCACGCGTTCTTCAAGATATTGTGCGACGCGATCGCGCATGGCGTTGAATGCACGAGCCGCGTGGGCAACTTCGCTCGGGCCGCTCTCACTCATCGGCAACCCCTTCTCCCCCGGATCGAGAGCTTCCGCCGCGGCTGCCAGCGCGCTGAGGGGTCTGGTCGTCTGCCGCACGGCAAACCAGGTGCAGAGGAGGAGAAGCGCCATTTGTGCGGCGAAGACGTAGGGCAGCCATTCGGCGATGGGCATGACACCCCGTGGTGTTACGTCGATTGTCAGGGGCGAGCCGTCCGACAGCGTCAGATGAGCCTGAAGCCTCTTGCCGTCGCCGGGAATGGATTCCACCCTGACCGGAAACCGGTGGCCGGCGGCCTCTTCGATCCTCTGCGCGATTTCTGCCCCGCGCCCGGACATATCGGCGACGCCGGGAAGGCCCGGACCGAGGATGAGCTGGTAGTTGCTGCGGCCGAGGCGGTTCACCCATCCCGCCCGCTCCTCCGCAGGCAGGCGGTCTATGATGGCGATGGATACCGCAAGGTCCTGCTCCAGTGTCCCGAGCATGACTGCCTTGGCAGACATATACCGTTCGGCAAAGAGGATGCTGAACGACAACCCGTAGGCAATGGCAAGCCCGGCAAGCAGGATGAGAAAGAGTCTGGACCGCAACGAGCGTGGCCACCAGCCGGCAAGCAGATGCCGGCCTGTCATGCCCTTGGCTCCGAAATCTCCACCGGAACGGAAAAGACATAACCTTCCGCACGCACCGTCTTAATGTAGGTGGGTTCCCGTGCATCATCTCCCAGCCGATGACGCACGCGGCTTACGAGAAGATCGATCGATCTGTCGAAGATCTCGGCATCGCGCCCCTGTGTGAGGTTCAGCAACTGGTCGCGGTTGAGGACGCGCTGGGGATGATCGATGAACACCCTGAGAAGCCGGTATTCAGCGCCGCTCAGTGCCACGGTCGTACCGTCCCTGTCCAGCAGATGGCGGCCCACCGTGTCAAGACGCCAGTCGCCAAAGGTCAGGAGCTGCCCCGCTTCGCTGATTTGCAGATTGGGCGGCAACATTCGGGTGCGGCGCAGGATTGCCTTGATCCGTGCGAGAAGCTCCCGGGCGGCGAAGGGCTTCGAAAGATAGTCGTCGGCGCCCATTTCGAGCCCGATGATCCGGTCCATCTCGTCATCGCGGGCAGTCAGCATCAGAACCGGCGTGGCCTTGTGCTTTCCGGCCCGCAACTCACGGCAGAGAACGAGACCGTCATCGCCCGGCATCATCACGTCGAGCACGATCAGATCGACGGTATTGCCGTCCAGAAAACTTCTCATCTGCCGTCCGTCGGCAGCCACCGTTGTTCGCAAGCCGTTCTTCTTCAGGTAGCTGGAAACCAGCTCCCGGATTTCCCTGTCGTCGTCCACGACGAGAATGTGATCGATATGTTCCATTGGATGCCTTCATCGTCGGGACGTTTCAGTGGCCCGCTACTGCATTGCCCGCTGCCAACAGCAGTAAGACAACGGTTCGCGGGCTTCGGCAAGCCTAAAGCTTTGCGACGTCGAGAACGGCCTTGGCGAATGCCTCGGGCGCTTCCTGCGGCAGGTTGTGCCCTATGCCGCCGCTGATATTGCGATGCTGGTACTTGCCCGAAAACCTTGATGCGTAAGTGGAGGGGTCCGGATGCGGTGCGCCATTGGCGTCACCTTCCAGCGTGATCGTCGGGATCGTGATGAGGGGAAGTTTCGCAAGCCGGCGCTCGTAGTCGTCATATTTGGCTTCGCCTTCGGCAAGTGCCAGCCGCCAGCGGTAATTATGGATGGTGATCGCCACGTGGTCGGGATTGTCAAACGCGGAAGCGGAACGATTGAAGGTTTCGTCGGTGAATTTCCAGGTCGGGGAGGCCGTTTGCCAGATCAGGCGAACGAAGTCGCGGGTATTCGCGGCGTAACCCGCACGGCCGCGTTCCGTCGCGAAGTAGAACTGATACCACCAGGAAAGTTCCGCCCTGGGCGGAAGTGGCTTTTTGTTGATTTCCTGACTGCCGATCAGATAGCCGCTGACCGACACGAGGCCGGTGCAGCGCTCGGGCCAGAGTGCCGCCATGATATCGGCCGTGCGAGCGCCCCAGTCATAGCCCGCCACGACGGCCTGTCTCACGCCAAGGGCATCGAGAAAGGCGATCATGTCGACCGCGAGTGCTGCCTGCTGCCCGTTTCGTGCCGTTTCATCAGAAAGAAAACGTGTGGTGCCGTATCCGCGCAGATAGGGAATAAGCACGCGATATCCTGCCGAAGCGAGGATGGGCGCAACGTCAACATAGCTGTAGATGTCATAAGGCCATCCGTGCAGCAGCAGAGCGACCGGACCGTCCTCGGGCCCGGCTTCGGCGTAACCGACATCGAGTACACCCGCTTTGACCTGCTTCAGGGGCCCAAAGGACGTTTTTCCGCCTGTTGGTGCTGACGGGGTAGCTGAAGGCGCCTTGCCTTTGGCCTGGGCCAGGCCCGCCGCGCCGAACTCTACGGCGGCAACAGTCATTGCGGCAATGCCGAAGAACCGGCGGCGCTGGAAATTGATCTCGGAATTCATTGTCGTCTCTCCTGTCCTTTTTGGATGACAGGCAGTTAACGCTGTACGTGTATCCCCGATGTGTCCCGGGCGAACCTGATGTGAATGGTTTTGTAGCAGCGAGCCTTCTATATACAGACTGTTACATTCAGCTTGCCCTCTGAATGCAGATCAGCCGCTCCCGATGTCAGGAGCGGCTGTGGTGGCGTTCCACCAGATCCGTGTTTATTTCGCGGACCGCCGGGCAGCCTCTGTGATGACGTCTGCGACCTCTTCGGGCTTGGATGCGAAGACTGCGTGGCTCCCGGCGATCTCGGTCACCGCGCTGCCGGCGCGCTTTGCCATGTCACGCTCGAGATCGGGGTTGATCGACCTGTCCTGCGTCGCGATGATCGACCAGCTTTTCTTTGTTTTCCAGGCTGGTTCGCCCGCCTTGGCTGCGAAGGCTACCTTGGCGGCGAAGACCTGGCTTTTGGCCATGAAGGCAGCCTCATTGCGGGGCAGGTCGGCGGCGAAATCCTGCGCAAAGACCGCCGGATCCAGATAGAGGAAAGCGCCATCCTTCGTCTGCATTATGCCGCTTCCGGCGGGTGGTTTTGCTGTGGCGAGGTCAAGAAGGCTCTCTCCCTTTTCCGGCTGGAAGGCGGCGACATACACGAGCCCCGCCACATCGGGTCGATTGCCTGCTTCCGAAATCACCATGCCGCTGTAGCTGTGTCCGACCAGCAGGCTGGGGCCCTGCTGGAGATCGAGCACGCGGTTTGTTGCTGCCACATCATCGGCAAGCGAGGTGATGGGTTCCTGGACGATGGTGACGTTGAAACCACGGCTTGCGAGGATGTCCGTTGCCTTGCGCCAGGCAGAACCATCTGCAAGCGCCCCGTGGACGATGACGATATTTTTTACCTCCGCTGCCTGTGCGGCAAACGCAATCAGCGCGGTTGCAAAGGCGAGCGCGAATCTTGGCATGAGACGATGATGCATCGTGTTATTCCTTTCATGTGGCCGGATAAAAAACGGGTCAACCGAAGGTGAAGGCGTAGGCCTGCACACCGGGGTCGAGGAAGCGGATGGTGAAGGTTTTTGCTGTCACGGTGCCGGACTGGCGAACGAGCTGGTAAAGGCGGGTTGATGTGACGACGCCATTGCCATTGGCATCCGTATCGGCCCCATGATCAGGACCCGGCGGATGACCATCCACGGTCACCTGGAAACGGACCGGCTTTCCGGAGTCAACCGGACCCAGCACCAGATGCAGGTCACGCGCGCTGAAGCGGTAGGTGATACCGCCTTTGGCCGCATCAAGGGTGGCCGCTTCCGCGCCAACCGTCCATTCGCCGGAGAGCCCCCATTCATTGAGGGCAGGCGCCGTGACCGAATAGTCTCGGGGCGCGTCTGCACGCATTGTCTCGTTCGATGCAAAGCTTCGCGCCTGACGGTAGCCTACATAGGTTTCGCCGGAGAGCATGTGGCTCATGTCCGCGCCGGCTTCAGCCCCCTTTGTCTCAGGCGTCACAGTCTCAGTGGCGGATGCGCTGGTGCTGCCCGCCTCGCGCAGCAGATCCTGTATCGCCTCTTCGGTCTCCCTGTAGTCTCCCTCACCGAAATGGTGGTAACGGATCTGGCCTTTGGCATCGATCAGGTAATGCGCTGGCCAGTAGCTGTTATCGAAGGCGCGCCAGATCCTGTAATCATTGTCGATTGCTACCGGATACTCGATCTTGAAGCCGGCGACGGCCTGTCTGACATTGTCGATCTTCTTTTCGAAGGCAAATTCAGGCGCGTGCACGCCAATGACGACGAGACCCTGATCCCTGTACTTCTCCGCCCAGGCACGCACATAAGGAAGGGTGCGGATGCAGTTGATGCAGGAATAGGTCCAGAAGTCGATGAGCACGACCTTACCGCGCAAGTCTTCACGGGCGAGCGGCGGGGAGTTCAGCCATTCGACAGCACCATCGAGGGACGGCGCGGGGCCTTCAACCGGCAGTGCCGGGCGCATGGCGGCAGCGTCACCGTCCGGCGCTGTGGCTGCGGTTTTCTCCGCTACTTCGACCTTCTGTTCGGGCCCTCGGGCGGCGTCGAGACGATCAAGAACATGCTGTTCGAACGATGTCGTGCTTGCATAGGAAATCTGCGATAGAAAACCGGTGTCCAGTCCAAGTGCGATGGCGGCAACGCCTGCCAGCACCGCTGCTCCGGTTGCCTGGCGAATACGCTCGCTGAAACCGAGGGAACGCTTCATCGCCGCGAACACCCTGCCTCCAATGAGGACGGCGACGGCAAGCGATGTCGCAGCACCGGCGGCATAGGCGGAAAGCAGCAGGCTGGTTTCCAGATTGGCGCCCTTCAGGGCCGCACCGGTCAGCACGATCCCAAGGATTGGGCCGGCGCAGGGCGCCCACAGGAGCCCGGTGGCGATGCCGAGCAGCAGGGAGCCAGTGACCGTCGGGGCGGCATCGGGCTTGCCGGCGGCATTGGCAAGTCGGTTGCCGAATTCAACGACCGGACGGGACAGGACAGAGGCGAACTTCGGTGACATCAGCCCAATTCCGAAAAGGGAGAGCATTGAGAGGGCGGCGAGCCGGCCATATTCGTTGGCGTTGATCGCCCAGCTGCCGCCGATGGCAGCGAGCGTCGCAACGGCGGCAAAGGTGATCGCCATTCCGGCGAGCAGCGGCAGCGTGCTGCGCAGGAACGGTTGGCCGGCCCGCGCGAAGACGAAGGGAAGAATAGGCAGGATGCAGGGGCTGAGAATTGTCAGCACGCCCCCGAGATAGGCAACGACCAGAAGCGTCATTATCTTTTCCTTTCAGCTGGGATTAGGGGCACCGGGCGGCGAAGGTGAGCCGGTAATGGCAACACCTTCCCGGCGTCGCGTATCTCTGATGTGTCGGTGTGTGGGTGATTTTGTATGGGAGTGTAGGCGAGCGGACGGACCGTCGACCATGAATGGCAACGGCGGCGTGGCCCTTTGCTCGTCAGGGCGCATATCGTGTGAAAACGAAATCGTGGTCCTTGACGTTGCCGACATGACACGAAAGGCAAGTCTCGTGCTGTGCGGTATCGACCGGTTTGCCGTTGACGAACCGCCCGAAGCCCCAGCCATGGCTGTCAGGATATTTCCTGGAGTCCTTGACCATCACCTGCACGGTGGTTGCCGCGCCCGGCACCGTGGCTGGTGGAAATTCCGCGGATTGCTGCCGCTTGTAGGCAAGCTTCACCAGTATCGAGCCATCAGGAAAGGGCAGGGTTCCGCTCTTGTAAGCGTTCACGGTGATGTCGTTTGCCAGAACGGCACGAAGCTCATCGAGCGGCGGCGCTTCCTGTGCGGGAGCGATGAAGCGCCAGTCTCGATATCCCTCGGGAAGCGTAACGCCATAGAGGGGTGAGGCGTTTTCCGGCGGGCTGTCAGCAAGGCTTGAATAAGCGGCTCCGAAACCTGCTGCCGCAACTGCAAGAGCGACGGCAAAGAAAATATGGTTCTTCATGACAAATCCTGCCTGATCCCAAAAACGATCAGACGAGGATCTGCGCGGCAGGTATCCGGCGTGTTTCCTGAAACCGGGATTTATGTATCAGATCGTAGCAGCGATTGTGCCGGCGAGGGAAGCGCCGGCACACACATATCAATCGGCGCGCTGCAGCAGCGCGAGCGCGACGGTGGATGTCGCGAGGATCGCGGTCAGAGCCAGCGGCGCGGTGGCGCCGTAGGAATCGACGATATAGCCGCCGAACACGGCACCGATGCTGATGGCCACCTGGAAAGAAACGACCATCAGGCTGCCTGCCGCCTCCAGCGCATCCGGCGCGCCCCGGGAAAGGTTGGTCGGCAGCACGACAGGCGCCATGCCGAAGGCGAGGCCCCAAAGGGCGACGAGAGCAAATGCGGCACCGGTATGGACGCCCCAAAGAACCAGGGAAATCGTTGCAAATGCCATCAGCGCGGCGGTGACGATGAGTGCGAGACGGATACTGGCATCAGCCATCCGGCCACCCGCGACGTTGCCAATCACCGAGGCGACGCCAAATCCAAGCAGTGCGAGAGCAATCGGCGTTGTACCGAGGAGCGTCACCTGCTCGAGGAAGGGACGGACGTAAACCGATCCGGCGAAATGTCCCGTCATGAGCAGGAGGATCGCGAGCATGGCCAGCTGAACGCTGCGCCGCCGCGTCAGCCGGAAAACATCGGAAAGGCTGTTGCTGGTGCTTGCCGGCAGCGACGGCAGGCTGAGGATCTGCAGCAGCATGGCAATGACGGCGAGCCCCGCCGTCATCGACATTGCCGTGCGCCATCCCAGCCAGTCGCTGATGAGGGCTCCCATCGAAGGCGCGGCGATTGTGGCGAGCGAAACGCCGAGGGTAACGATGGCCATGCCGCGCCCGGTCGCATTTGCGCCGACAAGCCTTGCCACGACGGCAACCGAAAGCGCCCAGAACCCGCTGAGAGCAATCCCGAGCCCGGCCCGGCCCAGCAACAGAAGCCAGAAATCGGTTGCAAAGGAAGCAAGAAGGTTTGAGCCGATCGCCAGTGCACTCAGACCGACTAGCACGGTCTTGCGGTTCAGCCTGCCGATGAGGACGTTGCTCAACAGCGCCGTCACTGCGCCGACGGATGCCGTGGCCGTGACGACCTGTCCGGCGGTCCCTTCGGTGATGCCGAGGTCACGCGCCATCGGCGTCAACAGTCCCGCCGGCAGGAACTCGGCCGATACCAGCGCAAAGCTGGTGGCCGCCATCGAAAGAACCGCGAACCATGTGGCGGCTGTCCACGCGGGTTGCTCCTCGATGTCGAAGGACATTGTTGTCCCGTCAAACTCTGATGTGGTGTCGGTCATGGTATCTCTCCTTGAGTTGGGAGAGTTTTAAAGGAATTTTGCTGGATGATATGTATCTAAAAGTCCGAATTTCATGCCTATTTGTCCAAATTTGTGCGGCGCACAACGCCGGCGCGTGCGCGGACGCATGGATGTGTCCGGGGGGCGTGCGCGTTTCTGCCCGCGGGAAATCTTTGCGGGCGGGCAACCTTTCAAACCGCCATCCGTTTAGCCGTCCATGACCGATGCTGACGCAAATTCGAAACGAGCCGATGGCACCGGCAAGAATGGTGCAGGGAAAGCACATGTCGAGAATGCAGCCGATGAGCCGCTGCCGCCGGAGGAAATCGAACCTGCTGAGGGCCTGACGCCCGAGGAAGCCGAACAGGCCCGCAAAAAATATCTACTGAAACGCTTCTGGATCAGCGCGCGCGGCTTCTGGAGCCGCCGCGGCGACGGGCTGGCATGGCCGTTCTCCATCGGCCTGCTGGTGATGATCGGTATCAATGTCGCTTTCCAATACGGTGTCAACGTCTGGAATCGTGGCATCTTCGACGCGATTGAAAAACGGGACGCGTCCACGGTCTATTTTCTCGCTTCCATATTCCCGCCGCTGGTTCTGGGCAGCGTCCTGATTGTAACGTCGCAGGTCTATGTCAGGATGCGGATCCAGCGGCGCTGGCGGTCCTGGTTGACGAAGGTGCTGGTCTCCCGGTGGATTGCAAATGGCCGCTATTACCAGCTTAACCTGATTGACGGCGACCATCAAAATCCGGAGGCGAGGCTGTCGGAGGACATGCGGATCGCCACTGAAGCGCCGGTGGATTTCGTCGCAGGGGTCATTGCCGCCTTCGTATCGGCATCCACCTTCATCGTCGTCCTGTGGACGATCGGCGGCGCGCTGACGTTGCCGATCGGCGGCGTTTGGATAACGATACCTGGCTTTCTGGTAGTGGCGGCGGTAATTTACGCGCTTATCACCTCAAGCTCGATTGCGTGGATCGGCCGGAACTTCGTCAAAGTCTCGGAAGTCAAGAACCAGCTCGAGGCGGAATTCCGCTATACGCTGACCCGTGTGAGGGAAAATGGCGAGAGCATTGCGCTGCTGGGTGGCGAAGAAGAAGAGCGCAGCGATCTCGACAGCAGGTTCCGCAATGTCCGGCATCAGTGGAAGCGAATGGCGCAGCAATATATGCGTACCACCGTCGTGTCGCATGGATCGATGCTGATTGCGCCCGTCGTTCCGGTCCTGCTGTGCGCGCCGAAGTTCCTCGACGGAAGCATGTCGCTGGGCCAGGTCATGCAGGCGGCATCGGCTTTCACCATCGTTCAGTCCGCCTTCGGCTGGCTGGTCGATAACTATCCCCGGCTGGCGGACTGGAATGCCTGCGCAAGGCGTGTCGCATCGCTGATGATGTCGCTTGACGGCCTCGAGCGGGCCGAACAGAGCGATACGCTCGGCCGGATCGTGCGCGGTGAAACGGAGGGTGAGACGATGCTGAGCCTCAAGGATGTATCCGTTTCGCTGGGCGATGGTACTGCTGTCGTCAAGGAAACGGATGTCGAAATCGGACCCGGCGAGCGGGTGCTCGTCGCAGGTGAATCCGGATCGGGAAAAAGCACGCTCGTGCGGGCAATCGCCGGCCTGTGGCCATGGGGCGGCGGCAGCGTCAGTTTTCGTGCCGGCAGCCGGCTGTTCATGTTGCCGCAGCGGCCATATATCCCGTCCGGAACGCTTCGTCGGGCGGTCTGTTATCCGCAGGCAGCGGAGAGCTGGAGTGCCGAAGAGATCGGCGCAGCTCTCGACAAGGTCGGTCTCGGCCACCTCAGGGACAAGGTGGAAGAAGAGGCGCCGTGGGACCAGACGCTCTCCGGTGGTGAAAAACAGCGGCTCACCTTTGCCCGCCTGCTGCTGAACGATCCCGATATCATCGTCATGGATGAAGCGACCGCCGCTCTGGATGAAAAAAGCCAGGACAGGATGATGCAGACAGTCATCGACGAATTACCAGATGCTACGATCATCAGCGTGGCACATCGCGCTGAGCTGGAGGCCTTCCACAGCCGCAAGATTACGCTGGAACGCCGGGAAGGTGGCGCGAAGCTGGTCAGCGATATCCACCTCATTCCGAGGAAGGCCCGGTCCGGCTCGTTGCTCCGCCGCATGGTCAAACGCAGGTAAGAAGCGGGCAACCGCGGACGAAAATCGCGCAGCACCTCCACAACCTGACATAATGCGAATGAGTATCGCTCTTTCGGTGCTTCTGTGTTCTCCACGTCACCCGTATGAACGGTGGACGGTCAATCGGTGACGTCGTAATCTGGCCACCAGATGAGGCAACGACATACTCTCGGGAGGAAACAATGCCTATCTTCATGGACCGGCATGAGCTCGCCGGAGTTTCTGCGGCCGATATTGCCGCCGCGCATCTTAAGGATATCGACATTCAGGACCGGTATGGCGTCAGGTTTTTAACCTACTGGTTCGATGAAAGGCGCGGTACCGCCTTCTGCCTCATGGATGCGCCGGATGCTGAAACCGCGCAATGCGTGCACCGCGAAGCGCACGGCTTCGTCGCCAGCGAAGTTGTGGAAGTCGCCCTGTCGGCTGTGGAGGCGTTTCTCGGGCGAATACAGGACCCGACGCCGCTCGAGCCTGCCCCCAAACACATGGATGCTGGCCACCGTGCGATACTTTTCACTGACATCGTCGGTTCAACCGAAATGACCGCTCGCCTGGGCGATCGTATGGCAGCTGAACTCGTCCGCGCGCATGATGCGCTCGTGCGTGGCTGTCTGGTAAGACGGTCAGGACGGGAGGTAAAGCACACCGGGGACGGCATAATGGCAGTGTTCTCCTCCACGCCATTTGCAGTCGACTGTGCAATCGATATTCAGCGCGCCTTCCATCGCTACAACAGCGACAGGGGCGAACCCATTCACATCCGCATCGGGCTGGATTGTGGTGAGCCGATTGAAGACAGCAATGATTTCTTCGGCACGACCGTTCAACTGGCTGCAAGGCTTTGTGCTGCCGCCCATAGCGATCAGATCCTGATATCGGACAAGACCCTGCAGCAATACGGCAGCGCCGATGTCCCCGTATATGGCCATCGATACAGGCTTAAAGGCTTCGCCGAGCCGGTCCTAGCCTATCGTTGCGAGTGGTTGCATTGATTATGGTGTTCTTCACGGCTGATCCTGACGCGGCACTACCGTTGCGATGCTTTCCTTGGCTTCCTGCTGCTTAAAGGTGCTGGTTTCCTTAAGTTGGAAAGCATCCAGCCAGTCACGCCTTCGCAGAAATTGCGCCGAGCTCTTCAAGATCGAGATCATGCTCAAGCTCCCTTAGAGTTTCATCATCGATCTTCCCTTCGCGTCGCAGACGAATAAGTTCCTTTCTGCCGGCGGCGACAGCCTGAAGAACGACATCGAAGTGGGCATGAAGAAGTGGCGAATATTTCTCGGTACTTTCGGCGTATCTGACACTTGCCGCCAGCCGGTGTTCGTATCTCTTCAGGAGTTGGGGATGGATGAGTTCCCCACTTTCGTCGTAGGCAAGCCCCTGAACGGCTGCGAGCTGGACCTGCGCCATGGCGGCTTCAGCCTCACTCATCGTCATCGGTGCGCGCTCCGGTTCGATATTGCCGAGCCCCGCCCAGGCGATAATCCACCCAAGCGTCGTTCCCTGTATGAGAACGGTTCCCACGATAACCGCGAATGCCATGACCAGAATGAAGTCACGTCCGGGAAAATCCTCCGGCAGGCTGAGCGCAAGTGCCAGCGTCACGACGCCGCGCATGCCTGCCCAGCCGAGCGCCGTCACCCCTCCTGCTCCGAGGGGCGTCGAGCGAGCGACCTTGAGCCCGTGAAAAAACCTGATGACCAGATCCGATGTGAATATCCACACGAACCGCGCGATGACGAGCGTAACGAGGATTGCGGCCGCGGGGAGTGCCATCGAACCAACCAGTGAGCCAAAGCCGCCGCCACGTTCAACGACGTCCCGCAGCGATAGTCCTATCAGGATGAAAACCATAGCCTCCATCAGGAAAACAAGGACGTTCCAGAATGAGGTGCCGCGCATTCGCGTCGCCGCAGAAAAGACGGTGTGCTGATGCCATGACGCTATCAGCCCGGCCGTTACGGTGGCGATTACACCGGATGCATGGATCTGTTCCGCCAACAGATAGGCGATCCATGACAAGATTGCGGTGGCGGCAATGATGAGGTACTCGTCGCCAAGGTGCCGGACGAGCTTTACCCATGCGAAGCCAACGACCACGCCGGTTGCGGCGCCTCCAAGGGCCAGAAAAATGAAGGTGGCGATTGCGTCGGTGGTGCTGAATGTACTTCCGGCCGCAGCCGCTACAGCAAAACGAAAGAGCACGAGCCCGCTGGCGTCGTTGAGAAGGCTCTCACCTTCAAGAAGGATTTGCAGACGCCTCGGAATCTTGACCCTTTCCAGCACGGCACGGGCTGACACGGCGTCCGGAGGTGAAACAATGGCGCCAAGGGCCGCGCAGGCCGCCCATGGCAGAGACGGCATCAGGAGGTGGACAACGACCGCGATGACGATTGTCGTGAACAGCACTGCACCGATCGCGAGAGATGCAATTCCGAAGACGTGTCGTTTCAGGCGATCGACGGCGATCGACCACGCTCCGTCGAGAAGCAGTGGCGGTAGAAATATAACAAGAACCAGTTCCGGATTGACAGCGATCGTGGGCAAGCCGGGAAGGAACGCCAGCGTTCCCCCGCCCACCAGTAGCGCTACGGATGGCGGCAGGCCCATGCGATGTGCGATGTAGTGCAGCACGATGATGGCGAGAAACATCGCGATCACGAGTTCGAACAGATGCGTGCCGTCCATATGCGCCCCCAAATCCGCGTCGGACTCACATCAAATGACGAGATTTGCGAAAAAGCAACGCAGTCATTTCTGCTGGTTTGACTGTGTTCCGGCAATTATCACCGGTTCTTTAGGCAGCGCCGCACATCAAAATGATCTACAACCCAAAACGCAAACACATCAGGAACAGGATGCCGCCGCCCCTCGAGTTCGAGAAGCGGTAGGATATTTACCCCGAGAGCGTCAAGAAAATCGGCCCTATTCAACGAGGAACGAACTTTATGATGACGATAAAACGCATTGTGCTGGCAAGCCGCCCCTTGGCAGAACCATCGCATGAAAATTTCCGCCTTGAGGATGCCGAGTTGCGCGAAGCAGCCGAGGGCGATGTCACGGTCCGCGTTCTCTACCTTTCGCTCGACCCCTACATGCGTGGGCGTATGAGCGATGCCAAATCGTACGCGGCGCCTGTACCCATCGACGGTATCATGGAAGGCGAGACGATCTGCGAGGTGGTGAAGTCACGGCACAATGGTTTTGCGCCCGGCGACATCGTGCGCGGGCGGACCGGTTGGTGTACGGGGGCGGTCATCAATGGGGACTTGCTACGAAAGGTCGAGACGCACGGCACGCCGGTCACGACCGCGATCGGCGTCCTTGGCATGCCGGGATTTACTGCATGGAGTGGTCTGAAGTTCATTGGCAAACCGAAGCAGGGTGAGACGGTTGCTGTCGCTGCAGCCTCTGGTCCCGTTGGTTCGATGGTCGGGCAGCTTGCAAAGCTTTACGGGGCGAGGGCAGTCGGTATTGCCGGTGGACCGGACAAATGTGCATTCGTGAAGGATGAACTTGGCTTCGACAGCGTGGTTGATCATCGCTCGGAGAATTTTGTCAGCGATCTGACCGCGGCCTCTCCAAACGGGATTGATGTCTATTTCGAGAATGTCGGAGGACGCGTCTGGGATGCGGTACTGCCTCTTCTAAACCGGTTCGGGCGTGTTCCCGTCTGCGGCCTCGTTTCTCAGTATAACGGTGCAAACTCGTCGCAGGCAGACCGTCTTCCGGCAACGATGTCGGCGATCCTGAGACAGAGCCTTCTTATTCGAGGTTTCATCCAGACTGAATTTGCGGCCGATCATTTCAATGACTTTCTCGCGGAGATTGGCCCAAGGGTCGCTAGCGGCGAGATCAGGTACCGCGAGGATGTCGTTGATGGATTGGAGAATGCTCCCGACGCCTTTATCGGAATGCTGAACGGCAAGAATTTCGGCAAGCTTATCGTCAAAATCGACGGCGTCGTCTCATGAGCCGTCATAACGTAAAACATATCGCGGTTTTGGATGACTACCAGAATGTGGCGATCAGCAGTGCCGACTGGTCGCCATTAAACGACCGTGCCGAAATCACGGTCTTCAATGACCACATCGCGGACGAAGAACGCCTGCTTGATCGTCTCTTGCCGTACGATGCTGTCTGCGTCATGCGCGAACGGACGCCGCTGCCGCGACGTATTCTCGAGCGCCTGCCGAACCTGCGGTTCATCGCAACGACTGGAGGGCGCAACGCCTCAATCGACCTTGCAGCGGCCCGTGATCTCGGCATCGTTGTTTCGGCGACGCGTGCGAACGGATCGGGCGCCCCGGAGCTGACTTGGGCACTCATCCTTGCGGCGGCACGCCATATTCCCACAGAAATTGCCTCGTTTCGGAGTGGTGGCTGGCAAACCACGGTCGGGCGCGACCTTTCGGGCAGTACGCTGGGTGTCATCGGTCTGGGTAGGATCGGCCGCCAGATAGCAAAGGTTGGCCTTGCATTCGGTATGGAGGTGATCGCCTGGAGCCAGAATCTGACCGATGAGGCGGCAGAGGCTGCCGGTGTGAGACGGGTTGGAAAAGACACGCTTCTTCGCGAGTCCGACTGGGTGACGTTGCATCTTGTTCTGTCGGAGCGAACAAAGGGCATAATCGGTCAGGACGAGCTGACGTTGATGAAGCCAACAGCCTGGCTCGTGAATACGTCACGAGGTCCGCTTGTCGATGAAGGAGCTTTGATCGCTGCCCTGGAAACCAAGAGGATCGCAGGTCTTGCAGTGGACGTATTTGATCATGAGCCTTTGCCCAGTAATCATCCGCTTCGGACTTTAGGCAATGTGATCGCAACGCCTCATATCGGGTTTGTTACCGAAAACTCATACCGGATTTTCTATCGAGATACCGTGGACAATCTCGTCGCATGGCTAAACGGAGCGCCACTGCGGATTTTGTGAATTTCCGACGCGGTCCTTGCTTCCTGTCCCGCGACCAAGTGACGCCATCTCACCTTGCCCAAATAAAATGCGGCCGAATGATCGGCCGCATTCTGATGTCGCAAAAGTATCAGCCCTTGATGAAGGCCAGCAGGTCGGCGTTCAGCACATCGGCATTGACGGTGAGCATGCCATGCGAGAAGCCGGGATAGGTCTTCAGTGTGCCGTTTTTCAGCAGCTTCACCGATTTCAGGGCGGAGTCGGCGATCGGAACGATCTGGTCGTCTTCACCGTGCAGAACAAGCGTCGGAACGCTGATATTCTTCAGGTCATCGGTCTGGTCGGTTTCCGAGAAGGCCTTGATGCCGTCGTAATGGGCCTTTGCACCACCCATCATGCCCTGACGCCACCAGTTCTGGATCACGCCTTCATGCACGGTCGCGCCGTCGCGGTTGAAGCCATAGAACGGGCCTGCCGGGACATCACGGAAGAACTGCGCGCGGTTTGCGGCAAGCGATGAGCGGAAGCCGTCGAAAACCTCCATCGGCAGGCCTTCCGGATTGGCTTCGGTCTTGACCATGATCGGTGGTACGGCGGAAACGAGAACGGCCTTGGCGACACGGCCAGCGGGTTCGCCATGCTTGGCGACATAACGGGCAACTTCGCCGCCGCCGGTGGAATGGCCGATATGCACGGCATTCTTCAGATCGAGCGCTTCAACGACGGCAAAGGCGTCGGCGGCGTAGTGGTCCATGTCGTGACCATCGGCAACCTGGGCGGAACGGCCATGACCACGGCGGTCATGGGCGACAACACGAAAACCCTTGGAGACGAAGAACAGCATCTGCGCATCCCAGTCATCGGACGAGAGCGGCCAGCCATGGTGGAAAACGATCGGCTGGGCATCCTTCGGGCCCCAGTCCTTGTAGAAAATCTCAGTGCCGTCCCTGGTTGTTACGAAACCCATGTCAATTTCTCCTTGTGCTGAATGGTTACTGGAAGGGGTCTGCGAGAAGGCGATCGTCGGAATGCCCACGCTGGCAAGCGCGATGCTACCGATCAGTACGCTGCGTCTCGACACGAAAAACCGATCTGCATCAGATGTCATACATATCTCCTGTCGAGCTTTGTCTTTGAATGCCCTTGGTTGTTGACTTGAACAAGCTAGCGCCATCCGCTAACACAGGCACGTGGCGTAAATGACTTTCTCAGAGGCAAAAGTGACAAATCTCAAACCGGTCGACTTCATCGAGGTGGGATTGCTGATCTATCCGGATTGTCAGCTGGCTGCGGTCTACGGACTGACGGACTTATTCCGTGTCGCCGGCGATTGGGCGACGGATTTGCAGGAACCAACAAGCCTTCGAAAAATCCGTGTCAGTCACTGGACGGTTGAGGATGGTGCGGTTTCCTGCACCTGGGATTCGGAAACCGGAGCATCGCATTCGTTGAGCTACATCATCGCGCCACCGAGCATCGTCATGCCTGAGAAGATGCAAAGCATGCGGCCTGCATCAAAATGGCTTTCATCCCAGCATGCACTTGGTGTGACTGTCTGCTCGATCTGCGCCGGAGCTTTCGTTCTCGCTGAAACGGGGCTCATCGATGGACGGCGCGCCACAACCCACTGGGCCTTTGCCGAGAGACTTGCCGAGCGATTTCCCAAAATAGACGTTTTGCCCGATAACATGATCATTGACGATGGTGACGTGATCACCGCCGGCGGCATTCTGGCTTGGGCCGATCTCGGCCTGCTTCTCGTTGAGAAGCTTCTTGGGCAGACTGTAATGCTGGAGACAGCACGCTTTCTGGTCGTGGATCCGCCTCGGCGCAGCCAGAGCCAATACAAGACTTTCATCCCGCGATTTGATCATGGCGACAAAGAAGTTCGCCAAATCCAGCATCAATTCCATGCAGCGCCAGAGCTGCAAAAATCGATCGGGGAACTGGCAGACAGCGTGCATCTTTCAGAAAGGACACTCCAGCGTCGCTTTTTACGTGCGACAGGATTGAAACTGACGGAATATCTTCAAAACGTGCGCATCATGAAGGCGCGGCAATTGCTTGAGACGACGAATGGCTCGGTCGAGAGCATTGCCTGGGCGGTCGGCTATGCTGATCCGGCAGCATTCCGAAAAATATTTGGCAGGTTAACGGGAGCGACGCCGAACGTTTATCGTGGCGATGTGCGACTGTGATCAAGCTTGTGGGCGACCAACTTCCTGTTGCGGACCGAGGTCCCGTCCCGTGGATGCCGAAATCCACCGTTTCGACATCAGCCCATCTTCAGCAATGTGCCTGTTCGGGCAAGTCTCGTCTGAACGGCGCAAACGGGTCATGTGGAGGTAGCCTTTGCCTTCTTCTGACGAAGCGTTTTTCCGAATTTCATCCGATAGGCACGCGCAAGCGTGGAGGGCGAGGAAAACCCTGTGCGAAAAGCAATTTCATAAAGCGACAGATTGGTTTCCACCGCGAGTGCGCGGGCATGAGAGAGTCTGATCTGGCTGTAGTACTGGCCCGCGGACATGCCAAGATATTGGTGAAACAGGCGATCCATACTGCGCTCTGAAACCGCAACACGGTCGGCAATGATGGGCAATCTGAGCGGCTGTTCGGCGGTTTCACGCATTACGATGATGGCACGCTGTAAGGCTGTGGGGAGGCCATGATCGCTCATCCTGCCGGCGAAGCGTCGCGCTAGCCCCCTTATACTAGGTTACAGCGTGAGCCCGCTGTCGATGATAGTGCTGACCGCTTGTTGGCCTGATTGAAGGCCAACGACGGCGACAAAACGCCAGACCGAGGTCTCTGAGCAGCGTTGACGCTCTGGTGGGCGGCAAGGCCTTTGTCCAAACGGGTGAGACGAACGAGGAGAATGACCGCTGCCAAGCCGGACGCTGCCAGCACAGCCGCAATTGCAATCTCTTTCAGCGAATGGCGCCCCAGAGGACGGAAAATCTGCGGACCCTCGCCACTGCTGCCCCCAAGCCCGTTGCCGTTGATCTCGGCCACTATCGGGGCACATGGCTGGAAATCAGACGAATGCCGACGCTTCTGCGCCTTTGAAAACGATCGACGGTCTAGGCCAGAGCCAGACGGACCAATTTTTTGTCTATGATGACTCAACTAGAGAATGGTGAGTTCTAGCGTATATGACCAACTTGTCAGCCGCGCCGGGCGTGCCGCTGCGCTTCATCTGGCTAGCTTCGATTTCGGATTTGCGGATCTTCTTGAACGGCAGGTCGCCCACGTTAACGCAATAGCGATTGAGGACGCTTTTCTTGTCTTTCTGCGTGGCCGGAGACTGGCTTTGCAACGCCTTGGACCGATAATAGTCTCGACAGCCAGCGAACCGAGCCGGGCTCTAGGCGCGAAATCGGCACGGCTTTCTCGCCACGATCGCCAGCCAGCACGCGGTGATACTCTTCCGTAAATGCCTGGGTGATGCTGCCGGCCTCGTCCAGATATGCGGACGTCATCCGGTACTTGGGCATGCCTGGCAGGCGGAGATAGAACCGTTCGTTGCCGTGCCGATCGATATCCCGCGAGCAATATTTGAAGGGGACGCGCTGATTACCCGACCGCATGATCAAACGGGTTTTCGCCATCGTCTTCATCTCCGCTCAAGCCCTGTTCTTTGATGTCGTACCAAGACGCCCGGATTTCCTCGGCATCCCAACGGCGCAACGCGCCGATCTTTACACCTTTGGGCATCAGGCCACGGCGAACCCAGTCGTCAAAGGTGCCCGTCGAGACGTCGAGAAGTTCCGCCGCACGGACGCGGCTGACCGCAACCTTGTAAATGGGCCGTGGGGCCAGCGCTTCAGCTTGCTGCTTCATGTGCCGCTCCTCACGCTCTGGAGGTGCTGTCAGCAAGCGCCAAAGCCTTCTGCTTGGGCTCGACCATATTCGCCGCAAGATACTCATCCACGGCGTTTTCGGGCGGAAACAGGCTTCCGCCGATCCGCACATGACGGATTTCCTGCTTGGCGATTAGGTTCCGGATGCGTGCGACCGGCCATCCAGAGCGGTCAGCGAGTTGTTTGCGGGACAAGAGTTGCGCCTGCATTGGAAATTCACCTCCAACTGATGATAGAATGATATGAATCCGAAAGAATCCCATCAATCTCAAAGCGGCCAACGAGAGATCCCCGTTCGCGTGCTGCGCTCGCTCTACACAAAGTTCAACGTCAATCCAGTCTGGATGATGACCGGGGAAGGCAGCCCCTACAATCGTGACACGGTTGATCTCTATCACGAGGTCACGAACCAAGTTGATGCCTTTATCGTACGGGAAAACTGTCAGGTGGAACCGGATAAGCGCTTGAAGCTCATCCGGTTCTAATCGACTACGCCGAACAGCACGGCGAATTCACAGAGGAAATTGCAGAAAAATATCTGAGGTCATATGAGTAAGTCGAGCTTTGAAAAGAATATCGAACAGGGTTTCTACGCGATTGGACGCCAGCGTGATCAACTGGCCTCCGAAAAGCGAAGGTTGGCGAGGCAATTGCGCTATGCCCAACATTCGGCCCGGCTTGCGAGCCTTTCAAAGCAATACGGTTTCGGAATGGTCTTCTTCGCTGCAATGGGAGCCGTTTCGCTCATCCTGTTCGACGCAAACAGCGGCTCCGAAGCTTGGATGACACCAGTGCTCAGCCTGTCGCTCACTCTGTTCGCGTGCGGCAGTGCGTTGCGTGGCCGGAAGATGGTCAGCCGGGTAAGAACCTTTAACGACCGCTTCGGTAGCTGGCAGTTCTGACCGCAATTATTCAACCCACTTTAATGGGTTGAATAATTTCTAAAAATGCATTATTTGAACCATTGAAAGGGTCAATTAATGCGTCTAACCCTCCAAATCCATTTTGACGGTAAGTGGCATCACGCCGCGACATTGGAACTCAAGGACGACGCGGCCGGCTTCCAGGGCGCGTCCATCGTCGATTATGATCTCGACTATTTCGTCACTGTCGCATCGGCGGAGTTTGCGGCTGGAAAAATAGTCCGCGACCATCGCGCCTTGTCAGTTCGTTACCCCGTCGATCTCGAAAACCGATATAGCCGCAACTGGCCGCCCTTCCTCTTGGATCTTATGCCGCAGGGGCATGCAAGGCGAAAGCTTGCCGAGCACCTCGGCCTTGCTGAAGGCTCGCGCGCCTCTGATCTCCCGCTGCTTCTGCGATCGGCGACTGGTGGCATAGGCAATATCCGCATCAAAGAAGCGGCGGATGCCGAAGTGCAACGGCTGCGTGGTGTTGAGCGCCAAGGGGTGACAGAAGCGGAAATCCTTGAGCGGTCGGATCGCTTCATGGAAGTCGCTGACCGCTTTGGAATGCTGGCCTCCGGCTCAAGCGGCCTGCAAGGCGAATGGCCGAAGGTCTCTATGACGCAGGCGAATGACGGGCTCTATTATCCCGACAGCTTCGTGACCGATGATGAGGCCGTGCGCCACGTGATCGTCAAGCTGGTCCGCAGCAACGAGCCTATAGACCGCCTGATCCTCGAAGGCGAAGCCCTCTATTCGCGGATCGCTCAAGAGATCAGTCTGAATGTTAGCGAACCCTCGGCCTATGCCGAAGGTGTCCTGATCATTCCCCGGTTCGACCGGAAGAACAAAGAAGGCGTCGGAACCGTCAGGCTGGGCCAAGAAAGCCTAGTGTCCGCGATCGGCGTTGCCGATTTCGGCCATGTCGGCACGCATGAGGCCTATATCGACGTTCTGCGCCAATATTCGGCTGATCCATTTGCAGACATTGTTGAATACATAAAGCGCGACATCGCCAACCTGGCCCTCGGCAATCCCGACAATCACGGTCGGAATTCTGCACTCAGCAAGCATCAGGACGGCACGATCCGCCTGTCTCCGCTCTTTGATTTCGCACCAATGCGGCTCGCCAAGGAGGGAATAGTTCGTTCCACCCGCTGGGCGATAATGCGTGACGGCGGTCGCGATCATCTTCCCGACTGGAAGCACATTTGCGGCGAACTGATGCCTGATCCTGCTGACCATAATGCGGTCGCGGCTGAGCTTTCCGTGTTTGCCGAATACCTCCGGCAAACACCGGCTATGGCGAAAGATATGGGTGGGTCTCCGGAAGTTCTAGAGCGTGCAATGGGACGCTGCATTGAAATCGCGGAGAGCGTTCTGGCGGCGTGCCAGTGATGCCGGAGGACAGCTGAATGGCTCGATGGAGAAAGCCAACGAAAGAGGAAATTCTTGAGAACCGGCGAACACTGGCGGAACGCGCTCGAAAGGGCGACTTAAGGTTACCTGAGGCTGTTGTTGAAATCCGAAGAGGACTTGGTTTAACGCAGGACGAATTCGCCAAGACGCTATCGCTCACCAGGCGCCAGGTTGCTGAAATAGAAGCCGGGGCGGCGAATCCAACGCTTGAAACTTTAATGAAAATTGGCCGATTGTTCGGATTTGCTGTGGGATTTATTCCAAAGGCGCAATAGGAGCAGAATTTTCAGTTTGCCGCATCGATCAAAAGTTGTGCTTTATCGTGTTTGGAATATCGATTCACTACTGAATTCTGCCGGGGGATCCGCACTCGACAGCGAGTCCGAAGCTGCCATTCAGGAAAAGCTGAATCTGGTAATGGAAGGCAAACGGTGATCGCCATTGCCCACCGTTTGTCCACCATCGCCAGCATGGATCGTATTATCGTCCTTGACCACGGCCGGATTGTTGAAGAGGGGCGGCCCGAGGAACTGGTCGAGCAGGATGGGTTGTTTGCACGCCTGTGGAAACGCCAGATCGGCGGGTTCATTCCAGAGGATGAGGTAGTGACGTCGGAGGCGGTGGTGGACCAAAGCTGAGAGTGGAGAGCTTTGTCATTTGTAAAGAGGTTACGATGAAAACCGATTGGAATTCGGCGACCGCACTTTTGCCTGCATTGCGGCCGATCGGTTTTACACTGAAATGATAGATCGCCATGCCGTCTCCAGCTAAAATGCGCCAGCTGAAGAACCCTGCGCCGGTGCCGGGGCTCGGTCGCCAACTTCGGCGCAGATCCCTCCCGCAGGGAGGCGGTTTTGCTTGCAACAAGGGTGCAACTCGTAAGTGCGCCCTTATCGAATTCAGTCTAACGGGACGGGGACGGGTGGCTATCTGCAGATCTGCAGCAGCATGTGTTGCGAGCTGACCCTGCTACCCTGCATCGAGGGGAAAAGCTTGTTGTCTAGCGTGGATGATGCGGGCAGGTTTGGAAGGGGGAAGGCAAGAGCGGGAGCCAGGCCGGGGCGCACAAACACCGTCATAATGAGGGGCTGTGAAAGCCCAGGGCCGGCAGTGCCGATCGTCGCCACAATAGTACAGGCAGAGCAAACGCCCGGCGGGGAAACAGATGTGTCCGACGATGCCTCGAGGCAAATGCAGGTGATGATGGAAGAGGCTATGGCTGCCGGCAGTGAACAGGATGGCTGGTCGCCTTGGGCAAAGCTCGGTCTTTTGCTTGCCTGCATGAGCCGGGTTTCGATACGCGCCACTTCGGCTTTGCAGGACCGGGCGCTTTCGTTGGTGCCCGCCGACCATAAACATCAGACGCTGTTGCGAGGGCGGTTATCTGCTCAGGGTGAAGCTTGTTGACGAACGAGCGCGCTTCAGCGTGCGAAGAAACCCGCGATGGCGCGTAAACCGGCTGCCCTTCGGATCGAGGAACTGGAGGCACGCAAGCGTTCGCAGATGGCAAGGCTTGCGGCTCAGGAACAACGGCTTGATGTACGACACAAGATGCTGCCGGGCACATGGGTGATCAGCGAACTTCGGAAAGCAATCGCGAACCGGACGTGCAGATTCTGCGGGATCTCTTGGGGCCTGTCAGAGATGGCACTACGTGACGATCGAAAACTGCTTGAGGAGTTGCACAACGGAGAACGACGGATGAGACTGGTTGAGCGTTGCCAGCGGCAGAAGGAGCGTGTCAAGCCGGGTCCGGTCCGGTCCGGTCCTGACCTGACCTGACCTGACCTGCATGATCAGCCATTGTCCATAACGAAAAAACCCGGCACGATGGCCGGGCTTTTGCTGTTGCTGTCCGGGTGGATCAGAACTTTACGCCGAGGCCGACGCGGATTGCATGCTGGTCGACATCCGCGTTGATTGCAGCGCCACCGAAGTTGAAATCCTTGTCGCCGAAGTCGGTGTAACGGTACTCAACGCGTCCGAACACCATGTCGGTAAATGCATAGTCGAGACCAACGCCGACGGTGTAGCCGTTGAAGGTTTCCTTCACGTCGGCAATGCCCGGAACTTCCGCGTAGCCGCGAGCATAGGCCCAGCCTGCGGTACCGTATACCAGGGCACGGTCAAATGCGTAGCCGACGCGGCCACGAACCGAACCCTGCCAGTCAAACCCGTAGTCGAAGCCCGTGCCGAGAATGTTGGCGGAATCATCGCCCCAGTTCTTTTCGAAGTCAGCCTCGAGGCCAACGACCCAGCTGTTGCCAAGGTCATAGTTGAAGCCGACGAAGCCGCCGGCGAGAGCGCCGTCGAAGTCTGCGGACGTTTCGCCGGGAAGGCCGACGATCGAAGCGTCATTGTTGTTCCAACCGTAACCAGCCTGCACACCGGCGGTAAATCCGGTCCAGCTGAACAGCGGCGCAACCTCTGCTGCCGGGGCTGCAGGAACTTCTGATACGGCATCGGCAGCCATTGCAGTCGATGCCGCGAGCACGAATGCGATAGTCGATACGATTTTCTTCATAGTCGCTGAACTCCCTTACATGAGAGATCATTCATATGCTTTTTGCCTGAAAAATGATGTAACTTTTGTGCAACGCCTGCGATCCGTGCAGCGGTCTGCATAAATTCGAGGCTGCCCGGGCGCGGTGGGAAGTCGCTTGCGCTCGCGCGCGTCAGGGTAATATTACGGACCTTTGCCGGCCGCGGATGTCTTTGCAAGGCCAGGGCTCTCAGCCAAGTTGACGTTCGATTGCGGGCTTGTCGATCACCGACCAGACGCTGCGGATTTTCATGTTCTCAAATTCGTAGAACACATGCTCGCAGAACTGAATCCTCCTGCCATTGACCGGAAGGCTCATGAAGGTGGATTTGGGCGTGCAATCGAACGAAAGCCGGGCGGCAACCCTTGTCGCGTCGCTGACAAGGATCTCCGCCTCGAACCGCAGGTCGGGAATGTCGGCAAAGTCGTTCTCCAGCATGTCGCGATAGCCTGACAGCCCGAACGGCCGGCCATTGTGTTCGACATTGTCGGCGACGAAGGTGCCGAGTTCATCGAAAGCCTGGCGGTTGAGGCAGTCGAGGTAAGCCAGATAGATGTCCTGAAGTGTCGGCATGTGTTCTCCGTATCGATCGAAGGTCAAGCGTGTTTCGACGCCGGGGGACGAAGTCAGCAGTTTGCGCGACGCTCGCAGTCCGTTGCGACAGCGAACTGTGCCCCGTCACTGATCAGGTGCAGCTATGGACGGGGAATCGGTAACGAGTTCGCAACTGCTGTCATGCAGTCGCCAGAAGCCGTCCTGGGGAACGGGAAGTGCGAGCATCTCCCGCTTCGAAAGTCCGAGAAACACGCCGCGAAGGATCCGCCCGAACAGACCATGGGAAATGGCGATTGTCGGATGCCGGATATCCGAGATCCATGACGTCGCGCGCTTGCAGGCGTCGTTGAAACTCTCACCGTCTGGCGCCCTGAAATACCAGTCGAAAGCGTTGGACCCGTCAAGATGCCCGGGAAACTCGTTGTCGATCTCAAATCGCGTCATGCCGTCCCAGGAGCCGGTCGTAACCTCAACCAGTCTGTTATCTTCTATATAAGGGAGCGGCACCTTTGCCTTTATGCGTTCCGCGGTCTGGCGCACTCGCCCAAGCGGACTGATCTGCATCTGGAACAACTGGTCATCGTTGCAGAGCGTGTCGCGGAGCAGGTGAGCTACATGATCCGCCTGCTCGATGCCACGCTGCGTGAGCGGTGAATCCAGTTGCCCCTGAAACCGGCCAAGAGAGTTCCAGACGGTTTCGCCGTGACGAAGGAGGTAAAGGGTCGGTACAGCCACGTTTGTTTCATCCTGCACGTTCGTTATCGATTACTTTCATCCAAACTATCGATACGGAAACGTGCCGATTGCAGCGCATTGATGGCCGACTGCAGAGCCTGATCCTTGTCCTTGCCAGACACTTGTAGGACGTGGTGCTCAAAGGCGCCGAGATCGGCAAACTGCGAGTGGAGATCGGCCACGACATTGGGGTCGCTCAGGCTGCCGCCACCCCGGGCCACACAGCGTTCGATTGCCTCTGCCGGTGTTGTGCGCAGAACGATGTAATGCAGCGGCCGGGCAAGTGCTGTAAGGGCCGGCAGCCAGTCCGGTCGCACGACGCCGTCAAGGATCACAAAGTAACCCGCCCCGGCGTAGCGACCGGCAACGTCGGCGGCGATCTGCATGATCATGCGGTTCTGCTGATGGGATTGCGGTAGCCATGGATCGATGCGGCCATGCTTGATATATCCCCATAGGTCATCGCTGTGGAAATGCACCTTTGGCACACCAGGCAAATGCGCGAGCGCTTCGGCGACGGTCGATTTGCCGGAGCCGGGATGGCCGGAGAGAAGGAGTATGTGGCCGGAAAGGTTGTTATAAATGGTCATTGCGCAATCCTTCATTCCACCGGATCGATCGTCAACCGCCTGCTGCCGATCTCGCTGTTTGCGTGATAAAGAGTGCGCTCAAAAGTCTGATATGGGGCAATTTAGGGAAAGGATCAGGTGCAATTTCGCTCTTTAGCGAAGATGCTCGCTCGGTGCCGTAACTCGCCGTTATATGTGTAGGCGATTTACGACGACGGAATGTAATCGTCTTTGTTGACGAGAACACCAAACGTGACGTCGTTGTCGACGAACTTCACGCCGGCTTGTTCTAAAACAAAGCGTATATTCTCGATCGTTGATTCCTTGAGGTCCTCACCTTTTTCTAGGCGGACTAGGGTGTTTGTCGATATTCCGGCGTGTTCCGCAAGTTCGACAATTCCCCATCCTAACGCGGCACGCGCCATCCTTACTTGAACAGAAAACATGAAAAATCGCCATAATTTAGCGAAAAATATTGCTTCGCTATCAATTCCAGTTACTATCAGATGTCTGCGTTATGCAGGCGGCCGAGTCAGGCGTCCTACCGCCTAACCCGACCTGACCACAATCTAGCTAGCTGGAGCTTGGATCATGGCTGATTCTGAGAATAGCAGAACTTTACCTAAAATTTCGTGCGCAAATGCATTCCCCAACGAGACGTTTGTCGACAACCTGCCAAGCGTGATCAACCGGCGCAATCTTTTGCCGCTGGCGGCACGGATCCTGCCGATGCTGCTTAACGATCTTCCCTCGCGCACCATTGCCGGACCGGTGCATGCCAAGGAGCTGTGGCCGGACTGGTACGACATGTATCGGCAGCGCCTTGCCGCCGAGCGCGAATGCCAGGAACTCGAGGCGCGACTGCTGGAAGAAACCGGCGGTCGTCCTTCCGTCGTGATAACCGTCGACGATGGCGGGACGTCGGTCTGTACCGTATCCTCTTTCGAGGAGATCAGGGAACTGGCGCCGCGGATTGGCACCGATGCGGCAGAGAGCGCGCGTCTGGAGTTGCTGAGGCTGAGACGGAGATGGAATGCGGCCGACCGTCGTATCGGCTACAGCGCAAGCCTTGCGAAGGCGCAGGATCTTGCCCGGTTCGAGGGCATTGCCGGGCGCGTCCTGATTTCGCTGCAGCCCTACTACATCCACGATATCGCCGCCAAGCTTCATTGCATGCTGGTGATGTACGATCCGGAGCTTCGCAAGGAAGAGACCCCCTGGCCGGAACTGCGCCGCATGCTGCGTGAACTGATCCAGCCTTACTGGTCCGTGATTGAGCCGCAGTCGCGTATCCGCCTGCTGCGGCCGAAGACGCGCGAGAGGCGGTTTCGGGAGGGAAGGGGCAGGATCGCCGTGTAAGCGGCGTGAAGGGCTCGGTAGGGCGCGGCAACGGTCTTTGGTGACCAGGTCGTCGCCGGGCCTTTGGCGCCCTGCGGCGGCGAGACAGAAGCACGCCATGCCTATGCGGCAAGGCCCGTTACCAGATAAGCCGACAGCAGAAGCAGGGTGATTATTGTGAAGAATATCAGTCCTGCCGCCAGTTCATCGAACCGGCCGTCGCGTTCATTGCGGTCCCAGTCGTAAGCCATAGCCAACCTCCATCGTTGCTGTGAGAGAAGGGTGGTCCGGTATGGTTAATGAAGTACTAATCTGCGCAGTGGGAAAGTTGTCGGGTATGATCTGGTGGCTGGGCGTTGGTGACTGATTTCATCGCGAGATTGGTTGAAACAGAGGCACAGAAGTAATACCATCTTCTACGCCGGTATTACGGGAGTTTGAGATGGCAACAACGGTAACGGCCAAAGGGCAGGTCACCATTCCAAAAGCCGTACGTGAGCTTTTAGGGATTTCGCCAGGAAGCTCGGTCGATTTTGTTCGGGCCCCCGATGGAAGGATAGTTCTCGTCAGGGCAGACAAGAAACAGCCACTCACGCGTTTCGCCAAGCTGCGCGGACATGCTGGTGAAGGTCTGGGTACCGACGCCATCATGGCGCTGACCCGTGGTGACGAGTGACGCTTGTCGATACAAATGTCCTGCTTGATCTTGTGACGGACGACCCGGTTTGGGCCGACTGGTCGATTGAGCAGCTCGAGTTGGCGAGCGTTTCGGGTCCGCTGTTCATCAATGACGTTGTCTACGCGGAACTATCTGTTCGATATGAGCGGATAGAAGAACGTGATGCTTTTGTTGATTAGGCTGGGCTGAAGTTCGGCCCTTTCCCTCGCGCAGCGTTATTTCTGGCGGGAAAGGCCTTTACCAGATATCGCCGCGGTGGCGGCACCCGTACCGGTGTTTTGCCTGACTTTTTTTGTCGGCGCCCACGCGGCAATACAAAACTTTCCCTTGTTGACGCGAGATGTGGCTCGTTACCGATCGTATTTTCCAACGGTCGCTCTGACCTCGCCTGAAGCGTAGGAATGCGCGAGTCTTAGCATTTGTGATTACTCACCGGTTTCAGGGGCGGTTTCGGCTCTGGTGCCGCCGGTCAGGCGAGCTGCAACGCTTTCAACCGGCAGGTTGGACAAGGCTGATTTCGGTTTTGCTGTCGAGGACGATATGCAGGTCCCGGATCATGGCGGCTGCTTGAAGTAGGGCGTTTCGCACTTCCTCATCGCTGCGCCATCCGCGTTCTACCGAGAGTGCAACGGTGTGGAGATCAACGAGACTGTCACGGCCAGGGCCGGATGGAATACCGATTGTTTCGCGCATGTCGCGAATTGTCGTGACGGCCCGTTCGAGCATACGCCGCTTCTGATAGCCGTCGAGGTAATCGAGCCTGTTGGCGTCGCGAATGAGTTCGGCAATGAAGTTGTTGGTCTCGGTCATTGCGTGAGGTTGCCGGGTCGGCTGACGGGCGTCAATGGAAGACCCTGAAGGTGAGCTTCTGGCCCCGAAGTTGGCACCGGGCTGTGACGCCGATGCATCACGGTGCGTGGGGCCCCGAGGCGGGGATTTTGTCACGGTTTTCCTTTTTAGTCCCTCTTTATCAGGGCCTTGATGAATTTCCGGAAGTTAAATTTGAGGCACGCATCATGCACCTGCTAGCCGCGATATCTCCAATTGGTGCCAACGCTGCTCGGGACCGAGCTTGATCCTGGTCTCCCGTTGGGACGATGGGAGCACACGCGGCAATAGAGGGCGAAGGGCCGGCATGTCTCCCCCGGGAGTCTCGGGAAAGCTCCTCGATCCCGGATCTGGATGCCCTGAAAGGTGGCGAACAGGTCAGATTAGTCGTAGACAGGCTCTAACCCAACTGAGGACGTTCAGTTACCGAGATCCCGGGTCGTCGAGCTCGACAAGCTGCGTCACTCATACCGCACCTTTCATGGCGGCATCGCTTGCCAGTTCGATTTTTCCATTATCCTCGCCATCCCAGAACTCGATCGTGCGTGCCGACACCTTGATCAGAACTATACGTGGTGTGTCGGCGCCCTGCGGAAACCACCTGTCCAGTCCACTCGTCCAATGGGCGTCGAACTCGGCCCTGTCTCTGATCAGGCTCGCCTGACCGTTTACAGAAACAAATATCCCAGGTTTGCCAAGAATACCGGGTGGAGCAGTGAAAGTCAGTGTAACCGATGAGTCTTTGTCTATCTCCTGGACTTTCTTCGTGTCTTCATAGGAGAAGAACCATGAGTCACCATCATATTCCACATCGCCGTTGTTGCTCATTGGTCGACTATTGATCTGCCCGGCGGGATCGTGTGTGTTGAACATGCAGAAGTCGATCTTGCTGAGTTTCCTGGAGAGCTCGCCCATCTTCATTGGTCAATCCTTTTCTTAAATCACGAATTCAACCTTTTTCTACGTCTGAGGTTCCGCCGATCGAGTGCATGACCGCGATACGTGAGAAACACGGGCTCCTCGCGAGCCGAACGGCAGCTCGCCGAGTGTCGGGCGGAGGCAGCACTCGACACTTATGCGGAAACTGAAGAGACGATAGCAAACTAGTTAAGGAAGCCGGCCTGGATTCACATTCACAAGCCTTGCATCTGGCCAAGGGCAAGGATCTGCTTTTCAACCAGTGCAGCACGATGCGCCCCCTCCAGTCTGGCCATCGGGTAGATCCATTTAACGGGGACATGCGCGACTGCCGTAATTCGGAGCCTGCCCAGATCCTCTTTGTGCAGGTTTGCGGTCGCGAACCGCTTCGTCAAAGCTTCCGTTATTGCGGTGACTTCCTGAACTCAAGCGTGGGTTCCTTGAGCCCGGAGCGGCCGAGGCTGCCGTGAGGACCGGTATTCGGGTCGTTGCTTGCCAAATATTGTTCCAGACGGTACTCGCCTATCACCTGTCCACCTGTCCACCTGTTGACTTGTTCTCTTGTTCTCTTGTTCTCTTGTTCTCTTGTTCTCTTGTTCTCTTGTTCTCTTGTTCTCTTGTTCTCTTGTTCTCTTGTTCTCTTGTTCTCTTGTTCT
>NZ_JACJIT010000009.1:248417-254210 GCF_014138475.1 Agrobacterium sp. RC10-4-1
CTCGTGTTCTCCTGTTCTCTTGTTCTCGTGTTCTCGTGTTCTCCTGTTCTCTTGTTCTCCTGTTCTCCTGATCGTCAGTTCGCCAGTTCACCTGTTCACCTGTTCACCTATCCTCCTATCCTCCTATCCTCCTATCCTCCTATCCTCCTATCCTCCTATCCTCCTATCCTCCCACCCTTGTATTTTTGCGCGTTCACATGTCGAGCAATGCTTTGGTAGCAGCGGTTATCGGGCGGAAAGAGAGACCGTTCCACACGCTGCGGATGTGCGCATGATGGCTCATCTTCATCTGTTGAAAGGAGTCAGGACGGTCCTCCCATCGATGTCGGGTTGGGACATAAGTTTGGCGTTCGGACCGGGCGGTATACCAATTGCCTATCCTGCCGTATTTAACGACGAACGCCATTCTGGTCGAACTGCGTGCGCATCGATGGTGCGTTACGTCGCTACACGTCTGCAATCCTGGACGGGTCAATACATTCCAAAGTTGAACTGCAGATGCGGGTAGTGTTCGGGGTGTCGGATTTTGTTCCGCCGTTTGATCTGCGTGAAATGCTCGTCATAGCGCGCGGGTTGTGATCTTATCTCAGTTCGATAAACCAGTCGCGGCAGACTGACTTGGGAAGAGGCGGAACTTCAACCTTTCACTATTTGCTGAGCCTTACCCCGGTCCACCATACGGTATAGGATCGTCGTTGACGAAAATGATCCCTCGCTCTTCGTAGTCGCGTTTGATCGCTTCGATGGTGACGGGTTGTGGGCCTCGAGCGCCCGCTTCGTCTTGCCCTGCACGGCTGACGGTATTCGGTGTGACTTTAGCCAGCATAGCGACCTCCCGTACCCCTGGTTTCAAAACCGCTGTCGCCGCCCGAGCGTGAAAAGCGTTCATGCATCCACCGTATTCCGCCGGCGGATGTCCGGCGCCGATGCAGATGGCCCGACGGAATGACAAGGACAGTCACCGACAAAGGGCAGGCGACCATTCCGGCCGCCGCACGGGAACTTCGCAGGATTGTGCGGGAGGGGTCTGCCGGTTTTGTTCGCGGTCCGGCGCGACGGTTGAGGCTGGTCAGAGCGTGCAGCAAACGGCAGCGTTCTGGCAGACTGCGCGGCCATAATGATGACGGCCTTGATACCGGGATCATGGGGATGACGCGTCGCTGACGAAGCTGGTCCGGCAGGTTTGACGAGGCTGATTCGGTTTTGCTGTCGAGGATGATATGCAGGTCGCGGATCATGGCGGCTGCCTGCAGCAGGGCGTTCCGGATTTCTTCATCGCTGCGCCATCCGCGTCCGATGGAGAGGGCAACGGTGTGGAGGTCAAGGAGACTGTCACGGCCGGCGCCGGACGGCATACCGTTTGTTTCGCGCATGTTGCGAATTGTTGTGACCGCGCATTCGAGCATATGCTGCTTCTGGCAGCCATCGAGGTGATCGAGCCTGTTGGCGTCGCGGATGAGCTCGGCAATGGAACTGTCGATTATTCCTCTTTCTTTCTTAACTTTCGTGGATTTTCCGGAAGTATAATACAAGGCGTGCATCATGCTGGCCTGTCTTTCCGGATCGTCGGTGGCCGGGAGCGGAAATCCGGGGTTGCGTGCCGTTTGTGCAGATTGGGATTATCGGTGCGGAGGTTGACGGAAAGCAACGTTCCATCAGTCTGCTACGCTCGGTTTCCAGGCGTGTTCAGCGCGACAAGCGCTGCTCATCATCGATCAGGATCAACTGATGCGGGAGAATGTCCCCCCATGTCCAGAGGACGACGTTGATATCGGCATCGGTCGCGCCTGGAGCAAAGCTTCTGACGATCAAACCGCAAAAGCCCTCGTTTTTCAGAGTCCGGGCAAGACGCTGTGTGGGCGCTTCACTGAAGACGTTCATGTCGTCTCTCCAGGTCGCGGTACCGAGCGTTTGAGCTTCAATGCCATGATCATGAAGCAGGGCGCCATCGCGAGTATCAAACAGCGGTGTGATGTCCGCATCGTAGGAGACAAGAGTTGTGGGCTGTAAGCTGCCCGCCTGATTTGCTTCCTTCAATGCCGTGATGACTGTCACTGACGTGTAGAGGGCAGGCATACCTTTTGGATTGAATCTGCCGCCATAAAGCTCGGCTCCTCGTCCGGACAGCGGCTCACGAGCATAAACCGGATTAAGGGCTCGGTAGAGCTTGCCCTGGTACTTCATCAAGGGTCAGGCATGTACGCCAGCGTCGATCGCGTCGATGTATTCGAGTACTTCGTGAGCGCGCCCGTCTCGAACTAGCTGCATTGCTGTGTGGCCAGAAAAGCCTGAGAGAGGCTGTGAACGATACCACGCATATGCCATGAGCGCAGACCCGAAACGGGCCTCAACCTTGTTGATGACTTCGATCATTTCGCGCAGCCGCCGTTGGGTTTTGTCCGACTTGATGCGTTCTTTGCGCTGTACCGCATCTTTGCCCAACCCGGCACTGCGCGCGATATCGTCGCTTGTTGTATGAAGAACGTCGGCGATTTTTCCCGGCGCGAACAGCCCTTTGTCAGCGTATTGTGCGAGAGCCATGTTCGCCTCCTCAAATTTACCAAAGATACTGACGCAATATAGCGTCAAAATTACAGGCATTCAAGGTGTCCCTTATAGCTGCAAGTCGCTATATCTTCATGCTGGATGCCGTCGCCATGAACGTTCGTGCAGCGGTTGCCTCCAAGTAGGGCACCGGGACGTAAACCGTGTTCCTCAGCCGCAGTAGGAAGCCCCCGCCATGCGGTCGGAAGTGGTGCTCCCACTGTCGCTGAAAGCAAGGAAACTATCGGGAAATCAACCGATTAGCCAAAGTTTATCCATTGCATTTGCCGGCACTTCCAATCCATCGACAGGCTGCATTTCAAGATATGCTATGTGGCCAGCCAGTGTTTCTCCAGATTGTTTGAGGAGATTGATGGAAGCCGAGCCGAGTAGCAGGAACTGGCCGGTGCGCCGTCAGGCGGCGATTGCGATCGATCATGCCCCTGCTCGACGGCTTCGCCGCGACGCGTTGGGCACTTGCGGACATTTCGTAAGACGTGACTAAGCGATCGCCTTGGAATAATCCTACGGCATGGGCGAAAGCTCGCCTCCTACGGAAACCCTCGCCGTCGACATCTTGAGGGCCTCGATCATATAGACCCGGCGATGGTTTGCGTTGCGGTCCCTGATCAGGCTGCCGCTCTGAGGTCGAAATTCGCGTGGATGACTTCGTAGGGTACGTGAACCTTTCCGTCTTCGGTTTGTTCGAATATACCCCAGTCCGACAATGCGGACACGTCCTCGTGGACACGCTTAACGTCACGTTCGACGGATCGGGCAAGTCCGCGTATGCTCGATGGACCGATCTTCTGAAGATGTTCAATCAATTCCCACCTTTTGGGGGTGATGACAGAAAAAAGCTGTGCGGGCGACGCAAAGGTGAAGACTGCCACTGGCTCTGAGGGATTGCCTGAACGCATGGCGTTCGTTGCCCTTTCAAAAACCTCATTGAGGGCAGCTTCGCTGTCTGCTCTGATTTGAATCAAGGCTTCTCTCATGGCTTCTTCCTCCTTTTGATTATCTCCTTCCGAAAGTCGGACAGGAGGGCATCGGTCGTTGTGAACATGTAAGGATGCTCGTCGCCGTCGAGATGCAACGATCGCCTTTGCCGCGTTCGTTGTCGAAACCGACGATACGCCTGCCGTCCTCGCCATAAAAACTCGATACTCGAACAGGTGCGTCCCGCCGCGAACGGGTTCCGGCACCTGTATAAAAATTCTTGAAACTTTCATAAATTGGAAGTATCAAGAATTATGTCGTCGTTGGTTGACCAGATTTCTGCAGCCGGATTGGCTGATCGTTTTCTGAATGACCGGCAACTCGCCGAGTTGCTGGGCGGCAGTGACGCGCGCCGTTATGGCCTTGTCAACCGCGCTTTGAAAGACGGGTCCCTCATCCGCCTGAAGCGTGGTTGTTATGTGCTGGCGCGACGCTATCGACGTGACCCGGTTCATCCGTTTGCCGTCGCCCAAAACCTCGTGCCGGGCAGCTATATCTCTTTCGAAACAGCACTGTCGTTTCATGGATGGATTCCGGAGGCGGTGTTTGTTACGGCCAGTGTTTCACCTGGACGCAAAAGCCAGGATTTTTCGACGCCCGGGTTCGGGACCTTCAGCTATCATCCTCTGGCGGTCAACGATTATCGGTTCATGACGAGTGTTGACCGTGTCCCGCTCAACGGCTCGATTGCGTTCGTTGCTAGGCCTCTTCGGGCGCTTATGGATCTGGTAGCGCTTCGCAAGGTGGAGTGGAGCGGGCTTGAATGGCTGACGATTGGTATGAGGATCGAGGAAGATGCCCTTTTCGGATTGCGACGTACGGATTTTACGGCATTGAAGCCGGTGTACAAGCACAAGGCTGCGAATGTCTTTCTCCGGGCGCTGGAAGGTGCTCTGATGCCTTCCCGGCGTCTGCATGATGTCGAGGTCAGGGCATGATTGAGATTATCCGGGACAAGCTTCGGCGATACGCGGCGGAAAGTGCAATAGAGGAAGAGAATGCCGTCAAGGAAATACTGCAGGAGGTCGTACTCTAAGCCTTGTGGCGGGGCGATTTTTTCGATGTGGCTCTTTTTCAGGGTGGTACAAGCCTTCGCATTCTTCATGGCCTGCCGCGTTTTTCCGAGGACCTCGATTTTCTTCTGCGGGCTCCCGACACGGGTTTCAACTGGTCTCCTTATCTCAAGGTTCTGACGGATGTTGTCAGCCAGTTCGGGCTGGAATTGGAGGCACATCCCAAGGTGCGGATGGATACAGCGATCCGGCAGGCTGTTATCAAGGATGATTCCATCGCGAGCCAGTTGGATCTGTCATTTGCGGGAAGAGGTCGACCCAAGACAATTCGTATCAAACTTGAGATTGACATTAATCCGCCTGCGGGATCGGGTGAGGCAACTACCTACCTTGATTTTCCGGCTGATTGTGAGGTCCGCCATCAGGATTTGCCTTCCAATTTTGCGCTCAAGATACACGCTCTTCTATGCCGTGGTTTTCTCAAGGGGCGTGATTGGTTCGACTTCTCCTGGTATGTGTCCCGCAGCGTCTCGCCGAATCTGGACCTTTTGCGCAGTGCGCTGATGCAGGCTGGTCCGTGGGCGGGAGATGAGACTGTCCATGTAGATGGTGCCTGGCTGAAAGCGGCTCTTTCAGAAACGATTAAACGTATCGACTGGAAAGAGGCTGCCGGGGATGTTCGACGGTTTCTTCGTCCAGCCGAGCTTAAATCCACGGCTCTTTGGAGTGATCGTTTTTTTCTTGCCAAGCTGGAAAAGCTTTGAAGCTTCCCGATACTCTTGTGTTCGTAGAAAGCAGACGAATTGTTTCGTCGGTTACGTTTTGCGAATTATATATTTTTGTATTTTTTGTTTTGACGGATTTATCAGCAACCGTGCTGATGAGGGTGTCACTCAGAAACGCGCCTGCAGCGCGCGGTGGGCCGATGGGAATATTTTTGCTATAAAATCCGCAGTAATACATATATTTTTATATTTATACTTTTTTGACGGAATGTTGTTTCACGCGGTGAGGGGGCGAAGAGGATTCCGGCCGGGCACAAAATGAGGGTGATGAAAACATATATATTAATATGGATAATCGAGCAAACATATAATTTATTCGCTTGTTTACCTGGATGATTGCTTTGCCTGGACGGATGATTTATGCGGGTTTTGTGCGGAAACCGGGAATCTGAGTGAGGATTGATTGAAAGGGTGGGTTTGTTTTGACGCGGCAGTCGATCGTAATAACAATA